>NZ_JBHFFP010000001.1:0-766706 GCF_042611105.1 Neorhizobium fuzhouense | reverse complement strand
ATCCGATCAAGACCTGCAGCATGCGCGCATTGAGAGGTTCCTGCAACCGCATCGACAACGGGATAGACCTCCAATCCTTCCTTCGGCAGCTAAGTTGGCGCACGCGCGAAGGTGGATAACTCAACTCGTGAGGTACTTACAGAGGTGCGCGCTCAGCCGCTTAGGTGCCCTAACACTCTGATTTATAAGAGAACATTAATCTGAAAAGATTGGCTGGGGAACCTGGATTCTCACATGATTTCAATGGCTTAGTTGAAAAAGTATTGAAATTCCCTCTGTTTTCTGCCGCTTTCTGCCGCGAGCGACCGTGGATGCCACCATTGTGCCCTGGCTTTGGGCATCAGTCAACATGAGAGTACAGCAGCAAGTATTTCCGCTGGTTGACTGCGAGTTTTCCTTCCAGCGGCCACTACGGCGCTGCCATTTCGTACCATCTGTCGTTCGTGCACGGCGTTTTGGCGCATGCCTGAAAGCGTGCGTTGTCTTGGACATGATGCCATCGACAGCGCATCGTAATGAGGACCTCGCTACCCAGACGCCAGACAGCAGACAAACGGCCGCGGGCTCTCGGGCCTGTAGCGCTTGGATCTTTCCTTCCGCTCCAAGAAGTCGCGATAGCGGCCAAGTATCGCACAAATCGCTTTCATACTGTTGGGAGTCTTACCAGGCTTCTCATTTCCGGGCAGACGCAGCTATTCGCGAGCCATCTAATTTGGTCTTCACCAGCGGCCAATACCGCGAAATCCTGTCCTCCTTCCCGCAGCGCGTTCCGCAGATCGGCAATATGGATGCCAGTAATTTCGGTTTCGTGTTGCTACCAGTCACTATCAACGGAGTTAGCCTCCGAGGGCCGCGTCTTCGGTAACAGGCAATTCGTTTTCTGCGGCCCGGCAATCATTAAAAATTTATTGACGACATTTGAGATTATCGAATAGGTTGTGGCGGGGATTTGAGCAAAACACCTGCGTGGCAGGCTGCACGGCAGAGTAAATGTCTGCTGTGGCATAGATTTTTCTACATGCAAACTGATCGATGGGACGCTCCGCAGCACTTTATGTGCTTTGCGTCATGAGATCTTTGCTCTGAAAGAGGCATATTGTGAAGAAGTTGGTAACCGACGTCTTTGTCAGACGGCTCGCGCAGGTATTTCTATTGGCGATCGGCGCCGGCATCGTGGTTGTCTGCCTGGTGTTCATGGGACTGACGATCGATCACAGCAGTTCGGGCTTCGTTTCCAGCGACCGTTGGAAATACCTGTTCATGCAGGCGATTTCCTTTCCGTTCGACAGTGCGTTCGGAACCTTCGTCACCGGGCTCAGCGCGGTCATTCCGACGGTGCTTTCCTCGGTCTGTTTCGTCAACGTGACCGCCGATGGCGCTCCGCCAAAGGCAGGGAGCGTTTTGAACGGCGTGGGCCACGCCTTCATTCTTCTTCTGGCCGCCGGCATCCTGTTTTCAGTCGTCTCCATATTCCTGATCAGCACCGGAGACTGGTCTGGCGTGTTTCCGGCGGAGGCCCAGGACGCTTCTCTGAAGCAGATGCGGGCCCTTTTCGGCGGCCTGATGGCCATACAGGGCTCTTATCTGGCCATGCTGGTGAAGGATAAGTCATGACGCAGAAACACCGCCGCATGTTCGATACGGCCCATTTTCCCTCATGGTACCGCGCTGTCCTGTTGGCGATGTTCGCCGTGATGGCGTCGCCGGCCCGGCTGGCGGCGGGGGATCTGACCGTCGAAGTCCAGAGCAGGGCCGGGGTTGCGGCCTCGGCCGAGGTCAAATCCCGCGACACCGCGTTTCCGCGCACCGCCACGGACGGCAGATGGGCGTTCGATCTGCGCTCAAGGCCGGCGATCAGCATTCCGGTATCGATCACGGTGCCATCGCCACCGGCCGGTTATCAAAGCGAACAGATGAATTTCCAGATCCCGTTTTTTGCCGATCGCGACCAGGACTATCCCCTTGCGACGGCGATCGCCAATGACCCGACAAGCGATCTTGAAGGCGTGGGGCCGTTTCTGGCCGAAATGGGCCAGCCGGGTTTCAGCTATGGGAGCTCGTCGCTACTGTATCAAAGGGCCAGCCGCCTCTGGCAGGAGCGGCTGAAGCAGCTTGCCAACAGAGGCCCGAATGGCGACGATGTCGGCATTGCCTACTGGCTTCTGTTTGCGGCGGCCGATCTGGCCAAGCAATATTATTATCAGCCCGGAAATACCGTGCTCGAGGCCGCCGCCTGGATGAGCAAGCTGCCCAACCGGGCATTCCTCTATCAAAGCGTTCCACGCGCGACCGTGGACACGCTTCTCAAGCAGCTGCAGGGCTCGAATGCGACGATCTACGAGGCGGCAATCGGGCGCCTGCAGGCGGCGCGCAGCACGGATCGCGATTTTGCCTGCTCCCGGTTCCGGCGTCCCGACAGCGATTTCAACACTTTCACCGATCCCGAAAAGGCGCGTATCGACCCGGCCGGAAGCCTGACGCTGCGCATCAAGGAAAGCGTGACCTGGTGCGCGGCACAGCTTGCTTCCAACGCTGCCAAACCGGGCGCCGGCCTGACCGATGAACAGACGCAGGACATTCGCAGTACCGTGGATGCGGCGCGATCCGCCATCGGCACCGTGCCCGGTCCGGCCCGCACCGGAACCAATGCGCGGTTTATCCAGCAGAATATCAAGATCATCGAAAGCATCGTGGGGAAGTCGAAATGAGCGAGCTTTTTTGGTCTTCGCTTTTTCGCTTTCTGGTCCGCTCGGTGTTGGGTCTTCTACTCTCGGGCGTTCTGCTTTCGGGCTGCACGCCGGCGGAGCGGCAGTTTATCGAGGCCGGGGCGGGCCCGGATCTGATGAGCGAGGAGACGGCAATCGCCACGGATTCGCTCGAAAGTTACTTTGGCGAGATCTGCAGACAGGCGGATCTTCCGGTTGCCGCGGGGCATCGGCTCCGGTGCCTCTCGTCGGGATTTGACGAATATAGGTGGAATACGGTCGTGAAGGCCGGGATGAACGATATCGACCACCGGTGCGATCTTTATCTGGCCTGGCTGGAAAACAAACGCAACGAAAGGCCTTTCGTCAATTCGACCCTGGTCAGCCTGACGACCACGGCCGCCGGTGCGCTTGCCGTCGCCGTGCCGGGCAATGACGATGCGTTCAAATATGTCAGCATCGCGCTCGGTCTGGCGTCGCAAGCTTACGATGCCTATTACACCCGCGCGCTTTTAGGGCTGGAGCCTTCCACCATCAAGCTGACGGTGGAAAGCCGGCGCCTGCAATTTCGCGATAGATTTCTCACCGCGCGTTACCTGCAGAAGGTGGATGTCGTCGCGGTGCTGCGTTCCTATCTGAAACTCTGCACGCCGCAGACCATCACCATGGATGTCAACAGCTTCGCGCGGGCCGCAGTCACCGGCGTGGAACCGCCGCAGGTGGAGAATCTCGAGATCGAGCGGCGGGTTTTCGATACGCCGCGCAGGCCGAACGATCCGGGTATAGCACGACCGGGGCGGCCGCTGACGCCCTCGACAGCCGTTGCGCAGATCTTCAACGGGAAGAGAACGTATACGGATGCTGATCTCCGTCTTCTGCGGCGAAACCTTTGTGTGTCGCGTTCGGACCCCGACAATTCCCTCACCATGGCGGCGGTGAAGCTTTGGGAGGCGTTCGTTTATTCCGCGGGCGCTGCGGGGCCGGATGGACGTATCAACGACACGGAATGGGACGGACAGGGCCAGCTGCGGGGCGTGCGGGATATGCCCCAGTGTCAGCAAGGCAGATATCTGAATATCACCGAGAGCCTGCTGTTCCAGGAATATCCGTCAAGAGAAAAGCAATTCATTGAAGCGCTCAAGAAGGTCAAGGTTTTGACCGAGGGGCAAAATCTTGAAGACAGAGCGGTCCGCAATG
The DNA here is from genome assembly GCF_042611105.1 of Neorhizobium fuzhouense. NCBI lineage: Bacteria > Pseudomonadati > Pseudomonadota > Alphaproteobacteria > Hyphomicrobiales > Rhizobiaceae > Neorhizobium > Neorhizobium fuzhouense. The sequence continues at coordinate 762,804 of NZ_JBHFFP010000001.1, read as the reverse complement.
CTGTCGTAACGGCAAGGCAGAAATGCAACATGTCGGCGCAGGACACGAATGATGCGTCGACAGTCTCAAAAGCTTTCTTCTACAAGGTCCTCGAGTGGGCCGATAAAGGGGAGGATCAACCCTGTGTCCCGATATAAGCTTGTCCAGAACCAGACCCTGCAACTCGTCAAATTTTACGTCCTGCCTTCGGAATCCTCGCCACATGTTGAGGGTGCTCCGCGCTTGTTGGGGGGCGATATCGTCACTCCGACCGGCAAGAGTGCCGAACGTGGTACCTGGATCGAAATCAGCTATCAGACAAACCCGGTCGCCCTACCTCTTACAGGATGGATACTCGCCACGTTCCTCGGAGCGCCGGCTGATGACGGTGCAGCCGTTGTTCCTCCGGTCGATGAGGGGGCTTTTGTTTCCGAATGTATCCGCTGCGAACTGGCGGATGCGGATGGCGGCACGGTCGGCTGCGATTATCTCATCGCGTGGGCGCTGATCGAAACGTCGCTCACGAATTTCGCGGCGCAGCTGAGCGATCCAACCGCGCTCGGTCCGTTTCAGATCTCGACGACCGAATGGGACGCCTATGTCGCCTCCGGATTGAATGTCACGTTCGGGCCGGACGGGCGCCTTTCGGGATATGCGCAGGTCGATTGCGCCGCCTGGATGGCCGAGCGGGATGCCAAAAGTTTTGGCGAGGGGATGGCGAGCCGGGACTATATCACCAGTCTTCTGAACATCTTTCATTCCCGGCTGATCGGCGTGGATGCAGCCGTGGCCGTTCAAAAGGCGATCAACGCCAAGACGCCGGCCACAAAGATGGACGAGATTTTTTCCGCTTGCCGGTACGACAAGTCGAAGATCGACCAGTTGCTGAAGGACCGCAAAAAATTTATCGGCGATGCCGCCGGAACCGGTTATGCAACCGTCGATGCTTTTGTCACTGCCACGTCCACGGCGCTTGAGACCGGCTTGGAGAAGGCATTTGATCTTATCGAACAATATGTTCCCGAATTTATCACGCCTGTCGTAGACGCCACGGTTGCCGCTGACTGGATGGCCGCGGCGGACAAGGAGTTCGCGGACTGGAAGACCGGAGGCTTCGTGGAAACATCCGGTGCGGGTCAGCAACGAGTGAGCCAGTATTTTGACGCCGCGACCAATCCGCATACATCCAGCGAGCCATGGTGCGGCGCATTTGCCGCCTGGTGCCTGGAAAAGGGCGGCGCCGAGCAGTATCAAGTGTTCGAACCGGAAGTTGCTTCCCACTGGACGCAATGGGGCGATCTCGAGCTGCGGCAGCGGGATTACGACAGCATTCCCCGCGGTGCGATCGTTGTTCTATCACCTCAGGACAACACAAGCGGCAGCGGGCATGTGGCGTTCTTTGATAAAAAGCTTTCCACCGACCAGATCCAGATTCTCGGGGGCAACCAGTCCGATCTCGTGACGACCATTCCGGCCTCGCGCGGCAAGATTGTCGCGATCCGTTGGCTGAGCACGCTGAACCCCGCCCCGGAACTGCCCCTTCCGGGGCCGGCTCCCGGCGGACACGACACCCGCAACCGGATCATCCTGGCGCGCACGCTGTATGGCGAGGCGCGCGACCAGGGTAAGGCTGGGCTGGAGGCAGTCGCAAATGTCGTGATGAACCGGGCCAAGGCCAAGAGCTGGTTCGGCAAGACGGTCGAGCACGTGTGTTTGAAAAACAAGCAGTTTTCCTGCTGGAATGCAGGTGACATCAACCGCGCCAAGATCGTCAACCTTCAGCCCAACAGCGGCGACGCGATCTTCGACCAGTGTTTCGCGATCGCCGGCGACGCCATCGCCGGCACGCTTGTCGATCAAACCGGCGGCGCCACACATTTTCACGCCGACACCATGAAACGCTTCCCCGACTGGGCGGCGACGATGACGCCGACGGCGCATATCGGTGCGCACATATTTTATAAAAAGACGGGGTGAGGTGCGGGCGGCAAGGCAACCTGAACACTCGCGAGTGTGTAAAAATTGAAAGGCAATCGGAGAGATTCAGCATCATTCGCCGGACGAGGTATGATGGAGACATCGACCTCTTCTTCAACCCTATCCTTGGAAGCTACCAACCATGCCAGATCCGCAAACTGTGCCGGCCGCCGACGGCGGGGTTGTTCCCGTTCAGATTCATGACGCTGCAGAAGTGGGCGATTGCAACGCCGTTGCAGTGCAGGCCCCTGCGCCTGCAAATGGCAACGAAGTCAACGGCGCTGCCATAGCAGCTGCAGCTCCTGAAAACGCCAACGCCGCCGACATGGCAGCCCCTGCCGCCGCTGCGCAGGGCGGTGTCGCTTCAGGTCAAGACATTGGCGCTGCGGCGCAAGGCGCCGCCGTGACGGAACCCGAAGAGAAACCCTTGGATTTTGCGAAAAGTGGCTTCGTGGTCACACGTCGCGAAGACAAGGACTTGCCGACCGTCTCGATTGCAGTTGCCGACGTGGATCCATCGGCGGAGCTTCTCGAATTCAAGAATGCGGTCGAGTTGACGGAGTGGATCATCAGAAGCCTGCGGAAAACCCGCTCTAAAAATGCCAGCAATGCCGAACTGGTTACCTATATCGACAGGCTAGTCCTGATCGCCAAGGCTGGGCTTGAGGCAGAAACACCTTCGAAAGCCGCCTGGTCCGCGTTGCGGGATCTGCAGAAATATATCGAATATGTCGAAGGACCCGGTGTTAAAAACAAGTACATGATCAACCTCGGCCAGTGGGCAGCCGGATCATTCGTTGCCGGATTTATGGTCTATTTCATCATCTCGCCTTATCTCATCGATGCAGAAACCGATTATTCAAAACTTCTGCTGGTTTGGTCGGGAACGATGATGGGAGCATGGCTCTCTTTCGGGATCCGGAATATCAAAATTCCCTTCGAAAATCTCGGCGGGTTGGAAGCCGACCTGATGACACCTCCTGTCCGGTTGGTTTTTACCGGATTGTTGTCGCTGGTGCTGACTGCGTTGTTTGTCGTGCAGATCGTCACCTTCAAGATCGGCACGCTCGATACGACGGCGATCCTGTCGTCTGTTCAGGTGGCGCTTGTCGTCGGGTTGTTTTGCGGCATCGGCGAACAGGCCTTGCCATCCACGCTTGGACGCCGTGCAACACAATTTTTCAATCAGGTCGATGGCGACACAAAAAAAGCCGGAGGTTCCGTACAATGAGAGCCGTCATTCTTGGCATCCTGCTCAACTGCATGTCTGTTATCGTCGTGCACCAGGAGGCATTGTCGGAGCAGACGACCCCATTTCTTCTTGAAAGCGGAAAATGCACAGAGTTCTGGAAATCGCCTTCCGGAGCAATATTCGTCAATCTTGGCGGATGTTTCGGTCAAAGCGCATTTCGGCTTGAAAACAGCCGGATCAGTAAGGAGGATTACATCCTGACAAGCAACGGAAACTGCCTCTATTACAACAATCAGCAACTCTTGTTGTCGCAATGCCGCAATTGGCATTACCAGTGGCGTAGGGCGAAAGCGGATAGTGGCTTCATGCTACATAACAATGACGCGCATGCATGTCTGACGCGAAAAAAGCCCTTGAGTTCAAAGGAAATAGAGATCGTTATGGAAAAATGCAGCCCGCAGCAGCTTACCCAGCAATGGATGATCGGCGCCCCTGGATAAACAACGAGGCCGACCCAGCAGAGGCAGTCTTGAAGAACGCCCTGGCCAATTTGGAAAGCTCCCTTCCAAGGCATCGTGTGGACAATTATCATTGAATTCTTCTAAATAGAGCCTCGCCGTATTGGAAAACGGACGAACCGGGGAGCGTGCCCCGGACCGGCGGGATCAAAACCCAAAATACAGCCAGTCCTAAGCTATACCGGCGACGGCTGACGCCAGTATACTCGCTCCGACGCATCGAAAATTGTGCTTATGGTCAGCCTCCTGGCAACGAGCTAATGTCCGCTATCAGCAATCCGCTTACGACTAACAGACAGTCTGCCGCCGGTCCGATAACACACATCGCTTGCGGGTTCCCAGCCAACTTTCCGGGCGTCTTCGAACTCGACGGATAGCCCAAGAAACTACGGTAGAGATCGCTCAACTTATTGAGACGACGCCACTTTTTCGTCTGGGAGTTGATAGCCAGTTTAGGTAAAAAGCAGGGTCAAAATGAGTTCCCTGGGGGAGCTGGATTCTCACATGATTTCAATGACTTAACGAACCAGCCCTTGAATTCGCTATATTTTCCCATCGCGAGCGACCGTGGATGTCACCTTTGTGCCCTGGCTCTGGGCTTCATTCAACGGGCCCGTTGAGCGGTAATTATTTCCGATTTTTGGTTATCCAAGTTTCTGTCATGCTCGATTACATGATGAGGGCCAAAGGTTTTCAAAGGGGAGCTTGGACCCGTTCGTGTCCTGCCTGACATGGGGTGGACTCCGACTTCGACGGAAGGAAACAAAGCTCCACGCGTGTACCTTCCCCTAAGCGAGAGGTGATTCTGACTTCACCACCAGACTGGCGGACGAACCCATAGACCATAGCGAGCCCGAGGCCAGACCCCCCGGTTCTTGATCTCGTGGTGAAGTAAGGTTCCATCGCTTGGTCGAGGACTTCGGGCGACATGCCAACACCTTCGTCGATGACTGCGATGATGACGGCTTCGATGGTTCCAGACGCTTCCACTCTGACCGTTCCGCCATCCGGCATGGCAGCCGATGCGTTCAGGCAAAGGTTGAGTATCGATTGCTCAAGCAGCGCAGGATCGAGGCAGACTGTTGGTAGACTGGCTGCAAGGTCCAGTTCCAGTCGATTGCGGGTGCCTATCGCCATCTCCAAGACATCGGCCATCCCTTGAAGGATCGTTGCAATCTCGATTGAGGCCGGACGGATCTGCTGCTGACTGCCGATGGATAACATGCTGGAGGCGAGGGCTCGCCCGCGCTCGGCGGCTTTGCGGATGCGCCCCAGGTGCCGCTTCTGCCGTTCCGTAAAATCGGGTTCCCGTTCGAGCAGGCCAAGGCTGCCGGTAATAATGCCGATCATGTTGCCGACTTCATGGCTGACCTGGTGCGTCATCCGCATTACCACGTCCAGGCGTTGGGCACGGGCCGCTTCCATCTCCTGGCGGTCCATGGCCGTCACGTCGCGGGCGAGCAGAACAACCCCTCCGTCCGGCTGCCTTGACGCGGAAATCTCCACCACCTGGTCGTCGACAAAACGGTGCCGAAGAACCTGACGCTCAAAAAGTGCGCCACGCTCATTTTCGGCAGGCAGCAGCACAGGATCAATCTCCGGTACGGTTGCGACGAACCGGCGTAGTGACATTTTCCGCGAGGATCCTGTCTGCCGCATCAGTTCGATAATGCGCCGGTTCATGGTGATCGGTTGACCGCCAGGATCGAAGAGGGCGATGCCTTCGTTCATCGTCCGGAACGTCGATCGGATAGTGCGCGCAGCCGCTTCGGCCGTACGTCTGAGGCGTGATACGCGGTCGACGCTCTCCTTGAAGGCGCGGAAGGCGTCGAGCAGGCGGATCAGTTCCGTTTCCGTCCCCGCATAAACGGGTGGTCCGACATTTTCCTCTCCGCGTGCCAGCGCATTCATGCCGCGCGAGAGATCGCCGATCCCATGAGACACGCGCATGACCGAGCGGATGGAGACAATGGCCAGGATCACGACTGCAAAGGAAGCGATCACCGTCATGCCAAGCAACTGACGCAACGCGCTTGAAGTGGCTTCGAGGTTCTGGTTCAGCGCATTGGCAACGAATGTGCTCTGGGTTTCGGTTGCATGTGAGAGGTCGCGCGACACGGTATGCAGACGTGAGACGGATGCGCGGATGGTGAACATCTCGAGGAGGTAGCGTGTCTGCGCCTCGAAGATCCTTCGATACGGTTCGAGCTGTTCAGGCGAGATCTGCAAGTCGGGTCCCGCGGCCAGCATGGGGACCGTCGTCTCGGCCACGAAGCGTCGTTGAAGTTCGCCAAGCTGAAAGAGGCTATCCGATGTCGATGCGGATTGTGCGATGCTGTTCAGACGCTGACGCAGATCCTGATCCTGGATGGCCCGAGCCGTTGCGATCTCTCCGAGCGCCACCGCCGCTTCAGCCCTATATTCTTGCGCGGCATCGGCATTGGTCGCAAGTGCCAGTGTCTGCGTTTCGATATCTTCGAGGAGTTCGATGATCCGGCGCGCACCGCCGCCCTGGCTGGTCACACCCGTTTGCTCCGGCGCCATTGTCTTGAGGAGCGTCTCAACCTGCGCCACCACCGCGCGACTCTCGCTTGAGACACGATAGGGAGACGTGGCATTCATCAGGAATGGCGCACTCGATACAAGATCGGACACTTGCCTCGACACCAGCGAGGCCTTGGCGAGGCTCGAAAAGGCCTGTACACTGTAGGCCGACATTTCACTGCGTGCCCTCTGCAGGCCATAGATGGCAACGGTCGACAGAAGGAGAACCGAGACGCAGATGAAGGCGATTGCAAATGGCAACCGGAAGGCGATCGAGGAGACGAAGGCGCGGTTGATCAAGGCAACAATCCAGCATCACCGGTGTGCAGGACATAACCCTTGCCGCGCCGGGTCTGGATATGGCGTGGAAGGTCGGGATTCCGTTCGATCTTGCGCCTCAGACGCAGCACCAGAACATCGACGTTACGATCGACGAAACGATCAGAGTCGGCGCCCATGCGATCGAGAATCTGTGCACGGCTGACGGGCGTATTCGGCATCTCGGCGAGGATCTCGAGCAGGGCGAACTCTGCTGACGTCAACGTCTTGGTGGGATCGGCAAGGCAAACGGCACGGCGCTGACCCAGATCGACGGCCCAATCGCCGAGCCTAAGCGTTGCGGCGGCATGGTCGCGGTCGCCCTCTCTATCGTAGCGCAATTGTGGATGCGTGCGACGGAGAACTGCCTTGATCCGTGCTGTCAGCTCGTTCGGTTCGAACGGCTTTACGACATAATCGTCCGCCGCCGTCTCGAGGCCCAGAACCCGATCCGTCGCGCTCCCCGCTGCCGTGACCATGACGATGCCGACGTCGGTTTGCGCCCTCAAACGCTGCGCGAAGGCACGGCCCGAGAGACCTGGCAGATTATGGTCAACGAGAACCAGTTGAACCGCCTCATGCTGCAATCGCTCCTGCGCAGCCTCGGCGGAGGGTGCCGTCAATGGTATCCAGCCTTCAGCCTCCACAAGATCACAAATAAGCTCCGCCATATCCGGATCGTCCTCGACGATCAGAATTTTTACCTTCTGGTTCAACACGTTGCAGTCCTCCCACCGTCATCATAACCGCACGGTGGAAAAACGCCAAAGACTTGCTGGTTATCGGCGAGTGTCACAATTGTAATATTTGCAATCTCTGCAATGCGTGACGCTCCCGGCTTGAAAGATCAGTAACCATTCTGTGGGTTGCCAGCCCGGACTGATATGATCATGCTTCATTCATTGGAACGGGGAGGTTCCAAGGGAGGAAGACGTGAGATTATTGACCGCCATCGGTGCCGGCGTCCTTGTGACATTCGCCACGGCTACGGGTTCCCGGTCTGCCGGCACGCTGAACATCCTCTGCGGTGTCGATGAGGCGTGGTGCGCGGTCATGGAAAAGACCTACGAGGCGAAGACTGGCCTTCATGTCACCATGGCCCGGATGAGCACCGGCGAGATCCTCGATCGTGTCCGGGCCGAGAAGGATGCGCCGACCGTCGATGTCTGGTGGGGCGGCACGGGGGTCACGCATCTGCAGGCAGCCTATGAAGGTCTCCTCGAACGCCATCGGCCTCGACAGGAAGCAGATCTTCTGCCCTGGGCACGGAACTTCTACTCTTTGTCGGGTGGCACATCCGTCGGTCTGTACGCCGGGGCGCTCGGCTTCGCCTACAATGCGGATCTTCTCTCGGCGGAAGGATTGCCGGCGCCCAACTGCTGGAAGGATCTCGCCAAGCCGATCTATCGCGGCCATATCCTGTCCGGCAATCCGCACTCGTCGGGCACGGCCTTTACGACCCTCGTCACGCTGGTGCAGCTCCTCGGCGAGGACGAGGCTTTCGCCTATATGCGCGAGCTTGGCCGCAATATCGCCGAATACACCAAGGCCGGTTCAGAGCCAGTCAAGGCGGCGGGCAGAGGAAAGATCACGATCGGCATCGCCTTCATGCACGATGCCGTCACCCAGAAGGAGGCAGGCGCTCCCCTTGTGATCGTCGCGCCCTGCGAAGGCACCGGCTACGAAATCGGAGCGGTCAGCATCGTCAAGGGCAGCCGAAATGTGGAAGAGGCACGCCGTTTCGTCGATTTTGCGCTGAGCCCCGAAGGACAGGCAACCGGTGCTGCCGCTGGACAGAACCAGGTGCCATCCAATGCCAGGGCAAAGCTTCCGCCTGCCGCTCCGGACATTTCGATGATCAAGATGGTGGACTATGATTTCGCCACCTTCGGTTCGCCCGAACAGCGAGATCGGCTCTTGAGCCGCTTCGATCGCGAGATCAATCCAACCAACTGATTTCCTACGACCGGACCATCCCGGACACGGTGCTTTCTCGGCGCCGCCGCCGAAGGCTTGTCCCTTTTCTGCGACTTCCATCAAACACAAGCAACAGGAGGATACCCATGCGACTGAAACTTCTTTCAACTCTTCTCTTTGCAGGCACGAGCCTGGCTGCCGGTTCGGCCATGGCTGCCGGCGAGCTCAACCTCATTTGCGCCGCCGATGTCGTCATCTGCGAACAGATGAAGGGCGATTTCGAAAAGGCTCATGACATCAAGGTCAACATGGTCCGCATGTCCTCGGGCGAGGCCTACGCCAAGATCCGCGCCGAAGCGCGCAATCCGAAGACCGACCTCTGGTGGGCGGGTACCGGCGATCCCCACCTCCAGGCTGCGTCCGAAGGGCTGAGCGCGGAATACAAGTCGCCGATGCTGGACCAGTTGCAGGATTGGGCCAAGAAGCAGGCCGAAAGCTCGGGCTTCAGGACCGTCGGCGTCTATGCCGGTGCGCTCGGCTGGGGCTACAACACCGAGATCTTCAAGCGGAAGGGGTACAAGGAGCCCACCTGCTGGGCGGATCTTCTGGCACCCGAACTGAAGGGCGAGATCCAGATCGCCAACCCGAACTCGTCGGGGACCGCCTATACGGCGCTTGCCTCGCTCGTGCAGATCATGGGGCAAGACAAGGCCTTCGAATATTTGAAGTCGCTGAATGCCAATATCTCGCAATACACAAAGTCAGGCTCCGCGCCGGTGAAGGCGGCCGCCCGCGGCGAGACTGGTCTCGGCATCGTCTTCATGCATGACGCCGTCGCACAGACCGCCGAAGGCTTCCCTGTCAAGACCATCGCACCCTGCGAAGGCACCGGCTACGAAATCGGCTCCATGTCGATCGTCAAGGGTGCCCGCAACATGGCAAACGCCAAGACCTGGTACGACTGGTCTCTGAAGCCTGACGTTCAGTCGCGCATGAAGGATGCCAAGTCTTTCCAGCTTCCATCGAACAAGAGCGCGGAGATCCCCAAGGAAGCGCCGCGCTTCGAAGACATCAAGCTGATCGATTACGACTTCAAGACCTACGGGGATTCCGACCGGCGCAAGGCGCTGCTTGAGCGCTGGGATCGCGAAATCGGCGCCGTCGCCAACTGATGCGACCTCGTTCCGGCCGGCGGTCTGACGATTGCCGGCCACCTCCTATTCTTGCATTCCTTCGAATGAGGTCGACCATGAGACATGGCAACCGCAGACTGGACCTGTTGCTGGCCCTTGGCGCCGCGTCCTTCCTTCTGCTTCCCTGGTACAGGCAGGAGACCGGCTTTTTCGGCCTGAACTGGCTCCGTGACTTCCCGTTTTCGGCGCAAGCCGCGCCAGGCATTTTGCAGCTTATCAGTTACGGCCGCCTCTGGCTTCTTGGTGTCGTCCTCTTCTTCGGGCTCGGGCTCGCGGCCCGTTTCATCGCCGATCCAATGCGGCGAGGCGCATTCTTCGCGGCTGCCGGTGCCGCAGGGCTCGTCTATCTCTGCCTGCAGGGGTTGGCGGTGGGCTTCTCCGGCTGGACCTGGGCGATCAGCGAAGCCCTTTTCGGACCCCTGTCTGACGGGCAAGCCTCCATGGGAGCCGGCGCCGTCTCCATGGCAATTGTCTTCGTTCTCATGTTCGCCTTCGGACTGGTCCAACGCGGCGTGATGAAGGGGGATGCCTTCGTCGTCGGATCGATCTCGCTGCTTGTCTTCCTCGTCTTCGTCTTTGTCTTTTATCCCATCGGCAGCATGCTGGTGGCTGCCGTTCAGGATTTCGATGGCTCCTTCAAGCCGGACGGTTTTATCAAAAATCTGCAGGATCCCGGCATCTGGAGCCTGAGTTGCGCGATCGGCGACGGACGTTGCGGCGTCGCCTGGCGGACCTTCACGCTCGCCATCATGACGGCGTCCGCCTCCACCCTGCTGGGGCTTGCCTTCGCGCTTGTGGCCACCCGCACCCGCTTCCCCTTCAAGAAGGGGCTGCGACTGCTCACCGTACTGCCGATCATCACGCCGCCCTTCGTCATCGGTCTCGCGCTCGTGCTGCTCTTCGGTCGTGCCGGTGTGGTCACCCAGACGCTGTCCAGCCTCTTCGGCATCGAACCCGGTCGCTGGCTTTATGGATTGACCGGCATCTGGATTGCCCAGGTCCTGTCCTTCACCCCGATCTCCTTCCTTGTGCTGATCGGTGTCGTCGAGGGCGTCAGCCCGTCGATGGAAGAGGCGTCGCAGACGCTGCGCGCCAACCGCTGGCGCACCTTCTGGCGGGTATCGCTGCCACTCATGAAACCGGGCCTCGCCAATGCCTTCCTGATCGGCTTCATCGAAAGCATGGCTGATTTCGGCAATCCGCTCGTGCTCGGCGGCAGCAATGGCGTGCTCTCGACAGAAATCTTCTTTGCCGTGGTCGGCTCGCAAAACGATCCCTCACGGGCTGCCGTCCTGGCCCTCGTCCTGCTCTTTTTCACGCTCTCGGCCTTCCTTGCCCAGCGCCTCTGGCTGTCAGGCAAGAACTTCGCAACCGTCACGGGCAAGGGAGACAGTGGGGCGCATATCGCGCTGCCACGCGGGCTGTCGATCGGCGTCCATGCCATTGTCATCCCTTGGATGATCTTCACCGTCGTCGTCTATGGCATGATCCTCGTTGGCGGCTTCGTCACCACCTGGGGCCTCGATAGCACGCTGACGATCAGCCACTACGCCCGCGCCTTCTCCGTGAACATCGAGAACGGCTCGATCGCCTGGACGGGCGTTGCCTGGAATTCCTTCTGGACAACTATGGAGATTGCGCTCATCTCCGCGCCCCTGACCGCAGCTGTTGGTCTGCTGACTGCCTATATCATCGTCCGGCAGAAATTCGCCGGCCGGAACCTCTTCGAATTCGCCCTGATGATGAGCTTCGCCATCCCCGGCACGGTCATCGGCGTCAGCTACATCCTGGCCTTCAACCTGCCGCCGCTCGAAATGACCGGCTCGGCGCTGATCCTGATCGCCTGCTTCGTCTTCCGCAACATGCCGGTCGGCGTGCGCGGCGGGATTGCGGCGATGAGCCAGCTCGACAAGAGCCTGGACGAGGCTTCGCTGACGCTTCGGGCGAACAGCTTCCGCACGGTGCGAAAGATCATCCTGCCGCTGCTCCGCCCGGCAATTACGGCAGCGCTCGTATACTCCTTCGTCCGCGCCATCACCTCGATCAGCGCCGTGATTTTCCTCGTCAGCGCCGAACACAACATGGCGACCTCTTATATCGTCGGCCTTGTCGAAAACGGCGAATACGGTGTGGCAATCGCTTACTCCTCAATGCTGATCGTCGTGATGATTGCCATTATTGCCGGCTTCCAACTCCTCGTCGGCGAACGCAGGCTCCGCCGTGAAAATCGTGTCGCCGGCCTCGCCAACAAAAGTCTCGTTCCTCTTGGTCAGGAGAAAACCGCATGATCACCGTCAAAGCCGGATCCGTCACCTTCCAGAACGTCCGCAAGACCTTTGGTGCCTTCACTGCCATCCACGATCTATCGCTCACCATCGAACCGGGCACGCTGGTAACACTGCTCGGCCCCTCCGGCTGCGGCAAGACCACGACGCTGCGCATGCTGGCGGGCCTGGAGCATCCGACCTCCGGGAAGATCCTGATCGGCGGCAAGGATGTCACCATGCTGCCGGCCAATGAGCGCGACGTCTCCATGGTCTTCCAGTCCTATGCGCTCTTTCCGCACATGACATCGCTGGAAAACGTCGCCTATGGCCTCCAATCGTCGGGCATAGGCCAGAAGGAAGCGCGCGAGAAGGCCGAAGAAGGCCTGAAGCTCGTCGGCCTCGCCGGCATGGGCCATCGCCTGCCGGCCGAACTTTCGGGCGGCCAGCAGCAGCGTGTCGCCGTCGCCCGTGCGCTCGTTCTGGAACCGCAGGTGTTGCTGCTCGACGAGCCGCTCTCCAACCTCGATGCAAGGCTTCGCCGCCGGGTCCGCACGGAAATCCGCGACCTCCAGCAGCGGCTTGGTTTCACCGCCGTCTATGTCACCCATGATCAGGACGAGGCGCTGGCGGTCTCCGACCGGATCATCGTGATGAAAGACGGCGAGATCGCCCAATCCGGCGCACCGCGGGAACTCTACGAAGCCCCTGCCTCGCCCTTCATCGCCGACTTTATGGGTGAGGCGAATGTGCTCCCCTGTGAAATCCTCCACTCCAATGGCACGGAGGTGCTCGTACGGGTCAGCAATATCGAGCATCGCCTGCAGTCCAGAGCCGGCCAGGGCCCAGCCAAACTCGCGGTCCGACCCGGTTCCATCCGCATAGGTTCCGCTAGCGCTGAAGGGTTGAAGGGGCGCGTCCTTCATTCCGCCTATCTCGGCGGCCATGTCGAATATGAAGTCGAGACCGATGTCGGGACGCTCTTCGTCATCGACCACGATGTCGATCATGCCCATGCCGCCCCAAGCGACGTGACATTGGCGTTCAAGAACCGTGGCATTGCCGTCATCAGCGGCTGATGAGTTTTCCAGAAGATCAAGGAATAAAAGAATGACAGTGAATGATGCGGCGCTCGCAGCGCGTTTTGCCCTGGCCAAAGCGCTGGCAGCCGAAGCGGGGGCTATGGCGCTCGACTACTTCAATCGGCGCGATACGCTGGTGATCGAAACGAAGCGCGACCTCCAGGACGTGGTGTCGGTCGCCGACCGCAATGTTGAAACCTTCCTCAAGGACCGCGTAGCCGAAATCTATGCGAGTGACGGCTTCTTGGGAGAGGAGTTCGGCCATGACGAGGGTAGCTCCGGCTTTACCTGGGTTGTGGATCCGATCGATGGCACGGCTCCTTTTGTTAACGGCATGCCGACCTGGTGTGTCTCAGTTGCAATCGTGCGGGATGGTGAGCCGGTCGTGGGCGTGATCCATGTACCCTGCTCAGATGAGCTGTACGCCTCGGCCCTCGGTTTTGGTGCGACGCTGAACGACAAGCCCCTGCGCCTCGATCCTACCCGCAATCTGCAGAATGCGATGACGGGGATAGGCTGCAACAACTACGTCACCCCCGAACGCATCGGTGCGATCATCGCTGGCCTTATGGCGCAGGGCGGAAATTTCATACGCAACGGGTCAGGTGCACTGATGCTCGCCTATGTCGCAGCGGGTCGCCTCGTCGGCTATTATGAACCTCACATGCGGGCCTGGGATTGCATGGCCGGTTTCTGCCTCGTCCGCGAAGCCGGCGGCAAGACCCTTCAGTTCCCCGGACGTGGTCCCGAGTTCCTGAATGGGCATCCGGTTCTTGCCGCAAACCAGTCCTGCTACGATGAGCTACTTCAGCTTCACCTGAACAATCTTTAACGCGAACGAGGTCACGATGACGATTTCCGGCCAACTACGCGGACAATTGACCGTTGCGTTGTAAACTGGGGCCAAAGCCATCCGAAATGGCGGCGGGCTCTTCTGCATAAACGCGGACGTTGTAGCACGAGTCGAAGTCGTCGCGTTAGCCGGTTGGGGCGGCAATTATTTCCGCTTCGAACCTCCAGTTGCGGTGCCGGAGCTATGGAGAATCCGGCATTTGCATTTCCATTTTTTCGGTCATGGAGTTCATCTCGCCCCCCTGGCAAAGGCAGACGCGCCGGCGGAGACACAGCATCGACTTGAGGCCGTGATGTGATGGATAGGACGTCAAGCCTATCCTTTTGCACAGAACCTTCGTCTTCCGACTTCACTCATCAAAACCGCCAAGAACAATCTTGCCGAACACGCCGCCGGCTTCCATTCGACGATGGGCATCCGAGGCAGCCGAAAGCGGATAGAGCGCGCCAACGACGGGCTGAAGTTCCTTGCCCATCATCGGCAGAACCTGATCGGTGAAGCGATGGACCATGGCTCTCTTCTCGGCACGAGATCTGGATTTCATGACCGTTCCCAGCAGTTGCAGGTGATTGTGAAGCACAGCCTCGAGGGGGATAATGGCATTGTCATCTCGCCCCAACAGCCCGACCTGAACAAGCCGACCGCCAGGCGCTAGGCTTCGGATATTGCGGGCGAGATAGGATCCGCCGACAAAGTCGATGATGAGGTCCACGCCGCGTGATGCAGTCACGTCAACGATCTCAGCCTCAAAGTCGGCCTGCCTGTAATCGAAGACCGCATCCGCACCGAGAGCCAGAACGTTCTCGATGTTGTTGCCGGACGCAGTGGCCAGCACCGTGGCGCGCTGGGATTTTGCAAGTTGAACCGCAGCCGATCCGATACCGCCCGCAGCAGCGTGAACGAGAACGGTTTCTCCCGCCGCTATTTTTCCGAGATTTGCCAAAGCTTCCCAGGCCGTCACGAAGCTTTCCATGACGGCGGCCGCGTCAGTAAAGGACATACCATGCGGAATGGCAGCGGCCATGCCGCTGTCGAGCCGCGCATACTGGGCATAGGCGCCGCCGCCGACAATCCCCATCACGCGGTCGCCAATGGCAAAGCCGCTAACGGTGCTTCCGACAGCAACCACCTCTCCTGCGACCTCAAGGCCGAGAATGCTGCTATCACCGTAGGTCTGAGAGCCGTAGACACCTTCGCGCTGAAGAAGGTCAGCCCGGTTCACACCTGCCGCCATCACCTTCACCAGGAGATCGTCTGGGCGTATTTCGGGCATAGGGGCGTCGGCGAGCCGCAGAACATCGGCGTTTCCGAAATCATCGAAGATGATCGCTTTCATCGCAAGGCTCCTTATTTCGAAAGTGCGCGACGGGCGATGCTGGCGGCAAACAGCGGAGTTTCGCGGCGGTTATGGTCTGCGCCTGCAGCCTGACGAGCTGCTGCCGCATCCTCGTAAGTGACCCCATGCTCTTGAATGAAGGTCATGAACGCATCGGTCGGATGGGCTGTGACCTTGTTGGTGTAACGCGTCCTGCTGTCGTCGATCTTCTCCACGGAGAGTTCCCATATGACATTGACCTGGGTTCTGCCGCTGGCGGTGAAGACATCCGAGATGGAGTTCATCCGGCAATAGGTTGGTTCGGCGACCTCGGCGACATAGTGCTGTACGACAAGACCGGAGCCGATCTGTTCGACGTTGATCGACATGCGACGGCCGTCATCGGTCCAGGTGACGCCTGCTGCAATGTGGTCGGGTGGGCAGCAGCGCAGATATTCCGCTTCCGACAAATTGAAGAGCCAGTCGGCGATGTCGACCTTTTCGAGCGGAATGTCGATCTCGGCCGAATAGGCGGATTGTGAGAGAATTGTATCGAGGACCTTGACCATCGGAGTGTTCCTTCAGTTTTGTGAGCGCAATTGCCCGTTGACGAGAAGAAATGTGTGCCTGATGACCGTGGATGATAACCAACTGAATGGTCGGAACGGTTTTGCGTCGTAGGCAAAGATGAAAGACCCACGCTTCGCCGAACATCTGGCGGTTTACGTCGACGTCGTCCGGGCAGGCAGCTTTTCGGCTGCGTCTCGGCGTCGTGCTGTCACGCCCTCGGCTATCGTTCGTCAGATCGATGCGCTTGAGCAGGACTTAGGCGTCCCGCTGCTTGTTCGATCGACACGGGCCTTGTCGTTAACGGATGCGGGGCGTCACCTTTTTGAGCGCGCCCAGCGCCTGCTTGATGACCTGGCCGATACGCATGCCGAAGTGGCGGCCTTCGATGGCGCTGTTAGCGGTACGTTACGGATCGCCTGCTTCCCGACCTTCGGAAAGCGATATGTCATTCCTGTTCTGGCATCACTTTCACAGCAATATCCAGACTTACATGTCGAGCTGGATCTGACGGAAAGGCTGGCCGACCCGGTGGCGGAGCGTCTGGATCTTGTGGTGAGAATGGGCGAGCTATCGGACAGCACACTGATCGCCACCAAACTGGCACCGCACGATCGTATTCTCGTTGCAAGCCCTGCCTATCTTGAGCAGCATGGCGCGCCGGAAACTGTGGCAGCCCTGCGCAATCATCGCCTTCTCGACAAGCTGCATGGCAACGACCTTCTGGGATGGTCTGCAGTTCTAGGCGCGCCAACGGGGGAGGCTTGTGCACAAGTTGTCTTCCGGTCGGACGATTTTGAAGCGTTGAACGGCGCTGCCTTGGCAGGTATGGGCATTGCGTTTATGCCAAGCTGGGTTTCCGGACCATCCGTCAAAGCGGGCGATCTTGTACGCCTGCCGATGGCGGGGGAGAGATGGAACGAGAGGCCCTCCGGCATCTATCTCCTGCGCGCCCTCCAGGCACCGCCTGCCAAAGTGAAGGCATTCACGCAGGCGCTGAAGGATCACATCGGAACCCCACCTTGCTGGAGTTGAACGCTTTAGGCGGAAGGCTCGTGAACCAGGAGTTTCGCGGCTCATGCGTCAATCACCGACTGAAGCCTTGTGTGGTGAGGAGCCTGTCTGTCTCGTTTAAGAAGGCGGTTTTGCGCCTTATTTCGGTCGTCGAAGTCATGATCGCGCGTACCTGAAAGCAGACATGTTTTCGCAGAGGCTGATCTTAGGCCCATCCTTTCAAGGCCCGCCCGGAATAGTAACTTGGTGTCGTATCGCGATACAGCGGGATCGTCGCTGCGCCGAAGTGGGGAACCTCGCTGAGCTGAGATTTGTGAATCTTCGGTGGCTCGACGAAGAAGTCCTCTCCCAAGGATACCTTCGTGGCACACCTCACTTGACTGTACACTTAGCGTCCACTATCTAGGCGGACATCATAGCCTTAGAGGATAGTGGACACCATGACCGCAATTGTAGCCTACGCCCGCGTCTCAACCGGACAACAAGACTATCAAACTCAAGTCGATCGCCTGAAGGCAGCGGGTGCAACAAAGGTGTTCACCGAGAAACGCTCAGGGTTGGACGGTGACAGGCCAGAGCTAGCCCGTTGTATCGAATACGTCCGTGAAGGCGACACCCTGCTGGTGACTAAGCTGGACCGATTGGCCCGCTCTACGGCTGACCTCTACAAAATCGTCACGCAGCTGGAGGCGAAAGGTGTCGCCTTCAAGGTGTTGGACGATGAGGCGGTTGATACCTCTACGCGCACTGGAAAGTTGGTGATGGGCATTCTGGCTCTGATCGCTGAGTTCGAGACCGAGATCAGGCGAGAGCGCCAGATGGAGGGGATAGCCAAAGCAAAGGCCGAAGGTCGGGTTGGTGGTCGGCCCAAGTTGGTCACAGAGGAAGTTGAAGCGACCATGGTGCGCCTTCACCGTGAGGGCGTAAGCATCCGCAAGATTGCAGCCGAGGTCGGCTTCTCGAAAGCAACTGTCCAGAAGGTTCTTGCTGCGGCGCAGGAGGGCTAATCAGCCCGTCCTTGTTCGTGGGGGTATCTATTTGTTTTCGCGCAATCTGGTGCGTGCAGCCTCAGCTAGTCAGTCGGAGACAAGAGGCGCAGGAGCCATTCCTTAAGTGTCCTCTCACTTACCTGTAGCATCATCCAACCTAAGAGCGCCCATGTCAGCGCATTGGCCAGAGCCGTGATGTATCGAGGGAGTTCGAAGAGCCTGCCGTCCTTCTTATCCGTCTTCAGGTAAACCCTTACAGTGGTGACAGCATCGTAGGCCAACTTGAACAGGGCTGCGACACCCACGACCGCCGTGAGAGCGGCAAGACGTTGACCCAAGGTAAGTTCGGGAAGATAGGCAAGAGTTGCTAAAAGGAAGAGCCCGTTGATGTTGAGCGCATACTTTTCGATGGGCCAACGCCAGCGCCCATATTTGCTTGCCAGGACCGTTTCCAGCTTCCGGAATGTCCCAGCTACCCACACATCGTCAGGACCGGAAACAACGAATGACGAGTTATCCGCGCTGAATGTGACGTTGATCGAGCGAACTAGAGCTGAGCCGGGCTCCGTAAGTGAAAGTGACATGATTGCTGTTCTTGTCGGCAAAGCGGGCAGGCTCCAGAAGTGGTTCCCGATACGACGGACCTCTTCGCCATTAACATCAGCCGCAAAAACAACCTCGAAGGGTGTCGGAAGAAGGTGCTTTATCAGGTCCGCCAGCTCCTTCACGTCATCTCTGAAAAGCTGAAGCTTCGGTAGGCGCCCCGTCCGCTGGATCATTTGTAGCGGAGCCGTCTCGTCGTCGGGAGCAGGTGGATGCTGCGCTGGTTGTTCGCGTTCCGGTGCGGCCTGCACAGGTTCGCCGGGTACGACAATGAACACGCCTGCATGTCCCTCTGGGGTGGACCAGCGGCCTCGTAGCCTTGCGGGTGTTACTTCCAAGAACACCACATCGGCGTATCCATCACCCTGAGTAGCGCTGCCTGAATTGGGTGGAGTGAGGCGAACCTCAAGTGAACCCTCCACTCTCAGTGTTCCCACCCCGACTACAAGTTCCCCACCCAGATTGGTGCGGGCTATCACGAGCGGCTGATCACCATCGGTGATTTGAAGAAACAGGTTTCCGGAGAGGGTGCCATTCAATTGGCCGTACCACATTCCCGAGGGCAGCCATTGATCTGCAGAAATCGAGGTCGCCTGGTTCATAGCTACCACTTAGCCGGTTATGTATATGTAGGCGGCATTCGGCAGCTAAGTTGGCGCACGCGCGAAGGTGGATAACTCAACTGTTGAGGTACTTTCAGAGGTACCTTCAGAGGTACGCACTCAGCGATTAGGGCGCCCTAACACTCTGATTTTATGAGAAAAAGTTAGTCTGAAAAAGATTGGCTGGGGAACCTGGATTCGAACCAAGATTAACGGAGTCAGAGTCCGTCGTTCTACCATTGAACTATTCCCCAGTCCCTCGAAACGTGAGCGCTTCGGACTGTGCGGTTGATGGCTTTCGGGTGGGTCCCGAAGGCCGAACCGTGTCGGTGGGCGCCTTGTAACAGATTTTCCGGGTCGATCAAGGGGCGATTTCCGACTTTTTCGCTCGTGTGCGCAAAGGTTGTGAGGACGAGGTCGAGGGTCGGTTGCCTGCCGGGGACGGTGGCGGGTCGGGTGTCCTTTGTGCTTTGAGGGCCCCACTTGCATCCTATTCGCGTTGGCGCGGGGTGCCGGGCCATTGGCGCAGGCGAGGGTGTGGGCAAAACGGCGCGCAGCGGCTTTGACAAAGCCATTGGCGAAATCGTCTGCGGCTGTTATCCTCTTGCCAACGAAACGATTAACGCCGCAGCGGGCCTAACGGCTCTTGCGCGGCATGATGGATAGATCAGTGATGAACCCCGACAGCGGCGGCAAGCCGCCCGAAGGCGGGGCGTCAGCAGCAGGACGACCGGACAAGAAGGCCGGACGTCGCCGAAAGGCCAAGCGGAGCGGCAAGCCGCCGTCCGCAGCAGTTGCGCATGGCATCGACCAGGGCGAGCGCCCGGATGCCCGACGCCCGCAAAGCACGGACAGTGCACCACCGCGCAAGCGAAAGCGCCGTCGTGCGCGCGCGCCGAAGGATGTGGCCGGCAAGGCGCAAACCGGGGCGGCGGACGGTGAACCGGTGGTGACGCAACCGCACCGTCTTCATTCGACCGTAGCGGCCCTCGCCGCGGGTGTGGCCTTGGGCCCGAAGGTCGACACTCAGACACCGGACGAACGGGGTGCGCCGTCAGGGCGCAAACGCCGGCGTGGCCGCGGCAAAAGCGAAGCGCGCAGCCTGCAGGGACGTCCGCTTGCCGCCTCCGGGCGCGGGGGGCGGTCCGGGCACGGTCATGGTGGACACGGTCACGGTGGACAGGGGCAGGGCGGTCACGGCGGCCCTGGTCATGGTGGTCATGCCGACCAGGGGAATGCTGGCCAGGGTGGCGGGCAGGCCGCTGACCTTGCGGCGGGCGGTCACAGCGGTGCGCCGGGCCATGGCCGGGCGCATGCCGCGGTTCACGGGCAGGCGCCAGGGGCTGCGGCACACCATCATGACGCGTCGCACCTTTCTCACGCAGAGTCACAATCCTCCGGTGGAAACAGGCATGGCCCTCAGCCGGGTGGCGCCGTCGAGCGGAGTGGTCCGCACGGATCGGCCCATAGGGGTGGAGTGCAGGCTGCAGGCGGCCAAGGTTCCTCCGGAAAAGCAGGGCAGGGCAGCCACGGTGGCCGGGCGGGTGGTCCGTCTCATGGCGCCCACGGTGGGCATGCCCCTGCGGCTTCGGCCAAGGGGTTGCCGTCAAAGCCCGCCCATGGGGGCCCGCACGACGCCCGCGGGCGCAACGGACATGGCGGTGCCGGGGCGCATCAGGGGGGCCATCATGGAGCGCATGGCGGGCATCCGGGGCTGTCGGTGCCGCACGGGGCGTCGGGCCGCACCGGCGCCGATCGTGGTGCTCCGGATGATCTTTATGCAGCGCTTGATCTTGGCACGAACAATTGCCGCCTTCTGATCGCCCAGCCGACGCGGCCGGGGCAGTTTCGCGTCGTCGATGCGTTTTCGCGCATCGTCCGGCTGGGGGAAGGGCTTGCCGCGACGGGACGGCTTTCCACCGAGGCGATGGACCGGGCCGTGGAAGCGCTGCGCATCTGCGCGCTAAAACTTGCCAACCGGCCGATCCGCAAGATGCGGTTGATTGCGACGGAAGCCTGCCGGGCTGCCGCCAATGGCGAGGAGTTTTTGGCGCGCGTCACCCGCGAAACCGGGCTGGAGCTGGAAATCATCGACCGGGAAACCGAGGCGCGGCTGGCCGTCTCCGGCTGCTCGTCGCTGGTCGGGCGCGAGGCGCGCTCCGTCGTGCTCTTCGATATCGGCGGTGGATCCTCAGAAATCGCCGTCATCCGCATCCGCGACAACCGCTCCTCGCGGCTTGCCAATCACATCACCCATTGGACTTCGCTGCCGGTCGGGGTCGTGACACTGTCGGAACGCCATGGCGGGCAGAATGTCACGCCCGCGGTATTTTCGGCCATGGTCGAAGAGGTCGAGGGCATGCTTGCCGGCTTCGAATGCCCGGCGCTTGGCGGGGAAAGCGCCCGTCCGGAGGAGGATTTTCACCTGATCGGCACATCTGGCACGGTCACGACGCTTGCCGGCGTGCATCTCGATCTGCCGCGCTATGACCGGCGCAAGGTGGATGGCCTGTGGCTTTCGGATGCGGAAGTGAGCGCGATGCAGGAAAAGCTCCTGTCCTGGGATTTCGAGGGCCGCGCGGCCAACCCCTGCATCGGGCCGGATCGCGCCGATCTGGTGCTTGCCGGCTGCGCCATTCTGGAAGCGATCCGCCGACGCTGGCCAAGCCAGCGCATGCGGGTTGCCGATCGCGGCCTGCGCGAAGGCCTTCTGACCGATATGATGGCGGATGACGGCGTCTGGCGGCGCTTTCGCGGCCGCCGCCCCGGCGATAATGCGGCACGCGGTGCCACGGAGAACCATCGATGACCAAGGCTCCCATCGGCCGCAAGCTCGGCCAGAAGGTCCACAAGGGCAAGCTGAAGGCGTCCTCGCGCCGCTGGCTCGAGCGGCATATCAACGATCCTTACGTGCAGCGCGCCAAGATCGAGGGCTATCGTGCCCGCGCCGCCTTCAAGCTCCTGGAGATCGACGAGAAGCATCAGGTGCTGAAGGGCGCGCGCCGCATCATCGATCTGGGGGCCGCCCCCGGCAGCTGGTCGCAGATCGCCGCCAAGGTCACCGGCTCCACCGATAGCGATATCCGTGTCGCCGCGATCGATTTTCTCGAAATGGCGCCGCTGCCGGGGGTGAAAATCCTGCAGCTCGACTTTCTGGATGAGAATGCCCCGGCGCTTCTGATGGAGGCCGTCGGCGGCACGCCGGATCTCGTCATTTCCGACATGGCGGCCCCCACCACCGGCCACCAGAAGACAGACCATCTGCGCACCATGCATCTGTGCGAAGTCGCAGCCTATTTTGCCGTGGAAGTGCTGGCCGAAGGCGGGCATTTCCTCGCAAAGACCTTCCAGGGCGGCACGGAAAAGGACCTGCTCAATATGCTGAAGCAGAATTTCCGCCAGGTGCTGCATATCAAGCCGGCTTCGTCGCGCCAGGAATCGGTGGAAATGTTCCTGCTCGCCAAGGGGTTCAAGGGCCGCAAGGACGGCAGCGTCATGGGCCGCTACCGCGACGAGATGCACCGCGAAAACGGTCTTCTGGAAGACGCCGGCGATCCTCGCCGGCCTTATCCGGACGAGGACGACGAGGCCTGAGCTTTCGGGCGGGTTTCAGGTCTATTCGCCCGGCGCTTCCACTGGGCGCGCCGCATAGCGGCGATGGCCGGAAACGCCGGCACCGGCGCCGGCATCGAGCGGCAGAAGCGGTAGAAGCGAGGCGAGCGACACCACCGACACCAGGAAGAAGGCAAGGTGGAAATCCGCCAGCTGCAGGTGCGAGCCCGACAGATAGGACGAGGCTTCCAGCACGAAGGCGGCAAAGGCCACGCCGAGCGCAAGGCTCACCTGCTGCAGCACCGAACTGATCGAGGTCGCCTGGCTTGCCTCGTCATCCTCGATTTCGGAGTAGCTGAGCGCATTGGTGCCGGTAAAGAACATCGAGCGGGCAAGGCCGGAGGCAAACAGGAAGAGAATGATCACGCCCTGCGGCGTCTGGGCGGTGAAGAAGCCGTTGACGGCCGTGGTCGCAGCCCCCGCCACGCTTGCGCCGATCAGCGTCATCTTGAAGCCGGTCGAGGCAAACAGCCGCCGGGCAACGAATTTCACCGTCAGTGCGCCGAGCGCACCGGCAAAGGTGGTGAGGCCGGACTGGAAGGGCGTCATGCCGAAGGCCAGCTGCAGCATCAGCGGCATCAGGAAGGGCACGGCACCGGTTGCGATGCGAAACAGCGTGCCGCCGGTGATGGCGGCGCGAAAGGCCTGATTGCGAAACAGCGTCAGCTTCAGGATCGGGGCCGGGTGCGTGCGGGCGTGGCGCAGGTAAAGGCCGCCGCAGACGAGACCAATCATGGTGGTGACAATGCCCACGATCGGCGGCAGCGCCGGAAGGCTGACGACGGAAAGCCCGAACACGGTGCCGGCGGCCGTCAGCGAAATCAGCAGGAAACCGTAAAGGTCGATCGGCGGCGCGGCGCGCCGTTCGATGTCGGGCAGGTAGATGGTGGAAAGCCAGACACCGACAAGACCGACCGGCACGTTGATGAGAAAGATCCAGTGCCAGGTGAAATAGGTGGTGATGAAGCCGCCGACCGGCGGCCCTGTCAGCGGGCCGACAAGGGCTGGAATGGTCAGAAGCGCCATGGCCGAGACCAAGTCCTTCTTCTCCGTCGTTCGCAACAGAACAAGCCGCCCGACCGGCGTCATCATCGCCCCGCCCATGCCCTGCAGGAAGCGCGCCAGAACGAATTCCACGACCGACGAGGAAACCGCACAGCAGATGGAACCCACCACGAAGACGAGGATTGCCACGCGGAAAATGCTTTTCGCGCCGAACTTGTCCGCCATCCAGCCGCTGATCGGGATGAACACCGCAAGCGCCACCATATAGGAGGTCAGCGCCAGCTTCAGCGTGATCGGCCCGACGCCAAGATCCGTCGCAATGGCGGGAAGGGCGGTGGCAATGACGGTGGAATCCATCTGCTCCATGAAAAGAGCGACGGCAAGGATGAGAGGCACAATGCGGTTCATGGCAGGCATGCTTTGCGAAACTTCGGCTGGCGTCTTCCTACGCCTCGTTTGGGCGTCCGGCTACTGGATTTCGGGGGCTCTGGCATGGCTATCACGACTACGTGACAGGCGTTCTCCTTTGCATGTCTTTGCCATATCTGTTGCTGCGACCGGTCACGACGGCACACGCGCATTCGGTCTGCGCATGGGAGGTGGCAATGACGCAGTTTCAAATGGGGCGGCGCGCGCTTCTGGGCACGGCGGGGGTGGGCTTTCTTGCTGCACCGGCGGTTCTGTCCGGACGCGCCCTGGCGCAAGCCAGCAGCACACAAACCTCGACGGATAGACACATGACAAAAGTCCTGCCGGCAGATACGCACAGTTTCAAGCTTGGAGAGTTTGAGGTTCTGGTGGTGAAGGATGGCGCGCGCGCCTCCGGCAAGCCCGGCGAAACCTTCTGCACCAACCAGAAGGAGCAGACGGTTTCTGCGCTTCTGGAGCAGAATTTCCTGCCCAAGGACAATTTCGTCAATTCCTTCTCGCCGACACTGATCAATACTGGAAGCGACCGGGTGCTGTTTGATACCGGCTTTGGTGAAAGCGGCCGAGCCGCCGGCAATGGCCGTCTGCTGGAGGGCCTCGAAGCCGCCGGCTATCGCCCGGAAGATGTGACCGTGGTGGTGCTGACGCATCTGCACGGCGATCACATCGGCGGCCTGATGGAAGGCGGCAAGCCGGCCTTTCCGAATGCGCGCTACATCATCGGCCAGGTGGAATATGACTTCTGGAGCAGCTCGGCGCGCCAGGGAACGGCAGCGGAAGGCGGCCACAAGGCGGTGCTTGCCAATGTCAAGCCGCTCGCCGAAAAGGCCACTTTCATCGGCAAGAGCGCAACCGTGGTCAGCGGCATTACCAGTCTGGAAGCCTTCGGCCATTCGCCCGGCCACATGATCTACAATATCGAATCGGGCGGGCGTCGCCTGGTTCTGACGGCCGATACGGCCAACCATTTCGTGCTGTCGCTGCAGCGGCCGGACTGGGAAGTAAAGTTCGACATGGACAAGAAGGCGGCCGCCGCAAGCCGCAAGACGGTGTTCGACATGATCGCGACCGACCGGATTGCCTTCCTCGGCTATCACATGCCGTTCCCGGCCGTCGGCTATGCGGAAAAGCATGAGACGGGATACCGTTTCGTGCCCAAGTCCTACCAGTTCGACATCTGATGGCCTGCACCTGACCCTGCGGTCCTTGTCCGCGGGGTCAGGTGAAGACGATTGGGCAGATCAGGCGCCATCATCCAGGTTGCGGATGTCGTCCAGCAGGCTTGGCCCCTGCGGATGCCAGCCCAGCCGCTTTTGCGTCGCCGCACTCGATGCGACGAAGTCGCTTTCCAGGAAATGCGACAGCCAGCCGAAATGGGCCGCCGCCTCATGCTCCAGAGACACGACGGGAAGATTGAGGCGCTCGCCGATGGCTGTGGCAATCGCGTGAAGGGGAACACCCTCCTCGGCCACCGCATGGTAACACCCGCCGGGCTTTTTCTCTTCAAGCGCCAGACGATAAAGCAGGGCCGTGCTCTCAAGGGGAGCCGCTGACCATCGGCCGGCCCCATCGCCCAGCATTGCAGAGACCCCGGTGCGCCGGGCAAGATCGATCAGGGCCGTCACCAGGCCCTGCTTGCGGGTGTCGTGAATCTGCGACAGACGCACGAAGGATACGTTGAGGCCGCGATCCAGAAGCGTGCGGCCGGCCCGTTCCGAGGCAATCCGCGGGTTTCGATTGTGAGTGTCAAAATGATCCTCGATGGCCGGCTGTCCCGGCGCCACCATGCCAAGGCCCGTGACCGAGGTGATCACGAAGGGGCGGTCCGAGCCGTCGAGGGCGGCACCAAGCGCTCCGATCACCCGCGCATCCTTCTCGCAGTTTGCGGCAAAGTTCGAAAAGTCATGATCGAAGGCTGTGTGGATGACGGCGTCGCAGCTGGCGGCACCCTCGGCCAAACCATCGGGGTCGCTGAGGTCGCCACGAAAAACCTCCGCACCCAGCGCCGCGAGTGCCTCTGCGCCGGTCCTTGAGCGGGTGACCCCGAGCACCTGATGTCCTGCCTCGATGAGATTGCGTGCCACTTCCGAGCCGATGAAGCCGGTTGCGCCGGTTAGAAAGATCCGCATGGATTCGTCTCCTGTCTTGTCTGGAGAGCCTGATGCACGTAGACTTGATCCTGTTAAAGTAGTGACTTTATCATGGTATAAGACCTAACAGGTTCGCGATGACCAAAGCCCCGGATACACTTGGCACCTATCTGCGCGACCGCCGCCTGCGGCTCGATCCGGCAAGCTTGGGTTTTTCCGGCAGCCGCCGACGCACACCCGGCCTGCGCCGCGAGGAGGTGGCGCAGCGCGCCAATATCAGCCCCACCTGGTACACCTGGCTGGAACAGGGACGCGGCGGCGCGCCTTCGGCAGACGTGCTGAACCGCATCGCCAATGGCCTGATGCTGACGGAACCGGAGCGCCAGCACCTGTTCATGCTGGGGCTCGGCCATCCGCCCGAGGCCCGCTATCGGCCGGTCGAGGGCATTTCACCCCGCCTGCAACGCCTGCTCGATGCCATGGATACGACGCCCGCCATCGTGCGCACCGCCACCTGGGATGTCGTGGCCTGGAACGGGGCCGCCTGCGTGGTGATGACCGATTACGCCACCCTGCCGCCGACGGAGCGCAATATCCTGCGGCTGGTGTTCTGCAATCCTCGTGTCCGCGCCGCGCAACAGGATTTCGACGGCATTGCCCGCTTCGTGGTGGCCGCCTTCCGGGCCGATGCGGCGCGTGCCGGTGCCAGTGCCGAGATCACCGATCTGGTCAGCGAGCTCAGCGCCCGTAGCCCGGATTTCGAGCGCCTGTGGAACGACAACGATGTCGGCCTGCATGGGGAAGGCACCAAGCGGCTCAACCATGCGATCCTCGGGCCGATCGAGCTTGAATATTCTGGTTTTGCCGTGGATGGCCGTCCCGATCTCGGCCTCGTCGTCTACAATCCGGTGCGCAGCCAGGATGCCGAGCGTATTCGCGGGCTCGTCCGGAAGCGGCAGGCCGCCGCAGCCGGGGAGGGCGCCGGCTAAAGCGCAATCCGCAACGCTCGGGATGCTTGGGGAGCGACGCCCCGTCGCGGCCGCCTTGAAAGGGCGGTGAGAGTGAAGGCCGTAGCCAGATCCCGGTCCACGGTTTTTCCTATTCCCTTCCCGTCATAACCGTGTTACCTGCCCTCGCCAACTTCCCATTCCTGAAGATCGCCTCCGGTTAACCTCCCGCCGGACCGAACTTCCATTCATTAAAGGAAATTGGCCATGGCTCGCATTGTAGAATCAGCAACCGGCGCGGACGCGCTTACCTTCGACGACGTGCTGTTGCAGCCGGGGCATTCGGAGGTCATGCCGGGCCAGACGAATATCGCCACCCGCATTGCCCATGACATCGAGCTGAACCTGCCGATCCTGTCGTCCGCCATGGACACGGTGACGGAAGGGCGCCTTGCCATTGCCATGGCGCAGGCCGGCGGCATCGGCGTCATCCACCGCAACCTGACGCCCATCGAGCAGGCCGAGCAGGTGCGCCAGGTCAAGAAGTTTGAAAGCGGCATGGTGGTGAACCCCGTCACCATCGGCCCGGAAGCAACCCTTGCCGAAGCCAAGGCGCTGATGAGCGCGCATGGCATTTCCGGCATTCCGGTTGTCGAGGGCGCCAGCCGCCCCGGCCGCCTCGTCGGCATCCTCACCAACCGCGACGTGCGCTTTGCCTCCGATCCGTCCCAGAAGATCTACGAGTTGATGACGCGCGAAAACCTCGTGACGGTCAAGGACGGCGTCGAACAGCAGGAGGCCAAGCGGCTCCTGCACAGCCACCGCATCGAAAAGCTGCTGGTGGTCGACAATGAAGGCCGTTGCGTCGGCCTTATCACGGTGAAGGACATCGAGAAGTCGCAGCTCAACCCGCATGCCTCCAAGGATGTGCAGGGACGCCTTCGGGTGGCCGCCGCCATCTCCACCGGCGAGGACGGTCGCGAGCGCGCCGAGCGCCTGATCGAGGCCGGCGTCGACGTGATCGTCGTCGATACTGCCCACGGCCATTCCCAGAAGGTTCTGGATGCGGTGGCTGAGGTGAAGAAGATGACGAATGCCGTGCGCATCATCGCCGGCAATGTCGCAACCGGTGACGGCACCCGCGCCCTCATCGATGCCGGCGCAGATTGCATCAAGGTCGGTATCGGCCCGGGTTCGATCTGCACCACGCGCATCGTCGCAGGCGTCGGCGTGCCGCAGCTGGCCGCCGTCATGGCCGCCGTCAACGAAGCCAACAAGCACAACATTCCGGTGATCGCCGATGGCGGCATCAAGTTTTCCGGCGACGTCGCCAAGGCCATTGCCGCCGGCGCCTCGGCCGTCATGGTCGGCTCGCTGCTCGCCGGCACGGACGAAAGCCCGGGCGAGGTCTATCTCTACCAGGGCCGCTCGTTCAAGGCCTATCGCGGCATGGGTTCGGTCGGCGCCATGGCCCGCGGTTCTGCGGATCGTTACTTCCAGGCGGAAGTGCGCGACACGCTGAAGCTGGTGCCGGAAGGTATCGAGGGGCAGGTTCCCTACAAGGGCCCGGTTTCGGCCGTGCTGCATCAGCTGGCCGGTGGCCTCAAGGCCGCCATGGGCTATGTCGGCGGCAAGGACATCGTCGATTTCCAGGAAAAGGCGACGTTCGTGCGCATTTCAGGCGCCGGCCTTCGCGAAAGCCATCCGCATGGCGTGACGATTACCCGCGAAAGCCCGAATTACCCGGGCGGTGCCTGAGGGTTTCACCATCCGTCCGACAGGAACGCGGTTGGCAATATCTGCCGGCCGCCCAGTCTTTCCTCGCGGTGCGCCGCCTGATCTTGGCGTGATTAACCCGCCGCGAGGCTTTCCCTTCCGGGTATCCTTCGGCTAAGACGCGCCGACGATTACGCTGAACCGCGAGAATGACTGATGATTTCCAATGAAGCCATGATCTGGCCAATGGTCGCACATGCGGCGCTCGTCCTTGTGCTCTATATCCTCTTGTCCAGGCGGCGCGTGGCGGCGGTGAAGGCGGGGCGGGCCACCGTGGAGCAGTTCCGCGACAATCTGCAGGAGCCGGCAGACAGTCTTTACGTCCACAACAACCTCAAGAACCAGTTCGAACTGCCGATGTTCTTCCACATCGGCTGCCTGACGCTGTTTGCCGTGGATGGCGACAATCTCGGCACGGTCATCCTGGCCTGGCTGTTCGTCGCCTCCCGCTATGCCCATTCCTATGTGCATGTGACGAGCAACCGCGTGTTCCTGCGCCGCAATCTTTTCATGCTGGGCGTGGCAAGCCTCCTCGGCATCTGGGGCTGGCTGATCGTCTGGCTGGCGCTGACCTGAGAGATTGACGGGTTTTGCGGCAGATCAAACTGTCACACGGTCCGGTCCTCTAGAACCGTTGCAGGCGGAAAAACGCTTGCAGGATAAACGCGCGGCACCCGGGCGGTGCCGCCATCGGTTCGAGGAGAAGACAGATGGCAGCAATGATGAAGGCCGCAGTGGTGCGCACGTTCGGCAAGCCGCTCACCATCGAGGAAATGCCGATCCCGGAACCCGGCCCCGGCCAGATCCTCGTCAAATACGAGGCGACCGGCGTCTGCCACACAGATCTTCATGCGGCAAACGGCGACTGGCCGGTCAAGCCCAATCCGCCGTTCATCCCGGGCCATGAGGGCGTCGGCTACGTCGCCAAGCTCGGGGCAGGCGTCACCCGCATCAAGGAAGGCGATCGCGTCGGCGTGCCGTGGCTGCACACGGCCTGCGGCTGCTGCAATCCCTGCCGCACCGGCTGGGAAACGCTCTGCGGCAGCCAGCAGAACACCGGCTATTCGGTGAACGGCACCTTTGCCCAATATGGCCTGGCCGATCCCGATTTCGTCGGCCGTCTGCCGGACAATCTCGAATTCGGGGCGGCTGCCCCCATCCTCTGCGCCGGCGTCACCGTCTACAAGGGGTTGAAGGAAACCGAAGTGCGCCCCGGCGAATGGGTGGTCATTTCCGGCATCGGCGGCCTTGGCCACATGGCGGTGCAATATGCCAAGGCCATGGGCATGCATGTGGTGGCCGCAGACATTTTTGACGACAAGCTGGAGCTTGCCAAGAAACTTGGCGCCGACGTGGTGGTCAATGGTCGCGACGCCGATGCCATCGCACAGGTCCAGAAGGCGACCGGCGGCGTGCATGGCGCGCTGGTGACGGCCGTCTCGCCGAAAGCCATGGAACAGGCCTATGGCTTCCTGCGCTCCAAGGGCACCATGGCGCTGGTCGGCCTGCCGCCGGGCTTCATTTCGCTGCCGGTGTTCGACACCGTCTTGAAGCGCATCACAGTGCGCGGCTCCATCGTCGGCACGCGCCAGGATCTTGAGGAAAGCCTGCAGTTTGCCGGCGAAGGCAAGGTCGCCTCGCATTTCTCCTGGGACAAGATCGAGAATATCAACGCCATCTTCCAGCGCATGGAGGAAGGCAAGATCGACGGCCGCATCGTGCTGGATCTTGCCGGCTGAGCTGACTTTCAGCCCATCCCGATTGCCACCCCGCAGGGGGGTACGGCTATCGCATTTGAAATAAGACCCTCTCTGCCCTGCCGGGCATCTCCCCCACAAGGGGGGAGATTCGATCCGGCAAGCGTCCCGTTCCCGCATCAGAAGGTGCGGCCGGGTTAAGCCCTCCCCCTTGTGGAGAGGGTTTGGGAGGGGACTTTCTGCATATGCGATAGCCCTACGCACGGGGCGGCCTGTTCGCCTAAGCCTCTCCCCCATGAACGAAGTTTAATGTTCAAGGCCATGACAATCGCCTTGTGCCGCCCCATGTGAAGATGATGATGCTGCATGTGCGAAGAGCAGAAAGCATCGGGAGTTATCTGGCATGCGGTCTATCGAGAATATTCTTGTCTTCCAGGGCGGCGGTGCGCTGGGCGCCTATCAGGCGGGCACGTTCGAGGCGCTGCACAAACAGGGCATCAAGCCGGATTGGCTGGCCGGCATTTCCATCGGCGCCATCAATTCCGCCATCATTGCGGGAAGCCCGGAAGAGCGGCGTGTGGACAATCTTCGGCAGTTCTGGGAGATGGTGTCTTCCGGCCTCGATTTCGGCCCGGTGGTTCAGGACGATGCCAGGCGGCTTCTGAAGGACTGGTCGGTGCTGGCCGGCGCCGTGACCGGCATTCCCGGCTTCTTCTCGCCGCGCCTGCAGACCCCCTACCAGCTTTTGTTCAACCGCGACGTGATGATCAGCCATTACGACACGGAACCGCTTGTGAAGACGCTCGACAGGCTCGTCGATTTCGATCGCATCAACCGTGGCGACATTCGCCTCAGCCTCGGCGCCGTCAATGTCAAAAGCGGCAATTTCGCCTATTTCGACAATCGCGACATTCGGCTGACATCCCGCCATGTGGCAGCCTCCGGTGCGCTTCCGCCGGGCTTTGCGCCGGTGGAAATCGAGGGCGAGTTCTACTGGGATGGCGGCCTCGTCTCCAACACGCCGCTGCAATATGTGCTGGCGGAGGATGGGTTCGACGCGGATCTGTGCATCTTCCAGGTGGACCTGTTTCCCGCCCGCGGCGAGATGCCCCGCGACCTCATGGAGGTGGACGCCCGCATCAAGGAAATCCGCTATTCCAGCCGCACGCGCATGAATACCGACGAGTTTGCCCGCAAGCAGATATTTCGCCGCGCCGCCCGCCGCCTTCTCGAAAAACTGCCGCCGGAGCTTCACGACGACGAAGATGTAAAACTGCTGCGCTCAGTAGGCATCGAATATGACGTGACGCTCGTCCATCTCATTCACCGCAGCGCCGCCTACGATTCGCACGCCATGGATGCCGAGTTTTCCCGCGCCAGTGTCGAGGCCAACTGGAAGGCTGGCTATGACGACGTAATGCACACGCTCAAACACCCCAAATGGACAAGACGCGGCCGCCCGAAGGACGGCATCCAGATCTTCGATCTCGCCCAGGACAGGCAGCGAGACGACTAACGACGGACCCTCAGCCGGTAAAAGACACGCCGACGGGGCGGCCCGAATGATTTGAAGGAGACCGCACCATGACACTCAACGGAAAAATCGCCATTGTCACCGGATCGGCAAGCGGCATCGGCGCCGAGATCGCCAGGCGTTATATCGAACAGGGCGCCCATGTCGTCATCGCCGATCTCAGGCTCGATGCGGCGGACGCAAAGGCAAAGGAACTCACCGCCATCGGCCCCGGCCGGGCAATCGGCGTTGCCATGGATGTGACGGACGAGGCGGCGGTGAATGCCGGCGTTGCAAAGACCGTCGAAACCTTCGGCCGCGTGGATATCCTTGTTTCCAATGCCGGTATCCAGATCGTCCACCGCATCGAGGATTTTCCCTTTGCCGACTGGAAGAAAATGCTGGCCATCCATCTGGACGGAGCCTTTTTGACCACCAAGGCCTGCGTGCCGCACATGAAGGCGAACGGCGGCGGCGCGGTCATCTACATGGGGTCCGTCCACTCGCACGAAGCCTCGCCGCTCAAATCCGCCTATGTTACCGCAAAGCACGGGCTTCTAGGCCTTGCCCGGGTGCTCGCCAAGGAAGGCGGCGAGTTTGGCATTCGCGCCAATGTCATCTGCCCCGGTTTCGTGCGCACGCCGCTTGTCGACAAGCAGATCCCCGAACAGGCGAAAACGCTGGGCATTTCCGAGGATGAGGTGGTGAAGCGGGTGATGCTAGGCGAAACCGTCGATGGTGAGTTCACCACGGTGGAGGATGTGGCAGACGTCGCCCTCTTCCTCGCCGCATTCAAGACCAATGCGCTGTCTGGCCAGTCGATCACCGTCAGCCACGGCTGGCACATGGGCTGACCGTTTTGCCGGGCCCATACGCCCGCAGGGCTTGATCCGGTGCCGCACTCATCACGTACATGTGTGACGGGTGCTGTTGCCGGATTGCGTCCGACATGTCGTCCTGTGCCCACCACAATGCGAGCCAGAGGGTCTTTCCAGGGAGGACATGCCATGACCGAGACGCCGAAGATCACCCAGGCGATGATCGATGCCTATGATGAATACACCCATCTGAGCCTTGACCGGCGAAAGTTCATGGAGCGGTTGACCCTGCTTGCCGGCTCCGGTGCGGCGGCTGCCGCCATTGCCCCGATGCTGGCGGCAAGCCATGCGCAGGCAGCGCTCGTGCCGGCAGATGATGCCCGCCTGACCGGTGCAGACATCACCTATCCCGGCGCCGGCGGCGAGATGAAGGGCTATCTGGTCGCGCCCAAAAATCCGGCCGGTCCGCTCGGCTCGGTCATCGTCATCCACGAGAATCGCGGCCTCAACGACCATATCCGCGATGTGGCGCGCCGCGTGGCGCTTGAGGGCTTTGTGGCGCTCGCCCCCGACTTTCTGTCACTGAGCGGCGGCACGCCGAGCGACGAGGATCAGGCCCGCCAGATGTTTTCCACCCTCGACATGGGCGCAACCGTCGCCAATGGCGAGGCGACACGGACATTCCTGTCGAAGCGCGAAGGGGCAAACGGCAAGGTCGGCGCCATCGGCTTCTGCTGGGGCGGCGGCCTGGTAAACCGTCTGGCGGTTGCGTCGCCGGATCTGAATGCCGGCGTCGCCTATTACGGCGCCCAGCCGCCGGCAGCCGACGTTGCCAAGATCAAGGCGCCTCTGATGCTGCACTATGCCGGGCTCGACGAGCGCATCAATGCCGGCATCGACGCCTATCGCAAGGCGCTCCAGGCGGGCGGCAAGACCTTCGAGATCTTTATCTATGACGGCGCGAACCACGCCTTCAACAACGATACCTCGGCCGCCCGCTACGACAAGGCAGCAGCAGATCTCGCCTGGAGCCGAACGGTGGCGTTCTTCCGGAAATATCTCGGCTGATCGGGGCTGCGATGCCGGCGGTGCACGCAGAATTGCCGCGCACCGCCCTTATCGTCAGAAGCGGCTGTTAAAGTTGATCTTCACGGCATGGGCATCGCCGTCGCCGCTCAGAAGCCCATTGTAGCTCACCCCGAAAGCTGCCTTCTCGCTGACGGCAACACCGAAGCTTGCATTGAGCGCCAGCGCATTCTCCGGCAAGGCAACGCCTGACACGGTGAAGGCATTGCCGGTGGAGAAGGCATTGCGCGATTGCGGCGTGTCAGCATCGGCATGCTGCCAGCCCAGCCCCAGCTTCAGATCCGCCTTTCGCCCATTCTCCAGCGTCAGGCCTTTTTCGACCGTGGTGCCGATCGTGGCGATCAGCGCGTGATCGGTATCGCCATCGACAGACAGGGCGGCAAGGCCGCCGCTTTCACGCAGGTCGCGCGTGGAGGCCGTCAGGTAGATGGCCTCGCCGAAAGGCACGATGTCAAACTGCGGCGTGCTGATGCGCTGCGACAGGCGGGCAGACACCTGGCCGGAAAGCCCGCCATAATCTCCTGTCAGGTGATCGGAAAAGCTGCCGATGGTCACATTGCGGGTGGTGTCGATGCCGTTGTAGCCGAAGCTTGCCGCCAGATCGAAGGCCGTTGCACCCCAGTCGGCGCCGGCATAGGCGCCAAGTCCGCCGGTGTTCAGCGTGCCGGTCATGTCCCGGTCGCCGGCAGAGATGTGCTGCGTGGCGCCGAAGATCAACACGCCAAGGCGCCAGTCGCTGATGCTGCGATCCATGCCGGCGATCATGTCAAAACTGTTGGCGGCCATTGCGCCGCCATTGCCGTCGCGGGACAGGGAAAGGCGCCCGCCATGGGTGGTGGCCCAAAAACCCTCTTCGTCATCGGCAAGTCGCGCAAAGGCAGCCTGGCTGGAAACGCGGGCGTGATCCAGCATCTGCGACCGCAGGGAGGCATAGACATCGCCCGAAACCAGATCGAAAGCAGCCCGCGCCGCATCGAAATCGGCCGTCATACCGACGGCTGCCCGCAGGCTGTTGGTGCTGGCAAGCGATTGCAGAACGGTGCTCGTGGCGATCTGGTTTGGCGTCTGGGCGGCGTCGGTAAACGCCGTCGTCTGGGTGACGGTCAGGTAGGCATTGTTGGCGTCGTAGGAATCAACCAGATCGTAAAAGGCCGAAACGGCAGGCGAGCCGGACCAGTCGAAGGTTCCGGTGAGACCGCCGGCTGCCGTCAGGATGGTGTATTGCGTGCCGGGCACGAAGCTTCCGGCCGCACCGCGGGACCAGGAGATCAGCGCTCCGGGCTGCAGCGTGGCGGTGCCGCCCGCATTGATCAGGTCCGAGGCCGTCGAGGTGGGGTCGAGTTCGACTTCATAAAGTGCGCCCGCCTGCTGGACATAGGTGCCCGAGGTGGTGAGCGTTCCGATGGAATTGCCCGGTGCCACGGTGGAGCCGGTGGCAATCTCGATCGCGCCGATGGAGCCTGACCCTTTCAGCGTGCCGCCGGTTCCGATTTCGATCGTCCCGCCGAGCGTGCTATTCAGCACGAACGTTCCGCCTTCCACATACGTTGTGCCGGTAAAGCCCGATCCATCGCCGGTGTAGATGGTTGTACCCGCGATCTGCAGGATATCGCCGCCATTTCCGAACAGTTTCTGGTCGAATTCATAGGCGTCGCTGGTGTGGTTGAACACCAGTGTCGCCGTGCCATCGCCGAAATAGATGCCGTTGGTTGCCGAAATCGTGCCGGCAGCAGCCGCAGCCGACCCTTGCGCCGCCCCGATGTTCAGCGTGCCGGTGCTGCCGGTATAGGTTGCGATATCGAGCTGGTTGCTGACCAGCAGTTCTGCGCCATCCGTCACGGTCACGATGCCAGTGCCGTTGAAGCCGACGCGCATGTTTCCAGAAAAATACGTATTCGACAGAGATTCAAATCGCGTGCCTGCGCCCGTCAGTGTCATCTCGCCGAAGGAGCCGGTATCGGTGCCAACAGCGCCGGTATGGGCCGATACCACGGCGCCGTCGGAGACGGTCAGGCGCCCATAACCGACTGTGCCGTTTCCGCTGCCGCCGACATAGACGTTGAGGCTGTTCGTCCACTGCGTGCCTTGGCCCGTCACGGTCATTGTGGCCCAGGTTGCGCCGTCGCCACCGACATAGCCACCATCGTCATGCAGGGTTGCACCATCGGACAGCGTCGCCGTTCCCTCGTTGAGGCTGAGATAACCCGCTGCGGACGTCCAGTTTGGCGGATCCGTTGCGGTCAGGGTTCCAAGATCGACCGATGTGCCGGGGCCTGTGATGGTGAGGCTTGAATTTGCCCCCATAGCGAGGCTGCCGTTGACGGTCTCCATCCGCGCGCCGTCGGAGATGGTGAGCGAACTGGTACCGACATCGTTCATCAGGATGCCGCCCTGGTTGACCCAGGTGGAGCCCTGTCCGCTGATGGTGATGCTGCCGTTGCTGCCGGCGGCCAGGCCAAGTGCGGAATCGATTGAGTTCAGCGTTGCGCCGTCCGTGACGCTGAGCGCCCCCGTGCTCGTTGCACCCACTTCGAGCCGGCCGGACGGCGACCAGGAGCCGGTTGGGCCCGGTAGTGTCGGGCTGATATCCCCGGTTGCCGTGATGGACTGCGCAGACGCGGTCCGCACGCCGGCTGCCGCCAGCGCGAGAAGCGAAAGCGGCACGCAAACCGTCGTCATCAGGAGCGAGTGGCGCAGGGCGAGCCGGCGACAGGAATTATATGATCCCGTATATAAAGGATCGTGTCCGCGACGCTGCGAATATAAAAATGAATGCATAGCTTCCTCCCTCGTTTTTGATCAACGATGAGCTCAAATTATTCGAATATAAATATATTTCGGAGATTTTCCGGATTTAATATTTAGTATTCATGCAAATTTGGGGAATCGTTGATATTTTATTCTAGATAATACGCCGAATAGATCATTGTAAATATGCTGGATGCGACTTGGCGGCGCGGCGTCGCACATTGTGCGAAAGGGGCACAGTGATGGGGTGCTGAGCTCGGCAGAGCGGCGGTCGCGCCAGGCGAGGGTGCCTTCAGACACGACGTCATAGGCACTGCTTGCGGGCCGTCCATCGATTGGGGATCGGCCCGGAACATGCGGGGGGTGCGATTTTATGTGCGCTCGTGCGTCACCGGAAGGCGTCAGACCGCATCAGCCGGAAACGCTTTGCAAGGCCGGCTTGTCCCGGACGGCGGGGGGTCGGCGATTACCAGCCCGGCATCATCTGGGCGGTGCGCAGGCGGGCGGCAGCCCGGCCAAAGGCCTTCATGTCGCCGTCGAGGTCGTCGGGAGCGACGGCTGGCGAGATGTTGTCGAGGCAGGCGGTGATATGGTCGGTGATCGCCGTCATCAGCGAGGGCGACAGGCCGGGCCGCTTCATCAGGCCGATCTGGACCGGCGGCAGCGAGGGAAAACCATCCGACTGCGACAGCACCTTCATGCCCGGGCGAAGGGCCGATTCGGGCAGGATGGAGACGGCCATGCCGGCCAGAACTGCCGAGGCCACCACCATTGACGACCAGCTGGTAAACAGGATCTGGTATTCGCGTCCATCGGCATCGAGCGCCGAGCAGGCCAGCTGGCGCCAGTTGCAATCGCGCCGGCCAACGGCCAGCGGCACCGGTGCGTCGTCGCGCAGCGGGTGATTGGCAGAGGCCACCCAGCAGAGCGGCTCGGTGCGCACCACGTCCGACTGGCGCGCGCGCGGATTATGCGTCACAAGCGCAATGTCCAGCTCGCCCCGCGCCATCTTTTCGGCCAGATCCACCGAGGGTTCGCAGACAATGAACAGCTCGACATTCGGATGCGTCTTGGCAAAACGCCCAATGATTTCGGGCATGTAGCGGTCGGCATAATCGTCGGGCGTGCCGATGCGCAGCGTCCCCTCCAGCCGGTTGTCGTCGAAGGCGGCAATGGCCTCGTTGTTCAGCCGGATAATGCGGCGGGCATAGTTCAAGAGCTTTTCACCCTCCAGCGTCAGCCGGTTGCCGCGCCCGTCCTTGGTAAACAGCTGCTTGCCCACCCGTTCCTCAAGCCTTCGCATCTGCATGGAAACGGCGCTCTGCGTCTTGAACACGCGGTCGGCGGCCTTGGTGAAGCTGCCGCTGTCCACGATGGCGACGAAGGTTTGCAACTGGTCAGTATCAAGGGGAGCAGACATCGGCGACACATCCATCAGTGAGGTTGATGCTAATCATTAGAAACATTCGTTGGACTGATCAATGGAGAATTCGCATAACGCAAGGGCAAAGCCAAACAGAGGGCGCTTTTGAAAAGCGTCGTCCCTGCCTTCCTTTTCGGATACGGCGGCCCGATGCGGGCGGCCTGACACTGTTTAAGGAATGAATTTTCGTGCCTGAAGAAAGGAAGTTCCCATGAGCACGACTGAACGGACCATGACCCGCACTCTTTCCGCCACCCGGAAAGGCAATGTGCGCCTTTTTGCCGATGTGATCGCCTCTGCCGCGGACTGGAGCAAAACCGTTCTTCGTGCGCTTCGCAACCGCCGTGCGCTGACGCATATCTGCGAGCTTGAAGATCACCAGCTGTTCGACATCGGCCTGACGCGGCTGGAGGTCGAACGCGCCATGAGCCAGTCCGGCCTGTTGCAGGATCCTCATGCGCTTCTGCCGCCGCATGCCCGCCTTCGCGGCCGGCGCGCACCTTGGGGGCAAAGCCGCCCCTGACCCGTTTTCCCCGCAGGGTAAACGCCAATCGCCCTGCATACTTGCCCGGCCGGTTTAACCGCGCCGGGCTTTTTTATGTCCACATTTGCGACCGCCGACCGCCGTGATCAGACGGAGGCCTTGGGAGCCTCGCCGGCCTGTTGCGCGCGCACATAACCCTCGAAGATCGCTTCCATGTTCTTCTGGTAGGCTTTCTGCACTTCGACGCCGCTGTCGAACATGCTGGAGAGAACGGCTTGAAACTTTTCGATCTCCGGCTTGCCGGTGGGGGCTGAGGGTGCCTCAGCCTTCGGTGCTGCGGCCTTGGCCGGTTGAGGCGCCGCCTCGGGCGTGGAGAAGCTGCCGCTCATCATGTCCTGGAAGGCCTTGGCAAACGGATTGTCGGTGAAAGGGTTGCTGGGCGCTGGCGCGTCTGCGGGCTTTTCCAGCCCCCACAGGCTGCGCATGGCCTGGAACATCGGATTGTCGAACGGGATGGTCGCCGGCTGCGGCTTGGGCTTGGCCTGGAAACCGATCGCCTGCAGCCATTGCTGCGTTGCCTGGCCCATGGCTTCCGGCGAAAACGGGTTCGTGCCGACCTGTCCGGTCATCTGCTTGAAGAGGCCGCCCATGATCGTGTCGGCCATGGCCGGCATCATCTGCTTCAGCACGTCCTGGCCGATGCCGGTGAGTTGCGCGGCCTGCGCCGCAATCGCCCGCGAAACGTCCTTGGAGCCGAACAGGCGTTCCAGAACCGCATTGCCGTCGGCCATGCCCTGCGGCGTGAATGCCTTGTTGATGTCTTCGAAATATTTGCCGTAGGCGCCGGAAAACATGCCGCTCATCAGCGCGCTGAAATCATACGGATTGCTGCTGGAGCGCTTGAGGCCGGAGGAAAAGGCCGGCAGGAGCGCCGCCATCGCCTGTGCCGCCTGCTCCTGTGCCAGATTGAACTGCTTGGCCAGAGTGTCCATTGCGGCGCCGTTCTGCGCCTTCAGCATCATGTCGAACAGCGGCAGCATCGTCACCGGCTCCTTTCTGGAATCCCCTTTTGTCCAGCCACTATAACTGGAAAAATCCGGGACGGAACCGGTTTGTTCAGCTTTAAACTGTCCCGTGCCGGGAAGGCGTGACGCTCAATACTGGTATTCCTCGAAAACCGGTTCGACGGAGCCGTTCCAGCGGCCCTCGTAGAGCGACAGAAGTTCTTGCGCCAGCACCTTCTTCTTGGCGAGAATTTCCTCCAGCGGCTGGAGGAACAGCGTTTCGTCGGCGCCGTCGCCGTTCAGGCGGTTGCGGGCCTTCAGGCCCTGCCGCGAGATGGCGATGATGTCGCGGGCGACCTCCATCAGCGGGCGGCCGGCAATCGTTGCGGCAAGGCCGCCGGCCGGCACCGCATCGCGCAGCGCCAGCACATCCTGATAGGTCCAGTCGCGGGTGACCTCTTCGGCGGCACTCATCGCCGCATCGTCGTACAGAAGACCCACCCAGAAGGCCGGAAGCGCGCAGATGCGCCGCCACGGGCCACCGTCTGCGCCGCGCATTTCGAGGTAGCGCTTCAGCCGTACATCGGGAAACAGCGTGCCCAGATGGTTCGTCCAGTCGCCGAGCGTCGGCTGCCAGTCGGCAACCTCGCCTTTCAGCGCGCCGGCCATGAACTGGCGGAAGGTGATGTGGGTGCAGTCATGATATTTGCCGTCGCGTACGATGAAATACATCGGCACGTCGAGCGCCCATTCCACATAGGTCTCGAAACCGAAGCCGGGCTCGAACGCCTTCGGCATCAGCCCGCCGCGGGCATTGTCCGTATCGCGCCAGATCTCGCCGCGCCAGGACAGAAGCCCGTTCGGCTTTCCCTCGGTAAAGGGCGAGGCGGCAAACAGTGCCGTCGACAGCGGCTGCAGCTTGAGCGACAGCTGCATCTTGCGCGCCATGTCGGCTTCGGAGGCAAAATCGAGGTTCACCTGGATGGTGCAGGTGCGGTACATCATGTCCAGCCCGTGGCGGCCGACCTTCGGCATATAGCGGGTCATGATCTTGTAGCGGGATTTCGGCATGACCGGCGTTTCGGCAAGCGTCCATTTCGGGCTGCCGCCGATGCCGAGGAAGCGGATGCCCATGGGCTCGGCCACCTCGCGCAGCACGGCCAGATGCTGGTTGGATTCGCGACAGGTCTCATGCAGCGTTTCAAGCGGGGCGCCCGACAGCTCGAACTGGCCACCCGGCTCGATGGAGATTGCCCCCATGCCGCCGGTCTCGCCGAGCCCGATGATGTTGTCGCCATCCATGATCGGCTCCCAGCCGAGCTTCTGCTGCATGCCCTTCAGGAGCGCTGAAATGCTGGCCTCGCCGAAATAGGGAACCGGCGTGTGGTCCTTCTGGAAAAAGGCGAATTTCTCGTGCTCTGTGCCGATGCGGAAGGTGTTTTCCGGCTTGCAGCCCCCGGCCAGATAGTCGGCCATCTCCGAGACGGAGGTAAGGGGGGTGTGATCGGTGGTGTCGCGGGCCATGAAGTCGACCTTGTCTGGGATACGGGCTCTTGAAAGTGGGGCACGGTCCGAAGGCGGCAATCGCCTTCGGGAATGCTGCTTGTACCGGATCTAGCGGCGGCGCAAGTGAATTTCTCTGAAGTGTGTCGGCACGCGTCTTCGTTCTCGCCCCGTCATCGCCAGTCGCCGATTGTGGCCTGCACGAGTGCAAGGGCTGCCACCGCTGCGGTATCGGCCCTGAGGATGCGCGGCCCGAGCGGAATGGCGGTCACGAAGGCCAGACTGCGCAGCAGTGTCCGCTCTTCTTCCGAAAAGCCGCCTTCCGGGCCGATCAGCAGCGCCAGCTTGCGCTCCTTGATCTCGTTGAGGATCGGCAGCGGGTTCTGGCTTTCCTCGCCCTCGTCGCAAAAGATGATGCGCCGGTCGGCGGGCCAGGTGTCGAGGAGATCCTTCAGCTTCACCGGTGCCGTCACCTGCGGCACGGCCAGCACGCCGCATTGCTCGGCCGCCTCCACCACATTGGCCTGAAGCCGCTCCAGGCTGGTGATCTTGCCCTGCACATGCTGGGTCATCACCGGCTGCAGCAGCCCGGCGCCCATTTCCACGGCCTTCTGCACGAGGTAATCCAGCCGGCCGACCTTCAGGGGCGCGAACAGGTAATGGAGGTCCGGCAGCGGCGATTGCGGCCGCGTCTGCTCGATCGGCTGAAGCAGCAACTTCTTGCGGGTCGGAAGAAGAAGTCTTGCCCGCCATTCGCCGTCATGGCCGTTGAACACAAGAACCTCGTCGCCTTCCGTCATGCGCAGCACGTTGACGAGATAGTTGAAGTGGTCGCTCGTTGCCTCCAGGGCCCGGCCGGCTGAAAGCGGCGTGTCGATGAAAAGCCGCTGCATGCGGAAATTGGCGCGCATCCGGAATGCCCCGTTCAGGTGTCGTTTTATTCAACGTCGTGCGGTCACACGAACAGGCGGAACATAAGCATCGCGATGAGCGCCGCAAGGGCACCGGACACGGGAACGGTAATCGTCCAGGCCCCGACGATGGTCAGCAGATGCGATCGCCGCACCAGGTAACGCCTTCGCAGTTCCGCCGTGTTGACCTCGCCGACCGGTTTTTCCGAACCGTCACCGCTGCCCGGCGCGATCTGGGCGAGATAGGCCTTGCGCTGGTTCGAATGCCGGTGGTGCCATTCGCGAAACAGCCCGACGCCGAAGACGGCGCCCACTGCGATATGGGTGGAACTGACCGGGGCGCCGATGGAGGAGGCAAGGATGACGGTGACGGCCGAAGACAGCGCCACGCAATAGGCCCGCATCGGGTTGAGCTTGGTGATTTCCTTGCCGACCAGCAGGATCAGCTTTGGTCCGAACAGCAGCAGGCCCATGGAAATGCCAAGGCCGCCGATCAGCAGCTCCCAGAGCGGCAGCGGCGCATCGGCCACCAGCGGGCCGTCGTTCAGCGTGCCGATAATGGCGGCCAGCGGCCCGATGGCGTTGGCCACGTCATTGGCGCCATGGGCAAAGGAGAGAAGGGCGGCCGAAAAGATCAGCGGCAGCTGGAAGAGCTTGCGCAGCGACTGGTTGCGGTTGTCC
Source organism: Neorhizobium fuzhouense (assembly GCF_042611105.1). Classification (NCBI taxonomy): domain Bacteria; kingdom Pseudomonadati; phylum Pseudomonadota; class Alphaproteobacteria; order Hyphomicrobiales; family Rhizobiaceae; genus Neorhizobium; species Neorhizobium fuzhouense. Next base: position 720,150 of record NZ_JBHFFP010000001.1, on the reverse strand, counting down.
AGACCCTCCGACTGGCGCCTGACCAGCGGGCGGGACATGAGGGTCACTGTTGCGCCGAAGGCAAGGCCGACCAAAAGCGCCTGCGGCAGGGAAACGCTCAGGATTTCTATCGGCAGCATCAGCATCAGATAGGCGGCAAAGGAGCCGGCCATGACGCCGATCAGCACCGGCACCCAGCGGCGGGCGGCGGCAATCTTGTCGGGCGTATAGATGATGAAGGTCTTGATGAAGGCGAGCATGGCAACCGCCACCGCGGCCCCGAGAAGCGGGGAGACGACCCAGCTGGTGGCGATGCCGGCCAGCACCGTCCAGTTGACGGCACTGACACCGGCGGCGGCAATGCCGGCCCCCATGACGCCGCCGACAATGGCATGGGTGGTCGATACCGGCGCGCTGATCCAGGTGGCAATGTTGATCCAGATCGCGGCGGCAAGCAGTGCTGCCATCATCGCCCAGACGAAGAGATCCGGGTTTGCCACGCGGTCCGCATAGAGAATGCCGTTGGCGATGGTGCCCGCGACCTTGTTTCCGGCAATGAGCGCGCCGGCAACTTCGCAGACGGCAGCAAGGGCAAGGCCGAGCCCGAGGCTGAGTGCCTTGGAGCCGACGGCCGCGCCAATATTGTTGGCCACGTCATTGGCGCCGATGTTCATGGCCATGTAGCCGGCAAGAACGGCCGCTGCAATCGCCACCAGCGTATCCGGATGGCCGGCGGTGGAGGCGAGCGTGAAGATCATCACCGCCAGGAGAAACAGAAAGCCAGCACCCGAGCCCGCCAGCCGCCGGCCGAGATGCTTGGAGGCATCCTCGACCGAGCTGATCTTGTCGAGATCCTTGTCGAGCGTCGCCGTGCGGGCCTTTTGAGCGCGCGCCTTCTGCGGTCGGTCACTGCCGATGTCGGAGCCTGTATTCACGGATTAAATGCCGCCTTCGCAAAATTTTCTTGAGGTCAATCATCGCCGATGCGCGGCAGCGCCGGGATGTCAGACAATATGGATGCACTGTGCGACAATCTCGCCTGCGCCGGTCGATGTTTATGAATATCCTGGCCGCAAGGGCTGCGGCGCAACGTATTTTGCCGTGCGGCCTGCCTTAGCGACCGGCAGCCGCCCTCAGTTTCACCGGTGCCGGCGACGCCATGCGCTTTTCAAAGGCCATGAACAGGGCGCGCAGTTCCGGCTCGTTCACCCGCAATGCCGCCTCGGCGCAGGATGTCCAGTCCAGTGTCCGGCTGTCCTTTTCGGGGAAGTCCGTCAGCATCTCGTCGACGCGCAGCGCATGGACCTGCACCCGCACCGGCACTTCCACGCCGCTCTTGCGCTTCTTCATATAGGCGAAATAGCCGAAGGGCTCCTTTTCCGCCTTGCCGCGCACGCCGGCCTCTTCATAGGCTTCGCGTTCGGCGACCGCATGGGCCTTCTTGCCCTTCATCGGCCAACCCTTGGGAATGACCCAGCGGCGGGTTTCACGGCTGGTCAGCAGCAGGACCTGAAGCCCCAGCGCCGCATCGAACCGATAGCACAGCGCGGCATATTGCTGGCGCGGTGGACGCCGCAGCATCAGGGAAAGGTTCGAAACGAGTTGGTTTAGAAGGTTCACGGTCCTGGTTCACTCCGGATATGCTGAATTGCTCCTAGCAGAAAAGGCCATTGCACAGCTGTTCATTTGCGACGTTAGCGGAAAAATTGATTCGAAGTGCGGCAATCTCAAAACTCTTTTACACTCTCTGGATTGCACCAACCTGAATATATGAGAATTTGCTTGGGGAATGGAGCGATTTTTTCGACCTCCACTCTCTTTGCGCGAAGCCCTTGATGCGGATGGGCCATGTGTGAGACGACTGGCGGACAGGTGGAGGAGACGACGTGTCGGAGGTCATCGCATTCCTGAAGCCGCGGGCCGAGGTTTTGGCTCGCCGCTCGGTCATCATTGCCGATCTGGCGGATCTTTTGCCGCCGGAGTGTCTGGTGCATGAGGTGCGCGAACTGGTGCCGTTTGAAACGGATGCCTTTGTCGCCTATCGCCGCCTGCCGCTGGCCGTCGCGCTGCCCAAGACCACGGCCGAGGTGGCGGCTGTCCTGAAATACTGTCACCGCTATGGCATCCCGGTCGTGCCGCGCGGGGCGGGCACGTCGCTCTGCGGCGGCGCCATCCCGCAGGAGGATGCGGTCGTGATCGGGCTGTCTCGCATGACGCAGATCCTGGAGATCGACACGTTCAACCGCACGGCAACCGTGCAGGCGGGCGTCACCAATCTGTCGATTTCCGATGCCGTGTCGCCGGAGGGGTTCTTTTACGCGCCGGACCCGAGCTCGCAGCTCGCCTGCACCATCGGCGGCAATATCGGCATGAATTCCGGCGGCGCGCACTGTCTGAAATATGGCGTCACCACCAATAATTTGCTCGGCGTCAAACTGGTGCTGGTGGATGGCACGGTGATCGAACTCGGCGGCAAGCATCTGGATGCCGGCGGCTATGATCTGCTCGGCCTTGTCTGCGGCTCGGAAGGCCAGCTTGGCATCGTCACGGAAGCGACGGTGCGCCTCATCGCAAAGCCGGAGGGCGCGCGGCCCGTGCTGTTCGGCTTCGACACGTCGGAAGGGGCGGGCGCCTGCGTGGCGGATGTCATCGGATCGGGCATCATTCCCGTTGCGATCGAATTCATGGACAAGCCCGCCATCGAGATCTGTGAAGCCTTTGCCAAGGCCGGCTATCCGCTGGATGTCGAGGCTCTGCTGATCGTCGAGGTCGAGGGCTCGGAGGCCGAGATGGACGCCATGCTGGCGCTGATCGTCGAGATCGCCCGCCGCCATGGGGTGAAAACCGTGCGCGAATGCCAGTCGGCGACGGAAGCCGCGCTCATCTGGAAGGGCCGCAAATCCGCCTTCGGCGCCACCGGCCGCATTGCCGATTACATCTGCATGGACGGCACCGTGCCGCTCAGCCAACTGCCTTATGTGCTAAAGCGCACCGGCGAGATCGTTGAAGGTTTTGGTCTTCGCGTCGCCAATGTCTTTCACGCCGGCGATGGCAACATGCATCCGCTGATCCTGTTCAACGCCAATGATCCCGACGAGGCAGCCCGCGCGGAGGCGGCCGGCAACGAGATCCTGAAGCTCTGTGTCGATGCGGGCGGCTGCCTCACCGGCGAGCATGGCGTCGGCATCGAAAAGCGCGACCTGATGCGCCACCAGTATTCGAAAGCCGATCTCGACCAGCAGATGGCGGTGCGCGCCGCCTTCGATGCGCAATGGCTGATGAACCCGTCAAAGGTGTTTCCGCTCGACGGGCGGCCTGTCCTGGGGGCGGCTTCCGCATGAGTGCGATTTCGACGGAAACGACGTCCATCACCGCCAATCCGCTCGATACCGGCGCGATGAGCGCCATCCTGGTTCCGATCTGCGAGGAGGAGGCGGCGGGCATGATCCGCGCGGCGGCCGGGGCGGGGCGCCGGCTTTCGATCTCCGGAGGCAATACCCGCTCCGGCTTCGGCAACCGCGTGGACGCCGATGCAGTGTTGCGCTCGGCGGCCATGTCCGGCATCGTCGCCTATGATCCGGCCGAGATGGTGATGACGGCACGGGCCGGCACGCCGGTTGCCGAAATCGAGGACATCCTGCTCGAAAACAATCAGATGCTCTCCTTCGAGCCCATGGATCACCGGGCGGTGATGGGCACGGAAGGCGAGCCCACCATCGGCGGCGTCTTTGCCACCAATGCCTCCGGTCCGCGCCGGATCCTGGCGGGCGCCGCGCGCGACAGCCTTCTCGGCATCCGCTTCATCAACGGGGAGGGCGAGGTGATCCGCGCCGGCGGACGGGTGATGAAGAATGTCACCGGGCTCGATCTCGTCAAGCTGCTGGCCGGTTCCTTCGGCACGCTCGGCTTCCTCACCGAAGTGACGTTTCGCGTGGCGCCCCGCCCCCAGACGGAACAGACGCTCATCGTGAGCGGCCTTGAGGATGACGCGGGCGCCCGCGCCATGGCGCTTGCCATGGGCCTTTCCGTCGAGGTGTCCGGCGCTGCCCACCTGCCGGAAAGCGTGCGCGGCCGCTTCCTTTCCGGCCGCCTGCCGGAGGGTGCGGCAACCGTTCTGCGGCTCGAGGGCCTGTCCGCCTCCGTTCCCGTGCGCGCCGAAAAACTCTCGGCTGCCCTTCACCGGTTCGGCCCGGTCTCGCGCGTCGAGGCCGAGGCGAGCGCGCATTTGTGGCTGCAGATCCGCGACGTGCTGCCCTATGCCGATCGCAGCCGCAAACCGCTCTGGCGGGTCTCGGTTTCGCCCGGTGCCGGAGCGCCGTTGGTGGCGGCCCTCAGGCTCGAAGCCGGTGTCGATGCGTTTTACGACTGGCAGGGCGGTCTTGTGTGGATGCGCATGGAGGCAGACCCGGAGGCCGCGCTGTTGCGTGCCCTCATTGCCCGGTTCGGCGGCGGCCATGCCACGCTGCTGCGCGCCGGCGATGCCGTGCGCGACCAGACGCCCGCCTTCGAGCCGCAGCCGGCGCCACTTGCGGCCCTGTCTGAACGGGTCAGGCAAAAGCTGGACCCGGCCGGCATTTTCAATCCGGGAAAGATGGGGGCGTAACCGCCGATGCAGACCAATTTCACCGAGGCCCAGCTTGCCGACCCGCATGTGGCGCAATCGGAAAAAATCCTGCGGCGCTGCGTGCATTGTGGCTTCTGCACCGCCACCTGTCCGACCTATGTGACGCTCGGCAACGAACTCGACAGTCCGCGCGGGCGCATCTACCTCATCAAGGACATGCTGGAGAACGACCGGCCGGCGGACCGCGAGGTGGTGACCCATATCGACCGCTGTCTCTCCTGCCTTGCCTGCACCACCACCTGTCCCTCCGGCGTCGATTACATGCACCTCATCGACCATGCGCGGGCCCATATCGAAAACACCTATCGCCGCCCGCTGATCGACCGGCTGATCCGCGGCGTGCTTGTGGCGGTGCTGCCCCATCCGCAGCGCTTCCGGCTGGCGCTGGCGCTTGCCCGTCTGGCCCGGCCGCTAGCGTCCGTTCTTGGCCGTGTAAGGGCGTTAAAACCGCTTGCCGCCATGCTGGAGCTTGCGCCGCAAAGGCCGCTTCCGGCCGCACCTGCGGGTCCGGTCCCAGTGGAACAACCGGTCCGCGGGCGCGTCGCCATCCTTGCCGGCTGCGCCCAGCCGGTGCTCGATCCCGGCATCAATGCGGCAACCGTGCGACTGCTGTCCCGGCTCGGGGTCGAGATCGTGACACCCAGGGGAGAGGGCTGTTGCGGCGCGCTGGTGCATCACATGGGCCGCGAGGCGGCGGCGCTTGATTTTGCCCGGGCCAATGTCGATGCATGGACGCGCGAGATCGAGGCGGGCGGGCTCGATGCCATTCTCATCACCGCCTCGGGCTGCGGCACGACGATCAAGGACTATGGCCATATGCTGCGGCTTGATCCGGCCTATGCTGAAAAGGCCGCACGGGTCTCGGCGCTTGCCAAGGATGTCACCGAATTCCTCGCGCTGCTTGACCTGCCGCGCCTTCCCCCGCAGAACCTCACCGTCGCCTATCATTCCGCCTGCTCGATGCAGCACGGCCAGAAGATCACGATGCAGCCGAAACTTCTCCTGAAGGCGGCGGGGTTTGCGGTAAAGGATCCGGCCGAAGGCCATCTCTGCTGCGGATCGGCCGGAACCTACAATATCCTGCAGCCCGAGATTTCCGCGCAGCTGAAGGCGCGCAAGGTGAAGAATATCGAGGCGACCCGCGCCGATCTGATCGCCACCGGCAATATCGGCTGCATCACGCAGATTGCCACCGCTGCGACAATGCCGATCCTGCACACGGTGGAACTGCTGGACTGGGCCTATGGCGGGCCGAAACCCGCCAAGCTTGCCGGTCTTGAACGGGCTTAAAACTTGTAGGCGACGCCGAAATTGACCGCATTGGTCTTCACGTCGGTCTTCAGCGACGCGCCGCTGTCGATATCGACGTCGACGAAGGAATAAGTGCCCTTGTATTCCAGAAAGGTCGACCAGTTCCTGGTGATGGCGTAACTCACGCCGGCCTGCGCCTGCAGCGTCGCGCCGCCGAACTGGTATTCGAACGTCTTGCCCGAGGCACGCGTCACTTCCACATGCGGCACGTTGATGCCGGCACCGGCACCGACATAAGGCGTCAACGCCGGCATGCTCTCCAGCGGAAAGCGATAGAGCGCGTTCAGCGTCAGGAGATTGAGGCCATCGGTGAACTCGAAATGCGACCAGCCGGATTTTTGCAGCGTGTCGTCGTCGGCATAGACCTTGTCATGGGTGTAATCGAGCGAGATGCCGAGATTGGAGAGCGCACCGCCCTCGAACCAGTAGGTGCCGCGCACGCCCCAGTAGGGCGGCGAAGCGAAGGATTTTCCCTCCCAGCCGGCGGTGAAATCCGCCTGGTCGGACACCTCTACCTTGCTATGCGGCGCGGTCTGGTAACCGCCATAGGCGGAAATCTCGAAATCGCCCGCATGCGCGACACCGACAAGAAGACAGCCGCCCAACACGGCAGCAGTAAGACCCGTGCGAAAAGACATGATGTTGACCCCGATCCCCAAAGCTTGGGATGGAGCTAAGCGGGCGTCGATGACAGGGTGATGACGCGGCTGTGGCGCGGCGGCATCACTTGAACTCAGATGACGATGACCTTTGTGCCGACGGGCACGCGGCCGTAAAGATCGGTGACGTCTTCATTGCGCATGCGGATGCAGCCGGAGGAGACGGCGGAACCGATGGTCCAAGGGGCATTTGTGCCGTGAATGCGGTAGAGCGTCGAGCCGAGATAGAGCGCACGGGCGCCGAGCGGGTTCTCCGGCCCGCCCTCCATGGAGGCCGGCAGGTAATGACCCTTTTCTGCCTCGCGGCTGATCATCTCCTGTGGCGGATGCCAGCTTGGCCATTCGGCCTTGCGGGTCACGGTATGGGCGCCGGCCCATTCGAAGCCGGGCTTGCCGACGCCGACGCCATAGCGCTTCGCCTTGCCATCCTGCAGCACGAGATAGAGAAAGCGGCTGGTCGTATCGATGATGATCGTGCCGGGCGCGTGGCTGGTGTCGAAGGACACGATCTGCGGCAGGAATTGCGGCTCGATGCGCCCGCGGATGACCGGAAGAGGCCGTCCGGCCACCGCCGTCTGCACCGGCCGCACGCCTTGCGCCTGCGGCTCCGGTGCCACTTGCGGTTCCCGGGGGCGGATCTGGGTGGACTGGGTGCGCGGCAAGGGCGGCGGCTGGCGGTAGAGGACGCGCAGGCCGGGCGGTGGTGGCACTTGAGCGGCGCGAATGCCGGAGGGTATGGGCGTGCGACGCGGCGTGCCGCCGAGCTGCGTGATCCAGGGCGCGGTGAGATCCGGGCTGACGATGACGGGCGGGCGCTCCGCATACCGGTCCTCGGCCAGTGCCGGACCCGAGAGGCTTGCAAGACCCAGCGCACCGATCAGCCACATCGTCTTCATCGGCCTTATCCTTTGCAAATGCTTAACCCATTGATCGCCTTCACCCGGCGATGGCCTGACCGTGCGGGAAAGGTGCAAGCGAAACGTAAATGCGCTCCCGTTGCCTGTCAGGTTTTGGCGCAAACTCTGCCGTCACGGTTAATCTCTGGTTGGCAGACATGGTTTATCCCGGCTAAACGAGGGGGCGCGTCGGGAGGGATATCGATCATGCAGAAGCCGGGGATCATCGAGGGGGCGGACGGACGTTGCCGCTGCAGCTGGCATCAGGGCCTTGCCGATTACGAGCGCTACCACGATGCGGAGTGGGGCCTGCCGGTGGTCGACGATATCCGGCTGTTTGAAAAGATCTGCCTTGAGGGCTTTCAGTCGGGCCTGTCGTGGCTCACCATCCTGCGCAAGCGCGACAATTTTCGCGCAGCCTTTGCCGGCTTCGATTTTAACAAGGTCGCGCTGTTCGATGAGGCGGATATCGAACGCTGCGTGGCCGATGCCGGCATCATCCGCCACCGCGGAAAGATCGTTTCCACCATCAACAATGCCCGTCGGGCGGTGGAGCTGCGCGATGAATTCGGCTCGCTTGCCAAGTTTTTCTGGTCCTATGAGCCGGATACCTCCGAACGCCCGGCGGTGATGGATCTCGACACGCTGCGGGCCAATCCGACGACGCCCACCTCGGTGCGGCTGTCAAAGGACTTGAAAAAGCGCGGCTGGACTTTTGTTGGCCCGACCACGGTCTATGCCTTCATGCAAGCCATGGGCCTCGTCAACGATCATCTGGACGGCTGTTATCGCCAGCCGGAGGTGCAGGCGCTCAAGGATGCTTTCGTGCGGCCTTAATCCGGTGCCGAACAGATCTGCGCGATGAGGTCGGGCAGTTCGCCCAGCGTTTCGATCTCGCGAAAGCGCGGCGCCTCGAGCGGGCGTTCCACATGTTCCAGAACCCAGGTCAGCTCGTGCGGCACGAACACGCCCCAGGCGCCGCTTGCAATGGCCGGCACCACATCGGATTTCAGCGAATTGCCCACCATCATCGCCTGTTCGGCGCCTTCGCCATGTTTTGCAAAGATCCGGCGATAGGTGGTGGCGGTCTTGTCGGAGACGATTTCCACCGCATCGAAGAAATCGCCAAGACCGGATTGGGCAAGCTTGCGTTCCTGGTCGAACAGGTCGCCCTTGGTGATCAGCACCAGAAAATAGCGCCCGCGAAGCGCCTCCAGCGCGGCCCGGGCCTGCGGCAGGCATTCCACCGGGTGGCTCAGCAGATCGCGGCCGATCGTGAGGATTTTTCCGATGACCTCGCTCGACACCTTGCCCTCGGTCACCTCCAGCGCCGTCTCGATCATCGAGAGGGTAAAGCCCTTGATGCCGAAGCCGTAATGGGCAAGGTTGCGCTTTTCCGCCTCCAGCAGCCGTTCGGAAATCTGCTCTCCTTCCGCAAAGTCGGCCAGCAGCGCGCGAAAATGGCCTTCCGTCAGGCGATAGAACTGCTCGTTCTGCCAGAGCGTGTCATCGGCATCGAAACCGATCACGGACAAGCGGCGGATCGTCATGGGCAGCCTCCGAATGTTCAACCGATTGAAGTGTAACCCGGCGGTGAGGCAAAGCAATGGCGCGGGAAAGCGCCATTGCGTCGGTCGTGCCCGTGCTTAACGGCCGTGGCTCTTCAGCCAGGCCTTCATCTCGGCAATCTCGGCTTCCTGCGCCTTGATCACGTCCTGCGCCAGCGCGCGGATCTTTGGGTCCTTGCCGTGTTCAAGCTCGACGCGAGCCATGTCGATGGCACCCTGATGATGAGGGATCATCGAACGGACGAAATCCACATCGGCATCGCCGGTATAGGTCACGGCCATATCCGTGTGCATCTTGCGGTTGGCCGCTTCGAAGGCGCGGGTGGAGGCTGTGTCGGCCGCCTTTGGCACCTGGCTCATCATGGAGCCCTTCATCTCGCCATGCCCGGCATGGGCCGGCATGTCCTGTGCGCTGGCGATGGATAGAATTGGCGCGGTGAAGGCAAGCGCTGCGGCAAGCGCAGCCGGAATCAGTCTTGCGTTGAGCAGTCTGGTGATCATGGGGGATTTCCCTTTTATCTGACGCTTATGGATGGAAAAGGGGCCGGATCGGCCCGTTCATCGCAAAGGTCAGGCGCGGGGAGGCGGCACCAGCGGATCGGGCGCGCCGGCCCGCATCTGTGCCACGCGGGAAGCCGGATAGCTCAGCGGAAGCGTTTTGCGCACATCGGCAAAAAGCGGCGCCGGCAGCGGCGACAGGCAGGCCGCGCAAAACGCTTCGGCGCAGCAGTTCATCATCGGCATCGGCTTGCAGCCGGGACAGGGAGCCATTTTCTGTGTCGCATGCGCGTGATGCGGGCCATGCGGCGCGTGACCATCGTCCATGGCCATGGACGAAAAGGCATCATGATGCGGCATTGAGGCCATTGTCGGTATTAGGGCCATCGGCTGCACGGCAAGCACCGGCATCATCCCCTGCAGGAGAACGGCAACAACCATGAAAAGCCGGGCGATGTGGCGCATGGTCGAACTATAAGCGCATTGCATCGGCCGAACAACTCGTTTGCTGTTTTGGCGGGCGGTGTCGGGGCCGGTAATCGCGGCCTCTTCACCCCGCGACCACCCGGTGCACCGCCCGATACGCCCCGCGCGCCTCTTCGAGCGGCACCACCGGCCAGTCCCAGCTTTTGTCATGCGCGGGCACGGGCACGCCGGCCAGAAGATCGTGCTCTTCGAGAATTTTGCCGCCCCTGTCCTCGATGCGGTAGGAGACATCGGTGATCAGGCAGGTTTTCGCGGCAACCGTGGCAAGCGCGTGCAGATGGGCGCCGACAAGGGCGGGCAGCACCGTCTCCGCGCTCGCACTCTGCCCGGTCGCCTCCAGCCGGGCGCGGGCGCCGACGCCGATCTGCGACAGGATATTGGCCGAGACGACGAGATCGAGATAAGGCACCTGCCGCAGGAAGCCGAGCGGTTCCGGCATTTTTCCCGCAACGGCCTCGTCAAGGCCCGAAAGATCGCGCCAGATCAGCCGCGTGTTGGAAAGCCGTCGTGCGGCAAGAAAGGTGCGCACGCTTGCCAGATGCACGAGATCGACCAGCACCACCGTATCGAACGCGCGCGACAGTTCCAGGATCGGCACATCGCGCAACAGGCCGGAGCCGAGCACGACGGCGGTGCGGCGCTGCTTCAGGCTGTTGATGGCGGAAAGCACATGCGCCTTGCTGTTGTCCTCATGGTGCCCCCAGGCAGCCCGACAGCGGTTGGCGCGCGCCAAAAGGCTGATGGAGGAGGCGATGTGGGGGCGAAACGGCTTTGGCGTCAGCGGCCAGCTTGCGGCATAATTGAAGGCTTCGAGGATCATGGCCGATTGCGATCACTTTTCATCATGGAGGTGGCGGGAAGTGCGCCGCTGCTTATCCCACCGCATCATTGATGAAAGGCGAGGGTGGCGTGCAGGCTGATCTCCCCACCTGTGGGGGAGATGCCCGGCAGGGCAGAGGGGGGCGCGCTTACGCCGCGATGGAGAGGTGCCTGAACCTGCGTCAGGCAACCGGTCGCTCTTGCCGGTCGTCGGCACTCTCCGCCTCGTGCACCTCGCGCCCGATATCGCTCCTGATGAGGTCGAGTATAAATTCCTCGACCGTAAGGCGGCATTTTTCCGCTGCCATTGAGAGGAGCGCATAGGTTTCATCCGGCATATCGAGGGTTATTTGCTGGTTCATCGCCCAATCTCCGACACCGCGCCATCCTAGCAGGCCGCAGCGTGTGCGGCCAGCCGTTGCGCCCGCTTCAAGGCTTGCCGCCTTCGCCTGCATCCTCTAAGAAACCGCACACATTTCCGGCCTTTTTCATGTGCCGCGGCCAAGGAAGACGATCATGAGCGACAAGAAGCAAAAAACGCAGAAACTCAAGGCCCGCCTGCCGCGCGGGTTTGGCGATCGTACAGCAACCGACATCCATGCCACCAACGAGATGGTGGCAAAAATCCGTGAGGTCTACGAGCGCTACGGCTTTGACCCGATCGAGACGCCGCTGTTCGAATATACCGATGCGCTCGGAAAATTCCTGCCCGACAGCGACCGCCCGAACGAGGGCGTGTTTTCGCTGACCGACGACGACGACCAGTGGATGAGCCTGCGTTACGACCTGACGGCGCCGCTTGCCCGCCACGTCGCGGAAAACTTTAACGAGATCCAGCTGCCCTACCGCACCTATCGCGCCGGCTATGTCTTCCGTAACGAAAAGCCGGGCCCCGGCCGTTTCCGCCAGTTCATGCAGTTCGATGCCGATACCGTTGGCGCACCCGGCGTGTCTGCCGATGCCGAAATGTGCATGATGATGGCCGATACGCTGGAAGCCTTGGGCATCAAGCGCGGCGATTACGTCATCCGCGTCAACAACCGCAAGGTTCTGGATGGCGTGATGGAAGCCATTGGCCTCGGCGGCGAGGAGAATGCGGCGCGGCGGCTGAACGTGCTGCGGGCGATTGATAAGCTCGATAAGTTTGGCCCGGAAGGTGTCGAGTTGTTGCTCGGCGAAGGTCGCAAGGATGAGTCCGGTGACTTCACCAAGGGTGCGGGGCTAAACGCGGAGCAGATACACCGTATCATCAGTTTTGTTGTTACAGCTGCCAGTGTTGCCAAAGAAGGCGTTGAAGACGATGAAGCAGATTTTCAGATTCTGGATGAGATGAAGGCTTCGTTCTACGATTTTCCGCTAGCAGTTGCCGGGCTGGAAGAGCTGGAACAGATCTGGAATTTGGTACGCAGGGCTGGCTACGGCATCAACCGCATCAAGATCGATCCCTCCGTCGTCCGTGGCCTCGAATATTACACCGGCCCTGTCTACGAAGCCGAACTCACCTTCGATGTCACCAACGAAAAGGGCGAAAAGGTCGTCTTCGGATCTGTCGGCGGTGGTGGTCGCTATGATGGCCTCGTCTCCCGCTTCATGGGCCAGCCGGTGCCGGCCACGGGCTTTTCCATCGGCGTGTCGCGCCTGATGACGGCGCTGAAAAACCTTGGCAAACTGGGGCAGGACGACGTTCTGGCGCCGGTTCTCGTCACCGTCATGGATGGTGATGTGGAGGCCATGGGCCGTTACCAGAAATTTGCGCAGGACCTGCGCAATGCCGGCATCCGCGCCGAAATGTACCAGGGCAACTGGAAGAAATTCGGCAACCAGCTGAAGTATGCCGATCGTCGCGGTTCCCCCATCGCCATCATCCAGGGCGGTGACGAGCGGGCGCAAGGCGTCGTTCAGATCAAGGACCTCATCGAGGGAAAACGCCTCTCCGGCGAGATTTCCGACAACACCGAATGGCGCGAGGCCCGCGTTGCGCAGGTGGTCGTGCCGGAGGCGGATCTGGTCGAAAAGGTGAAGGAAATTCTGGGCCAGCAGGCGGAAGATCGTCTGCGGGCAAAGGGTGTTTGATGTTGGCGTCTGTGGTTTTTCCCCTCCCCAACCCTCCCCACAAGGGGGAGGGAGCCGGTCGGCGCGTGCCGTTTTCCCATCTGTTCAATTTGCGCGCTCAGACTGTTCGTCCTGACCGGGGCGCTAGATTGGTAACGGGCGCTTGCTCCAGGTCTTCTCCCCCCTTGTGGGGGAGATGGCCGGCAGGCCAGAGGGGGTATTTCACCCAAGGCCTTACCTCATGCCGCTGACCGACATGCCCGATTTCGCGCCCATGCTGCTCGAAGAATTTGCCGCGCGCAATACCACGCGGGTGGATACGCCCGTCATCCAGCCCGCCGAACCCTTTCTCGACATGGCCGGCGAAGACCTGCGCCGGCGTATTTTTCTGACCGAGAACGAGCGCGGGGCAAGCCTTTGCCTTCGCCCGGAGTTCACCATTCCGGTCTGCCTGCGCCACATCGAAACGGCAACCGGCACGCCAAAGCGCTATGCCTATCTCGGCCAGGTGTTTCGCCAGCGCCGCGAAGGGGCAAACGAGTTCTATCAGGCCGGCATCGAGGATCTGGGTGACCGGGACGTGGCAAGCGCCGATGCGCGCGTGGTGGTCGATGCGCTGTCATGCCTCACCAAGGTCCTGCCGAACCGGGGCCTTGCCGTCACCATCGGCGATCAGGCGGTGTTCGAGGCCGTGGTGGCAGCGCTTGGCCTTCCGGCCGGCTGGCAGAAGCGCCTCGTGCGCGCGTTTGGCCAGACGGATCTGCTGGAAGCGATGATTGCACGGCTGGCACGCCCGCAGCCCGTGTCGGGCCTGTCGGGCGAAGTGGAAGCGCTTCTGGAGGCGGGAGACGAGGCAGCCCTTGTCGCCCATGTCGAAGCGCAGATGGAGCGCACCGGCTACCTCACCAATGCCAGCCGCGCGCCGGTCGAGATCGTGCGGCGGCTCAAAGAGAAGCGCCTGCTGGCCGGCGCCTCGCTCGAACCGGCCAAGCTCGATGCGCTGAAGGAGTTTCTGTCGCTCAACGTCTCGCTGCGTTATGCGCCGGGCGTGCTTGCCGATTTCGCCCGTTCTGCCGGCCTGCCGCTCGAAAAGGCGATTGCAGGGTTTGATGCGCGGGTGGCCGCCTTTGCCAATGCCGGCGCCTCGCTTGCCGATATCACCTGGCGCGCTGCCTTCGGGCGTCCGCTCGATTATTACACCGGCCTCGTGTTCGAAATCACCGCGCGGGGCGATCATGACGTGCTGGCCGGCGGCGGGCGGTATGACCGCATGCTGACGCTGCTTGGCGCAAAAGACCATATCCCCGCCGTCGGCTTTGCCCTCTGGCTGGACCGCATCGAAAAGGCCAAGGGGGGCGCGCGATGACCATCACCATCGGGCTTCCCTCCAAGGGCCGCATGAAGGACGATGCCTCGGCGATTTTTGCCCGGGCTGGCCTTGTGATTTCGGCCATCGGCAACGAGCGCTCCTATCGCGGCCGCGTCGAAGGGGCAGACGATATCGAAATCGCCTTCCTCTCGGCCTCGGAAATCTCGCGCGAGATCGGCAACGGCACGGTGGATTTCGGCGTGACCGGCGAGGATCTCATCCGCGAGGAACTGGCGGATGCCGACCGGCGCATGGAAATTTCCGCCCGCCTGGGCTTTGGCCATGCGGATGTGGTCGTGGCGGTGCCGGACATCTGGCTCGACGTGGAAAGCATGGCGGATCTCGGCGATGTGGCGGCGGATTTTCGCGCCCGTCACGGCAGGCGCCTAGCGATCGCCACCAAATACTGGCGGCTCACCCAGCAGCATTTTTCCGGGAGCCACGGCATCCAGCTCTATCGCATCGTGGAAAGCCTCGGCGCTACCGAAGGCGCCCCGGCCGCCGGGCAGGCCGATATCATCGTCGACATCACCTCGACGGGCTCGACGCTCGTCGCCAATCATCTGAAGGTGCTGTCGGACGGCGTGATCCTCAAATCCGAGGCCTGCCTCGTGCGGGCGAGAAAGCCGGAGCACGAGGGTAATGCGACGGTCGCCAGGATTGTCGAGGCAGTGCGCGGAGCTTTGTGAGGCGGTAACGCCAGTGCCTGCCAAGCCCCCTCTGGCCTGCCGGCCATCTCCCCCACAGGTGGGGAGATCACCGTGCCGCGGCCCTCGCGTTTCCTACAACAGAAGGGATAAAAGTGCGGCAATCATCGACCTTGCTGCTCTGGCGGCGAGGGTGCTTCTTGCTGATCTCCCCACCTGTGGGGGAGATGGCCGGCAGGCCAGAGGGGGCCTGGCTGAGTGCGCCGATAAAAATTTCCCCACGAAAAAACCCGCCGGATCGCTCCAGCGGGTTTCTTTTTGCCTTGGGGGCAGGGATTAGCGGGTGGCAAGCGCCGGTGCAGCGCCGCGACGGGCATCGACCGAGTAGGCGCCGGCGCCGACGGTGGCGAGCAGGATATAAGCGCCAGCCAGCGTGAAGTTCTTCATCATCATGATGCTGTTCAGCGCGTTGATCCAGCCGAGAGCGGCATCCGGCCAGCCGGGAACGGCAACCGTGCCCGAATGGAAGACGGCACCGGTGAAGATGCAGAAGAGGGCGAGTGCCCAGCCGACGATCTTCACCTGATAGCCGGCGAGAACGGCAAGGCCGGTGACCAGTTCAAACAGGCCGGCGAGATAGGAAAGGGCGGTTGCGGCCGGCAGGCCGGCGCCGGTGATCATGCCGGCAGTGGCCGACGGATCGGCCAGCTTGCCGAAACCGGACAGGATGAAGATGAAGGAGAGGAGGATGCGGGCAAGAAGCAGGAGTGCATTGCTGGGAGTAGACATGGGAGGATCTCCGGGGGGCAGGGCCAGGTGGCCGTTAACTTTCTGACCTCTGATATGCGCCAGATCGTCTCGCCACGAAAGATGAACAATCGAAGACAAATTGTTCGATATTGATGAACGACTATCGTCAAGTCTCTTCTGCTTTACCCGAATATGATCAACAGAGAGATATGCACTCCGTCAAATTTCCTCAATTCCGTCTTTTGCTCCGCTTGCCTGCTTTGGTCGTGGAGTATGATCGCTGGGTCGCGAACTGTTGCCTAACACGTAGCCCGCTATGCCGCTCAGAATCGAAACTATGCCTTCCGATTTTATTCTTCCCACGGTGGCCAATATGCAGGCGCCTACGACAATAACGATGACTGTGATCATCTGAAGAGTGCCGGCGCGCTCAATCATGCGTGCCAGAACAGCAGCTCCCCCTGACTGTGTTCGATACAAAGCAAGAGCGATGACGACGGAGGCGCCAAGAATGATAAGACCAAAAGCAATGGTCGAATACAGCGCAATTTCGGAGAGGTAGGCGTAGGATTTGTCATCCAGGTCCATAATAAAGTCTCCCGGGAAGCGGTCAGAGCCGTTTCACGAGGATACATATTCATCGAATGAATGTGTAAACAATCTTGGAAGTCCGCTTCTTTAATGTGGAGGTCGATCTGCAGGCAATCCAAGTTTGGGCCGCACCCCACCACACAACGAAAAAAGGCGCCGGTTTCCCGACGCCTTTTCCGTAGTCTGAACCGGATGGCCCAGATGCAAGACCCAAAAGGTCTTACATCATGTCCATGCCGCCCATTCCGCCCATGCCGCCAGGCATGCCGGCCGGGGCATCCTTCTTCGGCAGTTCGGCGATCATGGCTTCCGTGGTGATCAGCAGCGAAGCAACCGAAGCTGCGTTCTGCAGGGCCGTGCGGACAACCTTGACCGGGTCGACGATACCCATGGCGATCATGTCGCCATATTCGGACGTCTGGGCGTTGTAGCCGAAGTTGTCGCTGTTGCCGTCGAGGATCTTGCCGACAACGATCGAGGCTTCGTCGCCTGCGTTTTCAGCAATCTGGCGAACCAGCGACTGCAGGGCGCGGCGAACGATGTTGATGCCGGCTTCCTGGTCGTCGTTTGCACCCTTGACG
Organism: Neorhizobium fuzhouense; assembly: GCF_042611105.1. NCBI lineage: Bacteria > Pseudomonadati > Pseudomonadota > Alphaproteobacteria > Hyphomicrobiales > Rhizobiaceae > Neorhizobium > Neorhizobium fuzhouense. The sequence continues at coordinate 703,320 of NZ_JBHFFP010000001.1, read as the reverse complement.
GTGATCTTCGTGGAAGAACGCAGGAGAGCGGTACCGCCGCCGGGGACGATGCCTTCCTGAACGGCAGCGCGCGTTGCGTTCAGCGCGTCGTCGATGCGGTCCTTGCGTTCCTTGACTTCGATTTCCGTCGAGCCGCCAACGCGGATCACGGCAACGCCGCCAGCAAGCTTTGCAAGGCGTTCCTGCAGCTTTTCGCGGTCGTAGTCCGAAGAGGTTTCTTCGATCTGCGCCTTGATCTGGGCAACGCGGCCTTCGATGTCGGTCTTTGCACCGGCGCCATCAACGATGGTGGTGTTTTCCTTGGTGATGGACACCTTCTTGGCGCGGCCGAGCATGTCCAGCGTGACGGACTCGAGCTTGATGCCGAGGTCTTCCGAGATCACCGTACCACCGGTCAGGATCGCGATGTCTTCCAGCATGGCCTTGCGGCGATCGCCGAAGCCCGGAGCCTTGACGGCAGCAATCTTCAGGCCGCCACGCAGCTTGTTGACGACGAGCGTTGCAAGAGCTTCGCCTTCAACGTCTTCAGCGATGATGACGAGCGGCTTGCCGGTCTGAACGACAGCTTCGAGAACAGGCAGCATGGCCTGGAGGTTCGAAAGCTTCTTTTCGTGCAGGAGAACGTAGGCGTCTTCCAGGTCAGCAACCATCTTTTCCGGGTTGGTGACGAAGTAAGGCGAGAGGTAGCCGCGGTCGAACTGCATGCCTTCGACGACTTCGAGTTCGGTTTCTGCGGTCTTGGCTTCTTCGACGGTGATAACGCCTTCGTTGCCGACCTTCTGCATGGCTTCAGCAATGTCACGGCCAACCTGTGCGTCGCCGTTTGCCGAAATCGTGCCGACCTGGGCAACTTCTTCAGACGTGGAGATCTTCTTGGCCTTGGCCTGGAGATCCTTCACGACTTCCGAAACGGCCAGATCGATGCCGCGCTTCAGGTCCATCGGGTTCATGCCGGCAGCAACTGCCTTGTTGCCTTCGCGAACGATGGCCTGGGCCAGAACCGTTGCCGTCGTGGTGCCGTCACCAGCGATGTCGTTGGTCTTGGACGCCACTTCGCGCACCATCTGGGCGCCCATATTCTCGAACTTGTCTTCCAGTTCGATTTCCTTGGCGACCGATACGCCGTCCTTGGTGATGCGCGGAGCGCCGAAGGACTTGTCGATGATGACGTTGCGACCCTTCGGGCCGAGCGTGACCTTCACTGCGTCTGCGAGGATGTCGACGCCGCGCAGCATCTTTTCGCGCGCAGTGCGGCCGAACTTGATTTCTTTAGCTGCCATGTTCAAAACTCCCGGGCATCACGCCCTTTGGTTGAATTGATAATCTGATGGAAAAGATCGGACTGAAAATCAGCCGATGATGCCCATGATGTCGGCTTCCTTCATGATCAGAAGGTCTTCGCCGTCGAGCTTCACTTCCGTGCCCGACCACTTGCCGAACAGAACGCGATCGCCAACCTTGACGTCGAGTGCAACGATCTTGCCGCTGTCATCGCGAGCGCCGGTGCCGACAGCGACGATTTCGCCTTCCTGCGGCTTTTCCTTGGCGGTGTCGGGAATGATGATCCCGCCCTTGGTCTTGGCTTCGGATTCAACGCGACGAACGACGACGCGGTCGTGAAGCGGACGGAAATTGGTGCTTGCCATTGTCTAATCCCTCGATCAAATGACCTTTACGGGCTTTGAGGAGGCCCGTGTCCCTTTGTTAGCACTCACCCCTTGGGAGTGCTAACGGCCTCGAAATAAGACCGGTGGGCGGATGAGTCAAGAACGGGCCTCTAAAAAATCTGTCGCGATTTTTGGGCCGGCCTCTGCCGTGGCGCGTCTTTGCGGCGGAGGGATGGCGTGAGCGGCCTTTCGACCCCGCCGGCGGCAAAAATCACCCCCGGCGCGGCTCCGTCGGCTGTGCCGGAAAACCCCTCGCTGAAGGAGCTGACGCTGGTCTTTGCCCGCATCGGCTGCCTGGGCTTTGGCGGCCCGGCCGGCCAGATCGCCATGATGCACCGGGCCATCGTCGAGGAGCGCCGCTGGCTGTCGGAAGACCGGTTTCTGCACGCGTTGAATTACTGCATGCTTCTGCCAGGGCCGGAGGCGCAACAACTGGCGACCTATACGGGCTGGCTCCTGCACGGCGTGCGCGGCGGAATCGTCGCTGGCCTTCTCTTCGTGCTGCCCGGGCTTTTCGTCATCATCGGGCTGTCCACCGCCTATGGGCTGTACCAGGAGGCGGGCTGGCTTGCCGGCCTGTTCTTCGGGCTGAAGGCAGCCGTCCTGTCGGTGGTGGTGGAGGCGGTGATCCGGCTCGCCGGGAAGACTTTGAAGACGCGGTTCCTGCGGGCGCTGGCGCTTCTGGCCTTTCTGGCGCTCTTCGTGCTGGCGCTGCCGTTTCCGCTTGTCGTGCTGCTGGCGGGTCTTGCCGGCCTTTTTCACGCAAGGCGCGATGAGGCCGGCTCCCTCAACCGCAGCAATGCGCGGGAAGAGATTTTGCCGTCTGCATCAGCGCGCCCGCCGCTTCTGCGCTCCATCGGCTCCCTGCTGTTCTGGATCGGCGTGTGGCAATTGCCGCTTCTGGTCCTGTCGCTGATCTCCGGCGCCGAAAGCCTTGCGGCGATGTTTGCCTTCTTTTCGAGGATGGCGCTCGTCACCTTCGGCGGCGCTTATGCGGTGCTCGCCTATGTGGCGCAGGTGGCGGTGGAAAATTACGGCTGGCTGCAGCCCGGCGAGATGCTGGACGGGCTGGCGCTTGCCGAAACCACGCCCGGCCCTCTGGTGCTCGTTCTCTCCTATGTCGGCTATCTCGTCGGTTTCCGCACCGTGCCGGGGCTCGATCCGATCGTTGGGGGAACTGTCGGCGCGCTTCTGGTGGCCTGGGCAACCTTCGTCCCGAGCTTCATCTGGATCTTTGCCGGTGCACCCTATATCGAGCGGCTGCGCGGCAATGCCGCGATTTCCGCGGCCCTCTCTGCCATTACGGCGGCCGTCGTCGGCGTCATCCTCAATCTTGCCCTGTGGTTCGGGCTGCATGTGCTGTTTGCGCGCGTCGAGCGCATCGCCCTCTTTCCCGGCTGGGCCGGCGAGGGCGCGCCCGGCCTCTGGTGGCCGGATCTGCATTCGCTCGATGCGGCCGCTGCCGTCCTCTTTGCCGTCTCGGCTTTCCTCCTGCTGCGGCTGAAACTCGGCATGGTGAAGGTACTGGCGCTTTCAGCCTCCGCCGGTCTGTGCTGGCGGCTTGCAGGCTTTTGAGCGGTTCGTTGGGCCGTCTTCTGCAGGAAGAGGCAGGGGCTTCCACGCGCGGCATGGCCTAAAACTCCTTGCCATTGCAGGCAAGCTTTGTCATGTCAGCGCCAGTTGTTGCAACGCATCAGGGTGATCATGGCAGACCGCATCAAGAACCTCAGCGCAATCACCGCTGGCTACGATCTCGTGCTTTCGGATGTCTGGGGCGTGCTGCACGATGGCATCACCGCCTTTCCGGCTGCCTGCGAAGCCCTGAAAGACGCCCGCAAGGCGGGCCTTGCCGTTGTCCTCATCACCAATTCGCCGCGGCCGGCACCCGGCGTCATCGACCAGTTGCGGGCGCTCGGCGTGCCGGACGAGACCTATGACCGCATCGTGACCTCCGGCGACGTCACCCGCAAGCTGATCGCCGAAGGACCGCAAAAGGTCTTTCTGCTCGGCCCGGAGCGCGACATGCCGCTGTTCGAAGGTCTCGATGTGACGGTGACCGGCGAGGCGGATGCCGATTGCGTTGTCTGCACCGGCTTTTTCGATGACGAACAAGAGGTGCCGGAAGACTATCACGACATGCTGCTGCGCTTCATCGGGCGTGACGTGCCGATGATCTGCGCCAATCCGGATCTGGTGGTTGAGCGCGGTCATCGCATCATCCCCTGCGCCGGTGCCGTTGCCGCCTATTACCACCAGCTGGGCGGCCATACGCGCTTCGGCGGCAAGCCGCACCGGCCGATCTACGAGGCGGCCCTTGCCAATGCCCGCGACGTGAAGGGCGAAATCGACCTGTCGAAGATCATTGCCGTCGGCGATGGCATGCCGACCGATGTGAAGGGCGCCCTCAGCTACGGCCTCGACCTTCTCTACATCTCCGGCGGCATCCATGCGGCCGAATACACCATCAATGGCGAGACCGACGAGGCGATCCTCAACGCCTATCTGGAGCGCGAGAATGCCACGCCCAAATGGTGGATGCCGCGGCTTGCCTGAGGGATGGACGAGATGAGCGTATTTCACCGCAATGAAATGAAGGAGCCGCTGCCGCAGGACCTTAAGGGCGGCGTCGTGGCGATCGGCAATTTCGATGGCGTGCATCGCGGCCATGGCAGCGTGCTCGACCGGGCGCTGGCGCTTGCTGCGGAGCGTGGCGTCCCGGCGCTGGTCTTGACCTTCGAGCCGCATCCGCGCACCGTCTTCAAGCCCGAGCAGCCGGTGTTTCGCCTGACGCCGGCGCCCTTGAAGGCGCGGGTGCTGGAGGCCATGGGCTTTCACTCGGTGATCGAATATCCGTTCGACCGCGCGTTCTCGCAGCGCTCCGCCGAGGATTTCGTCGAAAACATTCTCTCCGGCTGGCTGAAGGCGAGCGCCGTCGTCACTGGTTTCGATTTCCATTTCGGCCGTGGCCGCGAGGGTGGGCCGGCCTTCCTGATGGATGCCGGGCGCCGCTTCGGCTTCGACGTGACGCTGGTCGATGCCTTCCGCGATGAAAATGCCGAGGTGATTTCCTCCAGCCGCATCCGCGAGCTGATCGCAGAGGGCGAGGTCAGCGAGGCCGCCGGCCTGCTCGGCTATCGCTATACCGTCGAGGCCGAAATCGTCGGCGGCGAGCAGCTCGGCCGCACGCTCGGTTACCCCACCGCCAACATGGCGCTCGCACCCGAGGTGGAGCTGAAACCCGGCATCTATGCCGTCCGCTTCCGCCGTCCGGACGGCACGCTCTATAATGGCGTGGCAAGCTATGGCCGGCGCCCGACGGTGACGGAAAACGGCGCACCGCTTCTGGAAACCTTCGTCTTCGACTTTTCCGGCAGTCTCTACGGCGAAATCTGTTCGGTATCCTTCTTCGGTTACCTGCGCCCCGAACTGAAATTCGACGGGCTCGATGCGCTTGTCGTACAGATGAAGCGCGACGAGGAAGAAGCGCGCGCGCTGCTGTCCGGCGTTCAGCCGCTGAGTGCGGTGGACGGCAAAATCGCGTTCTGAGCGATCAGCCGTCCTTGACAGGCGGCCATGCGCGCGCCGTATGAACGATGGTCAGGATGAACAGGGTGTCGCCATCGATTTCATAGACCAGTCGGTAGCTTGGGTGCGGCAAGAGTTCGCGCGTGCCGGCCACCAGCCCGGCTTTGCCAAGCCTTGGGAACTGCGCCAGATGTTTCGCGGCCTGCTCGAAGAGCAGATCCATCGCAAGCGCTGCCGGCGGATGGTGGTCCTTGATGTCATTGAAAATGGAAAGGCGGTCTTCGGTGGCTTGCAGCGTCCACCGGATAATCATTGCTGGCCTGTGTCGATCAGGCGGTTGCGCAATTGCAAAAATTCCCGTTCGACGTCTTCGGCAGACTGTGTGATGCCGGCCGTCACATCGGCGCGTCCCCGCTCCACCTTGGTCTCGACAAACGATCGATAGGCTTCGGGCACGTTCTGACGTTCCACATAGTCGCGCACCATGGCGCGCAGCACTTCCGTTTCGGAGGTCCGCGCCGATCTCGTTGCTGCGGCAAATTCGGCTGCCAGCGTCGCGTCCATGTCGATGGTCAGCTGTGCTTTCGGTGCCATGGCATTTTCCGTTCGTTCCGCCGCCCGCCACATTTCAAACCTTGCGGCCCCAACAATACATCCATCCGCCGCAATGCCAATCCCCTCTTCCTTTCGGGCGCGAAAACCCCTAAAGAATGCGCCACCATGACCTATCTTTCGGCGGCCCGTGTCATTCGAATTATTGGCCCGGCTTTCCCCACGGCTTGAAAAGCCGACGGGAAGGTCCGGGTTTTTGGCGCTTGGGTTTTCCCTTGCGCGTCCGTCGCCAATCCAAATTGTTTATTCTGCGACCGCGACCGGTCGCCTTTCCGATGGTTGATCCATGACCGAGACCGCTGAAAAGCCTGACTATTCCAAGACCCTCTATCTGCCCGAGACCGAGTTTCCGATGCGCGCCGGCCTGCCTGCCAAGGAGCCGGAAATGGCGAAGAAGTGGAAGGAGATGGAGCTTTACAAGAAGCTCCGCGCCTCCGCCGCCGGGCGCGAAAAATTCGTGCTGCACGATGGCCCTCCTTATGCCAACGGCAATATCCACATCGGCCATGCGCTGAACAAGGTGCTGAAGGATGTCATCACCCGCTCGTTCCAGATGCGCGGGTTTGATGCCAATTACGTACCCGGCTGGGATTGCCACGGCCTTCCGATCGAATGGAAGATCGAGGAAAAATACCGCGAAAAGGGCAAGGACAAGAACGAGGTCCCGGTCAACGAATTCCGCCGCGAATGCCGCGAGTTCGCGCAAGGCTGGATCGACATCCAGTCGGAAGAATTCCGCCGCCTCGGCATCGAGGGCGATTTCGAGCGCCCCTACACGACGATGAATTTTCACGCCGAAAGCCGCATCGCCGGCGAGCTGCTAAAGCTTGCCATGTCCGGCCAGCTGTATCGCGGTTCCAAGCCGATCATGTGGTCTGTGGTGGAGCGCACGGCGCTCGCCGAAGCCGAGGTGGAATATCACGAGGTCGAGAGCGATACGATCTGGGTGAAGTTTCCTGTGGCAAAGGCAACATTGAGCGGAGCGCGGTTAAATTCTTTAGGCCCGGAGTTGGCCAAGCAGCGGCTCGCTGAATTTGAAAATGCGTTCGTTTTGATATGGACTACGACACCGTGGACGATTCCAGGGAATAGGGCGGTCTCCTATTCCACCAAGGTAAGCTATGGTGTTCATCAAGTGGTCGAGGCTGAGAACTCATATGGGCCACAGCCCGGTGAGTTTATCATTTTAGCCAACAAGCTCGCGGAAGATTGCGCTCGCAAAGCTAAAATCATCTTTGAGCACAAATACGATCTTGAATACGACGAGCTTAGTACTTTTGAGCTTGCCCATCCTTTGGCATCGACTGTTTCTGGCTACGATTTCGTCGTGCCTATGCTTGATGGCGATCATGTCACCGACGATACCGGCACAGGCTTCGTCCATACGGCGCCATCACACGGTCGCGAGGACTTTGAGGCGTGGATGTCTCATGCCCGCAATCTCGAATTGCGCGGCATCGACACAAAAATCCCGTTCCCGGTCGATGATGCCGGCTTCTACACCGATGAAGCCCCCGGCTTCGGCCCGTCGGCCGAGGGTGGTGCGGCGCGTGTGCTGGATGACAACGGCAAGAAGGGCGATGCCAACAAGCGCGTCACCGAGGCGCTGATCGCGGCCAACAACCTGTTTGCCCGCGGCCGCATCAAGCATGAATACCCGCATTCCTGGCGCTCCAAGAAGCCGGTCATCTTCCGCAACACGCCGCAATGGTTCGTCTATATGGACAAGGAATTGTCCGATGGCACGACGCTGCGCTCGCGTGCGCTGTCTGCCATCGATGACACCCGCTTCGTGCCCGCCGCTGGCCAGAACCGTCTGCGCGCCATGATCGAAGGTCGTCCGGACTGGGTGCTGTCGCGTCAGCGCGCCTGGGGCGTGCCGATCTGCGTGTTTGCCGACAAGGCCGGAAACGTGTTGCAGGACGAGGACGTCAATGCCCGCATCCTCGACGCCTTCGAGAAGGAAGGGGCCGACGCCTGGTTTGCTAGAGGTGCCAAGGAGCGTTTCCTCGGCAATGCGCATGATAGCGAACAATGGCAGATGGTCACCGACATTCTCGATGTCTGGTTCGATTCTGGCTCGACCCACACCTTTACGCTGGAAGACCGCCCGGATCTGAAATGGCCGGCCGATGTCTATCTGGAAGGGTCCGACCAGCATCGCGGCTGGTTCCATTCCTCCCTTCTGGAATCGTGCGCCACGCGCGGCCGCGCGCCCTACAACGCCGTTGTCACCCATGGTTTCATCATGGACGAGAAGGGCGAGAAGATGTCGAAGTCGAAGGGCAATGTGACCGCCCCGCAAGCCATCATGAACGATGCCGGCGCCGATATCCTGCGCCTCTGGGTGATGAGTTCCGATTATGCCGAGGACCTGCGCGTCGGCAAGACGATCATCCAGACCAACATCGATGCCTACCGGAAAATCCGCAACACCATCCGCTGGATGCTCGGCACGCTCGCCCACGACAGAGGCGAGGAGATCGCCTACGCCGATCTGCCGGAACTCGAAAAGCTGATGCTGCACCGTCTGGCCGAGCTCGACCAGCTGGTGCGCCGCGCCTATGACGATTTCGACTTCAAGCGCATCACCCGCGCGCTCACCGATTTCGCCAATGTGGAACTGTCGGCCTTCTATTTCGATATCCGCAAGGATGCGCTCTATTGCGATGCGCCGTCGTCTCTGCGCCGCCGCTCCGCCCTGCACGTCATCCGCAAGCTGTTTGACTGCCTGGTTCTGTGGTTTGCCCCGATGATGCCGTTTACCACGGAAGAGGCATGGTTGAGCCGCGATCCGTCCGCCGTCTCGGTGCATCTGGAGCAATTCCCAGAAATTCCCGCCGAGTGGCTGAACGAGGCGCTCGCCGACAAGTGGAAGCGCGTGCGCACCGTGCGCCGTACCGTCACCGGCGCGCTGGAAGTGGAGCGCAAGGACAAGCGCATCGGCTCGTCGCTGGAGGCGGCTCCGGTCGTCCATGTGGCGGATGCCGAACTTCTTGCGGCGCTGGAGGGCCTCGACATGGCCGAAATCTGCATCACCTCGGATATTTCCGTGGTGGCGGGCGAGGGGCCGGCAGAGGCGTTCCGCCTGGAGGACGGCACGAAGGTTGCTGTCGAGCCAAAACTTGCCGAAGGCGTCAAATGCGCCCGCTCGTGGAAGATCACCAAGGATGTCGGCTCCGATCCCGACTATCCGGATGTGTCTGCCCGTGATGCGGAAGCTCTGCGTGAACTTGCCGCGCTGAACTAAAGCCTTGATACCGGATGATTGCGCTTTGCCGCGTCATCCGGTAAATCTGCCTGAAATTGGCCGGAATTTTCGGCCAACGGGAGATGATGGATCTCGCAAGCGTCACGGACGGGCGCGGCTGGAAGGGTTTTGATGAAAATGACCACTGTCATGGGCGCACGGGCAGCTGCAATTCGCGCGCGCGCGGGGCTTCTTGCCGTTGCCGCAGCCGCTCTCGCTGCATCGGGTTGCACCACCGGCCCGACTTACGGAACGAACAAGACGGCATCCGAACAGCTGGTCGATGACCTCGGACAGGCGGTATCGCTGGGTTCTGAACCGGCCAACAAAAACACCAAGTACAATCCGCGCCCGCAGCTGGTGGTGAACAAGAACGTCACGCAGACCCTGCCGGCGCCGCAGACCTCGCTCGCCAGCCGCGAAAACAATCCCAACTGGGTTGAATCGCCGGAAGAAACCCGCGCCCGCCTGCGCGACGAGGCCGATGCCAACAAGGACAACCCGAACTACCGCTCGCCGCTTCTGGCCGGCAATGGCACCGCCGGCACGCTGACGGAAAGCCAGAAATGGGACGCTTTCCGCAAGGCGCGCCAGAATGCCGAAAATCCCGGCATCGCCGGCGCCCGCCGCTCGCTGACCGATCCGCCGGCCGAATATCGCATCGCCGATACCGACCAGCTCAACGATCTGGGCGAGCCGGAGCTGAAGAAGGAACGCGAACGCAAGAAGGCCGCCCAGGAAGCAGGTACCAAGTCATCGTCCTGGTGGAAGCCGTTCCAGTAAGGTGATTTTGCAGGGAGCGGTCAGCCCAATCCGACTGCAGTATGGTTTGATCGACATTTGATCTTGGCGGATGAAGGAGCGCTTGCTCCGCGCCTTCTCAGCCCGTCGTAAAAAATCAGATCGTATCCCCGCGCTTGCCTTTAAAGAATTCCACCAGAATGTCCGCTGCTGCCGTTTCGCCGATGCCGGAATAGACGTCCGGCTGATGATGGCAGGTGGACTGGTTGAAAAAGCGCACGCCGCTTTCCACCGCGCCACCCTTTATATCGTTTGCGCCGTAGTAGAGCCTGCGGATGCGGGCAAAGGAAATGGCGGCGGCGCACATGGTGCAGGGTTCGAGCGTCACATAGAGATCGGCGCCTGAGAGCCGTTCCTGGCCAAGCGCTTCGCAGGCCATGCGGATGGCGAGAATTTCGGCATGTGCCGTCACGTCGTGCATCTCTCGGGTACGGTTTCCGCCGCGTCCGACGATCGTTCCATCCAGCACCACGACGGCGCCGATCGGCACTTCGTTGCGCTCTGCCGCCTGCTGCGCCTCGATCAATGCTTCGTCCATGAAGCGATTTGTCCCGCCCATGCGGCGATTTCCTCTTAACCAGGGCAACGCGAACTGGTAGGAACGGTCCAACCTGCGTTGCGTCAGCCGTCTTTCGCAACGCGACAGACTTTAATTTCAGTCAAACACGCATGTCATGGACAGCATTGTCCGACACACGCTTCAGGCAAACAACAAATGAGCTTCAAAGACAAGCCGAAGCGCGAGGGGACCAAGTCCTTCGATCGCGACCGGAAATCCACCTCCGCCCCCAAGAAGACGCCGAGCAGAAGCGCGCCGGATGGCGAGCCGCGTGCTGCGCGCAAGCCGGCGCCGGTGGCAACGGACGGCGCGGCATCCGCCTCCGCAAAGCCCGAACGTATTTCCAAGATCCTCGCCCGCGCCGGCATTGCGTCGCGCCGCGACGTGGAGCGGATGATCATGGAAGGCCGCGTCAGCGTCAACGGCAAGCAGCTGGAGACGCCGGTTCTGAACGCCACGCTTGCCGACCGCATCGAGGTCGATGGCCAGCCGATCCGCGGCATCGAGCGCACGCGCCTGTGGCTCTACCACAAGCCCGCCGGCCTGGTGACGACCAATTCCGATCCGGAAGGCCGACCCACGGTCTTCGACAACCTGCCGGAAGACCTGCCGCGCGTGATGTCGATCGGCCGTCTTGACATCAACACCGAAGGCCTGCTGCTGCTGACCAATGACGGCGGCCTGTCGCGCGTTCTGGAACTGCCGACCACCGGCTGGTTGCGCCGCTACCGCGTGCGCGCCTATGGCGATATCAGCCAGGAAAAGCTCGACACGCTGAAGGACGGCATTGCCGTCGATGGCGTGCTCTATGGCGCAATCGATGCGACGCTCGACCGCACCCAGGGCCACAATGTGTGGATCACCATGGGGCTTCGCGAAGGCAAGAACCGCGAGATCAAGAACGTGCTCGGCGCGCTCGGCCTTGAGGTGAACCGCCTGATCCGTCTCTCCTACGGCCCGTTCCAGCTGGGCGACCTGCCGGAAGGCCAGGTGGTGGAAGTGCGCGGCCGCATGCTGCGCGACCAGCTCGGCCCTCGCCTCATCGAGGAATCCAAGGCGAATTTCGACGCGCCTATCTATAGCAACAACGGTCCCGTCGAAGAGGATGTGGCCACCGCCCGCTCGGCGGAGAAGCCGCTCGGCAAGCCGTTTGGCAAGCAGGGCGACCGCGAAGAGCGTGGCTTTGCCGTCGAACGGCGCGAGCGCTCCGAGGCTGCCGGTGAGGGCAAGCGCCCCGCCTTTTCAAAGCCCTCGGGCAAGCCTGCCGGAAAATTCGACAAGGGCGGCGCCAAATTCGGCGGCAAGTTCGACAGGGCGCCCGCCTTCGACGAGGACAAGCCGAAGAAGCGCCCGCCGCTCGGCACCTCGCGCACGGCCAATGTCTGGATGGCGCCCGGTGCACGTCCGACCGCTGATCAGAAGGGCAAGTCCTCTGCCCGCGCCGAGGCCGAGCGTCTCTTTGCCAAGGGCACGGATGATGCAAGCCTGCGCGTGCAGGTGAACCGGGTACAGGGTGACAGCGACTGGATCCGCGCCGACGAACCGCCTGCCGGCGGCCGTGGCGATCGCTCCGGCGGTCGTGGCGAAGGCCGTGGAGATCGGGGTGATCGTGGTGACCGTCCGGCCCGTGGTGATCGTCCGCCGCGCGGCGATCGTCCCGCCCGCGGCGAAGGCGGCGAGCGCAGCTTCTCCGACCGTCCGCGCGGCGCCCGCCCGGCAGGAGCCCGTCCTTCAGGAGATCGGCCCGGTGGAGATCGCCCCAGGGGCGACCGTTCCTTCGGGGATCGCAAGCCGCGCGAAGAGGGTGGCCGTTCCAAGCCTTACGGCGCTGGTGCCGGCCCCGGCCGCTCGCCGCGCGAAAATGCCGAACGGGCATTCCGCCCCTCCGGTCCCCGCTCGGAAGGCCGTTTCGAAGTTGGCCGTTCTGAAGGCGATCGCGCCGAAGGTGGTCGCGGCGGCTTCGGCGGCAAGCCCGGCGGCGCACGGCCCTATTCGGGTCGCCCGGCCGGTGAACGGTCCGAAGGCGGACGCGGCGGTTTCAGTGACAGGCCAGCCGGTGGCAAGCCCTTCGGGGGCAAGCCCGGTGGTGCAAAGCCTTTTGGCGGTAAGCCCGGCGGCGGCAAGTCTTTCGGCGGAAAACCCGGTGGTGCAAAACCGTTTGGCGGAAAGCCTTCCGGTGGAAAGCCATCCGGCGGTCGTGGCCCGGGCTCCGGCCCGAAGGGCGGCGGCAATCGTTCCAGAACACCGAGGGGCTGATCCTTGCGCATCGTTGGCGGTGAATTTCGTGGCCGCAATCTTGCCGCGCCCAAGACAGACGCGATCCGGCCGACCATCGACCGGACGCGCGAAAGCCTGTTCAACATCATCGGGCATGTCTATCCCGATGCCATCGAAGGCACGCGGGTGATCGACCTGTTTGCCGGCACCGGCGCGGTGGGGCTTGAAGCCCTGTCGCGCGGCTGTCGCAGCGCGCTGTTTGTCGAAAACGGCGTCGAGGGCCGCGGGCTCTTGTGGGAAAACATCGAGAGCCTTGGCCTGCACGGCCGGGCGCGCATCCTGCGCCGCGATGCCACCAAGCTTGGCACCGTCGGTACGATGGAGCCCTGTCATTTCCTGTTTGCCGATCCGCCCTATGGGCGCGGGCTCGGCGAGGCAGCGCTCGTTTCGGCCCATGAGGGCGGCTGGCTTCTGCCCGGCGCGCTGGTGGTGCTGGAAGAACGCGCCGATGTGACGCCGGCCGTCGCACCGGTGTTCCAGCCACTGGAACAGCGCGTATTTGGCGATACGCGCGTCGATTTTTACCGTTACAGGCCGGTCTGAGGCCGGGGCGATGACGACGAAACTCTCGCTTCCCGAACATGGTCTGCCGCTTGAGGGCGGCGCACCGCGGGTGGCGGTGGCTTTTGGTGGTGGCGGTGCGCGCGGCATCGCCCATATCGCCGTCATCGAGGCGCTGGACGAGATGGGTATCACGCCCGTCGCCATTGCCGGCTCCTCCATCGGGGCCATCTTCGGCGCCGGCATGGCGGCCGGCCTCACCGGCGCTGCCATCCGCGAGCATACGCTGGAAACCGTCGGCAATCGGACAGCGGTCCTCAACCGTCTCTGGTCGCTCGGTCCCTCCAGCATGCGCGATGTCGTGGGCGGTTTCCGGCTTGGCCATTTCAACCTGGAACGCATCCTGGAAGCGTTTCTGCCGGCAGACATTCCAGCCGGTTTCGAAGGATTGAAGATCCCGCTGAAGATCGCCGTCACCGATTATTACGGCCAGTCCGAAGTCATCCTGGAAGAGGGGGAGCTGCGCCCGGCCATTGCCGCCTCCGCCGCCATTCCCGGACTTTTCATGCCGGTGATGATCCATGGCCGGGTGATGATCGATGGCGGGGTGTTCAACCCGATCCCTTACGAACATGTCATGGACAATGCCGATATCGTTATCGGCGTCGATGTGGTGGGCGCGCCGGAAGGCGATGGAACGCACCCGCCGAACCGTATCGACAGCGTCTTTGGCGCAAGCCAGCTGATGATGCAGGCGGCGATCGCCCTGAAGATGAAGCTGCATCCGCCGCATCTTTTCCTGCGCCCCTCGGTCAACCGCTTCGGCGTGATGGACTTTCTGAAGGCCCGCGAGATCCTCGAGGAATCGGCGCCGATCAAGGACGAGCTGAAGCGCGGGCTGGAAGGCCTGCTTGCCGCTGCCCGCGTTTGACCTGCCGCGGACACGGGCCTTCAGACCCTGACAATCGCCATTTGCAGCCCGCCATAGGGAGTTATCGGACAGGCTGTCAGGCGTCTTCCTGCTCTTCCGTCACCATCGTGGCGCGTTTCGGCTTGGTCAGCGGTTCGGGGCGGACAGGGCGCGTGTGCAGCATGTGGGCACCGGCGGAAATGCCTTGCGCGGCCTGGATCTGCAGCCGCTCCTCGTCGCGCCGGCGAATGTCGGCGCCGATCTCGCTCGTTTCCGCTTCGGATGTGCCGAGCGCCTCGAGCGTCTTCTGGCCAAACAGCAGACCGGATTCCAGCGTTTCGCGCAGCTCGTATTCCACCTCGCGGGCCCTGAGCGAAATGGTGTGGATGCGGTCATAGGAGCGCACGAACAGCCGCACATCGGGGAAATCGGCCCGGATGAGATCGACGATGCGGTCGGTGATTTCGCGCTTCTGGGTGCAGACGGCCACGATCTTCGCCCGTTCGATGCCGGCCGCCAAGAGAACTTCGCGGCGCGTGCCGTCGCCGAAATAGATGCGGAAGCCGAAGGTCGCCGCCTGGCGGATACGGTCGGGCGAATCGTCGATCACCGTCACGTCGCGTCCGCCGGCGAGCAGGATCTGGGAGGCGATCTGGCCAAAGCGCGAAAAGCCCACCATCAGCACGTCGGAGCCGGCACCCTCGAAATCCTCCGGGATTTCCTCGCGACCCTCATCGCGCACGAGAAGACGTTTGGCGATGGCCGAACCAAGCGGCGTCAGCGCCATGGACAGGGTGACGCTTGCAATCAGCAGCGAGGCCGTCGCGGGCGACAGGAGGCCGGCGCTGACGGCCGTCGTAAACAGCACGAAGCCGAATTCGCCGCCCTGCGGCAAAAGCACGGCAATGCTTGCGGCATCGTCCCGGCGGGACCCGCCGATGCGGCAGAGCAGATAGATGACGATGCCTTTTGCCGCCATGAACAGCGGCACGCCGATGACGATCAGCGCCAGATTGGAGAGGATGGCATCGAGATCGAGCGAGAGGCCGACGGCCATGAAGAACATGGCCAAGAGCAGCCCGCGGAACGGCTCGATATCGGCCTCCAGCTCATGGCGATAGGAGGATTCGGCCAGCATGATGCCGGCGAGAAAGGCGCCCATGGCCATGGAGAGCCCGGCAAGCTGCATCAGAACCGCCGATCCAAGCACCACCAGCAGCGCTGCCGCCAGCATTACCTCGCGTGCGCCGGTGCGTGCAATCACCTGGAAGAGTGGCGTCAGCAGATAGCGGCCGGCCACGATCATGCCGATGACGGCACCCGCTGCAATGGCAAAATCGCTGACGAACGAGCTTTCGGCAACGCCGGGGCCGGACCGCAGCAGCGTCACCAGCGCCAGAAGCGGCACGATGGCGAGATCCTGGAAGAGCAGGATGGAGAAGGCCCGCCGCCCATACGCGGAGTTTGTGTCGCCGGCATCATTGAGGATCTGCAGCGCAAAGGCGGTGGACGAGAGTGCAAGGCCAAAGCCGGCAATCACCGAACCCTGCCAGCTGGCGATACCGGTCGCCCAGGCAAGTCCCGTCAGCACCAGTCCGCTTGCGAGCACCTGTGCGGTGCCGAGGATGAAAATATCGCCGCGCATCTGCCACAGGCGTGAGGGTTTCAGCTCCAGCCCGATGATGAACAGCAGGAAGACGACGCCGAGTTCCGACACATGCAGCACTTCTTCCGGATCGGCGATCAGCTGCAGGATGGGGCCGATGACGATGCCGGCGGCAAGATAGCCCAGCACCGTGCCGAGGCCGAGCTTCTTGAACAGGGGAGCGGCCAGAACCGCGCCTGCGAGAAGCAGCAGCGTTTCGTTGAACAGGGGATCTGCGGTTGCCATAAAACCTCGCGGGGACCTTTCGGCGGCCGATCGTCAAGAATCGCTGAGCCGCCCTTGATGCTTCCTTTAGTGCACAATACATGGAACAGGAATGAAAGGGTTTCCCATGTCCTCTGAAATTGGCACCAGCGCCCTGCTTTCTCGCGCCGGTGAGCTTGTCGATCTTGCACGAAAGGCCGGTGCAGATCAGGCCGATGCGGTCATCGTGCGCTCCCGCTCCCGTTCCGTCAGCGTTCGCCTTGGCAAGGTGGAGGGCACGGAAGCATCCGAAAGTGACGATTTTTCGCTGAGGGTGTTTGTCGGACAGCGCGTGGCCAGCGTCTCGGCCAATCCGGGCTTTGATCTTGCAGCCCTTGCCGAACGCGCCGTTGCGATGGCGCGCGTCTCGCCGGATGACCCTTACGCCTGTCTGGCCGACGAGGCCGACCTGGCGCGCGATTATCCGGATCTCGACCTGTTCGATCCGACAGAAATGTCGGCCGAAGAGCTGACAGAAGCCGCGCTTGCCATGGAAGAGGCCGCGCTGGGCGTTGCGGGCATCAGCAATTCGTCCGGCGCCGGTGCCTCCGCGGGCGCCGGTGGCCTCGTCCTCGTCACCTCGCACGGTTTTTCCGGCAGCTATATGGCCAGCCGTTTCAGCCGCTCCGTCAGCGTCATTGCCGGCGAGGGCACGAAGATGGAGCGCGACTATGATTTCGACAGCCGCCTCTATGCCGCAGAGCTTGCCGCGCCGGACCTCATCGGACGGCGTGCCGGCGAGCGGACGGTGAAACGCCTCAACCCGCGCCAGGTGGAAACCGGTGCCAATGTCACCGTGGTGTTTGATCCGCGCCTTGCCCGCGGCTTTGTCGGTCACATCGCCGGCGCCATCAACGGCGCATCGGTTGCCCGCAAGACAAGCTTCCTGCGCGACAAGATGGGCCAGCAGGTTCTCAAGGCCGGTCTGTCGATCACCGACGATCCACTGGTCGTGCGCGGCTCCTCCTCGCGTCCCTTCGATGGCGAAGGTGTCTCGGGTCGCCGGCTTCTCATGATCGAGGACGGTGTGCTGAACCACTGGTTCCTGTCGACGGCGACAGGGCGCGAGCTTGGCCTTTCCACCAACGGGCGCGGCGTGCGCGGCGGCACCTCCGTCTCGCCGGGCTCGACCAATCTGGCACTGGAGCCGGGCGACATTTCGCCTGAAAACCTCATCCGCAGCATCGGCACCGGGCTTTACGTGACCGAGTTGATCGGACAGGGCGTCAACATGCTGACGGGCGAATACAGCCGCGGCGCCACCGGCTTCTGGATCGAGAACGGCGAGCTTGCCTTTCCCGTCTCCGAAGTCACCATCGCCTCCAATCTGAAGGACATGTTCATGCGGCTGACGCCGGCAAATGACATCGACCGCAAATACGGCGTTGCCGCACCCACGATTGCCATCGAGGGCATGACACTGGCGGGGCGGTGATCTTGGAGCAGGAGACGCGGCAGACTTTCGACGACGACCTGGCGCTGATCCGCCGCGCTGCGCGCGAGGCGGGTGATATCGCGCTTGGCTATTTCGGGCGCTCGCCGGAGGTCTGGTGGAAGAACGAGGGTCGCTCACCGGTCAGCGCTGCCGATTTTGCCTCCAATGACCGGCTGCAGACGCTGCTTCTTGGGAACCGTCCCGGCTATGGCTGGCTGTCAGAAGAAACCGATGACGATGCCGGGCGGCTTTCGCGCGACACGCTCTTCGTGGTCGATCCGATCGATGGCACGCGGGCCTTCATCAACGGCGAAAAAACCTGGTGCGTCAGCGTGGCGGTGGTTCACCGGGGAAAGCCGGTGGCGGGCGTTCTCTATGCGCCGGCGCTGAAGGAAGAGTTTTGGGCGGCAGCCACCGGGCCGGCGATGAAGAATGGATCGGAGATTTCGGTTTCCGCGGAAAAACCTGGCGAGGCGCGCCAGATCGCGGTTGCCGAAGACATGCTCGGCCAGTTTGCGCCGGGCTTCCGCCAGACCCTGCACCGCATCCGCCACGTGCCCTCGCTCGCCTATCGGCTGGCCATGGTGGCCGATGGTCGTATCGATGGAACGGTGGTGAAGCGCAACAGCCATGAATGGGATCTGGCCGCCGCCGACATCATTCTGGAGCGCGCCGGCGGCCGGCTGGTCGATCTTGCCGGGCATCGCCTCGTCTACAACCGGCAGGCGGTCACGCAGAGCGTTCTGTGCGGCGGCGCCGAACATGTTCTGGAAAGCTTGGTGGCAGGCCTTGCCTCGGGTTGACCTTTGATGCGGAATGCCGCAGGAGGAAGGGGCGGGGGAGACGAAGAGACGAGGCATACCATGACCGAGCAAAGCGGCAAGAAACAACTCCTACACCTGGTTTTCGGCGGCGAGCTGGAAAGCCTGAAGGGCCTGGAATTCAAGGATCTGGCAGCCCTCGACATCGTCGGTATCTTTCCCGATTATGCAAGCGCTCTGGAAGCCTGGAAAAGCAAGGCGCAGATGACCGTGGACAATGCGCATATGCGCTATTTCATCGTCCACATGCACCGCCTGCTGGACCCTGAGACGAAGGGCTGAGCTTAAGCCCCACGCGGCGGCCCGGCCGCCCTCAAGCAATCGACGGCTGTGTTTTCGACGCATTTGTCAGGCATGCACCAGTGTGTAAAATAGGGCTGCGACCGGGGATGGTGCGGATGGCAAGCAAAGAAGGGCGATGGCATTGAGCAATGGCTTGGCGCGCATGGCCTTGCTGGGATATCGCATGGCCGGAATTTGCGGATATCCTCTGGCATCCCCCTATCTTGCCTACCGATCCCTCAAGGGCAAAGAAGAGCGCCAGCGCCGGCTGGAGCGTTTCGGCTATGCCAGCGTGGCGCGCCCGCGCGGTCCCCTGATCTGGGTGCATGCGGCAAGCGTCGGCGAAACCATTGCCGTCATCCCGCTCATCCGCGAGCTTGTGCGCCGCGAGATCCACGTTCTCCTGACGACCGGTACCGTGACCTCGGCGGAACTCAGCCGAAAACGCCTCGGCAACGAGGTCATCCACCAGTATGTGCCGCTCGACGTGAAGTTCCCCATCAAGCGCTTCGTCGCCTACTGGCATCCGGATGCGGCAATCACCGCCGAATCGGAGATCTGGCCCACCACCATGGCGGAACTGACGCGGCGCAACATTCCGCAGATCCGCGTCAATGCGCGCATTTCCGACCGTTCCTTTGCCCGCTGGAGCAGCCGCTCGGCGATCGCCGAACTGCTGTTCGGCAAGCTGGCGCTGGTGGTGGCACGCTCGGATGTCGATGCGGAGCGTTTTCGCGATCTTGGTGCCTGGCCGGTGGTCGTGTCGGGGAACCTGAAGGGCGATACGGATCCGCCGCCGGTCGATGAGGCGGTCCTGTCGCGCTATCTCTCGGACATCGGCACGCGCAAGACCTGGGCTGCGATCTGCACGTTCCAGGGCGAGGAAGAGGCGGCGGCCTTCGTTCACCGGGCGCTGAAGCCGCGCAACGGACAGCTGACGGTTCTCGTTCCGCGCCATCCCGAACGGGCCGACGATATCGAGGCGATGCTGGTTGGCCAGGGTCTTGTCGTGGCACGCCGCAGCCGCAACGACCGCATCACGCCGGAAACCGATGTTTTCCTCGGCGATTCGATCGGCGAAATGGGGCTTTACCTGCGGCTGACCGAAATTTCCTTCGTCGGCCGCTCGCTGACGGCCGAAGGCGGCCAGAACCCGCTCGAATCGGCCATGCTGGGCTGCGCGGTGCTGACCGGCCCCAATGTGCAGAATTTCCGCGAGACCTATCAGCAGGTGATCCGCCGCGGCGGCGCGCGCATGGTGCGCGACACCGAAATGCTGGCGAAAGCCGTGCATTACCTGCTGACCAATGATCCGGCCCGCCAGAAGATGATCGATTGTGGCCATGAGGCCGTGCAGGACATGCGCGGCGCGCTCTCCACCACGATCAAGGCGCTCGAACCCTATCTCAACCCGCTGACGGTCACCGCACGTCTGCGCCCGGCCGGAGCAGCTGGCTGATGATGAAAAGCGACAACCCGCTTGCCGCGATCCGGGGCCTTCTGTTCGACAAGGACGGAACGCTGTTGCGTTATGACGAAAGCTGGGGGCCGGTGAACCGGCAGGCGGCAAAGCTTGCCGCCGACGGCGCCGGCGAAGCGATGGAGAACCGGCTGCTGATTGCCTGCGGCATGGACCCGGTGACCGGGCTAACGCGGGCCGACAGCCTGTTTGCGGCCGGAACCGCAGCCCAGATCGCCGCCGGCTTCGCCGCCGCCGGATCGCCGCTTGCCGTTGGACCGCTCACCGTTGCGCTGGACGAACTGTTCGTGCGGGCTTCGGATTTTTCCGTCGCAGTGACCGATCTTGCCGGCTTCTTCGCCCGCCTGCGCGCGCGCGGCTTCCGGCTCGGCGTGGCCTCCAGCGACAACGAGCGTTCGATCCGCGAGACGGCGCGCCGCTTCGGCTTTCTCGATCATCTCGATTTCATTGCCGGCTATGACAGCGGCCATGGCTGCAAGCCGGAGCCGGGCATGGTGCTCGGTTTCTGCAAGGCGGTGGGCCTGCAGCCTTTCGAAGTGGCGATGGTCGGCGATAACAATCACGATCTGCATATGGGGGCTGCGGCCGGCGCGGGCCTCAAGATTGCGGTGCTGACCGGCACCGGCTCGCCCGAGACACTGGCGGGTGCTGCCGATCACGTGCTGGACGATATTACCGGACTTGAAACGCTTTTGCCGCAAAGCCTGCCCGCCTGAGCAAGCGCTTTCCGTCATGCCTCGGTTGACGGTTGCACCGGAGGATCGTCAGGCGGGGCGGACCCCAAGCCGGTGAAGAGGACGAACATGGTTTCCAAGGCGCCATCCTTCTGGTGGACACGCGCAAGCTGGTACGCCTTTGCCCTGTGGCCCATCTCGCTCATCTATGGCCGCATTGCCAGCCGGCGCATGGCGCGCTCTGCGCGCCCAAGCGTTGCGGTGCCCGTTCTTTGCGTCGGCAATTTCACCGTGGGCGGCGCCGGAAAGACGCCGACCGCCCTTGCCATTGCCCGCGCCGCCCGGGAAAAAGGCCTCACCCCCGGTTTTCTGAGCCGCGGCTATGGCGGCCGGCTCGTCGGGCCGGTGGTGGTCGATCCGCAGAGCCATGGCGCCGCTGATGTGGGCGACGAGCCTCTGCTTCTGGCCCGCGAGACGCTGACGGTGATTGCCCGCAACCGGCTTGAAGGGGCAAACATGCTGGTCGCGCAAGGCTGCGACCTCATCATCATGGACGACGGCTTTCAGAGCGCCCGCCTGACGATCGATTTCGCGCTGGTGGTGATCGATTCGGTGCGCGGCATCGGCAACGGCCATCTGGTGCCGTCCGGCCCGCTGCGCGCCCCGCTTGCCGAACAGATCCGCCAGATGTCTGCGCTGTTGAAGGTGGGCGACGGCACCGGGGCCGATCCGCTGGTGCGCCGCACGGCACGGGCCGGAAAACCGCTGCGCGTGGCGCGCCTCGTTGCGCGCCCCGACCCTGAGATCGAAGGACAGCGTGTCCTCGCCTTTGCCGGCATTGCCGATCCGCAGAAATTTTACCGCACGGTGGTGTCGATCGGCGGGGAGATCGCGGTCGAACGCTCCTTCCCGGACCATCATGCCTTCAACGACGAGGAACTGGCCGACCTCCTGCGCGAGGCCGACGCCAAAAATCTGCAGCTCGTCACCACGGCAAAAGATGCCGTGCGCCTTGCCGGCCGGCCGGGCGCGGCCAAAACGCTGCTGGACCGGCTGCGGGTGGTGGAGGTCGACATGGTTTTTGATGACCCCCATGCGCCGTGGCTGATGATCGAGGACGCGATTGCTCATTGCCGGAAGCGGGTGTTACGGGAGAAGCGAGGCAGCGGGCCGGTTTGACGCGGCGGATCGAAGGTGTTCGGCATGCGGCGAGATCTTTCAATCTGCCGCAAAGTCCCCCTCTGCCCTGCCGGGCATCTCCCCCACAGGTGGGGAGATGAGCGTGGCGCTGCCGTCGCGGCTCCCATTGCAGAGGGGCGCTGCCCTTTATACTCCCGAGAAACTTGGTCGATATCGATGAAATTGGGCGGTGGCCCCATCTGATCTCCCCCCTTGTGGGGGAGATGCCCGGCAGGGCAGAGAGGGTCTTGGCGGCATACTCGGCGGCCTCAGCCCCAAGTCACCACCACCACAAACCTATCCCCGGCCCTGGTTCGGCAAAATCCCCGCCCGCTTGTCGGCTTCGAGCGAGGCTGCGGCATCGACATAGGGTTCCTGGCGGGCGACGCTCCAATAGCGCAACTCATCGACCGGGATCTGGGCGCCCGTCATGGCGCAGGTGACATAGGCGCCGGCGGACAGGATCTGGAAATCGCCGTCGAGATAGCGGATTTTCGCCTCGCGGTGGCTGCCGCCTTCAAAACGGTTCATCGGTCGTCTCCTGCGTAGATTCATCGTTTCATCTATCCCCACGCGCCGTCCCTTGGCCAGAGCCGCCGGCGCGGGCACGGTTAAAAAGTCAGCTGCGGCCGAACAGGCGCTCGATGTCGTTGAGCTTCAGTTCGATATAGGTCGGCCGGCCGTGGTTGCATTGGCCAGAGCCTGGCGTTGCCTCCATCTCGCGCAGGAGCGCGTTCATTTCCTCCGGGCGGAGCCTGCGGCCTGAACGCACCGAGCCATGGCAGGCCATGGTGGCCGCCACATGTTCCAGCCGGCTTTTCAAGCCATCGGACGTGTTCCACTCGCCGATTTCATCGGCCAGATCGCGCACGAGGCCGGCCGCATCGACGCTGCCGAGGAGAGCCGGCGTTTCGCGCACTGCAACGGCACCGGGACCAAATCGCTCCAGCGCCAGCCCCAGTTTTTCAAGCTCCGGCGCATGCGAAATCAGCCGGTCGCACTCTTCTTCGGGCAGGTCGATGATTTCCGGAATAAGCAGGACCTGCGAGGGCAGGCGGTCCTTTTCCAGCGCCTTGCGCATGGCCTCGAAGACCAGCCGCTCATGGGCGGCGTGCTGGTCGACGATGACAAGGCCGGTCTCGGTCTGGGCGATGATATAGTTTTCGTGCAGCTGCGCGCGCGCCGCGCCGAGCCGGAACTGCGTGGCGGGGTCGCCGGCAGGTGCTGCCGGGTTTTCGGTGTCGTGCGCCATCACGGCGTCGGCGCGCGCACTCGGCGTCAGCACCGCGTCGAAGGCGGCCTGGCGGCGTTCTGCGAAACCTCCCGCAGAGAGACCGGCCTTCTCCGGCATGGCCATTGGCCGAAATGGCGAGGCGGCCGGCGTCCAGCCGAGATTGCCGCTGCGGTGGCCGGTAAAATAGCCCTTGGAACCACTGGCCTGCGCTGCGGCCGTATCGACCGCGCCAGTATCAAGGCCCGTATCAAGTCCTGTGCCGAAGCCCGCGCCGAAACCCGGACGAAAGGCGCGGATCAGGCCATCGGCGCCAGTCGTTGCCGCCCGGTCGCCCTCGCGCGCCAAGGCCTGTCGTAGCGCGCCGACGATGAGGCCACGCACGAGGCCCGGATCGCGAAAGCGCACATCGGCCTTGGCTGGATGGACGTTGACGTCGACGAGCGCCGGATCGAGCGTGATCGACAGGACAGCGACCGGATAACGGCCGGACGGAATGGTTTCGGCATAGGCGCCGCGGATCGCCGAGAGGATCAACTTGTCCTGCACCGGGCGACCGTTGACGAAGGCATATTGATGGGCCGAATTGCCGCGGTTGAAGGTCGGCACGCCGGCAAAGCCCTTGAGGCCGACATCTTCGCGCGTCGCATCGATTTCGATGGCATTGTCCTTGAACTCGGCGCCCAGCACCTGCGCCATGCGGGCGAGCGGATCGCCGGGCGAGGCGGGAAATTCCAGCGTCGACCGGTCCGATCCCGACAGCACGAAGCGCACATGCGGAAAGGCGATTGCCATGCGCTTCACCACCTCGGTGATGGCGCCAGCTTCTGCCTTTTCCGTCTTGAGGAATTTGAGGCGGGCAGGCGTTGCAAAGAAAATGTCGCGCACCTCCACCACCGTGCCGACATTGGCCGCTGCCGGACGCACCGGCGTCAGCTTGCCGCCGGCAAGCGCAATCTCGACACCCGTCGCCGAACCGGCCCGCCGGCTGGTGATCGACAATTTGGCGACCGAGCCGATCGAGGGCAGCGCCTCGCCGCGAAAGCCGAGGGTGCGGATATCGTCGAGCGTTTCGGAAATCTTCGACGTGCAGTGGCGGCGCACCGCAAGGCTCAAGTCGTCGGCATCCATGCCGCTGCCATTGTCGGTGATGCGGATCAGGCTCTTGCCGCCGCCGGCCGTGGCGATTTCCACGCGCGTCGCGCCGGCATCGATGGCGTTTTCGATCAGCTCCTTGGCGGCGCTGGCGGGGCGCTCGATCACCTCGCCGGCAGCGATCTGGTTGATGAGCGTTTCGGGAAGCTGTTTGACGGACATTGCACCATTTTCCTGGATTTTCCGCCTCGGGAAAAGCCCGTCTGGCGCCTTGTCCCCCGAAGAACGCAGCGTTAAGCGCACCTTAACGCGGAATCGGTAATCGTTTGCAACAGGATACCCTGCCGTACGGCGTCGCGCCAGTCACTGCGGTTTCCCCTATGGAACATGCAAGATCGGGTTGCGCTCGGCACGCTGCCCGCACGACAGGACAGGACGCAATGCAACCGGCAGCTGACCAAAGCCGGCTCCCTCGGGCGGGAGCCAACCGGACCCTGCAGACGGTCCTGCCATGACCGTTCCCGGGCAGACGGAAGGCCTTGCCGCCTCCTTGATGATGGACATGGTTGCCGACGCGATCTCCGGGGCCGTGCTGATCTATGATCGCGACGATATGATCGTGTTTGCAAGTCCGCAGGTCTTGAGCTTCCTGCCGGCGCTTTCGGTCGCACCCGCGCCCGGCACGCGGCTTCGCGATCTTCTGGGCGCCATCTACGACGGTGGCGGCTATAGTGGCGATCTGTCCGGTGGCGTGGAGCATCGCTGCATCCGCCGCGAGGACTGGATTTCCGGCGAGATCGCCGCCCTCTGGCGCGAGCGCTGCGAAACGGTGGTGCGCCGCGACGGCGACCGCTGGATGAGCCTTTCCCGCCGCCGCCTGCCGTCCGGCCATGGCACCTGCGTCATCCGCGATGTCTCGGAACTGCGCCGCCGCGAAGATCAGTGGCGAACGGACCTCGAACGGGTCCAGCTCACGGAGGAAATCCTCGATACGCTGCCTTTCCCGGTGATCGTTCGGGATCGCCATCTCGTCTGCGTGGCTGTCAACAAGGCGGCGGAACGGCTGTATGGCCGCCCGGTGGATGAAATTCTCGGTCGCCGGGCGGATGAACTGCATGCGTCGGAGCCCGCGGTCCATATCGATGCCACCAACCGGAAGGTTCTGGAGACCGGCGTGCCGTTTTCCATCGGGGTCCAGATCATTCCCCCGGATGAGCAGCCCTCCTGCTATCTCCTGCGCAAATTCCGCGTCGGCAAGCCCGGCCGCTACTGCGTCGTGACGGTGATGGAGGACGTGGCCGATGTGCTGGCAAGCGGCGGGCAGCCGGAATGGAATTTCGCCGGTCTCGAGGGTGTCGATTTCATCGTCTCGGATCTCGGCCGGCAGAGGCGCGAGGAGCAGGGGCCGCAGGGCGTGACGGCGGCGAGCATCGCCGGTTGCCGGGTTCTGCTGGTTACCGACGACCGGGCGGTAGAGGAGGAAGGGGTCTCGCTGCTCCTTGCTGCAGGTTTTGATGCGACCGCTGCCCGCAATGGTCGCGAGCTTGCCGCGCTCCTCGCCGTCGTTCGCGACAGGCAGGTGTCGGTTGATCTGATCGTGGTCGATGCAGCCATGGATTTCGCCTGCCTGGAGGCGGCCCGGGCGTCCGGCATCGACGTTCTAGTGCTCGAAGCCTTCCAGATCGCCCGCGAGCTAGTCCCCTCGGTCAAGCGGCGCTTCCGCCAGCCGCGCGCCCCAAAGGCGGAGCCGGAGGATCAATGGCAGATCTCCACCGCCACGCCGGTCGATGTCCTGGTGGCGGAGGACAATGCCGTCAACCAGATCGTCTTTTCGCAGATCCTCGAAGGTCTTGGTTATCGCTACGCGATTGCGTCCGACGGCGAGGAGGCGGTTCGGCTGTTTCGCGAACTTCAGCCGCGCATCGTCCTGATGGATATCACGCTGCCACGCCTCAACGGCTTCGAGGCCGCATCGGCGATCCGCGAGCTGGAGACGGTGCCCGGCGCGGTGCCGATCATCGGCGTGCTCTCGCCGGCTGTCGAAGGCGACCGCGACGCCTGCTGGGCGGCCGGCATGGACGATGTGGTGATGAAACCGCTGAGTCCTGATCTTTTGGAGGAGACATTTCGCCGGCATCTGGCAGACGATGGCGCCGAGAGGCGCCACCGCGACGGCGTGCGTTTAGCGCAAAGGGAATACCGCTAGTCGCAAAGCCATGCTTTGTTAATCTTTCGCCAGCATTGTGCGCCAAGGCCAGACATCCGGGGGACACGGTTTTATGAAGTCGGCGGGCGATCCGTTGCCAGACGTCAGTCAGATTGAACTGCAGGCGATGGCGTACCGGGATCCTCTGACGGGCCTGGGCAATCGTTATCGGCTGCGCGACAAGGTGCGTCTGATTGCCGCCGAGCGGGCCGATGACCCGGCGCCCTTCACCCTGGGCATCGTCAATCTCGATGGCTTCAAGCCGATCAACGACCTTTTCGGATCGGAAGCCGGGGACGAGATCCTCTGCCAGGTTGCCTTTCGCCTGAAAGCCTGCATCCCCGATGGCGCGACCGTCACCCGCCATGAGGGCGACGAGTTTGCCGTGCTCCTGCCTCTGGTGTTCGAGAAGCTGAGCGCCGAACGGCTGGGCCAGATGATCAAGGACGTGCTGTCGGCCCCCTATGACCTCGGCGATCGCCATGTGCGCCTGTCGGCTTCGCTGGGCTTTGCCGTCTACCCCTTCGCTGGAGCCGAGTTCGAGGAACTGCTGAAAAGTGCCGAAACCGCGCTTTACCGGTCCAAGCGGCGTGGACGCGGGCAGATCACCGTCTATTCGCGCGAAATCGCCCAGGAAATGAAGCGGTCGACGCAGCTCGAACAGGCGCTGCGCAATGCCATCATCGCCGACGCCGTCGAGGTGTATTTCCAGCCCATCGTGCGCATTCGTGATGCCTCTGTCGTCGGCTTCGAGGCGCTTGCCCGCTGGAACGATCCGGATCTCGGCTTCGTCTCGCCTGCCGTCTTCGTTCCCCTTGCAGAGGAGCGCGGCTTCATCGATGCGCTGTCGCACGCGCTGTTGCGAAAGGCTGCGGAAGCGGCCCTGTCCTGGCCGCGCGAGCTGTTCCTGTCGTTCAACCTGTCTTCCGCGCAACTGATGGATAGCGGCACGGCCGGCGCCATTTTGAGCACACTCTCGCGCGTCGGGCTCGACCCTGCCCGGCTGGAACTGGAAATCACCGAGACGGCGGTAATGACATCGGCCGATACGGCCGAGCGGATCATTGCCGATCTTCGCCGTGTCGGCGTGCGCATCGCGCTCGATGATTTCGGCACCGGCCAGTCGAGCCTCGGGCGCCTGCGCGATTTTACCTTCGACAAGGTGAAGATCGACCGCGCCTTCATATCCCGCATCACCGTTGATCGTGCCACCGAACATATCGTCCGGGCGATCATTGCCATGTGTGACGGGCTCGGTCTTGAAGTGGTTGCGGAAGGCATCGAGGAGCAGGCCGATGCCGAGAAGCTGAGAGCCCTCGGCTGCGCCATGGGGCAAGGCTATTATTACGGTCGCCCGGTCGATGCGGCGGCAACGCAGCATTATCTGCAACAGCACCTGCGTATCGGCGACCGCTCCGGCGAGAGCCGCGAAACCGCCTGACGCTGCGCTTGCTCCAGGTGCATCCATAGAAAAAGGGCGACACCTGCGTGCCGCCCTCATCCGCTTGTCCCTGTGAGGCAATGCGTCTCTCGTTCCGGGACCCGCCGTAAAGATTACGGCTGGGTGGTCGTCGACGGGGCAGTTGCACCGCCTGCAGCAGGGGCCGGGGTCGTTGCAGCGCCACCGGTGGACGAGGTGGTTGTGGCGTCCGTTGCGCCGTTGGTCGAAGCCGTGGAGGCCTGATCATCCAGCGTCTTGAATTCCGGTGCGGCCTTCAGCGCATCAGCCGTTTCAGCCGTCGTCAGACGGATGTCGTTGCTGTCGGCTTCGCGGGTGACCGTGATCTTGTCCATCGGAACTGCGACGTTCTTCTGGCCGATGCCGAGGAAGCCGCCGACGCCGACCACGGCTGCGACAATGCCGCCATCCTGTTCCAGAATGAGGTCGGTCACGCTGCCGATGCTCTTGTCTTCGCCGTTATAGATCGACTTGCCGATATAATCATTGGCGCTGATCTGGTTCTGCGCCTGCTCGGTCAGGTATTCGCCGGTCATTCCAGCGCCAGCAGCGGACGTCGTTCCGGTCGTCGCAGCCGACGGCATCGTGGTCTGGGTCTGGGCCGAGGGGGCCGCAGGGGTTGCGGTCTGAGCAAGCGCGGGTGCGACTGCTGTGGAGGCCATCAGTACGGCAGCGGCTGCCATGGTGCTAAGGGTCTTCTTCATATCGTACCTACCTTTTTATCTGTTTTCGATCTGACGCGGTGACCAGAGTGGTCTTCCGTGTCGGTTCGAGGAGAGAATGCGGAGGAGGCTCGATAGTTCCGAAGGCATCTGCCAAAAAAATAGGCGAAAACGCGGGAACGTTTTCGCCTGATCTTTGTTTGTGCCCGCCTTCGCAGGGAGGGTGAAAGCGGTTGCCTTACAGGATGTAGGCCGGTTCCGGCCGCCCCTTCACCGTAATGCCGAGGTCAAACAGGAAGCCTGCCTGCGGATCGCTTTCGCGTTCCTCGGCGCTTGCCCCTTCATAGGCGGTGGTGACGGCGATGCGATCCAGATCCTTGCCGAAGAAGGCGGGGCAGGAGGTACGGGCAGTCGGAAGCGCATAGCGGGCGGCATGGCTGCCATCGGGACGGTAGCAATCCACCGCCGATGCGCCCCAGCGGGCATTCCAGACATTGCCCTCGGCGTCGCAGACGGAGCCATCCGGGCCACCGGAGGGGCCGCTTTCGACGAACACTTCGGCCTTGCCAGCCGGAAGGCCGGTTGCCGCATCGAGCGCTACGTGCATGATCTTGCCGATGCGGGTATCCGTATAATAGCCGGTTGCGCCATCGGGCGAGAAGCAGATGGAATTGGGGATGCTGACACCGGCAAACATCCGGGTGATGACGCCCCTGGCGACATGATAAATGGAGCCGGCGCCGTCTTCGGCCTTCAGCCCCATGGTGCCGATCCAGAGCGCGCCGGAGGGGTGAACCCGACCGTCATTCGAGCGGGTGCCCATATGGGCCGGTTCCAGCTCGCGGTAGAGGGTCAATTC
The DNA here is from genome assembly GCF_042611105.1 of Neorhizobium fuzhouense. Taxonomy (NCBI): domain Bacteria; kingdom Pseudomonadati; phylum Pseudomonadota; class Alphaproteobacteria; order Hyphomicrobiales; family Rhizobiaceae; genus Neorhizobium; species Neorhizobium fuzhouense. Next base: position 673,926 of record NZ_JBHFFP010000001.1, on the reverse strand, counting down.
GCCCGTTGCGACATCGCGGATGAAGAGGCCCTTTTCGGATGCCATGAGCTGGCGCCCGTCATCGATGCGGGCAAGAACGCTGGCCCTAAACGGCAGCGCGTGGATGCGCGCGGCACCGCTCGTCACGTTCAGCTCATGCAGTTGCTGCCCCAGAATGTTGAACCACCAGAGCGTATCGGTTGCCGCGTCATAGGTCGGGCCTTCGCCGAGCTCCAGGCCTTGCGACGAGAGAACCGAGCCGTTGAAATCGATCACCTGCGTCATGCGCGCGCCTCCATGGCCCGATCATAGGCCTCGATGGTGATGCGGCCCTTGGCGACGACCTCGGCTGGCGTCATGCCCGGCTTGTAAAGGCTGGAGCCAAGGCCGAAGGCAGTGATGCCGCCCTTGATGTACTCGCCGAAATTGGCGTCCGATACGCCGCCGACGGCCGCGATGATCAGATCCTTCGGCAGCACGGCGCGGATGGCATTGATGCCGGAGGGGCCAAGCACGCTTGCGGGGAAGAATTTAAGCCCGGTCGCGCCGGCGCGGGCGGCGGCGAGCGCCTCGGTTGCGGTAAAGCAGCCGGGAAGCGTTACCATGCCCTTTTGCGCGGCAAGCGAAATCACCGCCGGCTCGACATTGGGGCTGACCATCAGACGTCCGCCGGCCGCCTCCAGCGCTTCGACATCCTCGACCGTCAGCACGGTGCCGGCACCGATCAGGCACTCGGCCGGCGCAAGCTTTGCCGCCATCTCGATGGAGCGGAACGGATCGGGTGAATTGAGCGGGATCTCGATGGCGGTAAAGCCCACCTCGATCAGGCCGCCGACGACGGCTTCCGTTTCGCCGGGCGTCAGGCCGCGCAGGATTGCGACCAGCGGCCGCTGCATCGGGGGAAAGGGAACGCGGGTCATGCGGATATCCTTGCATCGGGAAAGAAAAGGGTTTGGGCGGCAGCGGCCAGGCCGTTTCGCACGGCAAGATCGGCATCGACTGTCCGATAGGCAAGGCCAAGTGCGGCAAAGGCTGCCTCGTAGAGCCCCTGCAGGCGACCCGACGCGACCAGCTCGACCGTATCGACCGTGCCACCGGCGGCAAACAGGCCACCGGCGATTTCCGCGCCGATCAGCGTGCCGGAGAGGCGTGCGGCGGCACTTGTCGCATCAAGCCCGTTCAGCAACTGGCTGGAGCGGGCGGTAAAGACGAGGTTGGTCAGCATGGCAGGGGCGGATGAGGCCTTGGCGACCGCCGACAGAAAGGCCGGATGCGTGCCATCGAACCCTTCGGCACCGGCCACCGCATGTTTCAGGATCGACTGTTTTGACAAGACGTCAAAAACTTCGCCGGTCATGAAGGAGGCAAAGCTTGTGACGCGGCCGTCTTCGACATTCACCCATTTCGAATGGGTGCCGGGCATGCAGACCAACTGCTTGCCGCGGGAGGCGGTGCCGAGCGCACCGAGAAGCTGGGTTTCCTCGCCGCGCATCACGTCCGGTGCGTCGGCTGCGCGCTGGGCAATGCCGGGCAGGATGCGGATGTCGCGGCTCTCGCCGGGCACGGAAACCGCGCCCTCAAGAACAGAGGAGAGCGGGGCAGGCGCATCGGCATAGCCGGCCTCCACCCAGCCCTGGCGGGCGCCGGCCATGCCGCAGATGATGACCGGCAGGTTTGCCGGCGCCGAGACGGCGGCAAGATGAGCGTTGAGCACGTTTGCAAAGCCGGTTTCGGCGGCGGTCGTCATGCCTTCGCCGCTGCGGCGTTCGGCAAGAACGGTATGTCCGGCATCCATCAGCCAGAGCCGGAAACTGCTGGTGCCCCAGTCCACGGCGATATAGGCGGCCTCAGCCATCAGAGCGTTCCTCCATCTACGGTCAGCCATTGCGCCGTCATGCCGGCGGATGCGGTGGAGGCGAGAAACAGGCATGGCCCCACCATGTCCTCGGCCATCAGGCTGCGTTTCAGGCACTGGCGATCGATCATCGCGCGGATGCTGTCGTCCGTCAGCCACAATTCCTTCTGCCGCTCCGTGACCACCATGCCGGGCAGGATGGCGTTGACGCGGATATTGTCGGGACCCAGCCGTCCTGCAAGGCTTTTCGTCAGCCCCAGAATGCCGGCCTTGGCCGTCGCATAGCTCGGCAGGCTGCCCATGTTGAGCAGAAACGCGATGGACGACAGGTTGACGATGGCGCCATTACCATCCGCCTTCAGATGGGGCGCCGCGGCCTTGGCGGCAAAGAACATCTGCTTGAGGTTGATCGCCTGGTTGTCGTCCCAATAGGCTTCCGTCACGTCGAAAAGCTCATGCCGGTCGTCCCAGCCGGCATTGTTGACCAGAACGCCGAGGCCGCCGCAGCGCTCAGCGGCCGTTGCAACGGCATCTTCGACGGCGTTCATGTCGCGCAGGTCCGCCTTCAGATAGGTGACCGGATGGCGGCTGTCGCGGAGAAGGTCGGAAACCAGCGCCTCGCTCGGCCCCTCCGCCCGGTCGATGAAGGCGACGCGGGCGCCCTGACGGGCAAAGGCGCGCGTGAAGGCGGCGCCGATGCCGGAACCGCCGCCGGTAATCAGCACGCCGCGGTCTTCCAGATCGGCAAAGCGGAAGGAGGGATTGAGGCTCACGGGTAGGATCCTGATGTTCCAATATATGGAACTCTGTTTGACTAAATGGAATAAAGAGAATAAACCGGGGGATGTGTCAAGCCGCCTTTGCGGCCGATCCTTCTCCACCACTGGCCGGGACCGCCCATTGCCTCACCTCTCGTCAGATCCTGATCGCCCCGACGCGGCAGAACTGGAGCCGCAAAACGCCGCCGGTGATACCGGCACACTCGGCAAGGCCGTGGCGCTGCTGGATCTCGTCGCCCGGGCCGATACCCCACCACGCTTTACCGATCTCCTCAAGCAGACCGGCCAGCCGCGCGGTAGCCTGCACCGGCAATTGCGGCATCTGGTGCTGGAGGGATTGATCGACCTGTCGCCGGACGGCGTCTACACGCCGGGCCTTCGCCTCCTGCAATTTGCCTCGCGTGCCTGGGCGCGCAACTCGTTCCGGCTGGTGGCCGAGCCGCACCTGACGCGCCTTCACGAAACGACTGGCGAGACGGTGCATCTCGGTGTGCTGCGCGATTGCGAGATCGTCTATCTCGACAAGATCGAAAGCCGGCAGGCGGTGCGCATGCATTCGCAGGTGGGCAATTCCGCACCCGCCTATTGCACCGGCGTCGGCAAGGTGTCGCTGTCCTGTCTTTCCGACGAGGATCTCCATCGTCGCTGCGCGCGCATGGCCTTCGACGCCTATACACAAGCGACACTGTCCGATGCCGCGGCGCTTCTGGCGGAAATTGAAAAAATCCGCAGCCGCGGCTTTGCCTATGACCTGGAGGAGCACCAGCCGGGCATCCGCTGCGTGGCTGCGGCCATTCATGCGCCGGCGGCCGGAATTGTCGGGGGGATTTCCGTCACGGCGCCGGCCTTTCGCGCCGGGCCGGAGCAGTTGGAGGCCTGGGCCGGGCCGGTTTGCGCGGCGGCCAGCGCCATTGTGGCCGATATCGCCCGCCGCCTTGGGCCGCGACGCTGAAAAACGCTCGGATTTTACGAAAACTGTCAAAAATCCGGAACTGAGTGTTTGTCAAATACAACCAATCATGGCATGATTGGGGCATGATGATTGCGGCCATGATGGCATCTACGCAAGACCGGCCTGTTGGTTGCCGGCTCGATGTCACCCCGAAGACCTGTTCTGCCTGTTAAGGCATCAAAGACCGGCTTTCGGGGACGCTCTAACCAAGATTGTCATGAAAGATGGATAAGACCGAAAGCTTCGACGCCACCTCCAGCGTGGCCGCCCGTGTGGCGGAACTCAAATCCCTTCCGACGCAATTCGACATTTTCCGCTTCATGCGCCGCATCACCGAAAGTTACGGATGCCGCATGTTCATCGTGTGCGAGCTGCCGTCCACGACGACGCTGGAGCTTTCCGGCAATACGATCATTACCAACTGGCCGTCCGAACTGATGTCGAATTTCGATCAGGCGGGCCTTTTGCAGACGAGCCCGGTGCTGCAGCGTCTGCGCACCTCCACGCTGCCGGTCACCTATTCCATGGCCGAGATTGCGCTGGCGCGCGGCAACATGGTCTCCTGCGAGATTTTCCAGCGGTTCGGCATGGGCGGCGGCGTCTTCTTCCCCGTCCATGATGCCGCAGGCAAGCGTGGCACCGTCGGGTTTTCTGGCGAAGGCGTGCTGTTTACCGTGCTGCAGATGCTGGAGCTCTTCTATATATCGGTGCACGTCTACCAGCGCCTGGCCGAGATCCGCGATATCGACATCAAGGTCACCGAGCATTTGAGCGACCGCGAGCTCGATTGCCTGAACTGGACGTCTGCCGGAAAGACCAGTGCGGAAATCGCTGAGATCCTGACCCTGTCGGAACACACGGTTAACCATTATCTCAATCGCGCCACCAAGAAACTCGATGCAGTCAACCGCACACAGGCCGTTGCCAAGGCACTGCGCCTGAAACTGATCGCTTGAGAGGCAGTTCGAGCTGCCTTTATTTCATTCACGCTCAAGTTTTAGTCATGACGGGCCGGGAACATCTACTTGCGGCCCGGATTCCGGCCGCTTTCCTCCATAAACGCCTGTTTCTACAACTGGCACGCATCCTGCATCCTCTCCGGCATGTCCAGAGGGGACAAAAAGCGTCCCAAGAGACGCATGCAACAAAAGCCGTCGTCTGAGCTTCGCGCGTCGATCCGACTGCTGCAGGCCTCAGGCGGCGGCTTTAATACTTGTTGCCCGCCGCCCGATGCACCACCTATAAGTCCGACCGGACACGCTGCGCCAGATGCCTTGCAGGAGGCGTCCCCGAAAGGGAGGATGTGGCGTGATGCACGGGGCAAGGGAGTTTGATATGGCCGAGGTTACCAAGGATATCGTGCTTGCGGCGCTGTCGCGCGTGCGCGGGCCGGATCTGGAAGGCGATATCGTATCGCGCAACATGGTGTCCGACGTCTTCATTGCCGATGGCAAGGTCTATTTCTCGATCACCGTGCCGGCCGAGCGGGCCAAGGAACTGGAGCCGCTGCGAGTTGCCGCCGAAAAGACGGTGACGGCGATCGAGGGCGTGCGCGGTGCGCTGGTGACGCTGACGGCCGACCGCAAGGCCGGTGCCGCGCCCGCCCGTCCGACACAGCCCACCGCCCCGCATGACCATGCCGGCCACGGCCACAGCCACGCGCCGCAGGCACGTAGCCCCGGCCAGCCGGCGCCGCCCCAGCGGGCGCAGAAGGCCGGCGTGCCGGGCGTCGGCGCCATCATTGCGGTCGCCTCCGGCAAGGGCGGCGTCGGCAAATCCACCACGGCCGTCAATCTCGCGCTCGCCATGATGGCGAACGGGTTGAAGGTCGGCCTTCTGGACGCCGATATCTACGGCCCCTCCGTGCCGCGTCTCTTGAAGATTTCCGGCCGGCCGCAGCAGATCGAGAACCGCATCATCGTGCCGATGGAAAATTATGGCCTGAAAGCCATGTCCATGGGCTTTCTGGTCGATGAAGAGGCCGCGATGATCTGGCGCGGTCCGATGGTGCAATCGGCGATCCTGCAGATGCTGCGCGAAGTGGCCTGGGGTGAGCTGGATGTGCTTGTCGTCGACATGCCGCCCGGCACCGGCGATGCACAGCTGACGCTTGCCCAGCAGGTGCCGCTTGCCGGCGCCGTCATCGTCTCGACGCCGCAGGACCTTGCCCTCATCGATGCCCGCAAGGGCATTGCCATGTTCCGCAAGGTGGAGGTGCCGCTGCTCGGCATCATCGAGAACATGAGCTATTTCCTCGCCCCCGATACCGGCACGCGCTACGATATTTTCGGTCATGGCGGCGCACAGGCGGAAGCGGCCCGCATCGGCGTGCCCTTCCTCGGCGAAGTGCCCCTCACCATGGATATCCGCGAACGTTCGGATGCGGGAACGCCGGTCGTCGTCTCGGATCCCAACGGCGCCTCCGCACAGATCTACCGTGACATCGCCCGGCGCGTGGCGCAGGAACTGACGGGAATGAAGCCGCGACCGGCGCCGTCCATCGTCTTCGACTAGCCGTATCTGATTCGTTTCGCTTGCATTCGTCATTGAGTGGTCTTATACGCCCGTCTCGCTTGGGACGGGGGAACTGTATGTTGGCCCTTTACGTTCAATTGTGTCGGTCGATCGGGCGCCGGCGCGGAGACGCTGCTTGATCAATGCCTATCGTGCCAATGGCCTTCATACGGTGCTTTCTCCGGACGTTCCCGGCCAGAGCCTGACGAGCGATATCGTCTGGATCGATCTCGTCGCGCCCTCGCACGAGGAAGACCGGCTGGTGGAAGATCTTCTCGGGATCGAGGTGCCGACCCGCGACGACCTGAAGGATATCGAGCCCTCCAGCCGTCTCTATGTGGAAAAGGATGCCGTTTTCATGACGGCTTCGCTGGTCTTCAAGGCCGATACCCACAATCCGCAGATCACCGATGTCGCCTTCATCCTCGCCGGCGGGCGGCTGGTGACGGTGCGCTATGCGGAGCCGAAATCCTTCAACCTGTTCATCGCAGCGCTGGGCCGGGCTCCGGACGAGACCTGCGACGGGCGGATGCTGCTTGCCCACCTCATCGAGACGATCGCCGACCGCACGGCAGAAATTCTCGAAACGGTGGTCGCGCGCGTCGACCAGTTGTCGAACGACATCTTTCGCGGCCGCGACGAGCGCCGCCCTCCGAAATTCCTCGAGCACAAGCTGGCCGAGATCGCCGAGTGCCATCGCCTCGTCGGCAAGGTGCGCGACAGTCTGAGCTCGCTCTCGCGCGTTCTCTCCTTCCTTCTCAACGTGCCCGCCGTCCAGGAGGACACCAAGGTGGTCAGCCTCTGCGCCACGGTTGTGAAGGATGTCGCAACGCTCTCGGAACATGCCGCCTTCATTGCCGGCAATATCGCCTTTCTTCTCGATGCCTCGCTCGGCCTCATCAATGTCGAGCAGAATGCCATCATCAAGATCTTCTCGATCGCCTCGGTGGTGTTTTTGCCGCCGACGCTGGTGGCTTCCGTCTACGGCATGAATTTTCGCGCAATGCCCGAACTGGACTGGACGTTCGGATATCCCATGGCCCTTGTCGGCATGTTGATCTCCGCCATCGTTCCGTTTTACTTTTTCCGCTGGAAGGGCTGGCTCTAAGCGCCAGGAAACCGGATGTCACACGCAGCTGACGACCAAATCGCCGAAAACAAAAGCCTGAAACACTTCCTCGCGCTGACGCTGGGATCTGTGGGCGTCGTCTATGGCGATATCGGCACGAGCCCGCTCTATGCCTTTCGCGAGGCGTTACGCCCGGTCTCGGCCGATGGCCTGACCCAGGCAGAAATCATCGGCATCATCTCGCTGATGATCTGGACGCTGACGATCATCGTCACCATCAAATACGTGCTGTTCCTGCTGCGCGCAGACAACCATGGCGAAGGCGGCACGCTGTCGCTTCTGGCCATGCTGATGAAGACGGCCGGCGGCAACAAGGCAGTCCTGATGATGCTCGGCCTCATCGGGGCGGCGCTTTTCCTGGGCGACGCGATGATTACGCCGGCCCTTTCGGTGCTTTCGGCCGTCGAGGGGCTGAAGCTTGTCACGCCCGCCCTCAGCGAGGCGGTGCTGCCGATTTCCATCGTCATCCTCATCGGCCTTTTTGCCATCCAGTCGCAGGGCACGGGGCTCGTCGCGCGCTTCTTCGGGCCGATCACGCTGGTCTGGTTCATCGTCATGGGCGCCGGCGGCATTGCCCATATCACCGATGATGTGAGCATTTTCCGCGCCTTCAACCCCATCTATGCCGTCACCTTCATGCTGGACGAGGGCTATGTCGGCGTCGTCGTGCTGGGCGCCGTCTTCCTCACCGTCACCGGCGCGGAAGCGCTCTATGCCGATCTTGGCCATTTCGGTCGCCGGCCGATCCAGTGGGCCTGGTTCGTGGTGGTCTTTCCGGCGCTGACGCTGAACTATCTCGGGCAGGGCGCGCTGGTGCTGAAGCATCCGGAGGCGATGGAAAACCCGTTCTACCTGATGTTTCCGAGCTGGGCGCTGCTGCCTGTCGTCATCCTTGCAACGGCTGCCACCATCATTGCGAGCCAGGCCGTGATTACCGGCGCCTTCTCGCTAGTACGCCAGGCGATCCATCTCGGCTATCTGCCGCGCATGGAAATCCTCTTCACCTCGGAAACCAATACCGGGCAGATCTTCCTGCCAGGCGTCAACATGCTGCTCTTGATCGGCGTTCTGGCGCTGGTGCTGGGCTTTGAAAGCTCCGATGCGCTTGCCACCGCCTATGGCATCTCCGTCACCGGCGCGATGGTGGTGACGACGCTGATGGCGTTCGAATTCGTGCGCGCGCGCTGGCGCTGGCCGCGCACCGTGGCGGCGCTTGCTCTCGCGCCGCTTCTGGCGCTGGAACTGGTCTTCCTCGGCGCAAACCTTCTGAAGATCCATGACGGCGGATATGTGCCTGTCATGATGGCGGTGGCCTTCACGGTGGTCATGTGGACATGGAAGCGCGGCACGGCAATTCTGGCGGAAAAAACCCGCCGCTCCGACGTGCCGCTGGCGGCCTTCGCCGCCTCCATCGAAAAATCGATCAGCGGCAAGAGCGCCCATGCCCCCGTGAGCGTCCCGGGCACGGCGATTTTTCTTACCAGCGATCCGGAATCGGCGCCGGCGGCGCTCATGCACAATCTCAAGCACAATCACGTGCTGCATGAAAAGAATGTCATCCTCACCATCAAGACGGTGAACAAGCCGCGCGTTTCCCAGGAACACTGTTTCCATGTGGAGAAATTTTCCGACCGCTTTACGCTGATCGAGCTGCGTTTCGGCTTCATGCAGTCGCAGAATGTCTCGCAGGCCATTGCCTACCTGCGCAAATGCGGGCTGAAGTTCGACATCATGTCGACCTCCTTCTATCTCGGCCGCCGCAAGCTGGTGCCGGATGCCGAATCGGGCATGCCGATCTGGCAGGACCGGCTGTTCATCGCCCTTGCCAATGCCGCAACCGATCCGTCGGACTATTTCCACCTGCCGGCCAACCGGGTGGTTGAGCTTGGATCCCACGTCATCATCTGACGGCCTCACCACAAGTCCCTTGCAGGGCACGTGGCGCCAGTCATTCTGCAGCAGGCAGCGGGCCGTCGCGAAAACATGCTTAACGTCGGCGGCTCCTCTTTCGCCAACTTAAGCCTTCAGGTCGGTAAAATCCCTTAAAAGCCTGGAACATCGGCCCCGTTAACTCTCCGTTTAGGTTAATATCAGATCTTTCGCGGATAAGAGTTGACGTGTTGGAGTTGTGGCTGTGCGTGGCAAGTCTATCAAGCGTGGTTCGCCCACGCGCCTGGACCGGTGGACTTCGCCGGCGCTGTTTGGTCTTGCCGCCTGGCTGATCTTTCCCTCTCTTCCGGGCAAGGCCGATCTTGCCGAGATGCTTTCCGGTTTTGACCGGGCCGGCAGCCAGTGGCGCATGGTTCTGACCGATTCGCCGGCGGGGTCGCTGCACGCGGCAGAACTTGCCTTTCCGGAAGGGGAGGAGCGTCTTGCCCGCGGCGCCGGCATGAGCCTGCCGGACGGCAGGCGCATTGCCTTTGCCGCCGCAACCAAGGCCGGCGATGAGGCGTCAACCGATGAAGAGCGCGTCAATCGTTCGATAAAACGCGGCCGCGTGATTGCGGTGGAGCGGATGCAGCCCCCTAAGGATTTTACCGCAGGCTCGGTTCTGCAACGGCAGAGTTCGCTGCTCTTGCCGCCTGCCGCATCCGGCGAGCGCACCGCCCTTGCAAAGCCGGGCAAGGCCGGCAACGAGATCAAGCTTGCCGCCTTCTATTTCCGCAAGAAGGAAGAAAAGCCGCGCGAGCCGGATCTCTCGCCCATGGTGGCAAGCCTTGTCACCAATACGCACGCGGATAGTCTTGCCACGGCCTTTGCGCCGCAAAAACCTGATTTTTCCCGCCAGTCGCCCTTCGATGCGATCCTGAAGAAACCGGAGGAGGGGCGCTTCGTGCCCGAAATCGGCCCGAAGGACCATGCCTGGGCGGCAACGGCGCTGCCGGCCGAAGTCTTCTCCGCCGCCGAACAGCAATGCCTGTCGTCGGGCATCTATTTCGAGGCGCGCGGCGAATCGGTGAAGGGCCAGGCGGCGGTCGCGCAGGTGATCCTCAACCGGGTGCGCAATCCCGCCTATCCGAAAACCATCTGCGGCGTCGTCTACCAGAACGAGGACTGGCGCAACCGCTGCCAGTTCTCCTTTGCCTGCGACGACATCAAGGACCGCATCCGTTCCGAAGAGCACTGGAAAATGGCCCGCGAGGTCGCCATCGCCGTGACGGCGGGCAAGATCTGGCTGCCGGAAGTGGGCTCTGCCACCCATTATCACGCCGTCTATGTGCGCCCCAAATGGGCCCGCAGCATGGAGAAGGTCGGCCGCATCGGGCTCCACATCTTCTACCGCACCTATGGCGGCGGATGGAGTTGAAATGTGTGATTTGCTCAACAACCGATCACGACTTCGTCTGGTTGTGACTTAAACGATTGAATTTCCGAATTAAATTAGTTCTGGATGAGCGCCCTGTGCTGCCTTGACTATGGGTTCGCGCAAAACTATGGTGCGCCGACTTCAAAACGGCCGGAAGGCGCTTATTCCCGGGCTTCGAGAGAGGCTTTGACCTCCGGTCAGGGCAACGGAAGCTTGAGGGGGGACTTAAGTGACGGAAGACCGCGACGATAGTCTTGAGCAGCGCCGCAAATCCCTTTCCGCCAAGCTTGCGGACCGGAAGCGGGGCGATGCAGCGGAGACCGCTAAGGAAAAGAGTTCCGAGGAAAGCCGTAAAGGCATGGCTCTCGGGCTGAAGATTTCTTCGGAATTCATCGCTGCCATCGCTGTCGGCACCATGCTTGGCTATCTTCTCGACCGTTTTGCCGGTACGACGCCGTGGGGGATGATCGTTCTTCTCCTCCTTGGTTTCTGCGCCGGAATACTGAACGTCCTGCGTGCGCTTGGCATGGTTGCCCAGCCCGGTCCCTTCAAGGATCAGAGCGACAAGGACGACAGGTGAGACTGCAGGGTGAGATAATCCGCCGAATGCGGCGGGTGTAAGGTAGAAAGAAGGTAGAGCGGTGGCCAACGATCCGACGCATCAGTTCCAGGTCTTCAAGATCGTCCCGATCGAAATCGGCGGCATGGACTTCTCGTTCACCAATGCCTCCCTGTTCATGGTGGCAACCGTTGCGGCCGCCTCCGGCTTTCTCTATTTCTCCACGGCCAATCGCGGCCTCATCCCGACGCGCATGCAGTCGGTTGCGGAAATGTCCTATGAATTCATCGCCTCCATGCTGCGCGAAGGCGCCGGCAGCCAGGGCATGAAGTTCTTCCCGATGGTGTTTTCGCTGTTCATGTTCGTGCTGACGGCAAACCTGCTCGGCATGTTCCCCTATTTCTTCACCGTCACCAGCCAGATCATCGTCACCTTCGCGCTGGCGCTCTTCGTCATCCTGACGGTTCTGATCTACGGTTTCTACAAGCACGGCCTGCATTTCCTCAGTGTGTTTGCGCCAGCCGGCGTGCCCAAGGTTCTGCTGCCGCTGGTCTCGTCCATCGAGATCATTTCCTTCCTGTCGCGCCCGATCAGCCTTTCGGTTCGTCTGTTTGCCAACATGCTGGCAGGCCATATCACGCTGAAGGTGTTTGCCGGGTTCGTCGCCTCCATGAGCGCCATGGGCGCACTGGGCGTCGGCGGCGCGATCCTGCCTCTCTTGATGACGGTCGCCATGACCGGTCTGGAATTTCTCGTCGCTTTCCTGCAGGCATATGTCTTCGCGGTACTGACTTGCATGTACCTGAACGACGCCGTGCACGGCGGGCACTGAGAATATAGTCGCAGGACCCGGCAGCCCTGGGTCCTCAACTGCCGCAACAACCATTTCGAAGGAGTATCCATATGGAAGCGGAAGCAGCAAAGTTCATCGGCGCAGGTCTCGCATGCCTCGGCATGGCTGGTACGTCGCTGGCACTCGGCCGTATCTTCGGTGATTACCTCACCGGCGCACTGCGCAACCCCTCTGCTGCCGACAGCCAGTTCGGCCGTCTGGTATTCGGCTTCGCCGTTACGGAAGCTCTGGGCATCTTCTCGCTGCTCGTTGCTCTCCTCCTCCTGTTCGCTGTCTAAGAGCGGCCTGGACTTCGGATCACGGCCGTCTCGAAAAAGGCGCGCCGTGATTCTTCGTATTTGAATACCCCTGGAGGTGATGATGTTCGTGACACCGGCATTCGCGCAAGGCGCGCCGGCCAATGGCGATCCGAATGCAGCAACCGGCACCGCGCCGGCGGGCGAAGTGCATACCGAAACCGGTGTGGCGCATGACGCGCACGGCGGTGGCGTGTTCCCGCCCTTCGACCACACAACCTATTCGTCGCAGCTGCTGTGGCTGGTCATCACCTTCGGCTTTTTCTACTGGATCATGCAGAAGGTGGTCGTGCCGCGCGTTGGCGGCATTCTCGAACACCGTCATGACCGGATCGCACAGGATCTGGACGAAGCATCGCGCCTGAAGGCGGAAGCTGACGCCGCCGTCGAGACCTATGAAAAGGAACTGGCCGCTGCTCGCGCCAAGGCCGGCACGATTGCCGAGACCGCCCGCGAAGCCGCCCGCACCAAGGCTGCCGCCGACCGCGCCGCCATCGAAGCAGAACTTGCTGAAAAGCTTGTCGCCGCCGAAGCGAGCATCGCAACGATCAAGGCGCAGGCCTTTGCCGAAGTGGGTGCCATTGCCGAAGAGGCAGCCGGCGCCATCGTCGAGCAGCTGATCGGACCGAAGGCCTCTGCCGAGGACGTTCGGGCCGCCGTTGCAAGCGCCAAAGTGGAGGCCTGATCACCATGGCATTCGATGCAACATTCTTTGCCCTTGTCGGCCTCATCCTGTTCTTCGTGCTGCTCGCCTATGTGAAGGTGCCGGGCATGATGGCAAAGGCGCTCGACAAGCGCGCCGACAACATTCGTGACGAACTGGACGAAGCCAAGCGTCTTCGCGAGGAAGCCCAGGCGCTGCTGGCGGAATACCAGCGCAAGCGCAAGGAAGCCGAAGCGGAAGCCGCCGGCATTCTGGCATCCGCCGAACGCGAAGCCGCCATGCTGACCGAGGAAGCCCGCCAGAAGACCGAGGAATTTGTCGCTCGCCGCAACGCTTTGTCGGAACAGAAGATCCGCCAGGCCGAAGCCGACGCCATCGGCGCCGTGCGCGCCGCAGCCGTCGACATCGCTATTGCCGCTGCCGAAAAAGTCATCGCCGCCAAGGCCGATGCCGGCGCCCAGCAGGCGCTGTTCGCCGACACGATCAGCCAGGTTAAGACTCGCCTCAACTGAGATTTGCCTCCTGCGAAGATTTCCAAAAGGCCGGGCTTTTGTCCGGCCTTTTTGCATTTCGGTCGCCGTGATCCCACCTCGCCTTGCGCCAGCGATGCCCTCAATCCTCCCAACCTGGGCGGTATGGTCGACAGGACATAGGCCGATCCGGAGCGGGCTGCACGACCTTGATGAGCGAGCCGGGGCAGGCCCACGTCTGTGGTTTCTGACGTAGGGCGCGACCAATGGCCGAGCATCATCCTTAGTGGCGGCACCCCAACGGCCGCAAAAACTCAATCCTTGCGCAGCGGCCGAAAGGTCATGCGGTGCAGCGGGCAGGGGCCGGCGGCATCGATGGCGGCGCGGTGGCGGGCGGTCCCGTAGCCGGCATGGACTTCAAACCCGTAGCCGGGGTGGACGAGGCCGGCGCGCACCATCATCCGGTCGCGGGTGACCTTGGCAATGATCGAGGCTGCGGCAATCGAGACGGAGCGGGCGTCGCCCTTGATGACCGCCTTGCCGGGGCAAGAAAGGCCGGGCGGCACGTCGCGGCCGTCGGCAAGCACCATCGCCGGCGTGACGCTGAGGCCGGCAATGGCCCGGCGCATGGCATCAAGGCTCGCGCGCAAAATGTTCTTCTCGTCGATATGGCGGGGGCCGGAGGCGGCAATCGAGACATGGGCGGTCGCCAGGATGTCGTCAAACAGCCGCTCCCGTTCCTTGAGGCTCAGCTGTTTGGAATCGTTCAGCCCCTCCGGTATCCGCTCCGGATCGAGAATGACGGCGGCGGCAACCACCGGACCGGCCAGCGGCCCGCGCCCGGCCTCGTCGGTTCCGGCCACCGGCCAATGGCCGGCCTTTCGTGCCGCAAGCTCCAGGCTGAAATCCGGAACGGGCGGCGCAAGCTCGAAAAGGCTTGGAGAATCGGGTGGCGTGCTCTGTAACATGCGGCGGAAACTCGCACGCGCACCCGATCTCCTGCAAGCCCCGGCAAAGCGCTGATTGCGGCATCGCTTGAACCACCCAAGGGGAAGGGCGGCCCGGGGCTGTTCAGCACGGATTGAGGCGGTGGACCGTGCCGAATTTTTATGTCTCGCCGCCCGCCACCTTTCAGTGCGAGCGGTATTTGATCACGGCCTTCCTCAGACGGAGGACTGCAGGCCGAACGCTGTCAAACCCTTAAAGCAGCGACAGCTGGATGCCGGTTCCGGCCGGCGGAATAAACAGGTCGTCCCGCAAGGGCATGCCACGCCGGCCAAGGCCGAGTCGCTTGGTCGCCAGTTCAAAGCGCCGCGAGATCTGCCAGGCATAGGGACCCGCCCCCTTCATGCGCTTGCCGAACTCGGCGTCATAATCCTTGCCGCCGCGCATGGAGCGGACCAGCGACATCACGTGGCGGTAGCGATCCGGATAGTGTCGCAGCAGCCAGTCGCGAAAGAGCGGGCTTACCTCCAGCGGCAGACGCAGCAGCACATAGCTTGCCTCGCTGGCGCCGGCCGCCTTTGCCGCATCCAGAATGCGTTCGATCTCGTGGTCGTTGAGCGCCGGAATGACCGGTGCCACGAGAACGCTGGTCGGAATGCCGGCGGCTGTCAGCTTGCTGATCGCCTCCAGCCGCTTGGCCGGCGTCGAGGCGCGCGGTTCCATGGTGCGGGCAAGCTTGCCGTCCAGTGTCGTCACCGATATCCCGACCTTGGCGAGCCCCTTGGCGGCCATCTCGGACAGGATATCGATGTCGCGGGTGACGAGGGCCGACTTGGTGACGATCATCACCGGATGATTGGCCTTGGCCAGAACCTCGAGAATCTGGCGCATCACCCGCCATTCCCGCTCGATCGGCTGGTAGGGGTCGGTATTGGTGCCGATGGCAATCGTGCGCAGCCGGTAGTCCGGACGGCTCAGCTCCCGTTCCAGAAGCTTTGGCGCATCGGGCTTGGCAAACAGCTTGGCTTCGAAATCCAGTCCCGCGGACAGGCCCATATAGCTGTGGGTGGGCCTTGCAAAGCAATAGATGCAGCCGTGCTCGCAGCCGCGATAGGGATTGATCGAGCGGTCGAAGGGAATATCGGGGGATTCGTTGCGGCTGATGATCGTGCGCGGCTTTTCCACCTGCACTTCCGTCTTGAAGGGCGCAAGCTCCTCCAGCGTCTGCCAGCCGTCGTCAAACGCCTCGCGCCGTTCCGTCTCGAAACGGCCGCTGGGGTTCAGCCCCGCGCCGCGGCCGCGCCGGCGGTCGATCTCGATGCGCAGCCCCGAGGTTTCCACCAGGGCATCGGCAATATCTGCCGTATGGGCGGGCGCAAACGCGCCCTGCCGCAGCTGGTTCAGCTCGTTCATGGGAAACTCCTCGGCGTCACATCCCTGTTCGCCACGCCCTCATTGTTAAAGCCAAAAAGAGAACATTGCAAGAACAAAATCGCCATGTCAGTTTTGTGGCAATTCCTGTTGCGATGCGGTAAGCATGGGTCATGCTGAGTGTGCTGATGGAATGCCATGACCAGGAATCCCAACTGGCGCAGACCCTGTCTGTGCTGGTGGCAGGGGCCGTGGAGGGGCTGGTGAGCGATGTGGCCGTGCTCGATCACGGCTCGACGGATGCGTCCGCGCGGGTGGCGGATGCCGCCGGCTGCCGGTTTCATACCGGCTGGTCGATCGAGGAGGTGCTGCGGGCCACGCGCGGCGAATGGCTCTTTCTCATCGAGCCGGGCGCGCGCCCGCTGATGGGGTGGATCGATGAAGTGGCCGAGCACATCGCGCTCAATCGTCAGTCAGCGCGGTTTTCGCCGTCGCGCCATCATCGGCGCCCGCTGCTGGCGCGCCTCACCGGAGCGGCAAAGCCGCTCGAGCAGGGGCTGATCCTCGCCAAGTCGGAGGCGCTCGCGCAGGCGCGCACCGCCCAGCGTCTGTCGGATCTCGCCCGGGGGAGAAAGCCGTTTCGCCTCACCAGCGAAATGGTGCCGGCCTGGGCGGCACGCAGCTGAGGCTTCAAGCCTTGCCGCCGCGTTTCAGGTGTTCATCGAGGCGCGGCATGATTTCCACGAAATTGCAGGGCATGTGGCGGTAGTCGAGCTGCGCCTTCAAGATGCCGTCCCAGGCATCCTTGCAGGCACCGGGAGAGCCGGGCAGCACGAAGATGAAGGTGGCATTCGCCACGCCGCCGGTTGCCCGCGACTGGATGGTCGATGTGCCGATCTTGTCGTAGGAAATCCGGTGAAAGACCTCCGAAAAGCCGTCCATTCGCTTTTCAAACAGCGGCTCCAGCGCTTCGGGCGTCACGTCACGGCCGGTAAAGCCGGTTCCGCCGGTGGTGATCACCACGTCGATCTCGTCCATCCGCGTCCAGTCGCGCACGCGCTCGAAAATCGCCGTCTTGTCGTCGGGCACGATGGCGCGGGCGACGAGACGGTGGCCGGCCTCTTCGATGCGGGCCACCAGCGTGTCGCCGGATTTGTCCGTCTCCGGCGTGCGGGTATCGGAGACGGTGAGCACCGCAATGCCGACGGGAAGGAACGGGCGGGTTTCGTCGATCCGGCTCATGCGGCCTCTCCTGCAATCGTGGTGGTTGCCTGAACATACCAGGCGGGGTGGCGGCTCGTCAGGGTTCTTGCCGCACTTTGTGCCGCATCCGGGGTCGCATAAAGGCCAAAGCAGGTGGCCCCGGAGCCGGACATGCGCACCAGTGGTGCGCCGGTGTCGGCAAGCGCCTGCGATACCACCCCGATCTCTGAAACCGCAGCGCGTGCCGGAGGTTCCAGATCATTGCGCAAGGTCGCGATGAAGGACAGCCAGTCGTCATCGCTGCGCTCTGGCAGCGGCGGCACGGGCGCATTGTCGCGGCGTGTCAGGCGGCGAAAAATGTCCGGCGTCGATACCGACACCAGCGGATTGACCAGGACCATGAACAGCGCCGGAAGGTTTTCGACGCCAACAAGCTCCTCGCCGATGCCGCGCGCCATCAGCGGACGCGAGGAAAGGCACATCGGCACGTCGGCGCCAAGCGCAAGGGCCAAGTTCGCCAGCGGCTCTTTCGGAAGGCGAACCGACCAGAGGCGCTGGAGGCCGCGAAGCGTCGCTGCCGCATCGGCCGAACCGCCGCCGATCCCGGAGGCAATCGGCAGGTCCTTCTGCAGCGTAATGGCGACCGGCGGGGCCTCCAGCCCCAAAGCCTCTATGGCTGAGCGCAGCCGGTCGCGCGCCCGCACCACGAGATTGTCGGCCTCCGCCGAGAGGCTTTCGCCAAACCGGCCCGTCACGGCAAAGCTGTCGGATGTGCTCTGGCTAAAGGTGAGCGTGTCGCCATGGGTGGCAAAGGTCACCAGGCTGTCGAGAAGGTGATAGCCATCCGGCCGCCGCCCGGTCACATGCAGGCACAGATTGACCTTTGCCGGCGCCCTTTCGGTCACGCCGGCGGCCATGCTGTCTGGCGCCAGGCCGGATGCGGTCATGCCCGACAAGACAGCGTCAGTTGGCCGGGCCCGGCAGCTCCAGCACCTGGCCGGGATAGAGCCGGTTCGGATTGCGCTTCAGCTCCGGGTTGATCTCGATCAGCTCGCGGAAGCGGTCGCCGTCGCCCAGCGTGTCGTTGGCGATCTTCCACAGCGTATCGCCGGCACCCACGATGTAGTTCGACTTGGCGGCGGCTGCCGGATCCTGCTGCGGCACGGTGGGTGCCGTTGCGGCAGGCGAGGCCATGGCCGTCTTTACCGGCGGCGGGCCGGCTTCCACCAGACCTTCGCGGATCTTCTGCTCGATCTTGGGAATTTCCGTCAGTTCCGGCTTCATGGTCAGCGCCCGCTGCCACTGGTAGCCGGCTTCCAGCTTGCGCCCGACGCGCCAGTAGGCGTCGCCAAGATGGTCGTTGATGGCGGCATCGCCGGCGCGCAGCTGCACGGCGCGCTCCAGTTCCTCCACCGCCTCGTCGTAACGGCCGAGACGATAATAGGCCCAGCCAAGCGAATCGACGATGTAGCCGTCATCCGGGCGCAGTTCCACGGCCTTGCGGATGAGGTCCAATCCCTCTTCCAGGTTGCGGTTCATATCGACCCAGGAATAGCCGAGATAATTCAGCACCTGCGGCTGGTCCGGGTTCAGCTCCAGCGCCTTCTTGAAGTTCGGCTCGGCCTTGTCCCACTCCTTCAGCCGTTCATAGGCAATGCCGCGCTGGAAGAACACCGTCCAGTCGGTCGGGCGCGGGACCGGGCCAACCACCTCTACTGCCTTGTCATAGGTTTCGGCCATCGCCTTGTAGTCCTTGGCGTCGGACAGGACGCTGCCATAGGCGATGTAGCTGCGGATATCGGTCGGATCGCTGTCGATCAGCGATTTCAGGTGTTCGCGCGCGCCAGCGATATCGCCGGTCTGCGCCAGCGTGAGGCCAAGCTGCAGCTCGGAAATGCGGCGCATCGGCGAGCCTTCCGGCACGCGGCTGTAAAGCTCGATCGCCCGCTTGGGCTGTTCCATCTTTTCGGCAATGCCGCCGAGCAGGATCAGCGTATCGGCGCTTTTGGGGTCGAGCGCATAGGCGATCTGCAGGTAGAGCGACACCATTTCCTCGGCGCCCTGGCGGTTGAGCGCGCTGCCGACGGAAAACAGCACGGCTGCCGATCCCTCCGTGGCATTGGTCACCTGCTGCGGCGGCTGTTCGCCCTTCTCGATCGCCTGGCGCAGCGCCTTCAGCGGGGCGTAATTGGTGATCAGCCGCTCGGCCACGGAAATTGCATCGAGCGCCTTCTGCTTGTTGCCGTCGGTAGCTTCCAGCCGGGCGAGCGCCATGACGGCGCGCATGAAGGTGTCGGGCGAAGTCGCCACCGCCTCCTCGCTGGTGATCGCCGCCTTCAGATAGGTGCGGGCCGTGGCCTTGTCGCCGATCACGATGGCCATGGTGCCGATATGGTAATCGGTAAACACCTTGAACCACTCCGGCCCCTTGAGGCTCTTGGCGAGGCTCAAGGCATCCTTGCCCTTGCCGGCACCCACCTTGGCCCAGGCGGTCATCAGCGCCTGCGTCATGCGGTCGAGATCGTTGAGGCCCTTGTAGGCCAGGACCTTTTCGGCCTCGGCGTAGTCTGCCCGGCGGATGGCGTCCAGCCCGCGCACGATCTTCGTGATCCGGTCGACGGCGGTGTCTTCCTTCAGCGCATCCACCTGCTTCAGGCTCTCGTCGAACTCGCCGTTCATCAGAAGCGAGATCATCAGGCGTTCGCGGATGTCGACATTGGCCGGCTCGAACTGCAGCGCCTTCTGGTAGAGCGCAATCGCGGTTACGTAATCGTGATCGACATCGGCGGTGCGGGCGGCAAGGAAGGCGCCCGAAAAGCTGTTGACCTTCGCGGTGGAAAATTCCGGCTGGTCGAGGATGGGAGGGGCAACCGGCGCCGCCGCCGTGACGGGCGCCGGCTCGGTGGCCGGTGCAGGGCTGGTCGCCGGATTGGTCTCAGGCGCCGGGGCAGGCTCTGTAACCGGTGCAGGCTCGGTCACCGGCGGCTGCTGGGCCCGGGCCATGTGCGGCATTGCCTGCGCGAGCAGGAGCGCTGCCCCGAATGCCGTGCCCGATAGCAGACGATGGGCGAATTTCTGCCGCATGAAGGTGCCTCTCATGAAAAGCGGTGGGCGGCCGTGTGGCCGCCATGAATCCCGTGCCGATGATTCACCACAGAATGGCTTTTTTGGAGCAAATCCGCAAGAAAATCACCCCGGCACCCGACATCCACAGGAGAGTGCGCATGCCTCTCCTGACGGTCGTCAATTGACCCGGTCGATACAGAAGTCGATCACTTCCATCAGGGCCGCCTTCTGGGGGGTGGCGGCAAGCGGGGACAGGGCATCGCGGGCCATTTCGCCATAATGTCTGGCGCGGGTGATGGTGTCGCCAAGGCCATTGTATTTGGCGATGAGGCCGAGCGCCTTTTCAAGGTTCTCGTCGCTGCTGTCGCCCTGTTCGATGGCGGTTTTCCAGAAGGCGCGGTCTTCCGCCGTGCCGCGGCGATAGGAGAGGATCACCGGCAGCGTGATCTTGCCCTCGCGGAAATCGTCGCCGACATTCTTGCCGAGATCGGCCGCCTTGCCGCCGTAATCCAGCACGTCATCGACCAGCTGGAAGGCAAGGCCGAGATTCATGCCGTAGGATTTGAGCGCATTGCGGCTGGCCCGGTCCGTATTGGCGATGATTGGGCCGACTTCGGCGGCCGCGGCAAACAGCGCCGCGGTCTTGGCGCGGATGACGGAGAGATAGTCGTCTTCCGTGGTCTCCATGTTCTTGGCGACCGAGAGCTGCAAAACCTCGCCCTCGGCAATGACGGATGCGGAGGTGGCGAGCACGTCCAGCGCATCGAGCGAACCGACATCGACCATCATCTTGAAGGCCTGGCCGAGCAGGAAGTCGCCGACCAGAACGCTCGCCTGGTTGCCCCAGATCATGCGGGCGGTGGATTTGCCGCGGCGAAGATCGCTTTCGTCCACCACGTCGTCATGCAACAGTGTTGCCGTGTGCATGAACTCGACGCTGGTCGCAAGCTTGACATGGCCTTCGCCCTCGTAGCCGAACATCTGGGCGGAGGCGAGGGTCAGCATCGGGCGCAGCCGTTTTCCACCCGACGAGATCAGGTGATTGGCCACTTCCGGGATCATCTGCACATCGGATCCTGCCTTGGACAGGATCAGCTGGTTGACCCGATCCATGTCCGCCTTGGTCAGATCGACCAGCGGCTTCACGGATGCCTGCTTGTTTTTGCCCTCTTCGAGCGGAATAACGACGCCCAATGATGTGGCCTCCTGTTCAAATTTTGTGCCGGACAATAGAAAGGGGCGGATGGCCCGGCAAGAGGCAATCGGACGGATGACTGATAATTGAGGTGTTTTAAGCCCATGAAAGAACTGATCCGCACCAATGATGCGGTTGTGCTGTCCTTCTCCCAGAGCCTGCTTCAGGATGCGGGCATTCATTGTCTCATCGCGGACCAGTCCATGAGCATTCTGGAAGGATCGCTCGGCCTGTTGCCGCGCCGGCTGCTGGTGGAGGGCGACCGCATCGAGGCGGCGCGCCGCATTCTGACCGACGCCGGCCTGTCGGCGGAGCTCAGAGATCCGGGAGACATGTGAGCGATGGACAGGGCGATCAGCGAGACGGTCGACGCCTTCCATCGCGGGCAGTTCTTTCTGGTGCAGCCGCGCGATGGCGGGCACCGGGCGGGCATGGACGCCATGCTTCTGGCAGCCCTGGTCGATGCGGATCGTCCGGTGCGGGTGGCCGATCTCGGCGCCGGCGCCGGGGCCGCCGGTCTTGCCGTTGCCGCGCGTCTTGTCGCCGCCGAAGTGGTGCTGGTGGAGCGTTCCGCCGAGATGGCGCACTATGCCCGGCGCACGCTTGCCCTTGACGAGAACGCGTTCCTTGCCGCCCGCGCACAGGTGATCGAGGCGGATGTGACGCTGCGCGGCAAGGCGCGGATCGCGGCGGGTCTTTTGGACGATCACTTCCACCATGTCATCATGAACCCGCCGTTCAACGACGGACGCGACCGCAAGACGCCGGATGCGCTGAAGGCGGAGGCCCATGCGATGACCGACGACCTGTTCGAGAGCTGGATCCGCACCGCCGGCGCCATCATGGTGCCGGGCGGCCAGCTGTCGCTGATTGCGCGGCCGCAATCGGTGGGCGACATCCTTGCCGCCTGTGGCAAACGCTTTGGCGGGCTCGAACTGACGCTTGTCCATCCACGCCCGGGCGAGGATGCGATCCGGCTTCTCGTCACCGCCATCAAGGGATCCCGGGCGCGGGCGCGGTTTCGCGCGCCGCTCTTCATGCATGCCGACGAGGGCCACGCCTTTTCCCCCTTTGTCGACGATCTCAACAACGGCCGTGCCGCCTATCGCCGCACAAGCCGCTGAATGACGCGGAATTTATCCATGGCAACCATTGCGCCGGCCATTCCGTTGCATACATCCTCGATCAGCAACGTGATGAAGCAGGAGATGAAATGGCTGGTGTTTTGAAACGGTTGGTGCCGAAGCGGTTCCGCAAGGATGAAGGCATCGCCATTCCCGTCGTGCGCCTGCATGGCGCCATCATGACGGGCGGCAGCCAGTTTCGCCCGGCGCTCAACCTTGCAACCGTAGCCCCCATGCTGGAAAAGGCGTTTTCGCGCAAGGATGCGCCAGCCGTTGCGCTGTCGGTCAATTCTCCCGGCGGCTCGCCGGTGCAGTCGCGCCTCATCTACCAGCGCATCCGGGCACTGGCGGAGGAAAAGAACAAGCGCGTGCTGGTCTTCGTGGAAGATGTCGCCGCTTCCGGCGGTTATATGATCGCGATTGCCGGCGACGAGATCCTCGTCGATCCCACTTCCATCGTCGGCTCGATCGGCGTCGTCTCCGGCGGTTTCGGTTTTCCCGAACTGTTGAAGAAGATCGGCGTCGAACGGCGCGTCTATACGGCCGGCGAAAACAAGGTGATCCTCGATCCCTTCCAGCCGGAAAAGGAAGCCGACATCGAATATCTGAAAACGCTGCAGCTCGATATCCACAAGGTGTTCATCGACATGGTGAAGGCACGCCGCGGCGAGCGGCTGGCGGAAGAGGAAACGATCTTTTCCGGCCTGTTCTGGACCGGCACGCGCGGCGTCGAGCTTGGTCTTGTCGACGGGATCGGCGAAATGCGCGAGGTCCTGAAGCGTCGCTATGGCAAGAACACCAAGCTGGAACTCATCGGCGGTGCCCGCAGCCTCTTCGGCCGGCGCCTGCCGGGCGTGATCTCGGGCGAGGTTTCGGGCGCTCCTGGCATCGGATCCGGTGGGGAAATTGCTTCTGCTGCCGTATCCGGCCTTGCCGCGAGCCTCGAAGAGCGGGCATTGTGGAGCCGTTACGGGCTTTAAGTCCCGTTCGTGATTGTCAGGGAACGCGGTCCGTGTCTCCCCGAACCGCTTGCAAGGGGGAGAACCATCCATGCCGCAACTTCTGTTTCTCGCCCTCGTCATCGGCGGGGGCTGGTATTTTTATAAAAAGTTCGTGGCCGACGCCGAAAAGCTCGCCATCCGCCGGCGCGAGCAGGAGCGTGAGCGCCAGACCAACGCCATCGGCACGCTGGTCAAGGACGAGGTAACGGGCGAATACAGGGTGCGCCGCGACGACGAGTAGGGCGCCTAGCGACGCTTTTCGATTCGCGCCGCCCAGTCACGTCCTGCGTAGCTGATACACAGTACCGTGACGGTCATTGTTGTGTCATCTACCGTAAAGCAAACGACTGCTTTTGCACTGGCTGGAACCGCTCTCATGCCTTCCAGCACATCGTTTCGTATGCTGCCGATTTTCGGAAAGTCCGCCAGCTTGCCAATGAAGCCGATGATTTCGTCTATCTTCAGATGTGCGACGTGACGTCCGGCATATGCCGCGATGAAGTCCGTAATTTTCGAATAGATCTTTTTCGACCGAGGGATGCAGGATGATCCTGTAGCTCATCTGCGCTATCGATATTTCTCGTCAAGGCGAGCCTTTAGACGTGAAGACAAGGCCTCGGCGTTCCACTCCACCCATTCGTCTGCAGGCAGGTTGGCTCGGCGCCGGATTTCGTCGGCCATGCCAAGAAGTCCATCGTCCATCTGTCCAGCCTCATCATCGGCGTACAGCATCTTCTCGATGCCGGCCGATACCACGCTGTCTACGGACGGATAGCGTCCCTCTGTCACAAGCCGTTCGGCTGCACGCAACAGGGGTTCAGGAAGCTCGATCGTGGTCTTGACGTTCATCTTCGCTCCTTGCATCTCGCCGCTTCATTTTAGCCGAACTTTGCCTCCGTGTCCCGTCCTTTCCCCGCCGCACTTGACCCTTCCGGCCCGCCGTGGCACCAGACGGGCGACGTTTCATTGAAGTTCCGGATAGTGCCATGACCACGCCCCTTGCTCCGCATATGGACCCCAAGCGCTCCTTCCAGGCGCTGATCCTGACGCTCCACGCCTATTGGGCCGACAAGGGCTGCGCGGTGCTGCAGCCCTATGACATGGAAGTGGGCGCCGGCACCTTTCATCCGGCAACGACGCTGCGCGCGCTCGGGCCGAAGCCTTGGAAGGCCGCCTATGTGCAGCCGTCGCGGCGCCCGTCCGATGGTCGATATGGCGAAAACCCGAACCGCTTGCAGCATTACTACCAGTATCAGGTCATCCTGAAGCCGAACCCCTCGAACCTGCAGGAACTATACCTCGGCTCGCTCGCCGCAATCGGTCTCGATCCGCTGCTGCATGACGTGCGCTTCGTCGAAGACGACTGGGAAAGCCCGACGCTTGGCGCCTGGGGTCTTGGCTGGGAATGCTGGTGCGATGGCATGGAAGTCTCGCAGTTCACCTACTTCCAGCAGGTCTGCGGCATCGAATGCTCGCCGGTCGCGGGCGAACTGACCTATGGTCTTGAGCGCCTCGCCATGTATGTCCAGGGCGTCGACAATGTCTACGATCTCAACTTCAACGGCCGCGAGGGCGAGGAGAAGATCTCCTATGGCGATGTCTTCCTGCAGGCCGAGCAGGAATATTCGCGGCACAATTTCGAATATGCCAATACCGACATGCTGCTGCGACATTTCGAGGATGCCGAGCGCGAATGCGCAAGCCTGCTTGCCTTCGGCGCGCCGGGCGACAGTGCCAACCAGCGCCTGCACAAATGCGTCTTCCCGGCCTATGACCAATGCATCAAGGCCTCCCACGTCTTCAACCTTCTCGATGCGCGCGGCGTGATTTCCGTCACCGAACGCCAGAGCTATATCCTGCGGGTCAGAACGCTTGCCAAGGCCTGCGGCGAAGCGTTTCTGCTGACCGACGCCGGCGGTGTGAACATCGAAAAGGCTGTCGCCTGACGAAAGATAGCGGAGCGATCCGAAGCTGCTGCCATAGCGCCTTGCGTAGTACAAGAACCGAACATAAAGTACTCTGGGTTGTTTGGGGGTAGTATTATGAAGGTTCTCCGCAAGTTTTTTATCATCGCGTCGGTCACTGCAACTTTCGTCACGGCACAAGCGGCGCATGCAGAAGTATCCGAATGGATGTCAGGCGAAGTCGTCTTCAGATATGCAAAAAAGCTTGATGATCAGGGGCTGATCGTTACCAAGATGGAGTGCAAAGACAGTGGTTCGCGGGAACTTGGTGTTGAAAGCGCCCTTGTTCGTCTGCACTATAGCCAGAATACCAAGCACCTCGACTGGCAGATCGACGGCTGGAACAATCTGGAGGAGAACAAGAAATACTGGGCCGAAAAGGGGTACAGCCTCGCATCTTATACGACTTTCATCCGGGAGAAGTCTCGATTGAAGCTGTTCTGCACCGTCTATAACAGATGAGAGGCGGTGCTGACGGCGGCTGATGGTCAATCCGCCGTCAAAATCCCGAGCGAGGCCAGAAGCGCCTCGTGCTGGTCGCGCGTCACCACGGCGGCATGAAACGAGGCGAGGCTCGTCAGCTCCAGCGTATCGAAGCTTGCATGCGACAGGTCCGCATGGTCGAGCGTTGCGCCGACAAGATCGATATTGTGAAGGCTCGATCCGCGAAAGCTTGCCTCCGACAGATTGCAGCCCGAAAGGCTTGCATCGCGCAGGTCGCAACTTTCAAACACGCTTTCGCGAAAATCCGCTGCTGAAAAGACGGCATATTGCAGCTTGCATTTGCGGAAGGTGACGCCGCCTGCCAGAATCTGCGTGCGGATTTTCCGCTGGGTCTCGAGGTCGAGCCGAATGCCAGCGGCCGAACAATCGCTGAAGGTAGTCAGATAGGCGGTGCTGCCGATCATGGTGTTGAGGCTGAGATTGCTGCGGCGGATCTCTGCCTTGGAGAGATCGCAATAGCGCCACTGCGTGCCGGTCTCGCCCTCGCAGAACTGGCAGTCCTCGATGATCGTTTCGCGAAAGCTGCAATGGTCAAACACGCAGCCGAAAAACCGACAATTGCGAAACGTGGCTTCGTCAAACGCGCAGTTTGAAAACCGGCAATTGCGAAATTCCGCCTCGGCAATATGGGCCTCCTGCATCTCTTCCCCGTCGAAACGGGCGTCGATGATCGGGCCGCTGCCGGCCAGTCTGTCCTGAAGGGGCTGCATGCGGTTCCTCCTCCCGTCGGGCCTTTGCGCCAGACGCATGGTGCGCCGGGCGTTCTTCTTACAGGTCCGGTGCCCTGCTGCACAGCCTCCGTTGGGTGGCAAGCCAGCGCTGGCGGCTTGAAACCCGCGCGATGCCTTGCGTCATTCCTGCGGTTTGGGGCCAAAGCCTGTTGCCAGCCGGCGCGGTTTGGTGAACAAGCCTTGTCACGACATCAACCCGAAACGGATGCCCGTGCGCCTTTCGCCATGCTGCACCCATCCGTCCCGCGTGCCATCCGAGACTGACGAGACCGCCATGACCCCCGATAAGCAACTCGACAAGCTGACCATCCTTCCCCCCGGCCATCCCCTGACCGGCCATGTCGCGCCTCCCGGCTCCAAGTCGATCACCAATCGGGCGCTGCTTCTGGCGGGTCTTGCGCGTGGAACAAGCCGGCTGACCGGGGCGCTGAAAAGCGACGATACCCGCTACATGGCAGAGGCCCTGCGCGCCATGGGCGTCACCGTGGAGGAGCCGGATGCAACGACCTTCGTCGTGACCGGCACCGGCCGGCTGACGGCGCCGTCTGCGCCGCTCTTCCTCGGCAATGCCGGCACCGCAACGCGCTTTCTGACGGCAGCCGTGGCCTCGGTCGAGGGCACGGTGGTGGTGGATGGCGATGCGCATATGCGCAAGCGCCCGATCGCGCCGCTGGTCTCGGCCCTTAACGCACTCGGCATTTCCGCCGAAGCGCCGACCGGTTGCCCGCCGGTGACGGTCAAGGGCACCGGTCATTTCGCCTCCGGCCGTGTCGAAATCGATGCGGGCCTCTCCAGCCAGTATGTCTCGGCGCTGCTGATGGCCGCGCCGCTTGCCCCTGAAGGCGCCAATGCGCTGGTGACCGTGGCACTCACCGGCACCGAGATCGGCGCGCGCGGCTATGTGGACCTGACGCTGGATGCCATGCGGGCCTTTGGAGCTGAGGTCGAAGAGCTGGACAGCGCCACCTGGCGCGTCAAGCCGACCGGCTATACGGCCACCGATTTCCACATCGAGCCGGACGCCTCGGCCGCCACCTATCTCTGGGGTGCGGAAGTGCTGACCGGCGGCCAGATCGATATCGGCACGCCGGCGCAGGCCTTCACCCAGCCGGATGCCAAGGCCCATGCCGTCATTGCCGCCTTTCCGCACATGCCGGCCGTCATCGACGGCAGCCAGATGCAGGATGCCATTCCAACGATTGCAGTGCTTGCCGCCTTCAACGAAACGCCGGTGCGCTTTGTCGGCATCGCCAATCTGCGCGTCAAGGAATGCGACCGCATCCGGGCGCTGTCGACCGGCCTCAACGCCATTCGCGAAGGGCTGGCGGCCGAAGAGGGCGACGACCTCATCGTGTCTTCCGACCCGGCGCTTGCCGGCCAGACCCTGCCGGCTGAGATCGACACCTTTGCCGATCACCGCATCGCCATGAGCTTTGCGCTCGCCGGGCTGAAGATCAACGGCATCACCATTCTCGACCCGGATTGCGTGGGTAAAACCTATCCCGGCTACTGGGATGCGCTGACGTCGCTCGGCGTCTCCCTGCAGCGGGGATGAGGGCAGGGGACGCTCTGCTCCTCACATCGCAGCCTGTCATTTGGCATTGCCCGCGCGTCACGCTTTTGGCGTGGGAGCAGTGCCGCTGATTGCGGTCGGAATATGGGTCCTGGTCGACGCCTTCCTGATCCCGGGCATGGTGGCTCAGCACAAGAACAAGGTCCGCAGTGATCTCCTGCAACAGGCGCTCATCGCCGGCAGCCCGGTCCGGTGAGGCTTTGTGCCTGCATCGGCCCGTCGCCTGCATTTTGCGTGACTCGGCAGATGACTTTTGCCCGAGGGCTTGCTAAGTCCCGGCGCAATGTCATTTCTATTACAAGCCGAGTGCCATGCCTGATCTTCTGCTCGAACTTCGCTCCGAGGAAATTCCTGCCCGCATGCAGCGCAAGGCGGCCGGCGACCTCAAAAAGCTCGTCACCGATGCGCTGGTGGATCAGGGGCTGACCTATGAGGGTGCCCGCGAATACTGGACGCCGCGCCGTCTCACACTCGATATCCGCGGCCTCAATGCCCGTTCGGCCGATCAGCGCGAAGAGATCAAGGGCCCGTCCACCAAGGCGCCGGAACAGGCCGTGCACGGTTTTCTGCGCAAGGCGGGCCTGTCGGACGTGTCCGAGGCGCGGGTCGTGTCGGATCCGAAGAAGGGTGATTTTTATGTCGCCGTCGTCTCCAAGCCCGGCCGGCCGGCGGAAGAGATCATCGCCGAGGTAATGCCTGCCATCATCCGCACCTTTCCCTGGCCGAAAAGCATGCGCTCCGGCTTTGCCTCCATGCCGAAGGGCATGCGGTTCGGCGGCATCGAGGGCAAGGGCTCGGAAAGCCTGCGCTGGGTGCGCCCGCTGCAATCCATCCTCTGCGTCTTCGGCCCGGAACATGACGAAACGCAGGTGGTAGAATTCGAGGTCGATGGCATCAAGGCCTCCAACATCACCTATGGTCACCGCTTTCATGCGCCTGGCGCCATCACCGTGCGCCGCTTCGACGACTATGTGACGAGCCTTGAAAAAGCGAAGGTCATGCTGGATGCCGAGCGCCGCAAGGACGTGATCCTGCATGATGCGCGCGATCGAGCCTTTGCAAGCGGTCTCGACCTCGTGGAAGACGAGGGCCTGCTGGAGGAAGTCTCCGGCCTCGTCGAGTGGCCGCATGTGCTGATGGGCACCTTCGAGGAAGAGTACCTCGCGATCCCGGCCGAAATCATCCGCCTGACGATCAAGACGAACCAGAAATGCTTCGTCACCCGCCCACAGGGCGGCGAAGGCCTGTCGAACCGCTTCATCCTCGTCTCCAATATCGAGGCGAAGGATGGCGGTGACGAAATCATCCATGGCAATGGCAAGGTCGTGCGCGCCCGCCTGTCGGATGCCAAGCATTTCTGGACCCGCGACCAGGCCAACCTGCCGGATCTCGACACGCTGAAGGCCTCTGCCGAAAAATTCGGCCTGGACCTGAAAAAGCCGCTCGACCAGCGCATGGCCAAGCTCGACGCGCTGAACGTGACCTTCCATGCCAAACTCGGCACGCAGGGGGAGCGGGTGGCGCGCATTCTCGGCAAGGTCGATGATCTTGTCTCCGTGACGGGTGCGGACGGCGAGGCAGCACGGAGAGCAGGTGTCCTTGCCAAAGCTGATTTGCGAACTGAAGCTGTCGGAGAATTTCCCGAGTTGCAGGGCCTTATGGGCCGCAAATATGCCCTGCTCCAGGGGGAGTCGGCCGAGGTTGCCGCAGCTATCGAGGATCACTACAAGCCGCAGGGGCCGTCTGACCGCTTGCCGGAAGGTGCGGTGGGCCTCACCGTCGCGCTCGCCGACAAGCTGGATACACTGATCGGCTTCTGGGCCATCGATGAAAAGCCAACTGGGTCCAAGGATCCCTATGCACTGCGACGTGCCGCTTTGGGTGTCACGCGCCTGATCATGGAGAATACGCTCCGGTTGAAGTTGATGCCGCAGTTTGCGGCGGGACTTCAGTTGTATCGTAACCAAAAGGGTGAGCGGTTCGGATCGGTTGACGTTGCTGCAGACCTCCTCTCCTTCTTCCACGACCGCCTGAAGGTTTATCTCCGCGATATGGGCGCCCGCCACGATCTGATCGATGCGGTGCTGACGCCGGCTGCCGACGATCTGCTGCTGGTGGCTCGCCGGGTCGAGGCGCTGACGGCCTTCATCACCTCCGAGGACGGCAAGAACCTGCTGGCCGGCACCAAGCGCGCCACGCAGCTTCTGGCGGCGGAGGAAAAGAAAGGCGCGGTCATCGCCGATGGCGTCTCCGACGAGCTTCTGGTGCTGGACGCTGAAAAGGCGCTCTACACCGCCGTGCGCGCCGCCTCGGCCGAAGCGTCCGACGCCATCGTGCAGGAGGATTTCCGCTCCGCCATGCAGGCCCTGTCCAACCTGCGCGGCCCGGTCGATACCTTCTTCGAGGATGTGCTGGTCAACGACGAAAACCCGGATATCCGCGCCAATCGTCTGGCCCTGCTCTACGCGGTGCGCGAAGCCACCGGCACGGTTGCGGATTTTTCCAAGATCGCGGGATGATTGATGAAGGCCCTGCTTCGGCGGGGCCTTTGCATCTGCCTTCCAGTTTTCGGCTCTCTGGGCTAGAGTGATCCCATCAGTTCAGTGTTGGACGCTTCCCATGAACAAGCCCTTCTCGATCCTTCTCGATACACCGCTCGACCGCTTCGTCGATGAGCAGGTCGAAAGCGGCCGTTTTTCCTCGCCGCAGCAAGTCGTGGAAGCGGGACTTCGGCTGCTCGAGAAGGAACAGGCGAAACTAGCAGCTTTGCGCGATGCTCTGACTGAGGGTGAGAACAGTGGCCCTTCGGTTCCCTTCGACCCTGATGAGCTGATGGATTTGGCACGGGAGAGATGGAAGGCTCGTGGCTGAGGTCCGGCTTCGTCCCGCGGCGCGAAACGATTTCCTGGATATTGGCGACGAGACGCGAGATCGATGGTCGAAAGCCCAGGCAGAGCGCTATCTGAAAGAGATACTTGAGATGATTGCCGAGATCGGCCGTCATCCATTCGCGGGTGGCGAAGTGGACTGGGTGCGGCCCGGCTATCGGCGAAGGAGAGCCGGTTCTCACCTGATCTTCTATGTCATTTCTGGGGACGATCTGGTCGAAGTTGTCCGCATTCTTCATGAACGATCCGATATCCCGCGCCGATTGGACGTGTAAGACCATGCCCGCCAAAATCCTCGTCAGCGCCTGCCTTCTCGGCCAGCCGGTCCGTTATGACGGCAAGGGAAAGCTGCTGTCCCATGCGGCCCTCACGCGTCTGCAGGAGGAGGGGCGGGTGGTCGCGTTCTGTCCGGAGCTGGCGGGCGGCATGAGCGTGCCGCGCCCGCCGGCGGAAATCGAGGCGGGCCTGACAGGCGAGGATGTGCTTTTGGGGCGCGCGCGGGTGCTGGAGTTAACCGGCGGCGATGTCACCTCTGCCTTCGTGGCCGGTGCGCAGAAAGCGTTGACGGTTGCTATCGACCATCAATGCCGCCACGCGCTTCTGATCGACGGCAGCCCGTCCTGCGGGTCGCTCTTCATCTATGACGGTGCCTTTGCCGGGCGCCGGCATGCAGGGTCCGGCGTCACCGCCGCGCTTTTGCGGCAGAACGGTATTGCCGTCTTTGCAGGCGACGAGATCGAGCGGTTGCTGGCGGAGCTTGCCGCGTCCCCTTGAACGCAAAACGCCGGCCACGGGGCCGGCGCTCTTTGCATATGCGAGTGAAGATCAGCCGGCGCGGCGCATCTTCTGGCCCATCCCCTGCAGGTTGCCCGCCGCATCGCGCACGTCGCCGGTGCGGAAGCTGCGGATCAGATCCAGAAGGTCGCCGGTATCATTGGCCAGAACCTCGGCGGATGCCGTGGTTTCCTCGGCCATGGCGGCATTCTGCTGGGTGGCGCTGTCCAGCTGGTTCAGTGCCGCCGAGATGGAGCGCAGCGTGGTGTCCTGCTCCTGGGCGCTGTGCGAGATCTTGCCGACAATATCGTTTGCGCCTTCGATCTGGGCGGAAATGCGCTTCAATGCTTCGCCCGCCTGGGCAACCAGCTGCACGCCCTGTTCCACCTGGCCGGTGGAGCGGGAAATCTGGTCCTTGATCTCCTTGGCGGCAGCGGCGGAGCGCTGGGCCAGTTCGCGCACTTCCTGGGCCACGACGGCAAAGCCCTTGCCGCTTTCGCCGGCACGGGCGGCTTCGACGCCGGCATTCAGCGCCAGAAGGTTGGTCTGGAAGGCGATCTCGTCGATCACGCCGATGATCTTGGTGATCTCCGACGAGGATTGCTCGATGCCGCTCATGGCGCCGATGGCCTGTTCGACGATGCTGTCGCTCTGGCGCGCCTCGGTGCTGATCGTCTTCACGCGCTGGGCGGCTTCCCGGGCACCGTCCGCCGTCTGGCGCACGGCAACCGTCAGTTCGTCGAGCGCTGCGGAGGTTTCCTCCAGATTGGCCGCCTGGCGCTCGGTGCGCTGGGCAAGCTCGCTGGAGGCGCGGCGGATCTCTTCCTTGGAGACGCCGATATCGTTGCCCTTGAGGTTGACGCGGGCCATGGCCTGCTCGAGCCGCGACAGCGCATCGTTGAAGTTCTGCCGAAGGCCCTCGTATTTGCGTCCGAGATCGTTGCAGCGAATGGTGAGGTCGCCATCGGCCAGTTGTTCGAGTGCTGCTCCGATGGTGGCCACCACATGCGCCTGCTGCTCGGCCTCGTCGTGCTGGGCCTTTATGTTGCGCTGGCGCTCGGCATCCAGTTCCTGCTCCTGTGCCTTCTGGCGCTCGGCCATCGCATGGCGCTCGCGGATCTTTTCCTGCAGCGCTTTCGTGGCCTTTGCCATCATGCCCACTTCATTGCCCATGTCGGTATGGGGAATGGTTTTCGACGTGTCCTCGTCGGCCACGGCCCCCAGCGCATCGTGAATGGCGTTGAGCGGGCCGGTGATACCGCGAATGACGAAGAAGGCACCGGCCAGGGCCATGAGGAACAGCAGCGAGGAGCCGCCGACGGTTTTGATGATGTTGTCGCGCACCTCTGCCCTCAGGTCATCGGTATAAAGGCCGGTGACGACGACGATCTGCCACGGCTCGAACACCTTGCCATAGGCGGCCTTCGGGTAGCTGTAGTCGTTCGGGTCCTTGCCGGGCTTGGGTCCAATGAATTCGACGTAACCGCCGCCGGCGCGACCCAGCTTGACGAGGTCGTCGCGATACATGTTGCCGGTCGGGTCACCCTTGCCCTTGTTGCTCTTGCCGACGCTCGGAGAGGTGGGATGGAAGACCAGGACGACGTCATAGTCGTAACCGAAGAAATATCCGTCCGGCTGGAACTGCATCTTGTTGATGAGGGCATAGGCGCGCTTCTGCGCCTCTTCCTTGGAAAACTCTCCGGCCTTGGCGCGATCGTTGAAATCGCTCATCACCGATATCGCCGTTTCCACCTGCGTGCGCAGCATTTCATAGCGTTCGCGATAGATGGCGTTCGTCGAGGATTTGATCTGGAAGAAGGTGATGGCTGCAAACACCACCATCATGGCGCCCACCAGCAGGAACAGCTGGGTGGATATCTTCATGTTCTTCATTGGTACCACCGCCCTTGGTCGTCGCCGGGGGCCCATGGAACGGAGAGCGGGCGACAACATGTTTCGTTATCGCGCTCCTGCGCTTGACGGACGCTGACCACGCCCCACCGAGAGTTTTAGTCTTTAACTATAAATAAAGCTCTAATGGATCGATTATCCCTGTTCTCCTGCAGCACTGCGCAGAGAAAATCGCCCGGTGGGACAGTCCATCCTGCCGGATGGCAAGATGAAGGCGTCGGCTTTAAAGTGCCGGGCGCAGGGCCACGCCGGAGAAATCCGGGAGGGGAGCGGGAGCGGCAGACGGCAGGCGTGGCGCGGCCTGCGTCGGCGGTGCCGGCACGGCTGCCGTGGTGCCGGTATCCAGCGGATCGGAGGGCGCTGCCGGATCCAGGGGGGAGGCTGGCCTGGCGCGGGCGACGATCGCCTGTTCCTCCTTGTCGATCCAGACCGGGTTGAGGCTCACAAACGTGACCGGCGAGCCGCCCATCCAGGCTTCGGTGCGCAGCAGCACCGGCTTGCCGTTGCGCTCCTGCAGCGACAGGATCTGCTGGCCGGGCGCAAGCTCGAAGGGGGCCGTCATCGAGGGGCGGCGCCGCTCAACCGGCGGGCAGGACAGGCAGTCGAGCGTCACGATGCTTCCCGTCGGGCGTGCCGGTTCGGATGCCGCCGCAATCCGCTCGATCGAGCCGGCAGACGCGGGCGTGGCGGCAAGCATCATCAACAGCAATGGCACAGGGCTTGGCATCGGCGCGTTCCTTGATGTCGTGCCTTGATGTCTCGGGCTTCGACTTCTCGGAGCAAGGCTAGCGCCGTTTCCTTTCAAACCGGTCAGGGGAAGCGGTTAACGCTTCCTGAATGCCGGCAGCCCGCCTCACGCGTCCTGTTCGATGGCGCGCCAGCCGATATCGCGGCGGCAAAAGCCGTTGTCCCATTGCACCGCATCAACGAGGTCATAGGCGCGCGACTGCGCCTCCTTCACCGTTTCGCCAAGAGCGGTGAGGTTCAGCACGCGCCCACCGGTGGCGACAAGCCGGCCATCCTGAAGTGCCGTGCCCGCATGAAACACCTGTGCGCCGTCCTGCGCTTGCGGAAGGGACGCGATGGGCGTGCCCTTCTCATAAGTGCCCGGATAGCCCTTGGAGGCCATCACCACCGTCAGCGCCACCTCGTC
Source organism: Neorhizobium fuzhouense (assembly GCF_042611105.1). Lineage (NCBI taxonomy): Bacteria > Pseudomonadati > Pseudomonadota > Alphaproteobacteria > Hyphomicrobiales > Rhizobiaceae > Neorhizobium > Neorhizobium fuzhouense. Next base: position 639,166 of record NZ_JBHFFP010000001.1, on the reverse strand, counting down.
GCGCCACTCGGCGCTCACTTGGTCGAGCGTGCCGGTCGAGGCCGCATAGAGGATCGGCAGAAGATCGCTTTTCAGCCGCATCATCAGAACCTGCGTTTCCGGATCGCCGAAACGCACATTGTATTCGATAAGTTCGGGACCTTTTTCGGTGATCATCAGGCCGGCGAAGAAAACGCCGGTAAACGGCATGCCGCTGTCGGCCATGCCGGCAATCGTCGGCTGGATGATCTCCTTCATGGTGCGCTCCACCATGTCGAGCGTCATCACCGGCGCCGGCGAATAGGCGCCCATGCCGCCGGTGTTGGGGCCGGTGTCGCCATCGCCGACGCGCTTGTGGTCCTGGGCAGTGGCAAGCGCCAGGGCGGTCTTGCCATCCGACAGGCAGAAAAAGCTTGCCTCTTCGCCATCGAGATAGGCTTCCACCACCACTTCGGCGCCGGCTGCGCCAAAGGCACCGGCAAAGCAGTCATCGACGGCCAGAAGTGCTTCGTCCAGCGTCATGGCAACTGTTACGCCCTTGCCGGCGGCAAGGCCATCGGCCTTCACCACGATCGGCGCACCCTGCTCGCGGATATAGGCTTTTGCCGGTTCGGCTGCGGTAAAGCGCTGGTAGGCGCCGGTCGGGATGTTGTAGCGGGCGCAGATATCCTTCGTGAAACCCTTGGAGCCTTCGAGCTGGGCGGCGGCCTTCGAGGGACCGAAGACGACAAAGCCGGCCTCGCGCAGGTCATGGGCGAGACCGGCCACCAGCGGCGCTTCCGGGCCGACGACGATGAAATCGATCGTCTTGTCGCGGCAGAAGGCGATGACGGCGGCATGGTCCTCGACGGCAAGCGCCACCAGTTCGGCTTCCTCGGCAATGCCGGGATTGCCGGGGGCGGCGTAAAGTTTTGTCATGAGGGGCGATTGCGCCAGTTTCCAGGCCAGCGCATGCTCGCGGCCACCGGATCCGATCAGAAGAACCTTCACATTCGCCCCCTTTAAAAGGTCTAGGATAAGCCTGCGCGGTTAAGGGGCGCGGGGAGAAAGGTCAAGGCTTTTGCCCGGTCACACAGGGGCCTTGCCCCTCCTGGGTCGCCAGATCCTGTGGAATCGCCCCCGCCGGCGTTGCCTTGCCACGATCTGTCGCTATGGTCGCGCCCGAACAACGAAGAGAAGATGCCCATGGCCGCCGACATCCGTTCCATTGCCGCAACCATTGCCGCCGAGATCAATGCCCGCCCGGACCAGGCGGTCGCTGCGATCGGGCTTCTGGACGAAGGCGCGACGGTGCCGTTCATCGCGCGCTACCGAAAGGAAGTGACGGGCGGGCTCGACGACACGCAGCTGCGCAATCTTGCCGAACGTCTCGTCTACCTGCGCGAACTGGAAGCCCGCCGCTCGACCATCGTCGACAGCATCGGCTCGCAGGGCAAGATGACCGACGAGCTGTCCCTGAAGATCGCGCGGGCCACGACGAAGGCCGAGCTGGAAGACCTTTACCTGCCGTTCAAGCCCAAGCGTCGTACCAAGGCTGAGATTGCCCGCGAGCGCGGCTTGCAGCCGCTGGCCGACGCGATCTGGGCCGACCGCAGCGCCGATCCGCATGCTTTGGCGGCCGCCTATCTCTCGGCAGACGTCGCCGACGTGAAGGCGGCGCTCGACGGCGCGCGCGATATCGTCGCCGAAGCCATCACGGAAAATGCCGACCTGTTGAAGACGCTGCGCCAGTATCTGCGCGACAATGCCACGCTGCGGGCAAAGGTGGTCGATGGCAAGCAGGAGGCCGGCGCCAAGTTTTCCGACTATTTCGATCATACAGAACGCTGGTCCGGCACGCCGGGCCACCGGGCGCTGGCCATGTTGCGCGGCTGGAACGAGGAGGTCCTGACGCTTACCATCGATGTGGACCAGGACGATCCGTCGCCGGTGAAGCCCGTGCAGCGCAAGATCGCTATTGCCTTCGGGATCGGCGAAAAGGGGCCGGGCGACCGCTGGCTGATGGATGTCGCCGGCTGGACATGGCGGGTGAAACTCTCCATGTCGCTGTCGCTCGACCTGATGCGCGAATTGCGCGAGCGCTCGGAAGAAGAGGCGATCCGCGTCTTTGCCCGCAACCTCAAGGATCTGCTTCTGGCCGCACCCGCGGGCTCGCGCGCCACGATGGGGCTTGATCCGGGCATCCGCACCGGCGTCAAGGTGGCCGTGGTGGATGGCACCGGAAAAGTGCTGGAAACGTCGACCGTCTATCCGTTTCCGCCGAAGAACGACATTCGCGGCACACAGGCGGAACTGGCCGGCCTCATCCGCAAGCACAATGTCGATCTGATCTCCATCGGCAACGGCACCGGCAGCCGCGAGACGGAAAAGCTGGTGGCCGACATGCTGGCGCAGTTTCCGGCAACCGCAAAGAAGCCGACCAAGGTGATCGTGTCGGAGGCCGGCGCGTCCGTCTATTCGGCCTCGGAACTTGCCGCCCAGGAATTTCCGAACCTCGACGTCTCGCTGCGCGGGGCCGTCTCGATTGCCCGCCGCCTGCAGGATCCGCTGGCGGAACTCGTCAAGATCGAGCCGAAATCCATCGGCGTCGGCCAGTACCAGCACGATGTCGACCAGCAAAAACTGTCGCGCTCGCTCGATGCCGTGGTGGAAGATGCGGTGAATGCCGTGGGCGTCGATCTGAACACCGCGTCCTCGCCGCTTCTGGCGCGCGTCGCCGGCCTTTCCCGTGGCATCGCCGATTCCATCGTTGCGCATCGTGACCAGAACGGCCCGTTTGCCAGCCGCCGGGACCTGTTGAAGGTGGCGCGTCTTGGCGCGCGCACCTTCGAGCAATGCGCCGGCTTCCTGCGCATTCCCGACGGCAAGGAGCCGCTCGATGCCTCGGCCGTTCACCCTGAAGCCTATGGCGTGGCCAAGAAGATCGTCGCTGCCTGTGGGCGGGACCTGCGTGCGCTGATGGGCGACAGTGCGGCGCTGAAGAAACTCGATCCGCGCCAGTTCATCGACGACACCTTCGGTCTGCCGACGGTGAAGGACATCATTGCCGAGCTGGAAAAGCCCGGCCGCGACCCGCGCCCGAGCTTCAAGACCGCAACCTTTGCGGAGGGGATCGACGAGATCACCGACCTGAAGCCCGGCATGACGCTGGAGGGGACCGTGACGAACGTTGCCGCCTTCGGCGCCTTCGTCGATATCGGCGTGCATCAGGATGGGCTCGTCCACGTCTCGCAGCTTGCCGATCGCTTCGTGAAAGATCCGCATGAGGTGGTGAAGGCGGGCGATGTGGTGAAGGTGCGCGTGGTCGAGGTCGACGTGAAGCGCAAGCGCATCGGGCTCACCATGCGAAAGGATGGCGGCGAGGCTGAAGCGCCTTCGATGCGCGAGCCGCGCGGCCCCGGCAATGCCATGCGCCATGCGAGCGCCAGGCCGGCCAAGGCCGAAACGTCCCAGCTCGGCGGGCTGGGGGCGGCTCTTGCCGAAGCCATGAAGAAGCGCTGAGGCCCGCCCGGTCCTGTCCTGATCAACTGCCTGGAACTTCAGCCCGCCAAATCCGGTTTGGCGGGCTGTCTGCGTGCGGGCTTGCGCCGAATTTTTTCCTTGTCAGCGGAAAAATCCGTATTACCTTCACCGGGAAATAGTAAGGCATCCTTAGTATCTAGAGGGTTGTATGGCCTCGTCCTTGCGTCGCCTGCTTGCAAAAATCATCAAGGTCGGAACGCTTGTCGTGCGGGGCCCGGCCGGAGAACAGTCCTTCGGATCCGGCGGCGGACGTCGCGTGGCGATCCGCTTCACCGATGACAAGGCCGAGGAGGAGCTGGCGGCCGATCCGGCGCTGAAGCTCGGCGAACATTACATGGATGGCCGGATGATCGTCGAGGAGGGCGACATCTACGAATTCCTCGCGCTGGTGAAGGACAATACCTTAAGCGAAGGCCTGACCTTCGGCATGATCTGGCGCGGGCTTTTGCGCATCGCCGTGTCGCAGGTTCGAAACCGCGTGCCGATCAACCGCAACCACCGCAACGTCGCCCATCATTACGATCTCGACGAGCGGCTGTTTTCGTTGTTCCTCGATGAGGACTGGCAATATTCCTGCGCCTATTTCAATCCGCCCGACCTGTCGCTCGATGCAGCACAGCTCGCCAAGAAGCGCCATATTGCGGCAAAGCTTCTGGTCGAGCCCGGCCAGCGGGTGCTGGAAATCGGGTCCGGCTGGGGCGGCATGGCCATGTATCTGGCGGAATCCTCCGGGGCCGATGTCACCGGTATCACGCTGTCGCGCGAGCAGCTGAAGATTTCGCGCGAGCGGGTGGCAAAGCGCGGCCTCTCGGACCGTGTGCGTTTCGAGCTTCAGGACTATCGTTACCTGACGCCGCCGCAAAAATTCGACCGGATCGTCTCCGTCGGCATGTTCGAGCATGTCGGCCGCACCAATTTCGGCCGCTACTTCCGCAAGGTCAACGAGGTGCTGGCCGATGATGGCGTGATGGTGCTGCATGCCATCGGCCAGCCTGAGATCGTCTACGTCACCAATCCCTTCATCGAAAAATACATCTTTCCCGGCGGTTATATTCCGGCGCTGTCGGAAGTGCTGCCGCAGATCGAGCGGGCCGGACTTCTGGTCTCCGACATCGAGATCCTGCCGATGCATTACGGCATCACCCTTCGCCATTGGCGCGAACGGTTTCTGGCGCGCAAGGCAGAGGTTTTGGCGCTCTATGACGAGCGGTTCTTCCGCATGTGGGAATTCTACCTCGCCGGTTCAGAAATGGCGTTTACCCACGAAAACTTCTTCATCTTCCAGATCCAGCTGAAGAAGGCGCGCGACAGCGTTCCGCACGACCGCGACTACATTGCGCGGCGCGAGGAGGCGCTGAAAGCCTTCGAGGCCGGACGGGCGCCGCTTGAGCCGGTGATTTTCTGAGGTCGGTGTTTGGGGAGGGTACCCCCTCTGCCCTGCCGGGCATCTCCCCCACAAGGGGGGAGATCAGCAGGAGGCCACCGCCTTATTCCAAGTTTACCGCAGTGCCTGCCGGCAACGGCTGATGTGTGTTCCGAAAGCGGCTGATGAGGGACGAGCGCATAAACCACACGATGATCTCCCCCCGTGTGGGGGAGATGTCCGGCAGGACAGAGGGGGGTGGGCCCCAAACGCAACGGGGGCGAGCCTCGAACTCGGCACCCACAACCTGCTATCTCCATCCTTGCGTGACAATCCACACGATTGCTTTTGGCGGCAAAGCTTTTAGAAGTTTCAGCCATGAGCTCGACACATGATGTTTCCGGCCGCGTGGCCGATGCCCCTTCCGACAACTGGGTTTACCGGTTCCTGCCGCGGTCCCTGTGGCCCTTTGCGCAGCTTGCCCGCTGGGACCGGCCGATCGGCTGGGAGCTGCTGATGTGGCCCTGCTTCTGGTCGGCAGCGCTGGCGGCCAATGCCGATGCGGCTCCCGACGGCGGCTTTTCGCTGGAACTGAAGCTTGCGCATCTGTTCCTGTTCTTCGTTGGCGCGGTTGCCATGCGCGGTGCCGGCTGCACCTATAACGATCTGGTCGACCACGACATCGACAGCGAAGTGGCGCGCACGCGCTCGCGCCCGCTGCCGTCGGGCCGGGCAACCCGGCTGCAGGCAAAGATCTTTCTCGTCCTGCAGGCGCTGGTCGGGCTTGTCGTCCTCCTGCAGTTCAACCGCTTCACCATTTTTCTCGGCTTTGCTTCGCTGCTGGTGGTGGCGATCTATCCCTTTGCCAAGCGCTTTACCGACTGGCCGCAGTTTTTCCTCGGGCTTGCCTTTTCCTGGGGCGCGCTGATGGGCTGGGCGGGCGTCTTTGCAAGCCTGTCCTGGGCACCGATCTGGCTCTATCTCGGCGCGATTGCCTGGACGGTCGGCTATGACACGATCTATGCCCACCAGGACAAGGAGGACGATGCGCTGGTCGGCGTGCGCTCCACCGCGCGCCTGTTTGCCGAAAACACCAAGGCCTGGCTCTGCGGCATCTATGCGCTGGCGCTGATCTTCCTCCTGTTTGCCTTCATGGCGGCGCAGGTGAACGTGCTTGGCTATCTCGGGCTTTTCATCGCCGCCCTGATGTTTGCCTGGCAGATCCTGATCCTGGATATCGACAATCCGGATCACTGCATGCGGCTCTTCAAGTTCAACGGCCGTGTCGGCGCGGTGATTTTCGCAAGCCTCGTCGCATCGCTCGTCAGCCTCGGCGGCTGAGTGTCCGTGCCTGAAAACGAAAGAGCCCGGGCAGGGGTGCCGGGCTCTTCTGCTGGAGATCGATGAGTAAGGGTGGCCTGGCGTCGGCCGGAGCGATCAGCGCCGTGCGATGATCTCCTTGCCTTCGATGCGCATGGCGACACCCAGGCTGCCGGTGGATCGGCGAACCAGGAAGCGCGGGCGGCGGGCGGCGAAATAGGAGTGGCGTCGGCGCGGCTTGGTGTCCTGCATGCGCACCTCGCCGAGATGATTTTCCAGCGGACGGGCAACGCCATCGGCTTCCACCATCAGCATGGGAATGCGGAAGGCTTCCGACCAGCTGCGCCAGTCGGCGGCGATGTCGCAAAGGTCGTGGGCAACGAGCAGCGGGATGCACAGATCCGGATCGTCGTGATGCAGTTCGAGCGTCACGGTGACCTCGCCATTGCCGTGGTCGATGGCCCGGGCCGCGACACCCTTGAAGGCGCGGGCCGGAAGAGCGAACGACAGCGGAAGCCCGCTGCCGGGAAGGATCTTGCGCAGGACTGCGCCGCGTTCGTCGATGGTAATGGTGACATCGCCGGCGGCATCATGCAGCCCGTACGTGATCTGCTGGGGGAAACGCGACGGATCGAGCCGAAGTGTTGCACCTGCCCAAGAGGGCTTCAGAACCGTATTAGTCATCGTCAATTGCTACCCTTGTTTTACCCGAGAGCCGCTGCCGGATCTCTTGCCGGGACTTTTGTCCTCTGATGGGGCCAACATAGGCGGGGCCTTTCCAGAACCACTTAAAAATTGCGGTTAAGAAATCTTTGCCTCCCCTGATGGTTAGCAAAAGTGAATCCGTCAGGGTTTCCTGAAGATGAATTTCGGCGCGTCTGCGTGAGTTCAAGACAGGTTTTGGGTTAAGGTCAGGCCGGGGCAAGCCCTGTGTGCAAAGCCCGGACAGCAATTCTTTAAGTTTCGTTGACGTAGGATGGGCGCATCAACCTTCAGCGCCCCGGGAGAGAAGAGGCCACCCGAATGGTATCGACCTATCTGAGCTACGATCTTGTCAATCGCGACCTACAGGCCAGCCTGAAGCGCGTTGCAAAGCAGTCGGACGTCTCGCGTGAGGCCGCTTACTACAAGGAAAACATCTCAAAGGTTACCTCGGTCGACGATCTGCTCGGCGACTACCGGCTCTATTCCTACGCGATGAAGGCCTTTGGCCTGGAAGACATGACCTATGCCAAGGCCTTCATGCGCAAGGTGCTGGAAAGCGATCTGTCGGACGACAACAGCTTTGCCAACAAGCTGACCGACCACCGCTACCGTGATTTTGCCACAGCCTTCAACTTCTCGTCGGAAGAGAAAGCCGCCCAGTCATCGACGCAGGTGGATGCCATGGTCGGGCTCTATACCAGCACGATGGTGAGCCAAGGCAATGCGGTGACCACCGAGACGAACTATTTCAACGCGATGATGGGCGAAATCGGCTCGGTCGACGATCTGTTGAACAACGACCGTCTGCGCAGCTATCTCTTCACCTCCTATGGCGTCTCGGACAGCTATTATTCACGCAGCTTCCTGCGCGGCGTCCTGTCGAGCGATACCGGTGACAGCGCAAGCTATATCAACCAGACGCTTGGCCCTGAGCGCGATGCGCTGAACGCACAGGTGGCCGATGCGCAGACGCGGCTTGCCGCGGCCACCACGACGGCGGAAAAGACGAAGATCAATACGGAAATTTCCGGCTACGAGTCCAAGCTGTCCGGTCTCCAGACCTATTATGACATGGCCGATGCGTTCAACTTCAAGGCCGATGGCACCACCCCGGCCGGCGGCGCGCAGACCGCGGTACAGAAGGAAACCATCAACGACCTGTATCTGAGCAGGCAGACGCGCGTCTCGACCGCCACGGCCATCAATGAGGCCGACTATTTCAAGGAAAAGATGGCCTCCGTCGACAATGTCTCCGATATCATCGCGGACCGGCGGCTCTACAATTTCATCAAGACCTCCTACGGCCTTTCGGGCATCAACGTGGTGAGTTCCACCATCGAGCAGATCCTCACCAGCGATCTCAATGACCCCAACAGCTATGCCAACCGCTTCGGCAAGAGCAACCCGGCCTATCTGCAACTGGCAAAGGATTTCGGATTTAAGACCGATGGCACGGTCACGGCCGGCGCGGCCCAGACCGCGACGCAGCAGGCCGCAACCGTCAACCGCTATTACAGCACCTATAACGATGTGCAGGACACCGCCGATGAAAAGGCCGCCGCCCTCTACAAGGCGGCGATTTCGGGAATCACCTCTGTCGACGAGTTCATGGGCAAGAGTGACGTTCTTGATTTTGCCCTGAAGGCAGTGGGGCTTGATCCGGACAAGGTGTCGAAGTTTACGGTGCGCCAGGCGCTGATGAGCAATCTCAACGATCCGGACAGCTATATCTACAAGCTGAAGGACGATCGCTACCTGACACTGGCGAAAGCGTTCAACTTTAACACCAAGGGTGACGTGACGGTGCCGCTGACGGCGCAGGCGCAGGGCACCATCACCTCTGTCGCCGCCGAATATACGATCAAGATGACGCGCTTCCTGGCGGACGACAAGAAGACGGCCGCCAAGACGGCCGCGTCTGCCGAGGTCAAGTATTATTCCACCCAGATGCAGACGATCCAGACCGCGTCCGACTTCATCAAGGACGATCGCCTCGTCAACGTGCTGCTGACCTCCTATGACGTCGATCCGAAATCCGTCACCAAGGATTTCCTCAAGCAGGTGTTTGCCTCGGACCTCAATGATCCCAAGAGCTTCGTCAACAAGCAGACCAATTCGGTCTGGGCCGAAATCCTCGGTACCTTCAATTTCGATAGCAGCGGCAAGCTGACTGCGGCGCGCGAGACCGGCGCACAGAGCACCGGCAAGATTCTCGAAACCCAGAACAAATACACCCGCCAGACGCTCGAGCAGGAGCAGGGCGAGAGCAATGCCGGCGTGCGGCTTGCGCTCTATTTCGAGCGCCTGTCGCATTCCATCACCAGCGCCTACGATATTCTCGGTGATACCGCTCTTCTGGAATTCTTCCGCGTCAGCTACCAGCTGCCCGACAGTTTCAGCAATCTCGACGTCGACAAGCAGGCGGCGCTGGTGAAGAAATACATGAACCTCGAAGACCTGAAGGATCCCGAAAAGGTGTCAAAGATGGTCGACAAGTTTACCGTCATGTACGACGTGCAGAATTCCGATGCCAGTTCGTCGGCGCTGTCCATCCTCACCGGCAGCGGCTCGGATGGCGGCATCAGCGCCGACCTTCTCTACTCGCTGTCGCAGAGCCGCTGACGCCCGTCAGACGGACACGACCTTGCCCGGGTTCATGATGCCGGCCGGATCGAAGGCGCGCTTGATGCGGCGCATCAGCTCGATCTCGATTTCGGGGCGGATCCTGGCAAGCTCGTCGCGCTTCAGCTGGCCGATGCCGTGCTCGGCCGAAATCGAGCCGCCTGCGGCAAGCACGATGCCATGCACGATGGCGTTCATCTCGCGCCAGCGGCCGAGAAACTCCGCCTTGTCGGCGCCGACGGGCTGGGAAATGTTGTAATGGATATTGCCATCGCCGAGATGTCCGAAGGCGCAGATGCGCGCGCCGGGCATGGCGGCGAGCACGCCTTTTTCCGCCGCAGCCATGAAAGCGGGGATTTTCGACACCGGCACCGAGACATCGTGCTTGATCGAGCCGCCTTCCGGCTTTTGCGCATCCGACATGCTTTCGCGCATGTGCCAGAGCGCCGTCTGCTGGGCAACGGAGGAGGCGATCACCGCATCCTCGATCAGGCCTGCCTCCAGCCCCTGTTCCAGCAGCGTTTCCACCATCACCCGGGCGGTGTCGGCTGAATCATTGGTGGAGATGTCGACCAGCACATACCAGTCGTGGACCGAGCCCAAGGGGTCGCGGACGCCTGGAATATGACGGGTGGTAAACTCGATGCCGATGCGCGGCATCAGTTCAAAGCCGGTGAGCGCCGTGCCGCAGAGGTTGGACGCCTTCTCGAAGAGATGCAGCGCCTGTTCCGGCGAGGCAAGCCCGACAAAGGCCACCTGATGGCCGGCCGGCTGCGGAAAAAGTTTCAGCACCGCGCCGGTGATGACGCCAAGCGTGCCTTCGGCGCCGATGAAGAGATCGCGCAGGTCATAGCCGGTATTGTCCTTCTTCAGCCGGCGCAACCCGTCCCAGATCTCGCCGGTCGGCAGCACCACTTCAAGGCCAAGGCACAGCTGGCGCATATTGCCGTAGGCGAGAACCGCCGTGCCGCCGGCATTGGTCGAGAGGTTGCCGCCGATGCGGCAGGAGCCTTCCGAACCGAGCGAGAGCGGAAACAGCCGCCCGATCTCCTCTGCCGCCTTCTGCACATCGGCCAGAATGCAGCCGCCATCGACCACCATCACATTGGCGAGCGGATCGATGTCGCGGATCCTGTTCATGCGCTCCAGCGACAGGATCAGCTGCGTGCCGTCGGCACTCGGCGTCTGGCCGCCGACGAGACCGGTATTGCCGGTCTGCGGCACGATCGCCGTGCCGGTCTCGGAGGCAAGTTTCAGGATCGCCGAGACCTCCTCGGTCGAACCGGGCTTCAGGAGCAGCGGCGAGGCGCCCTTGTAGAGGCCGCGGTTTTCCACGAGATGCGGCGCCATGTCCGCGTCGCCCGTCACCACATTCGCCTCGCCGACGATGGCGGTGAAGCGGGAGAGAAGGTCGCGGCTGAGGGACTGATGGGCGTCCATGGGTGTCTCCTTGGGGTGGTTCGTTCAAAGGTCAGGCTGCGGACTGTCGGCATCGCGCCGCTGGTAAACGGCTCGGGAAGGGTGTGCGTGCGGTAACACCGCAAGCGCATAACGATCATCCTGCGTCCCATCCTCCCCGGTCCCTATCCCTCGCGGGGCGCTGCGGCGCGAAACAGGCGGTCGTTGATGGCTTCGCCAAGCCCGTGGTCGGGGATGGGTGCAACCGCGATGGATGCGGCGCCCGTCGCATCGGCGCGTTTCAAGGTGTCGAACAGGTTGGCCGCGGCCTCGGCAAGATCGCCGGACGGGCTGAGGTCGAAGATGGCGTGGGCCTTGGTTGCGGAAAGCGGCATGCCCGCAAAACGGATCAGCGCCTCGCCCGGTTCAGCGGCAGCGGCGTTCAGCCGCACAGCAGCGCCCGGCGCATAATGGGAGGCCATCATGCCCGGCGCCTCGATGGCCGGGGCGGGGCCGTCCTGGCGCTCGACCATGCGGCCGGTGAGCGCCTCGATGTCTTCGGCGGCAAGACCGCCGGGGCGTAGCAGCCGCAGCCGCTCGCCCTCGACGCGGATGATGGTGGATTCCACACCCACCCCGGCACTGGCGCCATCCAGGATGAGACGCAGCTTCTCACCGAGATCGTCGGCCACGTGGCGCGCCGATGTCGGGCTCACCTTACCGGACGTGTTGGCGCTCGGGGCGGCAAGCGGCTTGCCGAAGGCGGCAATCAGCTCTGCGGAAAATCCCTTCGGCACGCGGATGCCGACGCTGTCGAGGCCGGCGGTCGCCAACGCATGGATGCCGCAGCCTTGCCGCAAAGGCAGCACGAGCGTCAGCGGACCGGGCCAGAAGGCTTCTGCCAGCTGACGCGAGATCGGGTCGAACACCGCATAGCGTTCGGCCATCTCAAGATCCGACATGTGGCAGATCAGCGGATTGAAGCGCGGCCGGCCTTTCGTTTCGTAGATGCGGGTCACCGCGACCGGATTGGTGGCGTCGGCGGCAAGGCCGTAGACGGTTTCCGTGGGTATGGCGACGGGAAAGCCTTCCGCCAGCACCCGGCAGGCTTCCGTCACCGCCGCGTCGCGGTCTGTCGCAATGTCGATGATGCGTGCTGCCATGATGGCGCTTCCATAACGCCAAACGGCGCCCCGAAGCAAATTCTTTCAGGCCTTCGCGATGACCTCGCGCAAGGAGGGCTCGGGCGCGCCGAGCATCAGCACGTTCTTCAGCGCCTCGGCCGGATCGCTGGTGCGAAACAGGACGCCGTTGCCACGCACGGCGCGGTTGATGCGCGTCTCGCCCGTGTCCTGCCGCTCGATGGCGACGGCAAAATACATGCGGGCGTAATCGGTGCGGATCTGGCCGAAAAACTGTTCGGCCTCGCCGATCTCGGCGGAAAAATTGCAGATGTAGAAGGACCAGCTGACCGGCTGGCTGGGGGAAAAGAAGGTGCGCGCCGCCGTGACATGGCAATAGCCGAGATGCGGGGTCTCGCTCAGCGACCGGCTGAACAGAAGTTTGGGAAAGGTAATCCTGCGGTGAACGGCATTGATCCGCTCATGGGTCTTTTCGCCGGCAAGGGCCAGCTTGCGCTCGGTGCGCTCGGCCACTTCCTCATAGGTGAGGTAGCGTCGTTCATCGGGCAGCCAGTCGCGCCGGTCGCGCGAAATGCGCCCGGTGCGCAGGAATTCCGAGTGGGCAGAGGTTTTTGCCTGCGGCGCCGGCGGCCGCTCGGCGCGGGCATCGAAATATCTGAGCTTCGCCTTGGCGTCCACGTCCGTTCACTCCCTGTGCGTCAGGCAAAGTGTAGGGCATCATCCTTAACGGTGGCTTGCGCCGCGAAAGGGCATGCGATGTTCCATTTGCGCCGTCCAGCCTTCGCCGCCGGGCCTGTGGCGCGAAGGCCTGGGGCTCAAGGCAAAGGCTTGCGCGCCCGATGGAATGCCGTCCCGGGGATGCTGCCGGCCCGATGCAACCGATGTCGCGTTTTGTCGTCAATGCAGGATGACATGTCGCATTGCATCCGCTCAGCCGGGAGGGCCTCGGTTATATCTTTCCTATTCGAGGTTTTACCGTAAAAAGCGGTGGAGACCACCGGGGTACCGGCCCTTGCAGGAAGCCGCCGGTGCCACGCAGACAAGAGCCCGAGTGACAGGTTGACCCATCGCGGTGGGCGACGGGGATGGACAAGGCCCGGCCCTTTGCGGCACCCTCCCATGCCTGCCTTCGCATCCCCGCCATCGAAGGAACGGAAGATGGATATTCGCGACACCATGCTGCGGCAGTTGAAGAACCACCGCCCGGGCTACAGCCTGGAGCAGCCGTTCTACATCGATCAGGATTATTACAAGCTGGATCTCGAAACCATCTGGTATCGCGACTGGCTGTTCATCGGCCATGATTGCGAAATCCCGCGCGCCGGCAATTACGTCACGCTGCAGGTGGGCGATTATCCCGTCGTCGTGGTGCGCGGCCGCGACAAGCTCATCCGCGCCTTCCACAATACCTGCCGCCACCGCGGCCACCGCGTGTGCACGCAGGAGCGCGGCGCCTCTGCAAAGCTCGTCTGTCCCTACCACCAGTGGACCTACGATCTCGACGGCTCGCTGGTCTTTGCCCGCCAGATGGGCGAGGATTTCGACAAGGCGCAGTTCGGCATGAAGCAGGTGCACTGCGAAACGGTCGCCGGCTATATCTTCATCTGCCTTGCCGAGGTCGCGCCGGATTTTGCTCCCGTACGCCAGATGGTCGAGCCCTACATGGCGCCGCACCGGCTGTCGGAGGCCAAGGTCGCCTACCAGAACACCATCATCGAGAAGGGCAACTGGAAGCTCGTCTGGGAAAACAACCGCGAATGCTACCACTGCGCCGGCAACCATCCGGAACTGTGCCGCACCTATCCGGAAGCGCCGACGGCAACCGGCGTGCAGGGCGCAGGCGACGACCCGTTCATCTCCGAACACTGGCAGCGCTGCGAGGCGGCAGGCCTTCCGAGCACATTCGCCATGCATGAGAGCGGCCAGTTCCGCGTCGCGCGCATGCCGCTCGTCGAAGAGGCCGAAAGCTACACCATGTCCGGCAAGCGGGCGGTAAAGCGTCCGCTGTCCGACGACGTGCCGATCAGCCATATCGGCACCATGCTGCTCTTCCATTACCCCACCACCTGGAACCACATGCTGGGCGACCATGCCATCTCGTTCCGCGTGCTGCCGCTCTCGGCGGAAGAAACCGCCGTTACCACCAAATGGCTCGTCCACAAGGATGCGGTGGAAGGCGTCGATTACGACCTGGAAGAACTGACGCATGTGTGGAACATGACGAACGACCAGGACCGCTCCATCGTGGAAGAAAACGCCTTCGGCATCCGCTCGCCCGCCTATGAGCCCGGCCCCTATTCGCCGGATCACGAAGGTGGCGTGATGCAGTTCGTCGACTGGTACACGACCTTCATGCTGAACCGCCTGCAGGGCGACAAGGCAAAGCTTTCGGCCGTTGCCTGACAGCCTGTCCCATCATTCTCTCCGGCGGGCTGACATGGCGATTTCTGCGCCGCGCCGAAGAGAATTCTTGAACAGACTGTGAGCGACGAGATAACCGAACAACCTGCCCGCAGACGGAATGACGTGAGATGAACATGGCCGTGACGACCTACCAGCATTTCGACCAGATGGTGCCGTGGAGCGACAGGCTGCATCTGCTCGAATGCACCTCGGTAACGCTGGAAGCGCCGGACGTGATGACCTTCACCTTCAAGGCGGAGCGCTCCGTCTGGTTCCGCTATCTGCCGGGCCAGTTCGTGACGCTCGAAATCCCGGTCGGGCCGGAGCCGGTGATGCGCACCTATACGCTTTCTTCGAGCCCGTCGCGGCCCTATGCACTGGCCGTCACGGTGAAGGCGCAGAAGGATAGCATCGGCACGCGCTGGATGTTTGAAAATCTGAAGCCCGGCATGAGGATGCGGGCCTACGGCCCGCTCGGCGATTTCTCCTATGTGAAGCATCCGGGCGAAAAATACCTGTTCATCTCGGCCGGCTCCGGCATCACGCCGATGATGTCGATGACGCGTGACATGGCCGACCGGGCGCCGCTGTCGGATATCGTCTTCATCAATTGCGCCCGCTCGCCCTCTGAGATCATCTTCCGCCATGAGCTTGAAAACCTGTCGCGGCTGATGCCGAAGCTCAATCTCGGTTTCGTGGTAGAGCATTGCGGCAAGGCCGAACCGTGGTCCGGCCTGCGCGGCTTTGTCGATCGCGCCAAGATCTCGCTTCTGTCGCCGGATTTCCTCGACCGCACGATCTTCTGCTGCGGACCGGAGCCATTCATGGCCGCCGTGCGTTCGGCGCTGGAGGGGGCAGGCTTCGACATGAGCCGCTACCACCAGGAAAGTTTTCAGCCGGCCGTTGCGACCGTCGAGGAAGAGGCGGTGGCGCTTGCCGAAGGCGAGGCGCCTGCCATGGTGTCCTTTGCCATTGCCGGCAAGCAGGCGCCCTGCAAGCCAGGCGAAACCATCCTCATGACGGCACGCGCCAATGGCGTGCGCATCGGGGCGGCCTGCGAATCCGGCCTCTGTGGCACCTGCCGCGTCATGCTGTTGTCGGGTGAAGTGGACATGAACCACAATGGCGGCATTCTCGACGAGGAGATCGAGGAGGGCTACATCCTTGCCTGCTGCTCGCGTCCGAAGGGCGATGTCGAGATCGAGGTCTGACACCGTCTGCCGACCCTTCGCCGGCCGAATGCTGCGGGCGCGTAAGCTTGTCGGTCAAGAAACGCTTACGTTTCTGAGCCTTTGACGGGAACTTCCAAGGTGGGGTGCGCGTTCTGACTGTCGATAAAAAGACGGAAGGAAGCACCCATGGGTTCTATCAGGAAGAAATTCGCCATCCTGGCAACGACGCTTGCCGTGACCTTCACCGGTCTGGCGCCGGTCCAGGCGATGCCGGTGGTCGCGGTTGACCGCCAGAGCGCGCAGACGCAGGCAACCGATGTTCAGTGGCGTCGTGATGACCGCCGTCACTGGAACGATCGCCGCCATTACGATGGTCGTCGCGATTATCGCCGCCCGCCGGTCCGCGAGGGCTATTATAACGGTCACCGTGGCTATCGTGAACGCCGCGCAGGCTATCGTTATCACAACGGCTTCTGGTTCCCGCTGGCAGCCTTTGCGGCAGGCTCGATCATCGGCGGCGCGGTTGCGCAGCCGCAGCGTGTCACGCCCGGCCGCTATTCGCAGAGCCACTATGCCTGGTGCCAGAACCGCTACAAGACCTACCGCGCCTCCGACAACACGTTCGTGGCCAACAGCCGTGGCGAGCGTCTGAGCTGTAACTCGCCCTACTGATCGGGCGCGTTCGCCGGAATGACTGCTGATGACCCGGTCCTGCCTTGTGCGGGCCGGGTTTCGCGTTCGGCACATCTGTGCCTGCCGTCTTGCCGCATGGTCTTTTGCCGGTGTCGCGCAATCCCCATGTTAATCGGCGGTTCAGGTGAGAAACGATAGGTTTTTCTCATAAACGCCGGGGGGTGGCGGATGCCGCCTTTGCCCGCGTGACCCAGAAAGGGAGACCGAAGATGATGACGCTGATGAAGAGTTTGTCCATTGCCGGACTGTCCGCCGCGCTGCTGTCGGCGTCGATCCTGCCGTCGCAGGCCATGCCGCTGGTGGCCGCGCCTGCCACGGCCGGCGATGTGGTTCAGGTGCAGTACTGGCGCGATGGCCCGCCGCCGCCGCGCTATTATGGCCGCGGCTATGATCGCCCCGGTTACTACGGCGGCTATCGCGGTTACCGCGAGCATCGCCCCAACCACCGCTACCACGATGGCTATTGGTATCCGCTGGCAGCCTTTGCCGCCGGCGCCATCATTGGCGGCGCGCTTGCCCAGCCGCGCCCGGAGCCGCGTTATGTTCCCGCACCCCGTTACGTACCGGAATATCGGGAAGTCGCACCCGTGCGCACGGGGCTCAACCCGCGCCACTACGAATATTGCGCGGCCCGCTACCGCACCTATGACAGTTATTCGAACACGTTCCAGCCCTATGAAGGCCCGCGCCAGCAGTGTCTGTCGCCTTACTACTGAGGCCTTGAACGTCTGAAACGAACACGCCGCCCGGCCATGCCGCCGGGCGGTTTTTCGTTGTGCCAGACAGCACCCGTCACAGGATGCCGGCGCGCTTCAACAGCCACCAGGCAAAGCCCACCGACAGGAGCATGAAGGCAAACGCCCAGCCGGTGCCGCTATCGGTATGGGCAAAGGGCAGGGCCGCCGTGTTCATGCCGAAAAACCCCGTCACCAGCGAGGGCGGCAGCAGGAAGGCCGTCATCAGCGACAGGATGTAGAGGTGGCGGTTGGTTTCCGAGGAGAGCTTGGAATCGATTTCTTCGTGCAGCAGGCGTGCACGATCCTGCAGCGCGTAGACATCGTGATCCACCGCTTCCAGCCGGCTCGTCAGGCGCCCGGCCACGTCGTCAAAACCCGCAGGCATCTCGTCGTCGTCGGCGGCTGCGGCCCGTCGCATCAGCGTCAGCACGGTGCGCAGATGGCGATGCAGGCGCACGACGACGCGCCGGACCGGCGCCAGCCGCCGCCTCTCGTCGCGCGAATCATTGCCATAGACGACATCCTCGATCTGGTTCAGTTCCTCCGTCAGTTCCATCACCAGCGAGATCAGCGTGCGCTGGAATTCCGCAACGATCGCTTCGAAGACGTCGATCGGCTGGTGAAAGCGCGCCGGGTTCTTTTCCACCGCCGCCCGCACCCGGTCGATGGAGCGCAGGGGCTGCAGGCGGGTGGTGATGATGAGGTTGCCGCAGACGGCAAAGTGCAGCCAGCCGATATCGCGCGTATCGGCATCGAAATCCCGCTGGAAATCGACAAGCGTGCCGTAGACCATCCGGTCGTCGAGGGTCATCGAGGCGTGCGTTTCATGGGTCGTCAGCGCCGTCACCACGGCCGGATCAAGATCCTGAAACCCTTCCAGGAAAGCCGGCACCCGCTGGTCGGCGAGGTTCAGATGCAGCCAGAGAAAATCGCCGCTGTCCGGTGTTGTCAGGTCATCGCGGCCCGCCTCTGTCGGCAGCCGCCGGCAGGTCTTCGAGTGGCCATGGAACTGATAGGCCCAGACGAGGCCCGGTACGGAAGGGGTAAGAAGCGCCATGCAGACATCCGGAAAAGGCGGGAAGCGGCATCCTGCCGCTGCCTGTCGCGTCTGGCAAGGAAGACGGCCGGCAGCAGCAGACGAATGTCGCCGTTGTCTTCTCCATAACGCCTCTCTGTGACGGTCTTTGTCGTGCAACACCTCTTTTGCCGCGACCGGCAGACGCCGGGCGCCCGCGCTTGGCGATTGACAAGCCATCTTACGTTTACGTAAAAAGCAATGGGAGGCGGTGCGCGGGAGGCGCGCGGCCGGAACGGCGGAGGAGGAGTTCTCATGTACAAGGCACCGGTCGAGGAGATCGCCTTCACCCTGAACCATGTCATTGGCCTTGCCGATGCCATCGGCGAAGGCCGGTTCGGCGATCTGACCGCGGATCTGGTCGAGGCCATCCTGTCGGAGGCTGGCCGTTTCGCCAGCGACGAAATAGCGCCGCTTGCCGCCATCGGCGACCGGCAGGGCGCGCGGCTCGTCGAGGGGGACAGGGTTCTGTCGCCGGATGGCTGGGTCAAGCTCTACAAGGACTGGTGCGCCGGCGGCTGGAACGGCTTGACGGCACCGGAAGAGTTCGGCGGGCAGGGCCTGCCCAACATGCTGAACGTCGCCACGCTGGAGATGTGGAATTCCGCCTCGATTGCCTTTGCACTCGGGCCGACGCTGACGGTCGGCGCCATCGAGGCGCTGAAGGCGCATGGCAGCCGGGCGCTGCAGCAGACCTATCTCGAAAAGCTGGTCTCGGGCGAATGGACCGGCACGATGAATTTGACCGAACCGCATGCCGGTTCCGATCTCGGCGTGCTGAAGACCCGGGCGGAACGGAGCCGCGACGGCACCTACCGCATTTTCGGCCAGAAGATCTACATCACCTGGGGCGAGCATGATGCCAGCGACAACATCATCCATCTGGTGCTGGCGCGGCTTCCCGATGCGCCGGCCGGCACGCGCGGCATTTCGCTGTTTCTCGTGCCGAAGTTTCTGCCCAATGAGGACGGCACGCCGGGGGCGCGCAACGATCTGTTCTGCCATTCGCTGGAGCACAAGCTCGGCATTCACGGCTCGCCCACCTGCACGATGATCTACGGCGATGGCCGTTACGGCGAGGAGCCGGGCGCCATCGGCTGGCTGGTCGGCGAGGAAAACCGCGGGCTCGCCTGCATGTTCACCATGATGAACAATGCGCGCCTGGCCGTCGGCATGCAGGGCGTGGCGGTTGCGGAAGCGGCAACGCAAAAGGCGGTTGCCTATGCGCGCGAGCGCACGCAGGGCAAGGCGCCCGCCTGGACGGGCGAAAAGCCCTCAGGCAACGGCATGAGCCCGATCATCGAGCATCCGGATGTGGTGCGGATGCTGTTGACCATGAAGGCGCTGACGCAGGGCGCACGCGCCATCTGCTATGCCTGCGCCAAGGCCATCGATTTCTCGCATGCCGGCGAAAACGGGGGTTCCTGGCAGGAGAGGGCGGCTCTTCTCACGCCGATTGCCAAGGCCTTTGCCACTGATATCGGCGTCGATGTCGCCTCGCTCGGCATCCAGGTGCATGGCGGCATGGGCTTCATCGAGGAAACCGGGGCGGCGCAATTCTTGCGCGACGCGCGCATCGCGCCGATCTACGAGGGCACCAACGGCATCCAGGCGATCGATCTTGTGACGCGAAAGCTGCCGCTCTCCGGCGGCGGGCAGGTGCGTGGTTTTATCGCCGAGTTGCGCACGGTGGCAGACACGGTGCGCAACACCAATCTGGATGGTCTCGGCGAGACGGCCGCCCGGCTGGCGCATAGCCTCGATGATCTCGAAACGACAACCGAATGGCTTCTTGCGCAGCAGGCCGAGGGAAACATGGTGGCAGCGCTTTCCGGCGCCACGCCCTATCTGCGGCTGTTCGGGCTTGCCCTCACCGGCATCTATCTCGCCAAGGGGGCGCTGGCGGATGAGGCGCAGGGCAGGGCAGAGCGCGTGGCACTCTGCCGCTTTGCCGCCGAAAACCTCATTGCCGAAACAGCAGCGCTGAAGGACCGGGTGGTGAACGGGGCCCCAAGCCTTGCTAGCGCCCGCGCCGTGTTCGGCTGAAGGAGAGACCGATGAGCGAGCACATCCTGATCGAACATCCGCCGGCCTTTGAAGGCGTTGCCGTCATCCGCTTCAACCGGGCGGAGAAGAAGAATGCCATCACCTCTGCCATGTATCGCGCGATGGTGGCGGCCCTTCGGGAGGCAAGCGCCGACCCCGCCATCCGCGCGGTCGCCTTTCTCGGCTCGGACGGGTGCTTTTGCGCCGGCAACGACATGGCCGATTTTCTTGCCCATGCCATGTCCGGCACGACGGAGCCGCCGGCGGCGGTGGAATTTCTGAAAGCCTTGGCCGGTTTCGACAAGCCGCTGGTGTCGGGCGTCGATGGTCTGGCCATCGGCATCGGCACGACGCTTCACCTGCACTGCGACCTGACGGTCGCCTCGTCGCGCAGCCTGTTTCGCACGCCCTTCGTTGATCTGGCGCTGGTGCCGGAGGCGGCCTCCAGCCTGCTTGCGCCGCGCCTCATGGGTCATCAGCGCGCCTTTGCCCTGCTGGTGGCAGGCGAAGGATTTTCGGCCGAGGCCGCGCGCGAAGCGGGCCTGATCTGGGAGGTGGTCGAGGCGGCCGATGTCGAGGCCGAAACGCTGAAGCTGGCCGCTGCGCTTGCGGCAAAGCCTGCCGGCGCCCTGAAGATTGCCCGTGATCTTCTGCGTGGCAACGGGCAGGAGGTTCTGGCCCGGATGGACGAGGAGATGGCGCATTTTGCACGCCAGCTCAAGAGCACGGAAGCGCGGGCCGCTTTCGAGGCCTTCCTGCAGCGCGGCAAGCGCTAAGGCGTCTTCACCGGGCGTTAAGCGGGGTCGGCCAAGGATGGAGCCATCCGTTCCGCATCCTCTTGTGAGACATCGCCATGTTCAGGCTCGCCGCCGGCATCCTCATCCTGCTTTCCGGCACTTCCGGCGTTCTCGCCCAATCGTCCGGCCCCGATACGCGGGTCTATAACGACAACCAGTTCAAGCCGCGCCAACGCTTCGTCTGCATCATCGAGCCGCCCAAAAGCGCCGACCGCACCCGCCCCTACATCTGCCGCGCCCCGGAAGGCCGCGCCGGCGGACGCTGCCGCTGCGACGGCGTCACCGGCAACGGCACGTTGCAACCGGCGGGGTGAAGGTGTTCGATTGATATCTTGAGGTGTCGCGTTTGCTTTGAGGGCAGACAGGCATGTCGCGTGTGCGGTTCACCCCCCTCTGCCTTGCCAGGCATCTCCCCTCAAGGGGGGAGATTAGCGTGGGGCCGATGTGCTCCTCCCACATGAACCGCTTCCGCAAGCACATCAGCCATTTCCGCAGTCCACAAGAACCGTTGCCGGCAATCGCTACGGTAAACTTTGAATGCCGCGCCTGCTTCCAGCCGATCTCCCCCTGTGTGGGGGAGATGCCCGGCAGGGCAGAGGGGGGTAATCCAGGCCGCAGCGATGGCGTCACCCGCAAAGGCATTGCAGAAAGCGCGGGTGTCACTTCTCCAGAAGCGCCACCGCTTCCACATGCGGGTTCCACAGGAACTGGTCGACGGGGGTGACGCTGGTGATGCGGTAGCCGCCGGCGATGAGGATGGCCAGATCGCGCGCTAGCGTCAGCGGGTTGCACGAGACGGCGACGATCTTCTTGACGCCGGAGCGGACGAGTTCGCTCATCTGGACTTCGGCGCCGGCGCGGGGCGGATCGAACACCACGGCATCGAACACCTTCAGTTCCTGCGCCATCATCGGACGGCGGTAGAGATCGCGGCGCTCGATGCTGACCGGCTTCAGGCCCTGGGCGTGGCGGGCGGCATGGTCAAGTGCCGCAATCGCCTTGGCATCGCTTTCCACCGCATGCACCCGGGCCTTTGCCGCGATCCGGAGCGCAAAGGTGCCGGAGCCGGCAAAGAGGTCCGCCACGCGCTTTGCCTTGCCGAGATGTCCGATGACGATGGCGGCCATGGCATCTTCGGCCTGGCGCGTCGCCTGGGTAAAGCCGCCCGGCGGCGGCGAGACGGGAACGCTGCCAAAGTCGAGCAGCGGCTTTTCCTTCTCGATCAGGATTTCGCCGTTCACCGAAAGCCGCACGACGCCCTTCAGCGCCAGCACGGTTTCCGTCGCCCGGCGGCGCTGCGCATCCGTCAGCGCCTTCAGCCCCTCGGCCGACAGGTCAAGTCCGGTGCGGGTTTCGAGAACCGTGAGGCGAAACACATCGGTGCCCTGTGCCAGCTCGCCGGCGGCCCGGCGGATCACGTCGAGCCGCCCTACGATGCCCGCCGTGGTGATCGGACATTCCACGACCGAAAACAGCTGATGGCTTTCGCCGCGGTTAAAGCCCAGCAGCAGGCCCTTCTCCGTCATGCGGGCGGAAAAGACGACGCGGCGGCGCTCGCCGGGGGCGGCCGTCACCAGATCCTTGACCTCCGGCGTCAAACCTTTCGATTTCAGCGCATCAACCACCAGCTGGCGCTTGAAGGCCTGGTAAGGCGCATCGGCCAGATGCTGCAGCGAACAGCCGCCACAGGCATCGCTGTCGGGGCCGAAATGGCGACAGACCGGTGCCACGCGGTCCGGCGAGGTGGTGGCGGTCGACATGACCGTGCCTTGCGCACCGACACGGGCGATGGAGACGGTTTCGCCGGGAAGCGCAAAGGGCACGTAGATCGGCCCGTCCTCGCCATGGGCAATGCCGTGACCCTGGGCGCCCAGGCGCGCGATGGTGACGGTCTGGGTGCCGGAACCGGGCGCGCTCATTGCTCGTCTGCCTCTTCGTCCAGATCGTCGTCGTCCAGGTCGTCATCATCCACGAGCGGCTTGCGGCCGGCCAGCAGATATTCCTGGTTGCCGTCGCCGCCGGCAATCGGGGAGGGGATGAGGCCAAGGCTTTCCCAGCCCATGTCCTCCACCAGCCAGCGCTCCAGCTCGGCTGCCACGTCCGGCGCCGTCTCCGGATCCTTCAACAGACCGGCCTTGCTGACGAAATCGCGCCCCGCCTCGAATTGCGGCTTCACCAGAAGCACGCATGTTGCACCCGGCTCGGCCATGTCGAGTGCCGGCGGCAGCGCAAGCTTCAGCGAGATGAACGAGACATCCGACACGACCATGCCGAAGTCCTCGTCGCCCACATCGTCGCGCGTCATGGCGCGGGCATTGAGGCCTTCGAGGCTCAAGACGCGCGGGCTGCCGGCAATTCGGTCATGGATCTGGCCGTGGCCGACATCGATGGCCACCACATAGGCCGCCTTGCGCTTCAACAGCACTTCGGTGAAGCCGCCGGTGGAGGCGCCGATATCGAGACAGTTGAGGCCCTCCGGATCAAGGCCGAAATGGTCGAGGGCGGCCACCAGCTTCAGCGCCGCGCGCGACACGTAATCCTGCGCCGGATCGTCGATGGTGAAGCTCGCATTGCCCGGCACTACGGCGCTGGGTTTCAGAACGGTCTGGCCGTTCACCTTGACGGTGCCGCGCAGCACCGCATCGCGGGCGCGCGAACGGCTGGCAAACAGGCCGCGGTTGACCAGCAGCTGGTCCAGTCTTTGATCGTGTGAAGATGTCATGCGCCAGTCCATGACGGCGAATGCGCAGGCTGGCAAGGGATTTTGCGTTTCCGGCCTTGACGAAGCGCAATTTCGGCCGCGCGATGGGTGAAATCCTGCCGATTTTCTCAATCCGATGTTAAGGCGCGTGCGCTCTTTTTGGGGTTCGTCGCCGGCGCCGGTGCGCCTTCCTGTCGTTCCAGAAGAAACCGCAGCACACTCCATGTCGTTCAAGAACCTGTCTCTCAACAAAAAGCTGATCAGCACATTTCTCGCGCTCATGTCCGTCTGCCTCATCGCATCTGCGGTGGTCTACTGGCAGGGGCTGAAATCGGCTGCCGCCTCGCGCGAGCAGATGCAGGCGCAGGCGATTGCCGCTGCCGTCGGCCAGGCGCTCGAGGCGCAGATGGAACAAGGCTACCTGCAGCGCGGCTATCTTCTGTCCGGCGATCCGGCCCTCCTGTCAGCCATGGCAGTCGCCCGCGACAGCGTGGTGTCGGCCCTTGACGAGGCGCGCAAGCAGGCGACCGGCTTTCCGGCCATGGTCGCAACGCTTGACGAGATGAAGTCGTCCGCCGATGCCTACCAGCGGCAGGTGGTGGATCCGCAGGTGAAGGCGCGTGAGGCGGCCGCGGGCACAGCGACGGCTAGCGACCAGGCCGCCCATCCGCTTGCCGGTTTCCGTGCCGCCGCCGCCCGCATCAAGGCGCAGGCGGACGATCTGATCCGCGCCACGGCCGGGACGCAGCTCAACGCCCACACCAATCTTCTCTGGACGCTGCTGATCGGTGGTGCGGTTGCTGGTGTCATTTCGGTGGCCCTGATCTGGCTCCTGTCGCGCGCCATCGTCAGCCCCATTGTCGGCATGACGGAAGCCATGTCGGCGCTCGCCTCCGGTCGCCACGAAATCCCCGTGCCGGCGCTCGACCGGGGCGACGAGGTGGGCCGCATGGCAAAGGCCGTTGCCGTGTTCAAGGATGCGGCGATCGAAAAGCTGCGGCTGGCGCAGGAGACCGAAAGCTTGCGCGTGGCCAGCGAACAGGAACGCCAGAACAATGACAGCCGCAAGGCGCATGAGGCCGCCGAGATCGAGTTTGCCATGAATGCGCTGGCCGAAGGCCTGTCGCGGCTCGCCGAAGGTGATGTGGCAAACCGGCTCGAACAGCCTTTTGCCAGCCATCTCGACCGCGTGCGCGGCGATTTCAACCAGGCCGTCGAAAAGCTGCAGGATGCGCTGCAGGGCGTCGGGCGCAACACGTCTGCCATCCATGCCGGCGCGATGGAAATCCGCAGCGCCACGGACGATCTGGCAAAACGCACCGAGCGGCAGGCCGCCTCCGTCGAGCAGACGGCGGCCGCCGTGGAGGAGGTGACGACGACGGTGAAGGATTCCGCCCGTCGCGCCGAAGATGTCGGCGAGCGCGTCGAGCGGGCGCGGCTAGGAGCGGAAAAGTCCGGCGCGGTGGTGCGCCGTGCGGTGGCGGCGATGGAAGGTATTTCGAAATCGTCCAGCGAAATCATCAATATCATCAGCGTGATCGACGACATCGCCTTCCAGACGAACCTTCTCGCGCTGAATGCCGGCGTGGAAGCGGCGCGTGCCGGCGAAGCGGGCAAGGGCTTTGCCGTGGTGGCGCAGGAAGTGCGCGAGCTTGCGCAGCGTTCGGCCAATGCCGCCAAGGAGATCAAGACGCTCATCACCACATCCAGCCAGCAGGTGGATGCCGGGGTTTCTCTCGTCGGCGAAACCGGCGAGGCGCTGCAGGCCATCGTGGTCGAGGTGCAGGAGATCGACGAGAACATCAAGGCGATCGTCACCGCCTCGCGCGAACAGGCGACCGGTCTGCAGGAGATCAATACCGCCGTCTCCTCCATGGATCAGAACACCCAGCAGAATGCCGCCATGGTGGAACAGCAGACGGCGGCAAGCCATGCGCTGGCGCGCGAGGCAAGCGAACTGGATGCGCTGCTGCGCCAGTTCCGGCTGGGCAATGCCGCCGCCTCGCCTGGACAGGACAGCCGGCCGGCCGCCCGGCCGGTGCAAGGTGCCGCTTCCCTTGATGCGCCACGCTTTGCGCCCGCAGCAAAGCCCACGGAAGGCCGCACAAAAATTCCGCAACCTGCCCGCCTGAAAGGCCCGGTTGCGGCACCTGCCGGCGCGCGCGCCAGACCGTCTCCGGCGGGTGCCCTGCGCAGCAAGCTGGCAAGCGCCTTTGCGCCTGCGGCAAAGCCTGCTGCCGAGAACTGGGAAGAGTTTTGAGCAGGTTATTCAATTGCCGTGAACGGCAGAACGGGGTGGATTGCATCCGCCTCGTCAGATCGCTGACAAAGGGCCTTGCGCTTCTTTGGTCAGCTCGGGCTTGTCCCGAGCATCTACAACGCTCGGATTTCATGGAGCTTTTATTACTGGGCGCTGGGCCGAGGATGACGTTGTGGTCGCAGATAGTGTTGTCATCAGCAGACGGGGTGGATCGGGGTCCGCCCCTTTTTCGTTCCGCCCCTCATATCGACAAACGTATACGGGATTCGTCGCGTGGCGACGAATTTGAAGTCCTATCTATATATGAAGACATGATAATTAACGCAGATGTAACGATCTATTGACATAAATAGACCGTTCGGATCGGCGCCGATTCAAGGTGTGCGTCCGAACAGAGCGATGAGGCGCAGCACCTTTGCAGCCCGTTTCGGCCCGCCCCGGGCCGATGCCGAGACGTCCGTCACGCTCTTTCGCGTTTGCCCGGCAAATGATTTGCACGCGGCTCACTCAGTTGAACGCCAGGTTCTTGCGGGAGTGGCATGTGAAGCACGTTTCAATTATCGGCAAATTTCTGATCATCATGGCAGGCTTTGGCCTGTTCACCCTGGGGATGGCGCTCTACTCCACGCAGCAGATCTCGCGCACGGATGACGAATACAGCAAACTGCTGGATGGCCCGAGCCAGGGCGCGCTGTACATGGCGCGCTCGAACCGCACCGTACAGAACATGCGCGCCGCGATCGGCGACCTGATGATGGCCCGCTCGGAAGAGCAGAATGCCAGGTCGGCCAAGGAAGTCGAAGACGGCAAGGCCAATTTTACGAAGTACATGGATGTGGTGGCCAAGGCCTTGCCGGGGAATCCGCAGGTCGAACAACTGCGCACCGAGGTTCTGAGCATCCTCAACACCACCTGTGCCGCCGTTATCGCTGCCGGCAAGGCGTCCACCACGGAAGCCGAGATTGCCACTTCGCAGACTCTGTTTCTTGAGCAGTGCCAGCCGGCTTTCGCGGCCGTTTCGCCCAAGTTCAGCGCCCTCACGACGCAACTGGTCGAAGCCGCCGCAAAGGCCAGCGACGATCTGACCGACAAGACCAATGCCACCGTGATGGTGACGCTCTCGATCGTCATCGGCGGCCTTGTGCTGGTTCTTCTGGCCGGCTTCTTCCTGATCCGCGCCTGGCTGGTGCAGCCGATCCGCGCGATGTCGGCCACCATGGTCACGCTTGCCAATGGCGATCTCGGTGTCATGGTCGACGGCACGGATCGCCGCGACGAAATCGGCGGCATGGCAAAGGCCGTGCAGGTGTTCAAGGACAACGGCCTTCGTGCCCGCCAGCTGGAACAGGAAGCCGATCAGGCCCGTTCGGCCAGCGAAACCGAAAAGGCCCGCGCGCTGGAAGCCGATCGCGTGCGTGCGGAGGAAATGGCGCAGGCCACGTCCGGCCTCGCGCAGGGCCTGAAGCATCTGTCGGATGGCGACCTGACCTTCCGTCTCTCCGAGCCCTTCGCCCGCGATTTCGAAGCCCTCCGCTCCGATTTCAACGCTGCCGTCGGACAGTTGGCAGACAGCCTGCGCTCGGTTTCCGTCGCCACCGGCAGCATCGGCAACGGCACGCGCGAAATCAGCCAGAGTGCCGAGGATCTGTCCAAGCGCACCGAACAGCAGGCCGCCTCGCTGGAGGAAACCGCCGCAGCGCTCGACCAGATCACCACCAATGTCACCAACTCGTCCAAGCGCACCGAAGAGGCCCGTCACGTGGCCGTGGAAGCCAACCGCTCGGCGCGTCGCTCCGGCGAGGTTGTCTCGAGCGCCGTCAATGCCATGCAGCGCATCGAACAGTCGTCCAACCAGATCTCCTCGATCATCGGCGTCATCGATGAAATCGCCTTCCAGACGAACCTTCTCGCCCTGAATGCGGGCGTGGAAGCGGCGCGCGCCGGGGAAGCGGGCAAGGGCTTTGCCGTCGTTGCCCAGGAAGTGCGCGAACTGGCGCAGCGTTCCGCCCAGGCGGCCAAGGAGATCAAGGATCTCATCCGCAACTCCGTCGACGAAGTGTCGACCGGCGTGCGGCTGGTGCAGGAAACCGGCGAGGCGCTGAAGGTGATCGAGCAGCAGGTGGTGACGATCAACACCCAGCTCGACGCCATTGCCACCTCGGCCAAGGAACAGTCGGTCGGTCTTGCCGAAGTCAACACCGCCGTCAACCAGATGGACCAGGTTACCCAGCAGAACGCCGCGATGGTGGAAGAATCCACCGCCGCCAGCGCCGCCCTTGCCAATGAGGTCAACAAGTTGCGCGACATCATCGGCCAGTTCCGCGTCGGCGGCGCCTCCGAAGCACCCGCCGGGCGTCGTCCGGAAGCCGCCCGGGCGACGGCAAAGCCCGTTGCCTCGCCGGCGCGCCGCATGATCGCCAAAGTCGCCGGCGCCGTCGGCCTCGGCGGCGGCTCTCCGGCAGCGGCCGCCGAAAGCTGGGAAGAGTTTTGAGCCGAGGCGGGCAACGGCATGAGATCCAGGGGCGGTCGAAAGGCCGCCCCTTTTTGCATGGCAGGTCGGGCGCGGTTGAGCGCGGGGCGCGTCCGCAGGGCCGAGCCGGCTTTTTGTTGGGGGGGGACGAGAGTGCAGTGCGTGCGGCATTGGGACGGCGACATCGGCCACACGATGATCTCCCCCCGTGTGGGGGAGATGTCCGGCAGGACAGAGGGGGGTGGAACCGCGCACGCAACATGCATGTCTGTCCCTGAAAGAATTCAGTCACATGAATTTACCCCGCAGACTGCAGTGCCGCCCCCGGTCACGCCCTCGCTGCGGCAAGAGTTTACCCCCTGTGCCCTGCCGGGCATCTCCCCCACAAGGGGGAAATCGGCTGGAAGCAGGCGCCACATTCCAAGTTTACCGCAGCGATTGCCGGAACAGTGTTTGTGGGATCCGAACTTGGCGGATGTGCATGCGGAAACGGTCCATAAGGGACGAGCACATCGGCCCCACGCCAATCTCCCCCCGTGTGGGGGAGATGTCCGGCAGGACAGAGGGGGGTGAACCAGACACGCCGCGCTAAGACCTGCGCCAGTCCTTTCGTCCCTGCGCCAAACACAGCCTGTGCGTCTCTGGCTGCCGGTGAGGCACCCGCCGAAAACCGCAAGCCTATCAGTCCTGCCGCGCAAGCACCCCGCTGGCGATTGCGCAAAACGCCTCGACAGCCTTCGTCAGCACGGCTTCCGCATCATCACTCGCCGCCACCCAGAGGGCGGCGTTGAGGGAGGCGCCGCTGATGAGGCGGGCAACGGCTTCGGCATTGAGCGGCTTCATCGTGCCATGCGCGATCAGCCGCTCGACGGCCTGTCTTGTCACCTGCAGGCAATTGTCCTGGCTTGGCCATCTGGACGGATCGCCGAGCACCGCGGGTCCATCGAGCAGCACAATGCGTTGCACCTCGGGATCAAGCGCCATTTCGATATAGGCTATTCCCTCCGCAAGCAGCGCCTTCCACTCGTCGGGTTCTGAGGCCGCCACCGCCTTTGCGCGCGCCGCCATCTCGGAATCGATCTGGTTGACGACGGCGGCAAACAGCCCGCGTTTGTCGCCAAAATTGTGGTAGAGCGCGCCGCGCGTCAGGCCCGCTTCCGCCGTCAGCTCATCCATGGAGGCGGCGGCATAGCCTTTTTCGGCAAAAGCCCTGCGTGCAGCCGCAATGAGCTTTGCCCTGTTTTCCTCCATGGTTTGCGCACGCGTTTTCGCCATCACACCCTCGTTTCACATACGATGCGTATTTGATTTGACATACGCAGCGTATCTCGTTATTTCACATACGCACAGTATCTGAAATGACCAGCCGTTGGAAGAAGCTTCGGCAGCGTCCCCAGAAAGGAAGACCCATGACCGCCCGCACAGCCATTTTTCCCGCCGACCGGCACGCGCTTTACACGCAGCATGGATATTCCGCGGCCATTCAATCCGGCGACCTCCTGTTCGTCTCGGGTCAGGTCGGCGCCCGGGAGGACGGAACGGCAGAGCCTGATTTCGGTGCGCAGGTCCGGCTGGCATTCCGGAACCTGCGGGCAACGCTGGAGGCCGCAGGCTGCAGCTTTGACGACATCATCGATGTCACGACGTTCCACACCGACCCGCAGAACCAGTTCGAGATCCTGATGCCGATCAAGGACGCGTTTTTTCCGGCGCCGCCTTTTCCGAACTGGACTGCCGTTGGCGTCACCTGGCTTGCCGGGTTCGATTTCGAAATCAAGGTCATCGCCCGCATCCCGCAGGCGGTTTAGCACCGGGCCAATCCCAAAACGCCTTCAGATGGAAACCTGCCATGCATTCTCTCATCGTCATTGCGCATCCCGAAGCCTTGTCCTACACGCATGCCGTGGCCGAACAGGTCATCGCCGGCCTGCAGGAAGACCCGCAGAACACGGTGGAAATCGCCGACCTGACGGCCGAGGGTTTTGATCCTCGCTATACAGGCGCGGACTATCGGGCCTTTCGCGACGGAATGGTTTTGCCGGCCGACACTGTCGCCGAGCAGGCAAGGATCGACCGCGCCGATCTGCTGATCCTGATCTTTCCCGTCTACTGGTGGTCCATGCCTGCCATCCTCAAAGGCTGGATCGACCGCGTTTTCACCAATGGCTGGGCCTATATCGATGCCGAGGGCGAGCAAACGACACGTCTTCTCGGGCGGCTTGCGGTCCAGACGGTGGCGGTTGGCGGCGCAACGCAGCGCACCTACGACAAGCGCGGTTATGCGCAGGCACTCCGGACACAGATCGACGAGGGCATTTTCGGCTATGCCGGCGCGCGCAGGGTGGGATCGGACCTCCTGCTCCCGCTCGACGCTGCGTCCTCTGAGGCCGGGCTCCAGCGGGCGCGGGCCATTGGCGCAAACCTCAGTTCAGTAGTGAGGGAAGCGGCCGGCGAGTAGCGCGCTGCAGGAGAGGTGCGGAACAGGCGGGTTGTGAGGAGGGCAGCGGGGAACAGTTGTCCCGGCCGCGGTGAAGGGCGTCCCGGCATTGATGGCTCGAAAACCGATGCCCCTGCGGTGTTGAGGTCCATGCTGGAGCGTGGCGATCTGCCGGAGGGCGGGCAGGCGTTGCGGGACGCGGGAGGGCAGGTGCAGGAGAGGTGGGAGGGGATGCGAAGGGAGTGAGGAAATGGCGGATTTGCGCCAATAGGAGACATAAACTGCTTCGGAGTTGACGGCCGTGATGGGGCCGGGAGCGGATGCCGGCTCCGTGATGGCGGACGCAAGTAAGCAGACATTCACCGTATTCACGCGGGCTAAGGCGCATTCCGGGGCCAGAAGCGGGCTGCGATTAAGCGTCGAAGTTTGCTCCCTCTTTTCGCCGCGGAACGAAGACCCTGATCTGTGCAGTTTAACATGTGGTCAATTCGCGACTTTTTAGGCATGACTAGGCTGAACGCGGTCAGGGTGAAATTACTGGTGGGGGTAATACACTTACCACCACACAGTTACAGCAAGTTTTACCCTCAAAGGTCACATTTTCGGGGATGGCCGCAGCCGCCAACCTTGAATGGGTGTTTGGCCGGCAGTACATTCGGAGCGATCAACGGGACGGCGGGGTTGCATGCCTAAGAAAATTTTGACCGTCGGCTTCGACTTGGTAGGGGACAACATCGAGAGCGCAACTTTCAGTGATAAAAACTCGCTACTCGATTGGGACATCGTCCTATTCAGACCTAATATTTCCCAGATCACTACCTACGATTTTGGCAATGACGAGTATCTCGGCAAACTCTGCCTGAATGACAGCAAATCATTTGCGCTCCGGGAAGCGTGCGCGCACTGGCGGAGAGAGATCACGCAGGCTGTAGATGCGGGCAAACTAGTTGTTGCCTTTCTTTCCCCGCCAACCGAGGTATATGCCGCGACCGGGTCGAAATCTACTTCCGGGACTGGTCGCAATCAAAAGGTGACGCGACACGTCGAATTATGCACAAGCTACAACGCGCTTCCGATCGCGTCCAACTGGACTGCGACGCAGGGATCTTCAATGGCGCTCAACCAAGGCACGCAAGAACTGTTCGCGGCGTACTGGCAAAAGTTTGGAAAAGACTCACGTTATAACGTCGTCTGGCCAGTAACCAGCAAAGGTGTGTGTGTTCAAACACAGACCGGACACATCCCCGTGGGGCTATTTCTGAGAAGCAAGGTTTCCACCGGTGCGCTTCTGCTCCTCCCCGACATGGATTTCGACCGGGACGAGTTTAGCGAAAAAAATAAAGATGGCCATTGGGTCTGGTCTCAAGCAGGCCAGCAATTCAGCTCGTCACTAATTGGGGAAATTGTCGCTCTGTCGAAGGCAATTGCCAGCGACGGAGAGAAAACGCCGCAACCCGAATGGGCGTCGGCTGACGAATTCGCACTCGCCCCCGAGGTCGAGCTTCGCCAGCAATTGCTCCAGGCAGAGACAGAACTGGAGAAAGCCCAGCGCGTGAAGGACGATCTATCCAACCAGCTAAAGGACGCAGGACAGCTGCGCGCGCTGCTATTCGAGAAAGGCAAGCCGCTGGAGGCGGCGATCATCACCGCGTTGACGGTGCTCGGCTTCAAAGCGGAACCATATGAGGACGGGAAATCGGAATTCGATGCAGTCTTTGAGAGCGAGGAAGGCCGCCTTCTCGGTGAAGCTGAAGGCAAGGACAACAAGGCAGTAAACATCGAGAAGCTGCGTCAGCTGTCAACCAACCTGCACGAAGACCTGCAGCGCGAAGAAGTCAGTCAACCGGCCAAAGGCATTCTATTCGGAAACGGCTATCGCCTTACGAAGCCGGGTGAGCGCGCGGAGCAGTTCACCGAGAAGTGTATCACCTCGGCCACATCAATGTCATACGGATTAGTGTCGACCGACCGACTATACGCCGCCGCACAGTATCTTTCCGGCACTTCAGACGACGAATTTGCTCGTCGCTGCCGTTTGGCCATGATCGAAATGTCAGGCATTGTAAGATTCCCGGATATTCCGGTCTTCGCTGGCGAGGCTGCAGATGGGATTCAGGTAGCCGAGTCTATCCTCGATTAGGCATTCGACCAATTAAAGCTCGAATTAGTCAATCTTGTCCTGGCCGGCAGGCCGGGCGGAAGCACAGAAGGTAGGTCCGCTTTGTGAAAAAGCCACAGGAGCGCCCAACGACCAAAATGAAGTCGCGTAGCCGCCTGCCAGCTATTGGTCCCCAATACGGCTTTCGGCCGACATCAGGCTTCGGCGAGCTGCTATACGGAAAGTCGCGAACCCGCTGCCCCCCGTCACATCACCCCGCAGCCCCCACCTGAACCCCACGCCCCAGCGCGCTGAACACCGTCTTCACGATGCCGGCGCGGTCCAGCCCGGCCTTGGCGTACATCACTTCGGGCTTGGCCTGGTCCATCCAGAGGTCGGGCAGAACCAGCGAGCGGATCTTGAGGCCGGTGTCGAGCAGGCCCTCGTTGGCGAGGAAGTGCATGACCTGTGAACCAAAACCGCCGACGGCGCCTTCTTCCACGGTCACCACGATTTCGTGGTGGCGGGCGAGCTGGCGGATGAGGTCGTGGTCGAGCGGCTTTGCAAAGCGCGCATCGGCAACGGTGGTGGAAAGGCCTGCAGCATCCAGATCTTCGGCGGCGAGCAGACAGTCGGAGAGCCGCGTGCCGAAGGAGAGAAGCGCCACTTTGGCGCCCTCCTTGATGACGCGGCCCTTGCCGATGGCCAGAATGTCGCCGCGTGCCGGCATCTCGATGCCAACCCCTTCGCCGCGCGGATAGCGGAAGGAAATCGGGCCGTCGTCGTAAGCGGCGGCCGTGCGCACCATGTGCTTCAGCTCCGCCTCGTCGGCGGCGGCCATCACCACGAAGCCGGGAAGCGAGGCGAGGAAGCCGGTGTCGAAGGAGCCGGCATGCGTCGGGCCATCGGCGCCGACGAAACCGGCGCGGTCGATGGGGAAGCGCACCGGCAGGCCCTGGATCGCCACGTCATGCACCACCTGGTCGTAACCGCGCTGCAGGAAAGTGGAATAGAGCGCGCAGAAGGGCTTGTAGCCTTCGGTGGCAAGGCCGGCGGCAAAGGTTACCGCATGCTGTTCGGCAATGCCGACATCGAAGGTGCGGGCGGGATAGAGCTCCTGCAGCTTGTCGAGGCCGGTGCCGGAGGGCATGGCGGCGGTCACGCCAACGATCCTGTCGTCGTGGCGGGCTTCCTCCACCAGCGCATCGGCAAAGACGGCGGTATAGCTTGGCGCATTCGGCTTGGCTTTCGCCTGCGCGCCGGTGATCACATCGAACTTGTTAACGCCGTGATACTTGTCGGCGGCCGCTTCCGCAGGCGCATAGCCCTTGCCCTTCTGCGTCACCACATGGATCAGCACCGGGCCCTTGGCATTGTCGCGCACATTGCGCAGCACCGGCAGAAGATGTTCGAAGGAATGGCCGTCGATCGGGCCGATGTGGTAAAAACCCATCTCCTCGAACATGGTGCCGCCGGTCACATAGCCGCGCGCATGTTCCACGGCCCGCGTGATCGCCCGGTCGACATTCTTGCCGAGATAGGCGGTGAGCTTCTTGCCGAACTCGCGAAAGCCCATGTAGCTGCGGCCCGAGGCAAGGCGCGCCAGATAGGCGCTCATCGCCCCTGTCGGCGGGGCAATCGACATGTCGTTGTCGTTGAGGATGACGATCAGGCGCGCATCGAGCGCGCCGGCATTGTTGAGTGCCTCATACGCCATGCCGGCCGACATCGCGCCATCGCCGATGACGGCAATCACGTTGCGCGGCGTGCCGGAAAGCTCGGCCGCCACCGCCATGCCGAGGCCGGCGGAAATCGAGGTGGAGGAGTGCGCCGCGCCGAAGGGGTCGTATTCGCTCTCGGTGCGCTTGGTGAAGCCGGAGAGCCCGCCTTCCTGGCGCAGCGTGCGGATGCGCTCGCGCCGGCCGGTCAGGATCTTGTGCGGATAGCACTGGTGGCCGACATCGAAGATCAGCCGGTCATGCGGCGTGTTGAACACCTTGTGGATGGCAATCGTCAGTTCCACCACGCCAAGGCCCGCGCCCAGATGCCCGCCGGTTTTCGACACCGCATCGATCATCTCGTCGCGCAGTTCGCGCGCCAGCTGCGGCAGGTCACGGTCTTCGGTCTGACGAAGGTCGGCCGGCAGCTTCACCTTGTCAAGCAGCGGCGTCTGAGGGCTGGATGTCACGAATGATGGCCTTTTCTGCTCTTGTCCCGAGCCTTCGTTTTTTCCCAAGATGAGATGCAACGCGGCTTTTTCAAGTCTCTCAGAACGCGCTTCTAGACGAATTCATGGACTTGGCAAAGGCACGAACTCTTCTTCGTCACCCGGCACGATATCGAAGCGGCCGGTGCGCCATTCTTCTTTCGCCTGCTCGATGCGTTCCTTCGAGGACGACACGAAATTCCACCAGATATAGCGCTTGGAGTTCAAGGCGGCACCCCCAAACAGCATGATGTGACAACCCGTCTCGCCGCTTTTCAGCGTAATCTCGTCGCCGGGGCGCAGCACCAGCAGCTGGTCTTTGGCAAAACAGTCCCCCGCAATCCAAAGTTCCCCGGAAAGAATATAGATCGCCCTTTCTTCATGGGCGGCGGAAAAGGGAAAGTTCTTGCCCGGCTCCAGCGCAAGATCGACGTATAGCGTGTCGGTGAAGGTGGAAACGGGGGAGGAGAGCCCGTCGAGCGCGCCGATCACCACCCGGCCGGACACGCCGGGCATGTCGATCACCGGCATTTTTTCGCGCGCCGTGTGGGCAAAGGCCGGGTCGATCTCCTCATGCGTATCGGGAAGCGCAAGCCAAGTCTGCAGGCCGGACATGGAGAGCGGATGCCCGCGCAGGTTTTCCGGCGTGCGTTCCGAATGCACGATGCCGCGCCCGGCCGTCATCAGGTTGATGTCGCCCGGACGGATCACAAGCTCGGTGCCAAGGCTGTCGCGGTGCTTGATCTCGCCGTCGAACAGGTAGGTGACGGTGGAAAGCCCGATATGCGGATGCGGCTTCACATCCAGCGCCTCGTCGGCCTTCAGCACCGCCGGTCCCATGCGATCGAAGAAGATGAATGGCCCGACAAGACGGCGCTGGCGGGTGGGCAGCGCCCGGCGCACGGAAAAGCCGCCGATATCGGACGAGCGGGGAATGATCAGGTTTTCGATGGCGTCGCAGGCAAAGGCATCGCCGGGCGTCGGGTCGTTGCCGGGAAAGAAGGACATCAGCTTTTCTCCAGTCTGCGCGTCTCTTCTCCGCGCCTCATTCGTCTGCGTCAGCTGCACGGCCATATCGGCCCCGCGCATCCTGCCACTATGCCACTTCCGGTTTCCCCCGTCTTGTCCATTTACCCTGTGGGAGAAGACAATGCGCCGGTGGCGCATGCGCTTTGACATTTCGCGCGCAAATCAGTAGGGAGAGGCCATATCCCGCTGCGACCCTCGCAGCCCGCGCGGCAATGCGCATGAAAATCCGAAAGACAGGTAGATGTCCGAATTGAATGGCGCCGTTCCGGCGATCGCCAAGGCGTTGACGAAGCGCGGTTACGAAACCCTCACCCCCGTCCAGCAGGCGATGCTCGATCCAGCGCTGGTCACCTCCGATGCGCTGGTGTCGGCCCAGACCGGTTCCGGCAAGACGGTGGCCTTCGGCATCGCCATTGCACCGACGCTTCTGGAAGAGGCCGATCGCTTCGAGACCGCCCGCGCGCCGCTCGCCCTGGTCATTGCCCCCACCCGCGAACTTGCCATGCAGGTGAAGCGCGAGTTGGAATGGCTCTACGAGCTGACCGGTGCCGTCATTGCCAGCTGCGTCGGCGGCATGGACATCCGCAACGAACGGCGCGCGCTCGAACGCGGCGCCCATATCGTTGTCGGCACGCCCGGCCGTATCTGCGACCATATCCGCCGCAATGCGCTCGACATGTCGGAACTGCGCGTCGCCGTGCTCGACGAGGCCGACGAGATGCTGGATCTCGGCTTCCGCGAGGATCTGGAATTCATTCTGGAAGCAGCACCGGAAAGCCGCCGCACGCTGATGTTTTCGGCAACCGTCTCGAGCGGTATTGCCAAGCTTGCCAAGCGCTACCAGCGCAATGCCGTGCGCATTTCCACCACCACGGAGGAAAAGCAGCATGCCGATATCGAATACCGCGCGCTGGTCGTGGCGCCGGCCGACCGGGAAAACGCCATCGTCAACGTGCTGCGTTACTATGATGCCAAGAACGCCATCGTGTTCTGCTCGACGCGTGCGGCCGTCAACCATCTGACCGCCCGCTTCAACAACCGCAATTTCGACGTCGTGGCGCTATCGGGCGAACTGACGCAGAACGAGCGCACGCACGCGCTGCAGGCCATGCGCGACGGCCGCGCCCGCGTCTGTATCGCAACCGACGTTGCTGCCCGCGGCATCGACCTGCCGGGCCTCGATCTCGTCATCCACGCGGACCTTCCGACCAATTCGGAAACGCTGCTGCACCGGTCGGGCCGCACGGGCCGCGCCGGCCGCAAGGGCATCAGCGCGATGATCGTGCCGATCAACCAGCGCCGCAAGGCCGAGCGCTTGCTCGCCGGCGCCGACGTCACCCCCACCTGGGCCCGCCCGCCGTCTGCCGAAGAGGTGATCGGCCGCGATCAGGAACGCCTGCTCTCCGACCCGATCTTTGCCGAAGAGGCCCGCGAGGAAGAACAGGATATCATCGCCCGTCTGGTCGAGGCGCATGGTGCTGAAAAGCTGGCGGCCGCCTTCGTCAATCTTTACCGTTCGCGCCAGTCCGCGCCGGAAGACCTGATCGAGATTTCCGTGCAGCCGGGCGGCCAGAAGAAGCCGCGCGACGGCGCCTTCGAACGGCAGGAATTTGATGCGACGCCGCGCACCCCGCGCAGCGAATTCGGCCCCTCCGTCTGGTATTCGCTGTCTGTCGGGCGCAAGCAGAATGCCGAACCGCGCTGGCTCATCCCCATGCTCTGCCGCAACGGCAATCTCACCAAGGCGCAGATCGGCGCCATCAAGATGCAGGCGGAAGAGACCTTTGTCGAAATTTCTGCCGATCATGCGGCGGTGTTTTCCGAAGCCATCGGCTCGAACAAGACGCTGGAGCGCGGCATCCGCGTGACCCGGCTGGACGGCGCGCCCGATCTGTCGCGCCAGGCCGACGCCAAGCCCTATGCCAAGAAGGCGTATGAGGACCGCCCGGCCCGCGAAGCCCCGCGCGATGGCGCGCGGGAAGGTGGCCGCGAAGAGTGGTCGAAGAAGCCAAAGGGCAAGCCCGCCTATGCCGGTGACGGCGCAAAAAGCTTCGACAAGCCCTTCCGCGACAAGCCGGCCGGCGATCGCCCGTTCAAGGACAAGGCCCCCTTCAAGAAGGAGGGGAAACCCTTCAACAAGGACGCCAAGCCTTACGCCAACGACGGCAAGCCCTTTGCCAAGAAGAAGTCCCCCAAGCCCGCCGGCGCCAAGCCGCGCGGCTGATCCGGCCCGGCTGGGGCGGTTTTTTGATGGTCGGAATGGAGGGGGAATTGGCGCGTCTGCGCGCAAAAATACCCCCCTCTGTCCTGCCGGACATCTCCCCCACACGGGGGGAGATCGGCTGGAAGCCGGCGCTGAATTCCGAACCAGCTCAGCAGATGCCGATAACGGCTGATGTGGTTCGCAAACGGCTCATCTGGGACGAGCACATCGGCCACCCGCTAATCTCCCCCCGTGTGGGGGAGATGCCCGGCAGGGCAGAGGGGGCGTACTTGCGCCGAGGCAGGCGCGTCCATCTGCCGCTCAAAATCTCATCGAACCGGACTCACCCGGCGGGCTGGGCGCAAAGTGACGCAAGCGCTGCGGCCGGGATTACCCCCCTCTGTCCTGCCGGACATCTCCCCCACACGGGGGGAGATCAGCCGGACGCCGGCGCTGGATTCCAAACCCAGCTCAGCAGATGCTGACAACGGCTGATGTGGTTCCGCAAACGGCTCATATTAGAAGAGCACATCGGCCACACGATGATCTCCCCCACACGGGGGGAGATCAGCCGGAAGCCGGCGCTGGATTCCGAACCCAGCTTAGCAGATGCCGACAACGGCTGATGTGGTTCCGCAAACGGCTCATATGGGACGAGCACCTCGGCCACCCGACAATCTCCCCCCTTGA
Source organism: Neorhizobium fuzhouense (assembly GCF_042611105.1). Taxonomy (NCBI): domain Bacteria; kingdom Pseudomonadati; phylum Pseudomonadota; class Alphaproteobacteria; order Hyphomicrobiales; family Rhizobiaceae; genus Neorhizobium; species Neorhizobium fuzhouense. The sequence goes on along the minus strand of NZ_JBHFFP010000001.1, from coordinate 600,098 downwards.
GGGGGAGATGCCCGGCAGGGCAGAGGGGGGTAATCCCTGCCGCTATCTCAAGAGATTTGCCCTACGCCATGGCCTGCCCACGCACTGAACACCCTTCGATCAGACGGCTCTCCACCGCCGCAGACGCCGAAGACAAATCCCTTTCAACTGTCTGAAGAATTGCTTAAACGGGATTTTCAGCCCGTCGGGATCGGTTTGGGGCGGGCAAAAGGGCAGGGGCGATGGACAGACTTCTCATTCTCGATGGCGGCATGAGCCGTGAACTGCTGCGTCTCGGCGCCGAGCTCGTGCAGCCGGAATGGTCGGCGCTGGCGCTCATGAATTCGCCGGAGATTGTCGGCCAGGTGCATGCGGAATTCATCGCCGCCGGCGCCGATGTGATCACCACCAATTCCTATGCGCTGGTGCCGTTTCATATCGGCGAGGAGCGGTTCGCCCGGGATGGCGCGGCCCTCATCGATCTGTCGGGACGTCTGGCGCGCGAGGCTGCCGACAAGGCCGGTCGCAAGGTCATTGTCGCCGGCGGCCTGCCGCCGATTTTCGGGTCCTACGAGCCGGAGAGGTTTGATCCCGCCACCGTGCAGGATTACCTGTCGGTGCTGGTCGAAAACCTTGCCCCCCATGTCGATGTCTGGCTCGGCGAAACCTTGAGCCTCATTGCGGAAGGCGAGGCCGTGCGGGTGGCGGTGAAGGAGACGGGCAAACCGTTCTGGATCTCGTTCACGCTGGCCGACGATCAGGCGCAGGTGGCAGCGCAGGCAGACGGCGGCGAGGCGCGCCTGCGCTCGGGCGAAAGCGTGCGCGATGCAGCCCTCTGGGCGGCCCGTTCCGGCGCCGAGGCTCTGCTGTTCAACTGCGCCAAACCCGAGGTGATGGAAAAGGCTGTCGCCACTGCCTCTGCCGTCTTTGCCGATGAGGGCGTCGATATCAGGATCGGCGTCTATGCCAATGCCTTCGAAAGCGACACCGACGAAACGGCTGCCAACGAAGGCCTGCACGAAACCCGCGCGGACCTCACCACCGACGCCTATTCGCGCTTTGCCTGCAGCTGGGCGGACGCCGGTGCAAGCCTCATCGGCGGCTGCTGCGGCATCGGCGCCGCCCATATCCACACGATCGCCGGGGTGTTGCGCGGGCGGTGAGGGTTTGGGGCGGTTGAGGGGTGAGGCGGAGACCAGTGCGCCCCCTCTGCCCTGCCGGGCATCTCCCCCACAAGGGGGGAGATCAGATGGGGATGCGTCCAGCTCCCTCTCTATCGACCAAGTCCCTTGATCGCGTGAAGGGCTTCATCCCTCTACAATGGCGGGCGGGACGGCAGCGCCACGATAATCTCCCCCCCCCCCCCGTGTGGGGGAGATGTCCGGCAGGACAGAGGGGGGCGGCCTCCGGCACAACGGTGGGCGGCCTCCGGCACGAGCGTTGTGCCGGAAAAGTTCCCGCCGGTTCCCTCACGCCATCTGTGCCGCGCCCGGTCCTGCCACCGCGCCCGGCGGCACCTTGCCCATGATGATCATGCCGAGCACTTCGTCCTTGGTCACATCCTGCGTGCGGGCATGGCCCACGACCCGGCCGTTCTTCATCACGAAGACCCGGTCTGCCAGATCGAAGACATCGTGGATGTCGTGGCTGATCAGGAAGATGCCGATGCCCTCGCGCTTCAGCTGGGTGATGAGTTCGCCCACCTGCGCGGTTTCCTGCGGTCCAAGCGCTGCCGTCGGCTCGTCCATGATGAGGATGCGGGCATCGAACAGGATGGCGCGGGCAATGGCGACGGACTGCCGCTGGCCGCCCGAGAGTGCGCGCACCGGCTCCTTGAAGCGCTGGAAGTTGGGGTTGAGGCGGCCCATCACCTCACGCGCTTTGGCTTCCATCGCCACGTCGTCCAGCGTGCCCCAGGGGGTGCGCAGCTCGCGGCCGAGGTAAAGGTTGGCGGCGGCATCGACATTGTCGGCAACTGCCAGCGTCTGGTAGATCGTCTCGATGCCGAACTGCTTGGCATCGCGCGGATTGTTGATCTCGACCGGCTGCCCATTGATCAGGATCTCGCCGGCATTGCGGCGGTAAGCGCCCGACAGGATCTTGATCAGCGTCGACTTGCCGGCGCCGTTATGGCCGAGAAGAGCCACGACTTCACCGGGGAACAGATCGACGGAAGCGCTGTCGACTGCGTGAATGCCGCCGAAGGAGATGGAAATGTCGCGCATTTCCACGAGAGGTGTGCGTTGTTGCGTCATGTCTCCAGTCCTCCTTAGCGTGCCCGGGCGCGATAGACGGTGTCGAGCCAGACGGCAAACACCAGCACCAGGCCGATCACGATACTTTGCAGCGGGGCATCCATGCCGAGCAGCACCATGCCGGAATTCAGCGACTGCATGACGACCGCACCCAGCACGGCGCCGGCAATCGTGCCCATGCCGCCGGCAAGCGAGGTGCCGCCGATGACGGCCGCGGCGATGGTGTAAAGCTCGTCCAGCGTGCCTTGCGCATTGGTGGCGGCATTGAGGCGGGCGGTGGAAATGGCAGCGGCAACGGCGCAGAGAACACCCATCAGGGCAAAGATGCGCACCGTGACCCACCGCGTCTTGATGCCGGCAAGTTCTGCTGCTTCCGGATTGCCGCCGATGGCAAATACGTAACGGCCGAAACGCGTGCGGTTGGTGAGGAAGGTCATCACCACGGCGATGCCAAGCGCGATGAGGACCGGGATGGCAATGCCGAGCGAGATGTCGAGGCCGCCTTCGGGCCAGGCAATCCCGTTCGCCTCCGCATAGCGGCGGGCAAGGTTGACCGGCATGTAGTAGCTGTTGAGCACGTTGACCGCGCCAAGCACCACGCCGCAGCCGACGATGCCGGTGAAATATTCAGCCCACATCGGCTTCAGCGGGAAACCGAAGCGCTTGCGCTGGCGGCGCGAATGAAGGATCGACAGCACGATGAAGATGCAGGCGATGACGCCGACGATCCAGCTTGCCGTGGCCCCGATCGAGCCGTCGGCACCGCCGCCCATCAGGCGGAACGTCGTGTCCATGGGGGCAACGGTGGCACCGCTCGTCACCATCCAGGCCGCACCGCGCCAGACCAGAAGCCCGCCGAGCGTGACGATGAAGGCGGGCACGCCGAAGAAGGCGATGATGGCACCCTGGAAGGCACCGATTGCGCCACCGAGCGCGATGCCGATGATCAGCGTCAGCACCCAGGTGAGCGGATGGTCGAAGCCGAGGATGGCCGGCAGGAATTTCGTCTGGGTAACGGCCATGATCATCCCGACAAAGCCGAGGATCGAGCCGACCGAGAGATCGATATTGCGCGTGACGATGACCAGCACCATGCCGGTGGCCATCACGGACACTGAGGCCGCCTGCACCGAAAGGTTCCACAGGTTGCGCGATGAGAGGAACAATCCGCCGGACAGGATGTCAAATCCCACCCAGATGACGACAAGGGCAAACACCATGCCCAGAAGTCGCGTGTCCAATTCCGTTGCGTGAAAGAAACGCTGCCACAGGTTGCCCTTGGCATGGCGTGCGCTGCTGGAAGGCACGGCGATCGTCTGATCCGTCATGACCCTTCTACTCCCCTTTGTTATTTTTCAAAGCCACAGTCAGGCAAGAGACGCCGCAACGGGTTGCGGCGTCCTGCCCGGTCTTAAACGGGTGGCCTTCGGTCGCTGCCTTACTTGCAGGCAGGAACGGCGCCGGGCTTGACGCCCTGGCAAAGCTCGGCCTTGGAAATCCAGCCGGCATCGAGAACCACGTTCAGGTTATCCTTGGTGATGGCCTGGGGCGTCAGGAACTGCGAGGTGATTTCCACGCCCTTCGCGCCGCCCTTGAACTTGGTGCTGCCCGGGATCTCGCTGATCTTCTTGCCACCGGCGAGCGCTACGGCCACTTCACCGGCCTTCTTGCCGAGCAGGCGGCTGTCCTTCCAGACAGACACGGTCTGCGTACCAAGGGCCACGCGGTTGAGCGCTGCCTTGTCGCCGTCCTGGCCGGAGACCGGAACGGAACCGGCAAGGCCCTGGGCTTCGAGCGCTGCCACGACGCCGCCGGCCATGCCATCGTTCGAGGAGACGACCGCGTCAACCTTGTTGCCGTTCTTGGTCAGGAACTGCTCCATGTTCTTCTGGGCAATTTCCGGCTTCCAGCCATCCGTATAGGCTTCGCCGACATTCTTGATCTTGCCGCTGTCGATGGCGGCCTTGAGCACTTCCTGCTGGCCGGAGAAGACGAAATCGGCGTTCGGGTCGGTGGAGCCGCCCTTGATGAACACGTAATTGCCGGTCGGCTTGACCTTGAAGACTTCCTTGGCCTGAAGGCGACCGACTTCCTTGTTGTCGAAGGTGATGTAGTAGGTGTTCGGGTTCTCGATCAGGCGGTCATAGCCGATGACCGGAATGCCTTCGGCGGCTGCCTTTTCGATGGCAGGACCAATGGCGCCGGAATCCTGCGCCAGCACGATGAGGGCGTTGGCGCCCTGCGAGATCAGGCTTTCGATGTCGGTCAGCTGCTTTGCGGCAGAGGTCTGGGCGTCAGCGGAAATATACTTGGCGCCTGCAGCCTTCAGGGCTTCCTTGATGGCGGCTTCGTCGGTTTTCCAACGCTCTTCCTGGAAGTTCGACCAGGAAACGCCAACGACCAGATCCTTGGCCTGGGCCGGAACATGCACGGATGTGATGACGGCAGCAGCGGCCATCAGCTTCAAGACGGATTTCATTTTAAACCTCCCGAGTGACGCGGGCCGCGAACCTCCTCGTCCGCCCATGCCCGCTTGAAATAACCGTCGGCCAAACCCCCGATCCCCTGAGAAAGATTGTTTTTCTCGACAGTCGAGAAAATATCTGGCAGATGATGATGAACCTGTCAACAGCCCTCTCTCGAATGAATTTAATGCCCATGCGGAACCGCTCCCTCTTGCCCGGCGCACCGGATGCAGCGGTGCCCGCAAACCCGGTTCGGCCGGGAACGGAACTGCTGCGGCGCCAAAACCTGCGCTCGGTTCTGTCCGCCCTTCGCCTCAACGGATCGCTGTCGCATACGGACCTGTCGAGCCTTACCGGGCTTGCCTCGGCGACGGTGACCGCCCTGACGGCCGACCTTGAAAAGCTCGGCGCGATCGGGCGCGAGGAGCAGACGGTGGCGGGTGTCCGCGGCAGGCCGCGCGTTCTGTTTTCCCGCTCCGCCGCCTTTGCCCATGTGGTTGCGGTGCAGATCGCCTCCGATGCCCTGCATTATGCGCTGTCGGATTTTCGCGGCACGCTAATCGACCGGTTCAGCCTGGCGCGCGATGCCATGAGCAGCCGGCCGGACCGGTTTCTCGCGGAGATGGCTGGTGCCCTGGAGCGGCTGCTGCAGCGCTCGCGGCTGCACCCTTCGTCGATTGCGCTCTTGTCGTTGTGCAGCAAGGGCATCGTCGACCCGGAAGGGGGACGGCTTTTGTGGTCGCCGGTGTTCGGCCGCGATCCGGTGGATTTCCAGCCGCTGCTGGCAGCGTTTCCGCAGGCAGCGCTTGGCGTGGAAAACGAGACGCTGCTGGTCGCCCAGGCCCTGTCGCGGCGGAACCTGCCGCAGCTTGCCGGGCCGGATGGAAGCACGGGCCTCGTGGCACTTTCGCTTGGCCATAGTATCGGGCTTGGCATTGCGCGCAGCGAGGGGCCGGGCGGCGTGCTCTCGGTCACCGCCCCCAATTTCGGCCATATGCTGAATACGGTGGACAACCGGCTCTGTCGGTGCGGCGCCTATGGCTGCGTGGAGGCGACGGCCGGATTTTACGGCATCCTGCGGCTTGCCTTCCAGGTGCCGGAAAATACCATTCCGGCAAAATTCGTGCCGCTGTCAGAAATGGAGAAGATCGCAACCGCCGCCCGCCAGTCGAACCGCATGGCGCAATATGCCTTCCGCCAGGCCGGGTTGACGCTGGGGCAGGGGCTGTCGCGGGTGTTGAGCCTTGCCGGCAATCTGCCGATCGTCGTCACCGGTCCGGGAACGCGCTTTTTCGATCTCCTGAAGGCCGGCATGGAGGAGGGGCTTTCGCAATCCCTGCACGTGCGCCTCAACGGCCCGCCGGTGATCGAGACGATCCCTGACGAGCAGTCCCTGGTCTTCGAGGGGCATCTGGATCGGGCGCTGACGGCAGTGGACGAGCGGCTGACGGCGTCGCGGTAAGCGGATTACCGGTGCGTGGCGCGCGGTGGATCAGCGGCAAAGCTGCTGCCGCAAAGGCCGCTTAAGGATTGGTTTCGCCCGGCGTGAAGCCGATCATGTAGATCCCTGCCAGCACGAGCGCCACGGCAAGGATGAGAAGAACGAAGGTGAGCATGCCGCTGCGGGCTTTGGGTCCGGTATCTTTTGCCATGGCGCGTCAACGGCAAACGCGCCTGTTTGTTCCAGCCGGCCGGCGTGGCGCGACCGCGCCTTATCCTCAAGCCTGGTCGAGCGGCTCCACGCCCTGCGGCGCGCCGGCCCGATCAAGGCGGATCTTCTCGATGCGGTTTTCGGCAGCACTCAACAGCTTTTCGCAATGCTTCTTCAGCGCTTCGCCGCGCTCGTAGATGGCAATGGATTCGTCCAGCGCCACATCGCCGCGCTCCAGCCGCGCCACGATGCTTTCCAGTTCCGCCACGGCCTTTTCAAAGCTGTAGCCGTTGACGTCGTTGCCGTCCGGGCTCTGCGACATTCTTAGCCTCTCATCAGTCTGCAAATATGGAGGCCTGCCGATTCGGCGAGACCTTCCAGATCATAGCCGCCTTCCAGAAGGCTGACGACCCGGTTGCCGGCGTATTTGCCGGCGATTTCCATCAGGCGGCCGGTGGCCCAGTCGAAATCGTCGCCAACGAGGTTGATCTGCGCCAGCGGGTCGCGGTGATGGGCATCAAAGCCCGCCGAGATCAGAATGAAATCCGGGCGGAATTCATGGAGCGCCGGCAGCACGCGGGTGGAAAAGGCCTCGCGAAAATGCTCGCTGGCGGAATTGGTTTCGAGCGGCGCATTGACGATATTTTTATGCGCGCCGGTCTCGTGGCGGTCTCCCGTCCAGGGGTAGAGCGGCATCTGGTGGGTCGAGCAGAACAGCACGGAAGGATCGTCCCAGAAGATATCCTGTGTGCCGTTGCCGTGATGGACGTCCCAGTCCACGATGGCGACGCGCTCCACGCCATGGGTCTTTTGCGCATGGCGGGCGGCAATCGCTACGTTGTTGAACAGGCAAAAGCCCATGGCCTTTGTCTTTTCCGCGTGGTGACCGGGCGGGCGCGAGGCGACGAAGGCATTGTCGGCGCGGCCGGCAAACACGTCGTCCACGGCGGCCAGCGCGCCGCCGATGCCGGTCAGCGCCGCCTGCAGGCTCTTGGCACTCACATGCGTATCGGCCTCGATCTGGCGGATGCGATCCTCTTCCTCGGGGATCTCGCGCATGACCGACAGAAGATGGCTTTCCGGATGCGCCAGAAGCACCATATCCTCATTGGCCTGCGGCGCTTCCAGCCGCTCAAGCCGGTCGAAATTCGGATGCTCCAGCGCAATCGCCAGCGAGCGCAGCCGGTCGGCGCGCTCCGGATGGCCGGCGGGCGTGTTGTGCTCGAGAAAAATCTTGTGTTCGTAAAGACGCGTGGTCATGGCCAAAGCTCCTGCCGCGCCGGATGCGAGCGGCGGGTCTCATCGAAATGGCGCAAACACCGCCGTTTTTCAAGCGTCCGACAAGGCTTTGCAGCTTGTTCCTCCGGCCGGTCTGGTCTTAAATGCCGCCAAACAGAGTGGGGGTTGCGTGGCAGAGACCGTTCGATACAGTCATTACGCGTTCATCGTGCCGTTTCGCGATGTCAGCCTGCGCGGCGAGATGCACAGCGCCGCCTACATCACCTATGCGGAAGAGGCGCTGGCGCGCTTCTGGAGCGCCCGCGCCACGGAAGAGACCGACCCCACCTTCTACGTCTCCAAGGTCGCCTGCGTCATCCACAAGGCCCTGCGCTTCGGCGACGACGTCTCGACCGCCGTGCGCGTCAGCAAGATCGGCGGCAAATCCGCAGGCTTTGCCATCCTGCTTTTCCGCAGCGACGCTCTCGTGGCCGAAGCCGAAATCGTCTGGACCGCCTGCGATCCCGACACCGGCGAGGCGCTGGCGCTGCCGGAAACTCTTCGCGACTGGCTTTATCAGTATCTGGAGTGATGCTTTGCCCGGCTCAGACCGTGCGCAGATCCTCAACAAGGTGCGGATGTCGATCCAGCAGCTTTAAGAGTTGTACGGTCGGGCCGCTGGGCTCTGCAAGACCGCGCTCGTACTTGTCAAACGCGCTTTCCCCTACTTTCAGCAGCTGGCCGGCCTCGCGCTGGGAGAGTTGCAGCTTGTGGCGAAGCTTGCGGATGCTGACGGGCGAGGGAAGGCCGTCCATACGCTCTTTCAGAAGCCGCAAGGCTTCATCCGCAGCGCGCATGTCATCGCCCACATGCAGCCCGTCTCCGTCATCATCGGGATAATAGCCGGGCAGATCGACGGTTACAGTTTCACCCTTGTAGGAGACGGCAAAAGGACGTGAGCCACGGCGCAAGAGAGCGCCGGTTTCCGGGGAGATCATGGTTTCAGGTCTATGCCCTGCAACGGTCATGCGCTTACTTCTCCTTGAACGACATGACCGTGAACTGGGTGATCACGTCTGCCTGGAACTTCACGTAGAGAATGTAGCCCTTCGCCGGTACGTGGTAGACGTCCTGCCAGACCCTGTGATCAAGGACCGTCGTCATCGACTTGTAGAACATCGAAGGACGAATGCTTGCGATCGTCTCGACGACCCCTTGTCGGTCAAAACCCAGTGCCAGCGCATCACGCAGGGCCGAGGACGTCATGGCAAGCGCGTTTACCGTGCCCAGTGCCGCCTGTATTGCCTCAAGGTGATAGGTTGGCCGCTTCTTCTCCATGACGAAAAATGCCACCATAAAGGTGGCATTTCAAGTGCTGTCTGCTCTGGAGGCGGTTTATGCCCGCTGCGGCAGAAGAGGGTAGCCGACCATCACCGCGCGGGCGGCGAGTGTGGCTATGGCGGCCTTCAGCAGGTCGCCGGGAATGAAGGCGAGGGAGCCGAAGATGACCTTGCTGAAGGGCGTGCCGGTCATCAGGGAAACCCATGGCATGCCGATCGCGTAGACGACGATAATGCCGCCGGCGACGCTTGCGGCAAAGAAGCCGGCGGCCTGCACAAGTGCCGGCTGGCCATCGCGCACCAGGCGCTCGCTGAGATAGCCGGTGGCGAAGCTGCCGAGGATCCAGCCGAGGATATAACCGCCGGTCGGTCCCATCAGGACGTTGAGCCCGCCGCGGCCGCCCGACAGAACCGGCAGGCCGACGGCGACCAGCACCACGAGGAGCACATAGGCGAGCGCCCCGCGCCGGGCGCCGATGATCGTACCGGCCAGCATGACGCCCATCGATTGCGCCGTGATCGGCACAGGAATGAAGCCGAGCGTCACCGGCGGGATGAGGCCCAGCACGATGATGATGGCGGCAAACAATGCCGACAGAACGAGATCCCTGGTGGTCATGAAACACTCCGGTTGAGGGGTACAGGTCTTCCGATGCTTCTACTGGCCCCGAATGCCGCGCGCGTCAATTGCCTCTGCAATACTGTCTGCTTCCTTGAGGGTTGAAATGATGAGCGGGCCGAGGATGGTCTGCGGCTTCAGCGTCAGGCCGCGCGCCGCATGCGCTTCTTTGAGCACCGCATAGCGTAGCGCAATGTCCGGCACGAAGCGCAGCACCAGCCCGAAGGCCAGCCCGCCGTCTGCGGCCTTCATCAGCCCAAGCCGCTCCAGGGGCACCAGAAGCGCGGTGATGGTGTCGATGAAGTCGGCAATCGTCGTGGTGGCGGTCACGCTTGCGGCCAGAAACAGGATCGCCAGCAGGCGCAAGGTGGACGTAAGCGCCTCGTGCGGCGACAGCACGACGACATTGACGAGCCCGAAAAAGGCAATCGTCATCAGCACCGGACGCAGCCGCCGAAAGGCCTCTCCCACCCCGAGCCCCAGCCGCAGATAGAGCGTGGCGGTGACGAGAAGGGCAAGGCCCAGCGCCACGGGGTTCGCGACGAGGAAAAGCGCAAGGCCGATGATCATCAGACCCGCAAGCTTGGTCCGCACGCCGAGGCGGTGGAGAAGGCTTGTGCCTTCGACATAAAGGCTGGTCAGCATGCGGCAAGCTCCCGGTAGCGGGCAATGGCTTCCGCGCCGTCTCCATCAAAGGCCAGCCGGCCTTCGTGAAACACCAGCACCCGGCCAAAGCCCGAGACGAGATCCAGATCATGGCTGATGACGATGGCCTGTTGCGCCAGCCCGGCGATCGCCCGCATCACCAGCGCGCGGTTTTTGAGATCCAGCTGGTTGGTCGGCTCGTCGAACAGGATGAGCTTCGGTTCCGTCACCACCACGGCGGCGAGCGCTGCGAGCTGCAGCTGCCCGCCGGAGAGTTCGTGCGGGCGACGCTCGGCAAGCTCGGCGATGGCGAACCGGTCCATCACGGCCTCCACCGCTTCATCCAGCGCCTTGCCCTTCAGGCCGCGGGCTTTCGGTCCCATGGCGATGTCGTCGCGGATCAGCGGCAGGATGATCTGGTTGGCAGGGTTCTGGAAGATGAAGCCGGTGGCGGCAAGAACGGCTTTGGCATCCGCCACCGTATCCATCCCGTCCAGCGTCACGCGGCCGTTTGTCGGCTTGGCAAGCCCATTCACCAGCCGGGCAAAGCTCGTCTTGCCCGAGCCGTTGAGGCCGATCACGCCGATACGCGGCTCTGACAGCTGAAGGCTCAGCGGATGAAGCGCCACGCGCTCGCCGAAGCGCAATTCGGCCTTGTCGAAGATGATGTGCAAAGGGCGGGCCTCTTCCGGTCTTGAGGCCTCTATAAACCGCGAAGGTGGCGGTGGGGAAGCGCTGGACCGGCAATTTCGGTCTGCGACGCCGCGATCGAATGTGCCAGAGCCTTGCAGTCCGGGACAGGGCTTTCGTCAACGGAGACGTGCCCGGGGGAGACGTGCCGGGGTAAAATGCCCCGACACGGTTGTCGTTTCGTCCGTTATCTGGACTTCTTGTAGAGCTTTTCGGCGATTTCGAACATTTCCTCCGGCGAATAGTCCGGGGTGAATGCCGAGGGCACGCCGACAAACTGGTGGATCTTGCCGCCTTCAGGCATGCCGTCCACCACTTCCAGCTCGCCGGGCGGATCGTTCGGCAGGGCCACTTCGCCATTGCCCCAGATGCCGGACATTTCCTTGTAGTCGTTGGGGCTGAACGTGTAGAGCCGGCGATGCGAGCCCTCGTCGAGATATTTTTGGCACTCCGGGATCTTGTCGAGCGGAATGTTGGGGGTCGGCAGGAATTTTTTCACGTCGACGCCGGTGATCTTTTCGAGCGCCAGCGCATAGGCGTGGGCATGGACGGAACCGCGCACCAGAAGATAGCCGCAGACTTCCCGGCCCGTCGGGTCCGACAATGTCTCATAGACGCGCAGCTTGTGCAGGCGTGCGCCGCATTCCAGATGGAAGTTGTGGAGAAGATCGACCACGACATTGCCGGTCGTGGTGATGAAGTCGTTGTTCCACGACACGCCATTGCTGTTGACGGGCATTGCGCCACCACCGCCCGACAAAAAGGCTGCGGCAAGCCGGATATCCTTCATGCCCTCCCAGGGCGCGTCGGAAATGTCGCCGCCATCGCCTGCATCGCCATCGGGAATGTCAGGGCCGTTGTTCAGCATGACGACGCCGTTGCTCACCAGCTCGACATGGCCGAGTTCTTCGGCCGTAATGCTGGCGACGAGCGAATAGAAGGGCCTCAGCTTTTCCTTGCTGCGAAAATTGAAGCTCTGGAACATATAGTTCCCGAGCGTGGACATTTCGCCGTACTTTCCTCCCAGCAATTCCTGGAGGGCGGCGGCGGCATTGGGATCTGCCCGCGCGGGCGCAGGCAGATTGGCCTGCAGCTGGTCTACTCTCATGAACATAAGGCGTTCCTTTGGTTGGAGTACATTGGCCCAACCGTGGGTTATGGCCGATGTTCCCCGCAAATCTTGCGGCTGTGACAATCAGCGGAATATCGCTCCTGCCGTCTCTCCTCACGGACCCCAGCGTGCTGCGTTTTCGGTTGAACAAAACACGAACGGGCGCTAGCCTCTCTCCATGACGATTCTGATCGACAATCGCACGGCACGCTTGGCCTTCCTCGAACGGCAGGGGCTTTCGCGCGCGCCGAACCTGAAGCTTGACAAGCAGGCGCTGCTCGGCCTCATCGAGGATCTGGGTTTCGTGCAGGTCGACAGCATCCAGACGGTGGAGCGGGCCCATCACCAGATCCTGTTTTCCCGCAACCAGACCTATCGCCGCGAGGATCTGGCCGCACTTCTGGAAACGGATCGGGCGCTCTTCGAGCACTGGACGCATGATGCAGCGATCATCCCCTCCGGCTTCTTCCGCTACTGGAAGCACCGCTTCCTGAGAGAGGAGGCGGCCATTCTGGCGCGCTGGCAGAAATGGCGCGGCGAGGGGTTCGATGCGGTGTTCGAGGAAACCTATGCCCGGGTAAAGGAGGGTGGGCCGGTGATGGCCCGCGAGATCCGCCACGCCGATCATACCTCTGGCGGCTGGTGGAACTGGCATCCGTCCAAGACGGCGCTGGAATATCACTGGCGCACCGGCCGTCTGGCGATTGCCGGACGGGTGAATTTCCAGAAGGTCTACGATCTCACCGAGCGTGTCGTGCCGGCCCATCATCATGAGCCGGAGGTGAGCCATGACGAATTCGTCGACTGGGCCTGCCGCGCGGCTCTCACACGGCTGGGCTTTGCCACCTCCGGCGAGATCGCCGCTTTCTTCGACCTCATCACGCCGCAGGAGGCGAAAGACTGGGTTGCCCGCGAGGCGCAAGACCTGCAACCGGTGGAGGTCGTCACGGTGGATGGCCGCCGGCGCCCCTCCTACGCGCTGCCCGACCGGTTGCCGGGGCTTCTCGAACCGCCGCAGCCACCGGCGCGCATCCGGGTGCTGAGCCCTTTCGATCCGCTGCTGCGCGACCGCGACCGGGCGGAGCGCCTGTTCGGCTTCAACTATCGCATCGAGGTCTTCGTGCCCGAACCGAAGCGACAGTTCGGCTACTACGTGTTTCCGCTTCTGGAAGGCGACCGGCTGATCGGGCGCATCGACATGAAGGCGGATCGCAAGGCGGGCGTGCTTGCCGTCAAGCGGCTCTGGCTGGAGCCTGACGTGCGCGCCTCGGCCGGGCGGCTGGAAAAGCTCGATGCGGAACTGCAGCGGCTGGCCCGCTTCACCGGTGTGGAGCGGGTAGACTACGCAAAGAACTGGATACTTACGGACAACCGGGGCGGCCAGAGGTCGCGGGATCCGAAAACGGGAGACATGACAGAGTGACTGACGACGTTGCGACACGGTTGCCGGACGACTATCGCCTGGAGCCGCAGGCCCCGCCGCTTGGCGATTATCTGCGTCTTCGCCAGGTGGCCGGCCTCAGCCCGTTTACGCCGGAAGCCGCAAGCCTTGGCCTCAAGGGCACGGTTTTCGGCGTGCGGCTGGTGTGGGAGGACAAGATCGTCGGCATGGGCCGCATTATCGGTGACGGCGGCTGCTTTTTCCAGATCACGGACATTGCCGTCGATCCGGCCCACCAGGGCCGCGGCCTTGGCAAGCGTATCATGGCGGCGCTCACCGATCACCTGAAGGCGAATGCGCCCGAAAGCGCCTATGTGAGCCTCATCGCCGACGTGCCGGCCAATCGGCTCTATGCCCAGTTCGGCTTTGCCGAAACGGCCCCGCGCTCTGTCGGCATGGCCATGAAGATTGTTCGGTAGCGGAGGCAGAGCCGATGGAGAAAGGTGTCAATCTGGATGGGCTCCTGCCGTTCATCGTGGAGGCCAAGGCGGCGGCCTATATCGGCGGAAAGCTGGGTGAGGGATCATGCCGGCCGGGCTCGCGCGATATCCCCTATCGGCGGGGTGCGTGGTCCTATCTCGACAGCTATTTCGGTGGAACGGATTTTCTGGGCCAGGAAGTCGTCTGGCGTGACGGGGCGCCGGTCTGGGCGATGAACTATTATGGCCGGGTGCTGGATGGCGCGGCCATCGACGGCAGCCGTGCCGCCAATGTGCTGCGCGCGGCGCTGCCGCGGATGTATGCCGAGGGGCGGTTTCTCGGCGGTTTTGCGCACGATGCCGGCCCGTATCGCTATCTGGATGCGAGCGACGGCGACCATACGTCTTTCACCGGCGTCGAGCAGATCATATTCGAGGACCGCGCGGTCTACCGGCTGGATTATCACGGCGGCCTGGTGATTGCCTGAAGGCGGTGCGGCTATGGCGTTGATTAGACTTTAAACCCCCTCTCGCTGCCGCCATCTCCCCCCACAAGGGGGGAGACCCGATGGAGGCAGCGATCGGGCCCTTCGACAGCGTCGGGTTGATCTCCGACCAGTTCTTGTAGATGTTGGGAACGCGCCCGGTTCCTGCATCAGAGGGTGCGGCCGGGCTAAGCCCTCCCCCTTGTGGGGAGGGTTTGGGAGGGGTCTTTCTTCCTCTAGAAGAGATTTACCCCTTATGTTGGGAAGATGGCGGTAGCCTGACCGGCTGCCGACCGGTCAGACGCTTCAAACAATCTCGGTCGAGCTGATCTTGATGCCGAAGCCTTCCAGGCCGACATAGTGGCGCTCGCGCGAGGCAAAGAGGCGGATCGAGGTGACGCCGAGATCCTTCAGGATCTGCGCGCCGAGCCCGATTTCCAGCCATTCGCTATCGCGGCTCTGGGCCTGGCCGTGGTCTTCGGTGCCCATGCGGGTGCGCCGGTTGAGGCCTTTCTGGCCGACGCCGACGGAGCCTTCGCGCAGGTAGATGATGATGCCGCGCCCGGCCTCGGCGATCTTGTCCATGTAGCGGCCGATGCTGCGGTCGGTGCCGAAGACATCGCTTGCGACATTTTCCAGATGCAGGCGCACGGGAATATCGACGCCGTCACGGATGTCGCCGAACACCACTGCCAGATGCTGCATCGGATCCCAGGGCAGCGAGTAGGCATGCGCCTTGGCCTTGCCGACCGGCGTTGCGACGTCGAAGCTTGATTGCAGCTCGATCAGCGTTTCCTTGCGCTGGCGGTAGGCGATGAGATCGGCGACGGAGACCTGCGTCAGCTTGTGCTCAGCGGCAAAGGCTGCGACGTCCGGGCCGCGCATCACGGTGCCGTTGTCGTTCACCAGTTCGCTGATGACGCCGATCGGCGGCAGGCCGGCAAGCTTGCACAGATCGACCGCTGCTTCCGTATGGCCTGACCGCATCAGAACGCCGCCCTCGCGGGCGATCAGCGGAAAGATATGGCCGGGGCGCACGAAATCGGCGGCGCCCACATTCGAATTGGCGAGATTGCGCACGGTGAGCGTCCGGTCGTCGGCGGAAATGCCGGTCGTCGTGCCATGCTTGAAGTCGACGCTGACGGTAAAGGCCGTCGTGTGGGCGCTGTCGTTTTCGGCCACCATGGCGTTGAGGTTCAGGCGCTTGGCCTCCTCGCGCGGCATCGGCGTGCACACGATGCCCGACGTGTGGCGCACGATGAAGGCCATCTTTTCCGGCGTGCAGTGAACGGCTGCAACGATCAGATCGCCTTCATTCTCGCGGTCGTCGTCATCGGTCACGACAATGATTTCGCCGGCCTCGAAGGCCCGGATGGCATCGACAACGCGCTTTTGGTCGAAGGGCATGGCAGTCAATCCTTTTGAAAATTACTCTGTCGGCAATGAGCGGATGCGTCCGGTCTGGCCCCGGTCGCGCAGGAAATGATCGGCCAGCGCGCAGGCCACCATGGCTTCGCCGATGGGGGCGGCGCGAATGCCCACGCAGGGGTCATGCCGGCCCTTGGTGCGCACATCGACATTCTGCCCGTCGCTGTCGATCGACTGGCGCTCGGTCAGGATCGAGGAGGTGGGTTTGACTGCAAAGCGCGCCACGATGGGCTGGCCGGTGGAAATACCGCCAAGCACGCCGCCGGCATGGTTGGACAGGAAGAGCGGCTTGCCGTCATTGCCCATGCGCATCTCGTCGGCATTTTCTTCGCCAGACAGTTCTGCTGCGGCAAAACCGTCGCCGATCTCGACGCCCTTCACCGCGTTGATCGACATCAGCAGCGAAGCGATGTCCTGGTCGAGCTTGCTGTAGATCGGCGCGCCAAGGCCTGCCGGAACGCCGTCCGCCACCACTTCGATGACAGCGCCGATGGAGGAGCCCGCCTTGCGCACGCCGTCCAGATACTCTTCCCAGACAGGCACCATTGCCTTGTCAGGGCAGAAGAAGGGGTTGTTGTCGACTTCCGCCCAGTCCCAGCGGTTGCGGTCGATCTTGTGAATGCCGATCTGAGTGAGTGCTGCACGAACGGTGACGCCGGGCAGAACCTTGCGGGCAAGCGCACCGGCCGCCACGCGGGCCGCCGTCTCGCGCGCGGAAGAGCGTCCGCCGCCGCGATAGTCGCGAATGCCGTATTTCACGTCATAGGCAAAATCGGCGTGTCCGGGACGGTAGCGCTTGGCGATCTCGCCATAATCCTTGGAGCGCTGGTCGGTGTTTTCGATCAGCATCGAAATCGGCGTGCCGGTCGTCGTCATCGTCACGCCGTCCTCGTCCAGCATCACGCCGGAGAGCACCTTGACGATATCGTCCTCGCGGCGCTGGGTCACGAAGCGCGACTGGCCGGGCTTGCGCTTGTCCATGAAGGCCTGGATTTCGGCGGCGGTGAAGCGGATGCCGGGCGGGCAGCCATCCACGACGCATCCAAGCGCCGGGCCATGGCTTTCGCCCCAGGTGGTGACACGGAACAGATGACCGAATGTATTATGCGACATGAACCCTGACCGTTGAGCGCCGGCAAACCCCGTGGCGGGAAGCCGTCGTGACGTGAAGCGCACTTGTCATAGTGGAAAAGGGGGGCGGGGGGGAAGCCCTTTTTGTGCCGCACGCCGGGCTCCCGCGCCGGCCGCTGCCGGCTGCCCCGATCCGGGATTTTTACGCCGCAGTGATAAACCCACGGCGCGCGGCGACGGCGAATTCGGCGCCGGCCAGCGGCTGCGAAAAGGCAAAGCCCTGCAGAAGATCGCAGCCCAGCTCCTTCAGAAGCGCGGCATGCTCAATGGTTTCCACGCCCTCCGCCACGGTTTCGATGCCCAGCGAGCGGGCGATCTCGATGATCGAGCGCACCAGCCCGCGTTCCTGCTGCGACGACAGGATGGGCATCACCAGCTGCCGGTCGATTTTCAGCCGCTTCGGCTTCAGCTTCAGCAGGCTGACGATGGAGGTGTGGCCGGTGCCGAAATCGTCGACCTCGATGTCGATGCCCAGCGCCTTGATGCGGTTGAGATTGTCCGTCACCACGTCGTCGCTTTCGTCGAGGAAGATCGATTCCACCAGCTCGAAGGCAATCTTGCCGGGCGAGATGGACAGCGTGTTCAGCGTGTCGGCCAGCGTCCGGTCGTGGAGGCGCTTGGCAGACACGTTGACCGATACGCGCGGCACGTCGATGCCGGCGGCGGCCCACAGCATCTGGTCGCGCAGCACGGTTTCCAGCACCAGCTGGTCGAGCGTGGCCGCGACGTTCAGATCCTCGGCGATCTTCAGGAAGACATCCGGCGTCAGAAGGCCGCGGTCGGGATGGCGCCAGCGCACCAGCGCCTCACCGCCCACGAGCTGATAGGTCCGTGCGCAAAACTGCGGCTGGTAGAACGTGGCGAACTGGCCCTGCTCGATGCCGACGAGGATCTCGTCTGCCATACGCTTGTTGTTGATCACTTCGGCCTGGAGGTTTTGCGTGAAAAACTCGAAGCGGTTGCGGCCGAGATGCTTTGCCCGGTAGAGCGCGATATCGGCGTTGATCAGCATCTTGCGCGCATCGATCCTGCGGCCGCTTTCCTGGGCAATGCCGATGGAAACGCCGCAGCGGCAGGAAAACCCCTCGAACTCTATCGGCTGGTGGAGCTCGCTGACGATGCGTGCGGCGAGCGCCGCCATTTCGGCGGGGTCAGCCGTGTTGGCGACGAGGATGACGAACTCGTCGCCGCCGATGCGCGCCACCACGTCTTCATTGCGCACATTGCGGGTGAGGATCTGCGCCGCATGCACCAGCATGGCATCGCCGGCGGCGTGACCCAGCGTATCGTTAATCTGCTTGAACCGGTCGAGATCGAGATGGAGGAGGGAGGCATGGCGGCGCTCGGTCTGGCTTTCCCGCGACAGAGCGTCGAGCGCCACGTCCAGCTTGCGCCGGTTGGCGAGCATCGTCAGCGGATCGTGGAGTGCATTGTGCTCGATGCGGCGCTGGGCAAGCTGCAACTCGATATTCTTGGCCTCGGCGTCCTGCTTGGCGGCCTGCAGCGCTGCCGTCAGTTGCATGTCCTCCGTCACGTCAAGCGCAATGCCGAGAAACTTGTAGGCGCCATCGCGATCGCCGTGCCGCCTGCCGATCGTGCGGACGAAACGGATGCTGCCATCCGCCTGCGGCACGCGCACGACAAGCGATGTCTTGTTGCTGTCGTCCGCGCCCTTCATCAGGCGTTCGGCCCGCGGGCGGTCCTGCGGGTGGATGAGGCCGAGCCACTGCTGCGTACTCAGGCGACCGTCCGTATAGGCGATGCCGTAGAGCTGGCACATGCGCCTGTCCCACACTTCCAGCCCTTCCTGCGGGTAGGTTTCCCAGATGCCGCAGTCATAGGAGGCAAGCGCCAGGTCGAGCTTGGTCGACAGCTCCTCCAGTTCCCGCTCGCGGTGCGACAGCTCGTCCAGCGCCAGTTCCAGTTCGGCGTTCTTGATTTCACTGCTTTCCTTGGCCGCGCGCAGCGCCTGGGTGGTCTCGGCATCCGCCGTGACGTCCCAGACGATGCCGGTGGTGTGGCAGCTGCCGTCAGGATCGACGAAGGTGGCGCCGGTCGAGCGAAGCGTGCGGATGGTGCCGTCGCCAAGGCAGATGCGATAATCATCGACGCGCGAGCGGGTGGAACAGATGCAGCCGAAGAAATGCGCTTCCGCCGTGCCGACATCGTCGGGATGAATTGAAGCAACCCAATCCTCGAGCCGGTTGCCGCCGGGTTGTTCCGGATAGCCGTACAGGGCGGCCGCGCGCGCGTCCCAGGTGAGGTTATTGTCGTCGGTGACCTCCCATATGCCCATGCTGGACGTTTCCATGGCCAGGCTGAAGCGCTGCGACAACGCCACCAGCTTGGCCTCGCGCGCCTTCAGCATGGCGATGTGACGGTTGCGTTCGCCGATCAGCACGCCCGCAGCGAGGATCGGCAGGATCATTCCCAGGCCGGCAGCGGCGAGCAACAGGCGAAAGGACGGCTGGTCGTTCGGCGCGGCCGACCAGCCCTCGGGCGGCGCGGCCGACAGTTCCCAGTGGCCGCCGGAGATCGGCAGCGTGGACACGTCCGGCTCCCGGTCGACAATGGTCTCCGGACCGGTCAGCAGCCGGTTCGCGTCGGACCCGACATGGCGGATGGTGATGTCCAGCAGACTTTCGTGCGGGCTCTCGTGAAGGGCAATGGTGGATGTCTGAGGTTCGATACCGGCCTCGGCGAGGAAGCGGTGGTGATCGATCACCAGGGCCAGCTTGCCCCAGGGCGTGTTGTTGGCGGAGACGGGCAGCACAAGCACCATCATTCCGTCACCGGCCCCTTGGCTGAGCAGCGCTGGGCCCGGCAGGCGATGGGCAAGGATGGCCTGCGATAGTGCTCCCCGATCGACGGCGGCTCTGGGCCCGGCATCCGGGGCTTGCGCCTGCGCGGTGATGATGGGGCCGAGCTTGTTGTCCGGCGCCAGAGCCACGGCAACCAGATGCGGATTGCGCAGCAGGATGTCGTGCGCGGCCGGCGCAAATTGGGCGAGGTCGAAAGCCGACGGATCGCCCAGCAACTGCCCCAGATGGGAGGCAAGGATAAGGTCTCCCTGCAGGCGGCTTGCGAGTCGCTGGCGAAGGATGATCATCGTGCGTTCGGTCGCGCCGCGCAGAAACTCCTGGTAATCGTGGCGATGCTGGCGATCGAGAAGGATGGTGGTTGCGATCACGGAAAGCGCAAGGGCACCGGCCACAGCCACCGGCAGGCGCCAGCGCATCTGTGCGGCCGTTGTCCGCCATCTTGCCATCAAGCTCATTGTCAAACGCGTTGCCCCCAATCGCTTATCCACAGGCTAGACAGCGCGGGTTAATTTCCTATTGCACCGGCAAACGCAAACTCGATGGCATTTCGTCACGGGATGCTGCCGTCGGAATGGCCGGTTTTCCCGGCCTTTCGGGCTTTCCGGGGCAAGTGGTTGCAATTGGTTAAAATCCTGTTCATCAATGAGACGCGAATTGACATCAAGCCGGGCAACTTTTGCCACAATCGAAAGGCAAATCATGTTTCGAAACAAAACATTCCTTGATCTGCCAAAGGCTTATACGATGCGCCTCCTGATCGCAGCGCTGCTCGCAACCGCCAGTATGCTTTCCCCGCTCTCCGCGCTGGCGCAAAGCGTCGATGTCGAAGCCACGATCAAGTCCGTGGACGTGAAGAAGCTCAGCCTGACGCTGGACGACGGAAAGACCTACAAGGTGCCTGAGGAGTTCAACTTCGACGGCCTGTCGTCGGGCGTGAAGGTCGTCGTCTTCTATACCGTCGTTGACGGCCACCGGGTGATCGACGACCTGCAGATCGTCCAGCAGTAACAGGCCGGCGCTTGCTGCGCCGAAACCGTCACAACCACTCCGCGCGGCCCTTGTCCTGCTCGATGATCAGCACGCGGTCCTGGTGGATGTCGCAGCGTGACGCGTCCGCCTCGTCCCAGCCGCCGACCAGTTTCAGAATGGAGCGGATGACGCCGCCATGGCTGACGCAGACGGTCGGCCTCTCCACCGATTGCAGCCAGGCACCGATTCTCCAGGAAAGGATCTCGTAGCTTTCGGCCGAAGGGCCGGGAGGAATGAAGTTCCATTTCTGCCGCGAGCGCATTTTGAGCCGCTCCGGTGCCACGGCGCGAATATCGTCCAGCGTATGGCCTTCCCAGTCACCGAAGGACAGTTCCACCAGCCGCTCGTCGGTGCGGTAGCCCATGGGGTCAAGCCCCATCGCCTTGCGGGCGATCTGCATGGTTTCGCGGGTGCGCGAGAGGGGGGAGGCGACGAAATCGAAGTTTAAGACGTCTGTCCCCAAAAGGCCGCGCAGCGTTTCGCCGTTCTGAAAAGCCTGGGCCCGGCCGGTGTCGTTGAGGCCGATGTCCTTCTGGCCCTGCAGGCGTCCTTCGGCATTCCAGTCGGTCTGTCCGTGGCGGATCATGTAGATGAGCACGGGTAAAACCCTCTTTCATGCCTTGGCTGCACGCTCGTGCTGCGCCGATTGTGTAGCCGGTCTCTCCGGTTTTCCGGGTCCCGTCCAGCACAAATGGCAGGGCGCCCGGTTGAAAGTCCCGGCAGTATTCTGCCGAAACCTTGATCCGAGCCTACCCAATGAAAGGCGAAAGTCCAATACCGATTTAAGGCCCAAGGCCTCGTGTCATCAATCCTTGATGACGGAAATGTCAGGCGCGTCGACCGCCTTCATGCCCACGACATGATAGCCGCTGTCGGCGTGATGCACTTCGCCCGTCACCGAACGCGACAGGTCCGACAGCATGTAGAGGCCGACATCGCCGACTTCCTCGATGGTGACGGTGCGGCGCAGTGGCGCGTTGTATTCGTTCCACTTGAGGATATAGCGGAAATCGCCGATGCCGGAGGCGGCGAGCGTCTTGATCGGGCCGGCCGAGATCGCGTTGACGCGGATGTTCTTCGGGCCGAGATCGACCGCGAGATACTTCACGCTGGCTTCCAGCGCGGCCTTCGCCACGCCCATGACGTTGTAGTTCGGCATGACCTTTTCGGCGCCGTAATAGGTCAGCGTCAGCATGGAGCCGCCATCCGTCATCAGCTTTTCGGCGCGGCGGGCAACTGAGGTAAAGGAGTAGACGGAGATCTGCATGGTCTTGGCGAAATTGTCGGCGGTCGTATCGACGTAGCGGCCGGTCAACTCGTCCTTGTCGGAAAAGCCGATGGCATGCACGAGAAAGTCGATCTTGCCCCAGCGCTGCTCGATATCGGCAAAGACGGCATCGATGGTCGATTCGTCGCTGACATCGCAATGGCCGGCAAGCGAAGCGCCGATTTCGGCGGCCAGCGGCTCGACGCGCTTCTTCAGCGCATCGCCCTGATAGGTGAGCGCCACTTCGCCGCCCTGGGCATGAATGGCCTTGGCAATCCCCCACGCGATGGAACGGTTGTTCGCGACACCCATGATGATGCCACGTTTGCCTGCCATGAGGCCGGATGCCTGAGCCATACTCTATCCTCTAAGACTTAAGACGAAAGTTGCCTATGGCATAGGCCGTCCCCACGTTCAAGCAGGCGTGAGATCATCTCCTGTAAGGGGGTGTAACAATGGGTGCGCAGACGCAACCGCCTGGGGATAGCGTCACAATGGCGTCACACGAAGAGGCCGTGGCGCATGTGGCGCATCAGATCGATGACCTTCGGGTCGGGCTTTTCCCACAACACCACCCGCAGTTCGACCACCAGATCGCCGCGTCCGCCGGCATCGTTTGCCAGGCCAAGACCATCGATCCGCACGCTCTGATCCGATCCGGTCCAGGCCGGAATGGAGACGGGAACGCGCCCGCCCGGCGTCTCCACCTCGGCCTCGGTTCCCAGAACCGCATCCTCCAGCGAGATCGGCAACACGGTGTGGAGATCGAAACCTTCCACATGAAAACGATTGTCGCGGGCAATCTTCAGGGTCACCAGCAGGTCGCCGCGCTGGGCGCCGGGAAGCCGCAGCCCCTGTCCGATGAGACGCAGCACCTGGCCGTCGGTCATGCCGGCCTCCAGCGGAAAGCGCACTTCGCGATCGTCGGACAAGATGACCGTTGCCGTGTTGAGGGCCAGCATGTCCTGAAGAGACACGGTGGCGGTCGTTGAGAGGTCGGGCGCCTTTTCCGGGGGCTGGGTCGTGCCGCGGATCCGCCGCATGAGACCGGAAAGAAGCTCGATCGCCTGAAGCGGAAGCGGCGGCGGCACTTTCTGGCCAGTTGGTTCGGGGCGGGTCGGTTCGGGCCGTGCCGCATCCGGATTGCCGCTTTCGGCTGCGGGCCGTTGGGCCTGTGCGGCGCCTGCCGTCCCGGCATTCGCCGGTCCGCTGCCTGCCTGTGCTTTGGCGGAAGAGGGCTGCGGCCGCTCCGTGCGGGCTTGCTCCTGTCCACCCTGCGCGCCTGCCTCAGCGCTGCTACGGCGGGTGCCGGCCGTTCCTGCCTGCGAGGCAGTGGAGGAGGCCGCCGAAGGGGCGGGACCGAAAATGCGGTTGATCAGGTCCTCCGGGTTTTCCTCCGCACCGCCAAGGGTGCTTGCGCCGGCCGTGGCATTCGCCCGGTTTTGGTTGGCCTGGTTCTGGGCGCGCTGCGCATTGGCGCGCGCCAGTTCCTCCATCACCTGTTCGGCCTTGGCGCGGGCAGCCTTGGCGCGCTCTTCCGCCTGACGGGCGTTTTCGCGCTGCTGCAGGATGGTTTGGTGGGTCTCATAGGCGCGGTCGTAGCGCTTGCGGCGTTCGGGATCCTTCAAGACCTCGTAGGCCTGGCCCATCTCGGCAAAGCGGCGCGTGGCGGCCGGATCTTCCTGGTTATGGTCCGGGTGCAGCGATTTCGCCTTGGAACGCCAGGCAGCCTTGATCTCGTCGGCACCGGCATCTTTCTTCACGCCGAGAAGGGAATAGGGATCGCGCATACCGTCCACCGCTTATGTTTGCAGCCTCACCGGAACGCCCGGCGGCTGCTTTCGACAACAACTCTTGCCGTCGGCGAAGGGTTCCGCTGCCGGAACATCGCCCTTTTGGCCTATGGTGAAGAAATATAATCGTGACACTCTCTAAGGAGAATTTACGCGCGCCGGCGAGTTGGAATTAAGATTACCGCGCAGTAACCAGCCGATCCTCAGCAATGACAGGTGCGGCGACGGCATGTCTGTCCGTCAGCGCGGGGTTGCGCTGCGGGTCTCTACCGGAAAGAGGAAGGATATTACTGCCGTTCGAAGGAGGTCAGCATCCAGTCGCCGCTGTTTGCCATGCAGGCCTGGCCGGTAAACTTGGCAATGCCTTCATAGGAATGGCGGGTGGTGACGAAGCCGCGGCAGACGACGCCCGCCACATTGGCTTCGCGGATGCCGGAGACGACACCGGCGCTGCCGGTTGCCGTATTGGCCCAGGGGAGTGCTGCGCCCGACACCTTGGAAAGGTCGGCGGAGGTGACGGCATTGCGCACCGTCACTTCGTCGGAGACCGCTTCCTGCGAACGTTTGGGAATGGTGGATGTGGAGAGGCTGCGGTCCACCTTAGCAGAGCTGTCGAACAGGTCGAAGGCGCCACTCGTGCAGCCCGACATTGCCGTCGAAAGGGTAACCAACAGGGCTGCTTTGAGCGTGAGCGACAGCGGCGATCGGATGCGATATTTTGTCTTGTCTGTCACTGCCACCTTGCGTCCAGTCCGGAAAAGGTTCACGGGTCCATTTGATCAGATCGGGAGCATTTTAGTCAATATGTCGCAAGATCGGTTAACAAGCGGTGACTTCACCGAGGAAAACGAGCCCTTCGCCCTGTTTGCTGAATGGCTGAAGGATGCGGAAGGTTCCGAACTCAACGATCCCAATGCCGTGGCGCTTGCGACGGTGGATGCAGACGGCCTGCCCAATGTGCGCATGGTGCTGCTCAAGGGCTTCGACGAGCGCGGCTTCGTCTTCTATACCAATTTCGAAAGCCAGAAGGGCCGGGAGATCTTAGGGCAAGGCAAGGCCGCGATGTGCTTCCACTGGAAGTCGCTGCGCCGGCAGGTGCGGCTGCGCGGACCGGTGAGCGTCGTGTCCGACGACGAGGCGGATGCCTATTATGCATCCCGCCCGCGCGGCAGCCGGATCGGCGCCTGGGCATCGAAACAGTCGCGTCCGCTCGAGGGACGCTTTGCGCTGGAAAAGGCCGTGGCCGAATATACCGCCCGCTATGCCATCGGCGACATTCCGCGTCCGGCCCACTGGTCGGGCTTTCGCATTGTCCCGAGCTCGATCGAGTTCTGGCACGACCGTCCGTTCCGCCTGCATGACCGGGTGGAGTTTCGCCGCGAGGGCGAGGCCGAAGGCTGGTCGAAGGTCCGCATGTATCCGTGACAGGAGGGGCTGCCCTTCCGTCACCGGGTTTCCCCGGAGTCAAGGCGCGCCCGTCAGGGCGTTCTGATCAGGGCGTGCCCATGGCGAAGGGAATGCCGGAGGCAAGGGCTGCGACGTAGCGGGGCTCCTGGTAATAGCCGTTCAGCGAAATCCGCGGCAGGGCGGTCAGCCGTTCGGTGTCGGCCGCGCAGACCGTGCCCGGCTGCGTTGTCACGGCCACCGTGAAGCCGAGTGCCTGCGCCAGCGCCTGGTCGCGCTCGGAAACGGCGGCCTGCGTGCCGTAGGGATAGGCGATTGCGGCCGGACGTGTGCCGGTGAGGGCCTCCAGCCAGTCGGCGGAGCGCTTCATCTCGGCGCCGGCATCGGCATCCGACAGGCGTTTCAGCGCCCGGTGGCTGACGGTATGGGCGCCCAGCGAGGCGAGCGGATGGTGCGACAGTTTTGACAGATCCTCGCGGCCGAGTGTCAGCCGGCGTGTGATGTCGAGCGGCTCGATCCCATGGCGGCACGCCAGCGCATCAAGCTCGGCCACCGCATCGGCTTCGTTGTCGCGTTCGACATAAAGCGCAAAGCGGTCAAACGCATCGAGCCGGGCACTGCCGGCGGTCAGATCAAGCGTTTCCGGCCCGGCGCCGAAATCGAAGCTCAGCCTGTCGGTCTCGTTCAACAGCTCGGCTAGCGTTTCCCACCAAATGGTGTGGGTGCGGTCGGCAAAGCCCTCATTGATGAAAATCGTGAACGGCACCTGGTAACGCTCGAACACCGGCAAAGCGTGCTCGACATTGTTGCGGTAGCCGTCATCCAGCGTGAAGCAGGCAAAGGGGCGCGCGGGCGGTTCGGCTAGGCGCGCGGGCACGTCCTGAAGGGCGACGAAATCATAGCCATCCTCGGCAAGCCGGCTGATGGCGGCATCGAGAAATTGCGGCGTCACTTCCAGATGTGCGTTCGGCGCGGCAAGCCGCGGCTCCGGCGGGCGCACGTGATGCAGGGTGAAAATCGCGCCGCGACCGCGCGCCTCGCGCATCAGGCCAGCCCGCGCCAGAATGCCCGCCGTTTCAAGCCCGCCGGCAATCAGGCCACGCTTGACACTGCGGCGCCACAGGGCGTCGATCTTTCCGTTCATCTGCACTGCTTCACCGCCAGTTGTTCGCGGCACGCTAGCGCTGAGACCTTTAAGCCTTGCTAATGAAGCACTGCAAATACCATCAGTGCAGCAGAGCGTCGAACACCGGCAGGCTGAGGAGGCCGGCGCCGGCAATCAGGCAGAAGCAGATGCGCCGGAACGTCGCCTCGTCGGCAAAGCCGAACAGGCGCGAACCAAGCGCGATGCCAAGACCGTAACCGGGGCCGACGACTGCCGCGAGAAGCAGCGTATCGACCCGCAACAGGCCGGCGCTCACATAGGCGGTGGCCGATATCAGGGAGGCGAGCGCGAAATAAAGCACGATATTGGCGCGCACCACCACCCGGTCGCTCGCCCCGCCCAGCCAATAGGCGACGATCGGCGGGCCGGACAGTTGCGCGACGCCGCCGAAGAGGCCGGCAACCGCACCGGTTGCAACGCCAAGCGGTGCCTTCGGCCGGCCCTTGTAGCGCCAGCCGCTGATGAGGAAGGCAAGAAGGGCAATAACCGTCACCGAAATGATCCAGCGCAGCACGAGCGGCGGGGCAAAGGCGAGAAGTGCCGTGCCGACGGGCACGCCGGCAAGCGCACCGATGAGAAGCGTTGCCACCTCGCGCCGGTTCGCCCGCCGCCACCCCTGCGGCAACATTCCGAGCGTCATCACCCAGTCGACCACCAGAAGAAGCGGCGAGGCGGCCTGCGGCCCGGCAATGGCGCTGGCCATCGGAATGAAAATCAGGCCGCCACCGAAACCGGAAAACCCGCGCGCCAGACCCGCCACCAGGGCGGTGGCGAGAAGGGCGAGGATCTGCCCCAGCGGATGCAGGGCAGGAAAGGCCGCGACATCTGCCGCAAGCATGTCGGAAAGGGTCATGGGCGGGCCGGGTCGGGGGAGGGCGTTCTGAAGGGGCGGATGGAGGAATGTGAGCGCCGGTTCTGCGTCCGCCGCAAAGGTCTGTCAAGCGAATGCGGGGCGGAGAGCCGTTCCGACACGTCATCGCCGGGCAGGGCGACTCCTGATGCGCCTGACGCGAGCGGATGGACCTTGGCGGCGAATCGGTGTTCTGTGAATGAAACAAAAGGAGAACAGGATGCTTCGCCAGCTGATCGATGAATTCGAAACCGCCTCCCGGCGCTATGCCGAGGCGCATGGCGTGACGCGCGATCCCGACTGGTTCGTGCTGAAACTGCACGAGGAAGTGGGCGAACTCACGCAAAGCTGGAACCGTCTCAGCGGCCGCGGTCGGCCCAAGGGCCGCAGTGTCGAGGACATGCAGCGCGACTTGGCCGACGAAGCCGCCGATGTGCTCGGCCACATCCTGCTGTTTGCCCATGCCAACGGTCTCGATCTTGCCGCGGCGGTGGAGCGCAAATGGCTGTTCAGGCCGGCGTAACGACGGCCGGGTGACGATCGAAGAAGGCGCGGCAATGGTCAAGACTGTCGGCCACGGCCGCGCAGAGCGCCCGGATTTCCTCTGTCGGCTGCAGCATGTCGGGCACCATCACCGCCATGGTCCCGGCGGCGGCCGCGCTGCGGATGCCGTTGTGGGAATCCTCGAGCGCCAGACAAAGCGCCGGCGCGACGCCGAGCCGTGCCGTGGCCGTCAGATAGGGATCTGGCGCCGGCTTGCCGCGGGCATAATCGCCATGCGCCACCACATGGTCGAAGCGCCCGAGAATACCGAGTTCGCCGAGGTGGTGCTTGACCTGGAAATGGGCCGAGGAGGTGCAGACGGCGCGCGGAATGGACAGGGTGTCGAGCAGATTCAGCATCTGCGTCACCCCCGGCTTCAGCCGCAGGTCGGTTTCCAGCAGCCGGTCGAAATGCGCAAGCCATACCGCCCTAAAGCCATCGGCATCGAACGCTTCGCCGTAATGCTCCCGCAAAAGGCCCGCGATGCTGACCCAGGGCCTGCCCAGCATCCCCTCATAGATCGACGGACCGATCGGAAGACCCTTCTCCGTGGCGGCGGAAATGATCGAGCGGCGATAGAGGATTTCGGTATCGAGCAACAGGCCATCCATATCGAAGATGACGGCCTGCGGCAGGCGGGGAAGTGTGAGCATGGAACTTGCCTTCAAAAACGCCGGATACCCAAATCCTCGAAGGGCCGCAAGAGGTAGCCGTCGGGATCGGCGACGAGGCACTGGCGGTTGCCCACCTCGTGGTCGTCGCGGCGATACCATGTGTCCTCGACCGGCAGGACAAGCGGATGACCGGCGCGTTCCAGACGTCTGACGAGGGCCGAAAGGTCCGGCACGCGAAGTTGTAGGTTGAGGCCGCGGCCGAGCGGGGGTGCGAGCGGTGTCGCGTCATCGAAGGTGCGGCCGGTGCCGATCTGGTCGATCATCAGCTGGGCGTTTCCGAGCGTCAGAAAGGAAAAGCCCTCGTCCGGGCGCTCGTAGAGGACCGTAAAGCCGATGAGATCAAGGTAGAAAGCGCGACTTGCCGCCCAGTCGGTGACGGCAAGCTCCGGAACCAGCGCGTTTTCGGAGGCGGTTGTCCCGGCTATGGCGTCGCGGATGAAGTCGCCCTTGGCAGCGGTGTAGCGGTCGCCATCCTCGGCATAAAGGCCGGCCAGCTCCTGCTTCAGGACGCGATAGGCAAAGGCGAGATGCGGATTGGCCCGCAGTGCGTCGCGGAAGGTGACGCGGTCGCGATGGGTCCGGCTGTCGGGCGGACAGAGATAGACCCGCCAGCCGGGATTACCCGGCATCAGGAAGGCGAAGACGCCATCGCCGTGGCGCGATCCGCGCGGCTGGTATCCGGCGTTTTCCAGGCGTGTCGCAAGATCCGGAATGGTGCCCGGATCCGCCACCGTCACATCGATGTCGATCAGCGGCTTGGCGGCGAGACCGGGGACGGCCGTGCTGCCTACATGCTCGATTGCTGAGGCCGGCAGGGACAGAAGCCGCTGCAGTTCGGCGCCTGCCCGTTCGAATGCCAGCGGCCAGGCGGGGTCGTAATCGCTGATCTTAACCCGCTTCGCCATGGCGCTCCGTCAGGCCTTGGTGCCGCCGACGGTGATCTGGTCCATCCGGAGATGCGGCTGGCCGACGCCGACCGGCACCCATTGGCCCGCCTTGCCACAATTGCCGATGCCGGTATCGAGCTTGGAATCATTGCCGACCATCGAGACGCGCTTCATCGCATCCGGGCCGTTGCCGATCAGCATGGCGCCCTTGATGGGCGCGCCGATCCGGCCGTTTTCGATGAGATAGGCTTCCGTGCAGCCGAAGACGAACTTGCCGGAGGTGATGTCCACCTGACCGCCGCCGAAGGAGACGGCATAGATGCCCTTTTTCACGGAGGCGATTATTTCCTCCGGCGTCTTATCGCCCGAGAGCATGTAGGTGTTGGTCATGCGCGGCATCGGCTGGTGGGCATAGCCCTGGCGGCGGCCGTTGCCGGTCGGCGTCATGCCCATCAGGCGGGCATTCTGCCGGTCCTGCATGTAGCCGACCAGCCTGCCGTTTTCGATGAGCACGTTATAAGCCGACGGCGTGCCCTCGTCATCGATGGTGATCGAGCCGCGGCGGTTGTCGATCGTGCCGTCATCGACCACGGTGACGCCGGGGCTTGCCACCATTTCGCCGAGCAGACCAGCAAAGGCGGATGTCTTCTTGCGGTTGAAATCGCCTTCCAGCCCGTGGCCGACGGCCTCGTGCAGCATCACGCCCGGCCAGCCGTTGCCGAGCACCACATCCATGGTGCCGGCCGGCGCCTCGATGGCTTCCAGGTTGACGAAGGCCTGGCGCAGCGCCTCGTCGGCGCCCGTTTGCCAGTTCCCGTTCGCGATGAAATCGCCAAAGCCGATGCGCCCGCCGGTGCCGAAGGAGCCGCTCTCCTGGCGGTCGCCTTCGCCCACCACGACGGAAATGTTGAGCCGCGTCATCGGGCGCACGTCCTGCACGCGGTGGCCATCGGCGCGCAGGATGTCGACCACCTGCCAGCTCGCGGCAATCGAGGCCGTCACCTGGCGGACTTTCGGATCCCTGGCGCGCAGATAGGCGTCGATTTCAGTCAAAAGCGCCACCTTCTGCTCGAACGTCGGAGAGCCGATCGGGTTTTCGTCCCCGTAAAGGCGTCTGTTGGTGCGCTGCGGCGCGGCCGCATAGGAGCCGGAATAGCCGCGGGTGACCGCGCCAACCGCATCGGCCGCGCGCGACAGGGCAGACACCGACAGCTCGCCCGCATGGGCATAGCCCACGGCTTCGCCCGCCACCGCGCGCAGGCCAAAACCCTGGTCGGTGTTGAAGGAGCCGCCCTTCAGGCGCCCGTTGTCGAAGGAGAGCGATTCGGCCTGCGCATGCTCGAGAAACAGTTCGCCATCATCGGCGCCGGCAAGCGCTGCGGCCACCATCTCGCGCAGCCGCGTCTCGTCGCAATCGAAAAGGTTGATGAGGTCGGTGGTCATCGTGGCGCTCCTGTGGCGGACGCTTGGGATGCATCCGGCTTTCACGTCCGATGTAGGTCTGTCAGAACGGCGGCGCAAGTTTATCTTCGCCGCCGCGGACCGCGCAGCCACGCCCTTGTGGGGCGTCAACCGAGATCAGGGCAGCGCGTCATAACCATCGGCAAAGCCGGCAAGCTCGATCGGAATGCCGACGCGGTCCTGGTCGACGGATTCACGCAGCGCAAAGACGGCGTTCTTGCCGGCGCGCAGGATCTTCATCAGCTCGTCGTCGATCTCCACCTCCACATAGCAGCCCTCGGAGAAGCAGCGGGTGAAATAGGCGCGGCCGATATTGTTGCCGTCGACGAAGAGATCCATGCCGTCCTTGAGGAGTACGCCGAGCGGCGCGAGAATGCGCAGGATCTTGGCCTTGCGGTCTGCCGTCTTCAGGACGACGACGGAAAGGCCGACCTCCGGCCGGTCCTCGGCAATGACATTCTGCATCAGCGCGCATTGTTCGACGGAGCTTCCGGCCGGCTTGTCGCAGAGAACGGACCAGGCGCCATGATTGCCGCGCACGGTGCCGGCGGGCGGAGCGCCGGCCGGGGACGCGCCGGGTGCAGCCGGCTGCTGGGCGCCGGGCGTCAGCGCCGGCGTCTGCTGCGCAGAGGGTTGCTGGGGCGCGCTCTGCTGCGGTCTTGCCTGCTTTTCCCCCGTCTGCGGCGCTTGCGCCAGGACCGGGCTGGCGAGCAGGGCGCCGGGCAGCAGAGCGGCCAGCGCTGCGGCGCGCAGGAGGGAGAAACGCATGAATACCTCTGTCTTTCGAATCAGTCGTGCTAATCTTGTCGCCGGGGAGGGTTAATGAAAAGCCCTTACCCTCTTTTCAGGCGAGTGCGGCAAAAATGCGGAGCCGCGCGAAGGCCGAGTTTCCTGCCGGTTGGCGCTGTTGCAAGGGGATAATGCGGGTGCGATACGCCCGGGCGGATCGTCGCGGAATTGACAACGCGCAAAAATGCCGCACGGGCGCGAACGCCAGATGCAACTGGCGCATATTGCGGCAGTTGGCAAACTGTGATTGAACCGATAGCCTATAGCTTGGGATTCTGCGTTTCGATCTGATCCAGATCAAATGCTTGGGGAGAGAAATAGTGATGAACAGAGCCTATGCAGCTTTCGCTGCGATGATCTGTCTGCTCTGCGCCTCGGGGGCGGCTGCAGACCAACCGGTTCCATGGCAGATCGACCAGCAGCAGGCGGTGACGCCGATCATGCACGAGATCAAGTGGTTCAACCATTACAGCCTCTGGTTCATCGTGCCCATCACGCTGTTCGTGCTGGCGCTTCTGGTGGTGGTCGTGGTGAAGTTCCGCGCCAGCGCCAATCCGGTGCCCTCGCGCACCAGCCACAATACGGCCATCGAAGTTGCCTGGACGCTCGGCCCGGTTCTGGTGCTGCTGTTCCTGGCTATTCCCTCGTTCAACCTTCTGAACGCCCAGCTGACCATGCCGGAAAATCCCGACGTGACGGTGAAGGCTACCGCCACGCAGTGGCAGTGGAATTACGAATACGAGGGCGGCGAAACGCCGGTGGCCTTCGACAGCTACATGCTGCATGACGGCGACCGCGCGACCGCCGGAAAGACCGACATGAAGGTCTATCCGCGCCTCCTGGCCGTCGACAACGAGATGGTGCTGCCGGTCAACAAGACCGTGCGCATGCTGGTGACGGCCGCTCCGACCGACGTGATCCACGCCTTCGCCATGCCGGCCTTCGGCGTCAAGATCGATGCGGTGCCCGGCCGCCTCAACGAGACCTGGTTCCGCGCCGAGAAGGAAGGCCTCTACTATGGCCAGTGCTCCGAGCTCTGCGGCAAGGACCACGCCTTCATGCCGATCGCCATCCGCATCGTGTCCGAGGACAAGTACAAGGCCTGGCTGACGGCCGCCGCAAGTGACCTGCCGGGTGCCTACAAGGTGCTGACGGCGTCTGCCGATGCGCCGGCGCTCACGGTCGCATCCAAGTAAGGGGGAGTTAGGACAATGGCTGGACATTCCGCACACGACGGTCACCACGCCCATGCTGCCCACGAGGCGCATGCCGGCGACGACCATCATCACGACCACACGCTGAGCTTCTTCGATCGCTGGTTCAAGTCGACCAACCACAAGGATATCGGCACGCTCTACCTGATCTTCGCGATCATCGCGGGCATCATCGGCGGCCTTCTCTCCGTTGCCATGCGCATGGAGCTGCAGGAGCCCGGCATCCAGATCTTCCATGGCCTTGCCTCCATGGTCTACGGTTTCGAGGGCGATGCGGCGATCGACGGCGGCAAGCACATGTACAATGTGTTCACCACCGCGCATGCGCTGATCATGATCTTCTTCATGGTCATGCCGGCGATGATCGGCGGCTTTGCCAACTGGATGATCCCGATCATGATCGGGGCGCCGGACATGGCGTTTCCGCGCCTCAACAACATCTCCTTCTGGCTGATCGTGCCGGCCTTCTTCCTGCTGCTTCTGTCGATGTTCGTCGAAGGCCCGGCAGGGGCTTACGGCGTCGGCGGCGGGTGGACCATGTATCCGCCGCTGGCCACCTCAGGCCAGCCGGGACCGGCTGTGGATCTGGCGATCTTCTCGCTGCACGTGGCGGGGGCCTCGTCGATCCTTGGCGCGATCAACTTCATCACCACCATTTTGAACATGCGCGCTCCGGGCATGACGCTGCACAAGATGCCGCTGTTTGCCTGGGCCGTGCTGGTCACCGCCTTCCTGCTTCTGCTGTCGCTTCCGGTTCTGGCCGGCGGCATCACCATGCTGCTCACCGACCGCAATTTCGGCACGACCTTCTTTGCGCCGGAAGGCGGCGGCGACCCGATCCTTTACCAGCACCTGTTCTGGTTCTTCGGGCATCCGGAAGTCTACATCCTGATCCTGCCCGGCTTCGGCATCATCAGCCACATCGTCTCGACCTTCTCCAAGAAGCCGGTCTTCGGCTATCTCGGCATGGCCTATGCGATGGTGGCGATCGGCGCCGTCGGCTTCATCGTCTGGGCCCACCACATGTACACTGTCGGCCTGTCGCTTGATGCGCAGCGCTATTTCGTCTTCGCCACGATGGTCATCGCGGTGCCGACGGGGGTCAAGATCTTCTCGTGGATTGCGACGATGTGGGGCGGTTCGCTGTCATTCCGCACGCCGATGATCTGGGCGATCGGCTTCATCTTCCTGTTCACCGTCGGTGGCGTCACCGGCGTCCAGCTTGCCAATGCCGGTCTCGACCGCTCGCTGCACGACACCTATTACGTGGTGGCCCACTTCCACTACGTGCTGTCGCTCGGCGCCGTCTTTGCGATCTTTGCCGCCTGGTACTACTGGTTCCCGAAGATGACCGGCTACATGTATTCGGAAAAGCTCGGCAACCTGCATTTCTGGGTGATGTTCGTCGGCGTGAACCTCGTGTTCTTCCCGCAGCATTTCCTCGGCCTTGCCGGCATGCCGCGCCGCTACATCGACTATCCGGATGCCTTTGCCGGCTGGAACTACGTGTCGTCCATCGGCTCGTACATCTCGTTTGTCGGCGTGCTGATCTTCCTCTTCAGCGTCTGGGAAGCCTTTGCCAAGAAGCGCGTCGCCGGCGACAATCCGTGGGGCGAAGGTGCGACCACGCTGGAATGGCAGCTCTCTTCGCCGCCGCCCTTCCACCAGTGGGAACAGTTGCCGCGCATCAAGTAAGCGTTTTGCCAATGCCATGGCGCGGTTGCCGCGCCATGGTCCGCTTGAGACAACAGGACCAATTGCATGACCGCCATCGATCATCACGCCACCCTTGCAGACGACGATCTTTATCTGTCGGAAGCAGGCGCGCGCGATTTCTTCGAACTGTTGAAGCCGCGCGTCATGTCGCTGGTGGTGTTCACGGCCTTTGCCGGCCTGCTGCTGGCGCCGGGCTCGATCAATCCGGTCATTGGCTTCATCGCCATCCTGTGCATTGCCGTTGGCGCCGGCGCCTCGGGTGCGCTCAACATGTGGTACGATGCCGATATCGATGCGGTGATGACGCGCACGGCGCGCCGCCCCATTCCGGCCGGCCGCATCCGTCCGCAGGAAGCGCTCGCCTTCGGGCTGACGCTCTCGACCTTCTCCGTCTGTATCCTCGGGCTTGCGGTCAACTGGTTTGCCGCGGGCTTCCTGGCCTTCACCATCTTCTTCTATGCCGTCGTCTATACGATGTGGCTGAAGCGCTCGACGCCGCAGAACATCGTGATCGGCGGAGCCTCCGGCGCCTTTCCGCCGATGATCGGCTGGGCCTGCGTCACCGGTTCCGTCTCGCTCGACAGCATCCTGCTCTTTCTCATCATCTTCCTGTGGACGCCGGCGCATTTCTGGGCCCTGGCGCTGTTCAAGATGCGCGACTATGGCGCCGTCGGCGTGCCGATGCTGCCCAATGTTGCCGGTGAGCGGGCCACTAAGAACCAGATCGTCGTTTATGCCGTCGCCACCGCCATCGTCGGCGTGTCGCCGGCGCTGACCGGCCTTGTCGGCTGGGTCTACGGTGCCTTTGCTGCCATTCTCGGCGCCCTTTTCGTGCTCTGTTCCATCGCCGTCTGGCGCATGGCCGACGGCGACGAGAAAATGCTGCCGGCCAAGCGCATGTTCGCCTATTCGCTGGTCTATCTGTTTGCGATCTTCCTTGGCCTGATTGCCAGCCATTATGCCGGGGCGTTTGCCGGCCTTGCCGGAGGTCTGTGATGGTGGAGACCGTCAAGATCAACGAGGCGCAGAAGAAATCCCGTCGCGGGCGCAATATCGCGCTTGGCCTGGTGCTCGGCGCGCTGGTGGTGATCTTCTACGTGGTGACGCTGATCAAGATCAGTGGGACCGGCTGAAGCGTCTTTGAGGGGGATGGAGGAGTACGGCATGACGGTTGACAGCACCGTGAGGAAACAGAAGGTCGGCAACGGCGCGATCCTGGTCGCCTGCCTCGTCTTCGTCGGCGGCATGGTCGGCGCGGCCTATGCCTCCGTACCGCTCTACCGGCTGTTCTGCCAGGTCACCGGCTATAACGGCACGACGCAGCGCGTCGAGCAGTATTCCGAGACCATTCTCGACACCACGATGCGCGTCACCTTCGACGCCAATATCTCGCCCGGCCTCAACTGGGAGTTCAAGCCGGTCAACCGCTCCATCGAGCCAAAAATCGGCGAAACGGTGCAGATCGCCTATCAGGCCACCAACCGCTCGCCTGTTCCCGTCACCGGCATGGCGGTGTTCAACGTGACGCCCATGGAAGCCGGCGCCTATTTCAACAAGGTGGAGTGCTTCTGCTTTACCGAGACAACCCTTCAGCCGGGCCAGACGCTCGACATGCCGGTGGTGTTCTTCATCGACCCGCAAATCGTCAAGGCTGAGGAAACGAAGAATATCAAGAATATCACGCTGTCCTACACCTTCTATCCCAGCCAGGGGGCAAAACCGGTTGCCGGTTTGAAGGATAAGGGCGAAGGCAGCGCGAAGAAGTTGTGAGAGAGGGCCTGCCCGCTTGCGCGGGGAGGCTTGAGGAGAAACATCGGGGACTGCTGGCATGGCGCAAGCGCATCAAAAGAACCACGACTACCATATCATCGACCCGAGCATTTGGCCGCTCATGGCCTCGCTCGGCGCCTTCGTGCTGACCTTCGGTGGCGTTGGCTACATGCGCTACCTGCATGGCGGGCAGTTCCACCTGTTCGGTCTGGATTTTGCGCATCCGTGGCTGTTCTTCATCGGCCTGGCGATCCTGATCTACACCATGGTCGGCTGGTGGGCCGATACGATCAAGGAAGGCCGCGAGGGCCATCACACGCCGGTCGTATCGCTGCACCTGCGCTATGGCATGATCATGTTCATCGCGTCGGAAGTGATGTTCTTCGTCGCCTGGTTCTGGGCCTTCTTCGATGCGAGCCTTTTTGCCAATGAGGCGATCCAGGCAAGCCGCGTGACGGCCACCGGTGGCCAATGGCCGCCAAAGGGTATCGAAGTGCTCGATCCTTGGCACCTGCCGCTCTACAACACCGTGATCCTGCTTCTCTCCGGCACCTGCGTGACCTGGGCGCACCATGCGCTTTTGCACAACGACCGCAAGGGCGTGGTGAACGGCCTGGCACTGACGGTGGCACTCGGCCTGTTCTTCTCCTTCGTGCAGGCCTACGAATACGCCCATGCGCCCTTCGAGTTCAGCAACTCGATCTATGGCGCGACCTTCTTCATGGCGACCGGTTTCCACGGCTTCCACGTCTTTGTCGGCACCATCTTCCTGCTCGTCTGCCTGATCCGGGCGGCCAATGGCGGCTTTACCCCGACCAAGCATTTCGGCTTCGAGGCGGCTGCCTGGTACTGGCATTTCGTCGACGTCGTCTGGCTCTTCCTCTTCTTCGCTATCTATGTCTGGGGCGGCTGGGGCGCGCCGCTGGCGCATTGAGCGCCGCCTGAAAGATGAGAGGAGGGCGGCACCTGCCGCCCTTTTCATTTGGAACCCGTGCCGGAAGGTTTTTCATGCCACAGGATGAAGCACATTTTCCGCCGCAGGATGCCGTGGCGACCGGCCTTCGCGGTTCTTGCCCGCGTTGCGGACAGGGAAAGCTGTTCGACGGCCTTTTGACGGTGCGTCCGCGCTGTACGGCCTGCGGGCTGGATTACGGCTTTGCCGATTCGGGCGATGGGCCGGCCGTCTTCGTCATGCTGCTGGTCGGCTTTCTCGTCGTCGGTTTTGCCCTGTGGTTCGAGTTCACCTTCCATCCGAGCGTGATCTGGCATTTTCTGGTGACCTTGCCCTTTGCCGTCATCACATGCCTTGTGTCGCTGCGGCTGCTGAAGGGCCTGCTGATTTCGCTGCAATACAGGCATAGCGCAAGCGAAGGCCGGATCGACCGTGACTGAGCCGCAAAAGCCCCCCATGAGCGCGGCCAAGCGTCTGGCGACCGCGATCTCCGTCTGTCTGGTGCTTGCCCTCCTCCTGTCGCTCGGCACCTGGCAGGTGCAGCGGCTGCACTGGAAGGAGGCGCTTCTGGCGCAGATCGCCGAGCGCCGTGAGGCCGATCCCGTCGCGCTTTCGGTGGTGGCGGATAAGCAAGGCGCGGGGACGGATGAGGAATATGCCCGCGTGCGCATCGAAGGCGTGTTCGATCACAGCCGCGAGCGGCATTTCTTTGCCACCCATCAGGGCCGCAGCGGCTTTTACATCTATACGCCGATGATGCTGGCGGGCGGCAAGACCCTCTTCGTCAATCGCGGCTTCGTGCCCTACGAGATGAAATCGGCCGAAACGCGCAAGGCAGGCCAGGTCGAAGGGCGGGTCGCGCTCACCGGCTATTTCCGCAACCGGCTCTCGAAAAAGCCGTCCTGGCTGGTGCCCGACAACGATCTGGCAAAGAACATCTTCTACTGGAAGGATCTCGATGCCATGGTGTCTTCAACCGGGTTCGATCCGCAAAACGTGCTGCCCTTCTTTGTCGATGTGGACGACGCGGTAAAGAACCCCGGCGGCATTCCGGAAGGCGGCGTGACCCAGTTCGAGCTTTCCAACAACCACCTGCAATATGCGGTGACCTGGTATGGCCTTGCCTTTGCGCTGGTGCTGGTGACGGGAAGCCTCTGGTGGAAGGGGCGGCGGCGCTAGCACGGGGCCATTGACGCGCCGCCCCTTCGCACCCGGTGATCAGGCGCCGAAGGCACCGTCGATCGTGTGCATGGCGCCGGTGACGAAGCCGGCTTCCGGGCCGGCAAGCCAGGCGACCATTCCGGCGACCTCCTCCGGCCGGCCATGGCGCTTGATGGCCATGAAGCTGTGCATGAGCTCCCGCATCGGACCGTTTTCCGGATTGGCGTCCGTATCGACCGGGCCCGGCTGCACCACG
Source organism: Neorhizobium fuzhouense (assembly GCF_042611105.1). Lineage (NCBI taxonomy): Bacteria > Pseudomonadati > Pseudomonadota > Alphaproteobacteria > Hyphomicrobiales > Rhizobiaceae > Neorhizobium > Neorhizobium fuzhouense. The sequence continues at coordinate 561,468 of NZ_JBHFFP010000001.1, read as the reverse complement.
TTGATGGTGATGCCGCGCGGCCCGAAATCGCGGGCCAGACCGCGCGCCAGGCCCTGCAGGGCAGACTTGCTGACGGCGTAGGATGCCATGCCCGGCACCGGCATCCGGTCGCCGTTGACGGAACCGATCACGATGATGCGCCCGCCCTCCGGCATCTGCCGCGCCGCCTCGACCGAGGCATGGTAGGGCGCCTGAATGTTGATGCGGAAAAGCCGGTCAACGGCATCCGGATCCTGCTCCAGAGCATCGCCAAAGAAGGCAATCCCGGCATTGACCACCAGAATATTCAGCGGCCCGCTGTCGCGCACGCGGGATATCACCTGGTCACGGTCAGCGCTGTCGGTGAAGACTGCCGTGCTTCCGGTTTCTGCGGCCAGTTGCTCGGCTGCCCCCTGCGATCCGGCATAGGTGAATGTCACCGTCGCGCCGTCGGCGGCGAAGCGCCGGACGATGGCGGCGCCGATACCCCTGCTGCCGCCCAGCACCAGCACGGATTTTCCCTTGAACGTGGTCATATGTACATCCTTGTGAATTAACGTAACGAGTGCTACATAAATAGGTGAGACATCAGCGTCAAGGTTTATGTAGTGAGTGATACAAAAAATACGTCCCGATCCCGCGGCCGCCCGCGCCGGTTCGATGCCGATGAAGGGGTCGCAACCGCGCAGCAGCTGTTTCATGCCCGTGGCTACGATGCCGTGAGTGTGGCCGATATGACCGAGGCGCTGGGCATCAATCCGCCGAGTTTCTACGCCGCCTTTGGCAGCAAGGCGGGGCTTTACGCCCGCGTGCTTGATCGCTACGCAGCGACCGGCGCTGTTCCGCTTGCCGATCTCCTGCGGCCGGACCAGCCGGTGGCGGAATGCCTGGCGGCGGTTCTGGAAGCGGCAGCCCGGCAGTATGTCGCAGATCCGGTTGCCACTGGCTGCCTCGTGGTCGAGGGGACGCGCTGCGACGATCCGGGTGCGCGCGACGCCGCCTGCGCCGCGCAGGCCCATGCCGAGGCGGTTATCCGCGCCTTCATTGCCGCGCGACATCCTGAAGCTGCCGACCGCATGACCGACTTCGTCAGTTCCACCATGTCCGGCCTGTCGGCCAAGGCCCGCAACGGCCTCGACGCCGACCGGCTGCTTGCCATCGCGCGCATGGCCGGCCGGGCGGTGGCGCAGGAGCTTTCCGGAAAAGCCGGGTAGGCGTCGGTTTTCGTCCGGTTCCGGGCGACCGCGCAGCGGGATGGCGGCGATGGGCCATGGCCGGCGCAGCCCTTGCACGCGGCGTTTGTCTTTTTGCATGGCGCATGGCGCCCGGCTCGCTTATATGAGGGCGAACATGGACATTCAGCCGGAATGATTATGAACATCCAGGTGTCGAAACCGCCCCTTTCCATCCGCCTCTGTGGCCCGCGCGGTTTCTGCGCCGGCGTCGACCGGGCGATCCAGATCGTCGTTTTGGCGCTGAAGGCCTATGGCGCGCCGGTCTATGTGCGCCACGAGATCGTCCACAACCGCTATGTTGTGGAAGGGTTGGAGGCCAAGGGCGCCGTCTTTGTCGAGGAACTGAACGAGATCCCGGAAGAGCACCGTGCCCAGCCGGTGGTGTTTTCCGCCCATGGCGTGCCGAAATCCGTGCCGGAGGATGCTGAGAGCCGCAACCTGTTCTATCTCGATGCCACGTGCCCGCTGGTGTCGAAGGTTCACAAGCAGGCCATGCGCCACCAGCGGCTCGGCCGCCACGTCATCCTCATCGGCCATGCCGGCCATCCGGAAGTGATCGGCACCATGGGGCAGCTGCCGGAAGGCACGGTCTCGCTCATCGATACGATTGCGGACGCGGAAGCCTATCAGCCGATCGATCCCGACAATCTCGGCTATGTGACGCAGACGACGCTGTCGGTCGATGATACGGCGGGCGTGATTGCAAAGCTTCAGGAACGGTTTCCGAACCTCACGGCGCCCTCGGCCGACAGTATCTGCTATGCGACGACCAACCGGCAGGAAGCGGTCAAGCAGGCGGCCCCCGGCTGCGATCTCTTCATCGTCGTCGGCGCACCCAATTCGTCCAATTCCAAGCGTCTGGTGGAAGTGGCGCTTCGCGCCGGCGCCACCCGCTCGCTGCTCGTCCAGCGCGCCGCCGAAATCGCCTGGGACGAGGTGGGACCGATCCGCACGCTCGGCATTTCCGCCGGCGCCTCTGCGCCGGAAGTCATCGTCGACGAAATCATCGAGGCTTTTCGCGAGCGCTTCGATGCGACGGTGGAGCTTGCGATCACAGCAGAAGAAAACGAACATTTCCTCGTCAACCGTGAACTGCGCAACGTCGAACTCACCCGCGAAGACATGGCCTGGGTGAATGGGTGAGCGGCGACGGCGCCAGCCGGCAAAACGTGCCAGTGGCACGTTTTGAGCCGCGAACGCCCTGAGCCCAAAGCGAAGGGCCGGGGGCTTAAGCCCAGCGCGACGGCCGGGCGCTCTCGCGCCCGGAGAAATCGATCCAGCGAATCGATTTCAGCGCCGAACGCCCTGAGCCCAAAGCGAAGGGCCAGGGCGTAGCCAGCGCGAGGCCTAGATCCAGTCTTCGGATTTCTTGCATCATACACACGAAGTGTGTATAGATCACCTTTATGAAAAGCGCGGACATCATCGCGGTGCTGAAAGCAAACGGCTGGCGCGAGGTGGCGACCAGGGGTAGCCACGTGCAGTTCAAGCATCCAGACAAGCCGGGCAGGGTGACGGTGCCGCACCCGAAGCGCGAGATCCCGATTGGGACGCTGAAGAGCATCGAGAAGCAGTCCGGGCTGAAGCTGAGGTAACAGGCATGCGCAATTACATCGGTTTGATCCACAAGGATGAAGGCAGCGATTACGGCGTTTCCTTTCCCGATTTCCCGGGCGTCATTACGGCGGGCACAGATCTGGATGAGGCGCGGCGGATGGCGGAGGAGGCGCTGAATTTCCATGTGGAGGGCCTGATCGAGGATGGCGAGGCGCTGCCGGAACCCTCGTCGCTGGAGGCGATCATGCAAGACCCTGACAATCGCGAGGGGGTTGCGGTTCTGGTGGCGTTGAAAACCCGCTCTGCCAAAGCCGTGCGGCTCAACATCACGCTGCCGGAAGATGTGCTGCGCGCCATTGATGCCTATTCCGAAACCCATGGCCTGACGCGCTCAGGGTTTCTGGCGCAGGCCGCACGGCGGCAGATGCAAGACGATGACAACCCAAACAATATTCGCGGATATCCATTGTCTGCCTAGTTGCGCATGGTCGCGTCCCCGCCAAATCCTGTGCCCATGGGGCCCAAGGGGCTAGCCATGCCGGCGCCTGCCGCTGTATGCCTTTGCGGGCATGACGTCGCAAAGCCCGAAGCGCAGGACATACAGATTTGGCCGTCTATACCGATATTTCCGAAACCGACCTGAAGACCTTTCTGGCGCAATATGATGTGGGCGAGCTCACCTCCTATCGGGGGATTGCCGAAGGCGTTGAAAATTCCAATTTCCTGCTGCACACCACCAAGGAGCCGCTGATCCTGACGCTCTATGAAAAGCGGGTGGATGCGGGCGACCTGCCGTTCTTCCTAGGCCTCATGCAGCATCTGGCTAAGCGGGGCCTCTCCTGCCCGCTGCCTCTGCCGCGCCGCGACGGGGCGTTGACGGGCGAGCTTTCCGGCCGGCCGGCCGCGCTGATTTCCTTCCTGGAAGGTGTGTGGCTGCGCAAGCCCGAGGCGCAGAACTGCCATGACGTCGGGAAGGCGCTGGCCGAGATGCATCTGGCGGCTGCGGATTTTTCCATAAGGCGGCCGAACGCCCTTTCGCTGGATGGGTGGGTGGAACTCTGGGCAAAGGCCGGCCCGCGCGCCGACGAGGTTCTGGCGGGGCTGCAGGCGGAAATCGGCGATGAACTGGATTTTCTCTCCGCCCACTGGCCGCGCGATCTGCCGGCCGGCGTCATCCATGCCGATCTCTTTCAGGACAACGTGTTCTTCCTCAATAACACGCTCTCCGGCCTTATCGATTTCTATTTCGCCTGCAATGATCTCCTGGCCTATGACGTGGCGATCTGCCTCAATGCCTGGTGTTTCGAGGCCGATGGCGCCTATAATTTCGCAAAAGGCGCGGCCATGCTCGCCGGTTACCAGTCGGTGCGGCCGCTCCTGGATGCGGAGGCGGCAGCCCTTCCGATCCTTTGCCGTGGCTCTGCCCTGCGCTTCTTCCTCACCCGCCTCTATGACTGGCTGACGACGCCCGCGGGCGCGCTGGTAGTGAAGAAGGATCCGCTCGAATATCTGCGAAAGCTGCGCTTCCACCGCGCCATCGTCTCGCCCGGGGAATATGGCCTTGCGCCGCGCGGGGAGGGGATCTGATGAAACAGGTGGAAATCTTTACCGATGGCGCCTGTTCCGGCAATCCCGGCCCCGGCGGCTGGGGCGCCATTTTGCGCTATGGCGAAACCTTGAAGGAGCTTTACGGCGGCGAAGCGGATACGACCAATAACCGCATGGAGCTGCTCGCCGCCATCACCGCGCTCAATGCGCTCAAAACCCCTTGCGAGGTCAGCCTCCATACCGACAGCAAATATGTCATGGACGGCATCTCGAAATGGATCTTTGGCTGGAAGAAGAACGGCTGGAAAACCGCCGACAAGAAGCCGGTGAAGAACGGCGAGCTGTGGCAGCAGCTCGACGCGGCAAACCAGCGCCACAAGGTCACCTGGCACTGGGTCAAAGGCCATGCCGGCCACCCGGAAAACGAACGCGCCGATGAACTGGCGCGCCTCGGCATGACGCCCTTCAAGAAACGCTGAATTTTTTAAAACAAGGATGGCGAGCGCCGGCCGCCCTCCTTCGCATCGCCAGAAACCGGAAGAGACCCACCACGGAGAACACCATGATCCTGCACTGCGTCTTCCTGCGCCTCAAATCAGCCCTTGGCACGGCCGACAAGCAATCGATCTTCGATGCGGTCCTTGCCCTCAAGGATATCATCCCCGGTATCGTCTCGATCAAGGTCGGCCCCAATGTCTCGCCCGAAGGCCTGAGCGGCGGTTTTCAGGACGGCTTTGCCGTCACCTTCGAAACAGCCGACGCCCGCGACGCCTACCTCATCCACCCCGACCACAAGGCAGTCGGCGAACGCATCGTGGCGGCCTGCGACGGCGGGCTGGCGGGGCTGCTGGTGTTTGATCTGGAGGTGTGAGGGGGGGGCATTGGCGCTGAACATCCAAAGTATGCAATGTCGCCTATCGCCTTGCTAAAACTGCGTGTCTGATACTTTGAACCAAAACAAGCCGAGATGAGGATTGTAATATTCGCCGGAAGCGAGAATAGAATCTTCCGCAGCAGTTATGACGGTTTCGGAACTTCTTTCTTCGCCGAAGATACGAGAGAGAATACCATTCTTCATCGCCTGCAATCCCGCGCCACTTAAAGGAATATAACATTCCGCATTTATTTCGCCAGTTGTCTGGTCCTTGTTAATAATCGGGCTTGTATTATTGGGGTAGGTGAGGATACCCCCGGGAGGTTTGGGGAATGACAGAGTCGTCATCGGACTACTTCCATGACCATGGTTTGAGACATCCTGCGAACTGTGTAAGGCCGAATTACCAAATCTATGGAGAACTTGCGCAGCTCTAATAATGCTTCTTCAAGAGAGGTGTGATGGCGCTCTTCAGTTTCTCGCAGCCTCGTGTTGCATTCCTCATCATGGAAGCCTCGTAATTCAATTTCGAGCCTCTCTTGTCTACACAATCGCTCCGCGAACTCCTTAAATGCAGTGGGAGAGCCGATACGAAATCGTACGCCACGCGGATCCACGGGCGGATCCGAGTGGCCGTTCTGATGGGGGCAGAAGTAAAATACGAAAAATCCAGAAACTATTAGAGCAAGCCCAAGTGGAGTTGATAGCCAAATTGGTGTCATAAACGCAGGTATAGTATGTAGTTCTAAATACTGTTCGGCGGCAGACATTAAAAGAGGGGCCCACCAGGGTCCGGAAAAAATTGCGCCTACGCCCAAACCAATCACACCTAAGGCAAACCTCCCGCATCCACGACTGAATAAAATCGGGATGATTTTCAGGATCGCTTTCCAAATATTCTTCATCGGGAAATGCCGGATTGGACTTAATTAATAATGTAAATATTTCTGTTTTGATTTCAATATTATTATTTATTCGAAGTCTATTTAAATAATATTGATAATTTTAGGAGAGAATGTAGAGTGGTGAATCTTATCAAGCGCAAAGCCCCTCATCCGGCTGCCGCCACCTTCTCCCCGCTGGGCGGGGAGAAGGGATGTGCCGCTGCCCTCGCGGCCCGCAGAGCGGTTGGTGGGGCGGGCGGTTTCGGCAAATGCGTCCCCTCGCCCCGCATTGCGGGGAGAGGGTTAGGGTGAGGGGCAGCCTTAAAAGGCCCGCCAAGCCACCCCCAAAAACGAAAACCTCAGCTCCCCGCCTTCATCGCGCCGGCCAGATGATCCACATTGAACCGGAACATTTTTTCATACGTGCCCGCAGGGCCAGACGGCTTTGACAGGGATTCGACGTAGAGCTCGCCGCCCGGCTCAGCGCCGGTTGCCTTGGCGACCTGTTTGACCAGGCGCGGGTCGTTGGAATTTTCGAAGAAATAGGTTTTGACGTGTTCGGCCTTGATCTGGTCGATCAGCTTGGCAACGTCGGCGGCAGAGGCTTCGGTTTCGGTCGAAACGCCAAGCGGCGACAGGAAGGTCACCTTGTATTCGCGGCCGAAATAGCCAAACGCGTCGTGGCTGGTCAGCACCTTGCGGCGGTCTTCCGGGATTTTTGCGAATTTTTCGCGGGCATAGGCGTCGAGCGTGTCGAGCTTTTTCGTGTAGGCTTCGGCGTTTGCCTTGAAGGTGGCGGCGTCGGCTGGGTCTGCGGCGGAAAGTGCCTTTTCGATGTTCGCGACCCAGATTTTGACGTTGACCGGGCTGTTCCACACGTGCGGATCGGTCACCGTCTTGCCGTCTTCTTCCATCGTGCGGGTGTTGATGCCCTCCGAAACGGTGACTGGCTTCGACTTTGTGCCGGAGGCCGAGATCAGCCGGTCGAGCCAGCCTTCCAGGCCTTCGCCGCTCACAAACACCACGTCGGCGGCTTTGAGCGCCTTGGCGTCCTTCGGCGAGGGTTCGAATTCATGGGGGTCGCCGTCGGGGCCAACGAGGCTCGTCACCTTCACCTTGTCGCCGCCGACCTGATGGACGACATCGGCGAGAACGGTGAACGAGGCGACGGCCTTCAGCTCGGCCGCCGAAACAGGCGCGGCAAAGGCGATGAGGGCCGGCAGTGCGGCAGACAGGCAGAGTGTGCGGGAGAACATGGGCAGGCTCCTTGCGGTTAACCCTTGAGGTGCGGGCGGGGGAAATAGCGCCGGGCAATGCCGGAGGGCGCGATGAAGATCGAAATTCCGTAGAGGATCGCCGCCGTCATGATGATGGTCGGGCCGGACGCGATTTCGAGATGGTAGGAGGCGATGAGGCCGAAATAGCCGGAGACAAGCGCCGTGCCGACGGCAACCGCCAGCATGGCGGGCAGGTTCTTCGCCCATAATTGCGCAATGGCGGCCGGCAGCATCATCAGGCCGACGGCCATCAGCGTGCCGAGCGCCTGGAAACTGGCGACAAGGTTCAGCACCACCATCAGCAAAAAGGCGACGTGATAGAGCGGCCCGCGCCCGCCGACGGCGCGCAAAAAGCCGGGGTCGAAACATTCCGCCACCAGCGGGCGATAGATGACGGCCAGCACCACAAGGGTGAGCGAGGTGATCGCGCCGATCTGGGTGAGGGCAGGGGCATCGATGGCGAGGATCGTGCCGAAGAGCACATGCAGGAGGTCGATATTGGAGCCGCGCAGCGAGACGATGAGAACGCCAAGCGCAAGCGAGGCGAGATAGAAGCTGGCAAAGCTTGCATCTTCAGACAGCACGGTGGCCCGGCTGACGGCACCCGACAGAAGCGCCACCGAAAGCCCCGCCACCAGCCCGCCAAGGCCCATGGCCGTCAGCGAGAGCGAGCCGGCCACTAGATAGCCGATGGCAGCGCCCGGCAGCACCGCATGGCTCAGCGCATCGCCCATCAGGCTCATGCGCCGCATCATCAGAAAAACGCCGATGGGGCCGGAGCCGAGCGCGAGGCACAGGCAGGCGACCAGCGCGCGGCGCATAAAACCATAATCCACCATGGGCGCGAAAAAGATGTCGTAGGCGCTCATGCGGCCGGCTCGCAGATTTCGGCGTTTTCATCAAAACGCTCGGCCATGGCGCGGGCGCGCAAGAGGTTTTCCGGCGCCATTACTTCGGCTGTTGGTCCCCAGCCGATCAGTTCGCGGGCAATCAGCAGCGTCTCGGGGAAATGGCTGCGCACCTGGTCGAAATCATGCAGCACCGCCACCACGGTGCGGCCTTCGCCATGCCAGTTGGCCACGATTTCCAGAAGATCGCGGGTGGTGCGGGCATCGATGGCGGTAAACGGTTCGTCGAGCAGGATCACGCGGGCATCCTGCAGCAGCAGGCGGGCAAAGAGCACGCGCTGGAACTGGCCGGCCGAGAGCGACCCGATCGGCCGCGTTTCGAACCCGTCGAGGCCGACCGTCTGCAGCGCCTGGCGCGCACGCTCCATCGCGGCGTGGCGCACCCGGCCAAAGGCGCCGCTCGCCTTCCAGTCTCCCAAAAGCACCGTATCCAGCACATCGATCGGAAATCGCCGGTTGATCTCGGCCGCCTGCGGCAGGTAGCCGATCTCGGTGCGGCCAAGCCTGTGCTCGATGCGGCCTTCCGCCGGCTTCAATTCGCCGACGATGGCCTTCATGAGCGTCGATTTGCCGGCCCCGTTTGGACCGGCAATTGCCGTCAGGCTGCCCGTCTTCAGCGTGCCGGAAAGGTGATGCACAGCCGGATGCCGGTCATAGGCAAGGGTCAGATTGTGCAGGCGGATCACGGGTTCCGGATGGGCGCTCATGGCAGAACGACCGCCCAGGAGATGGCAAGCCAGAGGCCGCCGATCACGACAGCAACCACAGCCAGCCGAGCAAGCGCCGAATGCTGGAGAATACGAGAGGCAGGCGCAGGCGTCGGCAGGGGAGTGGGCATGAGCAGGTGTCTCGGATGGGTAGTATGAATTTTGTTATGTTATAACAATCGCGGCGAAAAAATGGCAAGCCCCGCCACTGTTCTTTTGGAACTCTGGCGGGAGAAGTGTCTTCTTCCCTCCGCAGGCCTCTCGGGCGCCATAGGCCGGCAGCCGGTCGGTCGCGCAGGCGCAACAGCAAGGGATGGATGAATGCGGAAAATCGGGGTTGTGGCAAAGGTGTTCCGCTATCCGGTAAGCTCCCTCGGCGGCGAGACGCCGGCATCGATTGCCGTGTCAAAGGATGGCGTTCTCTCGGATCGCCGCTTTGCCCTCTTCGATCCGCAGACCGGCCGCCCGGCCGCCCCCGAGCAGGAGCCGCGCTGGCGACCGGCGCTGCTGCTTGAGGCCTCTGCAGGGCCTGACGGCCTGCCGCAGATTTCCTTCCCGGATGGGCGGGTGTTTGGCGCGTTCTCGGAAGAGCTTGGCGACCATCTGCGGGCGCATTTCGGCTTTGCCGTGGTCTTTGGCGTGCATGATGCGTTTGCGGAAGAGGTGCCGGCCCAGATGGCGCGCATTGCCCCGCGATACGCGGTCTCCCCCTTGCATCTCCTCACCACGGCGTCCCTTGCAAAGCTTGGCACGCTCGGCGGACTTTCATCGCCGGATCCGCGCCGTTTTCGCCCGACGGTGCTCATCGAAACGGATGGCGGCATCGAAGGGTTCGAGGAAAACCGCTGGGTGGGACAGGCCGTGCGGATCGGCGAGCACCGCATTGCCGTGACGGAAGCAACCCGCCGCTGCGGCATGACGCTTGCCGCCCAGCCGGGCCTTGCCGAAGACGCCAATGTGCTGCGCGCCATCATGCGCCACAATGCCCGTCATCTCGGCGTTTATGGCCGGCTTGGCGAGGAGATCGCCGGCCCGGTGACGATCTCCCCCGGCGATGCGGTTTACGCCGAAAGCTGAAGCACGCTTCCGGACTTTTCCGCCACCGCCTCCAGAATGGCGCCGGAAACAGTCTCGCCGATTTCCGCCGCACTGGTGATGCCCTGCACGAAGGGATGCTTGTGCAGGAGGAAGGAGATCGCCGCACAATAGAGATTGTTGCACAGCGGGGCCGTGGTTCTCGGGCGGTAAAGCTCATCTATGTCGATGCCGCCGGTGCGGATCATCGGCACGGGGCTGTCGTCGGTGATAAAACCTTGTGCCATCGGTGTTGCCGATTTCTGCACGCCGCCCTGCGCTACGAGCGTCGGAAATGGCAGGTCGGTGGCCGAAAGCGTTGCCTGACCGGTCGCATCGATGAAGGCATCGAAGACATATCGCTCGCCATGGGCGGTCACCACCGCGCCGCGCTCCACCCCGTCGCTCGAAATCTCGTAGTCCTGCCCGAGCGCCAGGATGCTGAGTTTGCCGGCCCGTTTCAGCGCCAGAAGCCGGCGGATCGACATCAGCGGCACGGTCGCATAATCGTCAACGAAGATCGACTTGAAGTGGCGATGGAAGCGTTTGAGATCGGTGTCATCGAGATGCGGAATGGCGCGCGCCACGATCTCATGGGTAATCAGGATCGCATAACGCCACGGCACCGTATACTCACGGTCGCGATTGGCTTCCGTTTCGGCAAGGTTGCGGGCGGCCCACACGAAGGGATCCGATGCCAGCCGCTCGCGGTAATAGGCTTCTGCAAAGGTCTCGACCGTAAGCTCCGAAAGCCCGATCTTTGCCGCATAATCCGGATCGGCCACGAGAATTTCCTGGCGGAAGAGATCGAACACCGCATCCAGAAGGTTATGGCGGCCGGTGGCGATCAGCGCAGCGACGGCCTCCTCGGTCAAGACCTGCGGCGTGCGGTAGGGCAGCGGACAGTAGAAGTCGGCTTCCGGCAAAAGCCCCTTGCGGGACATCATGGTGGCGCAAAACGCCTCGCTGCCGGTTGCCGGCTGGTATTGCAGGTCGCCGGCCGTATCCAGCCGGAAGGTGCCGCGGGCTGTGGCCACGCTCATCAGCGCATCGATGCCGCTGAGCGACGTGCCGAGAATGCCGATCGATCCATCCGGAATGGTCTTCAAGGCTGCCGCCGGCCAGGGCGAGATGAAGTAACCCGGCCGGGTCTCGGTACTGTCCGGCCAGTTATGGCCGGTTGCCATCACCACATGGTCGAACACCGCTTCGAACCGCTGTCCGTCACGGCCGGTCACAGAAAGCCGGATGTCTGCGTCCTGCAGCGCGATGTCGATCACCCGGTGGCGATCGAGCACCTCGATGCGGTGGCCGTTGCGGGTGCCGATGGCGACAAGCTGCAGGAACTGCGCGCGCATGTAATCGCCCAGCACGACGCGCGGATAAAATTCACGCGCATCGATCGCCTCGCGCAAAATGCTCAGACGCTGCAATTCGGCATCCTCCTGGCGCGACAACCATTCGACCAGCGTTTCGGTGAGCGCCGGGAACTCGATGCTCGGAATATTCGACAGCATCGCCGGATCGTTGATGTCCGGATGGTAGGGCGTGCCCTTGCCCGGCTCCGCTTCCGCTTCGAAAATCGTGATGGAGAGGGGACGCGCCGCGCCGATCAGGCCCTTCAGGGTATAAAGACCCGTCGGCCCGCTGCCGATAATGGCTACTCTGTCTTGCATCTGTATCTCGATCCGGAGAAGCGCGAAGGACATCTCGCGCAGTCGGATGGACAATGTCGCAGAGGGCCGCTTGTTCCGCCTGGTCGTGTATACGGCGCAGGTGGGGTGGCGGAGATCAGAGAGAGAGTAGAGAACACTTCAATGCAGCAAGACAACCTCGACGCTGCCGTGCTGCCTTCAGCGTGCAGACAGACCTTCCTCACTTCAAGATTCGGAGTGACGGATGGCGGCGATTGCCCTTCTCCCCGTCATGACGGCGAGAAGGTGGCGGCAGCGGGAAGAGGGACAAATTCCGTTGCCGTGTCAAGAGCTTGCAGCCACTTACCTCAGCCCTTTAGCCGCTCGCCGGCGCAGTGTCGTCGGTCTTGTCCACCAAGTCCTTCAATGCCGTTCCGGCGCTCACAACCGCGCCGATGGTCTCCAACGAAGGAGTGGCAGCGGCGGCCAGCACGGCAAGCCCCAGGTCGAGAACTGCCGCAAGCGTCGTCAGAAGCGCCGAAACCCGCTCGATACCCGCAATCTTCGCCTTGGCGGCTTTCGCCACCTTCGCAACCTGCTGGATTTCTACGGCATAGTCCTGCAGGCTCGCAAGGACGGCGGCGGCCGTCAGTTTTGATACGAGGGCGGAAAAGCTGTTGATCTGGCCCTGCAGGCGCGTCACTTGCTGTTCCCACAGCAAGGCTCCCGCTTCATCCCGGGGTTTGGGTCCCAGCTTGAGCTTTACTTTCAGCGCCTGTTGGGCGCATTGGGCGTAAAAATCGGCAAGGTCATCGAGATCCCCTGAAACTGACATGTGTTCACCCCTCAGTCGAACGCCTTACGGATCGCGGCAACGTCATCATGAATTTCCGAGCCGATGGCATAGAGATTTTTGGCCAGTGCCTTGGTGTTGAACCGGATGTCGGTGGATTGCAGCTCTGCAAGTGCTGCATCGGCCTTCTTCAGAGATTGCCGGTAGCTCTCGACGGCCTTGATACGCCCGTTGATGACATCGAGCTGGCGACAATATTCGAGTGAAAGCAGATAGCCGGGTCCATTGAATGTCGAAGCCTTCGAGCCGGAGCAGACCGCCTCCGGCTTTTCGGACAAGTCTCCCCGCTCACTCGCGATCCAGGTTGAAAATTGGGACGTCAGCTGCGTTCGTTCTGTTTCCAGCTGTCGGATCAGGCGGACCGCGAGCAATGAATCCAGCCCGCCGATGATCTTGCGAGCAGGTGGCGCGCCATTTTCGATAAGGTCCTGCACCGTCCTCTCGCGCGCGCCTTCATTGGCGAGCTTCGTCAGCAGGGCGACGACGCCGGAAACCGCCTTGACCCGGTCGGAGTCGATCTTTGGAATTTTGGCCACCGCCGCCGTTGCCTTGTCCAGGCCCGGTTTTATCGTAAATTTCGTCTCGGCTGCGACGTCTCCCAGCGCCTGGAAATAGCCGGAGAGTACGTCGTTCATCTGCGCCAGACCGGCAGAGGCCGCGATTTCCACAGAGCAATTGGTAAGACTTGGATTGAGCTTGATCTCTCGCTTGCAGGAAGCGGCAAGCTCTGCTCCCACATCTCCCCAAGCGCTGGATGCATCTTTCAAATTCTTCGAGATGTCGCTGACTGCCGAAAGATCAGCGCACCCGGTCAATAAAGCAAAAGTAAGCGGAAAAAATCTGACTTTCATCGGAGCCGCCTAAGTTCTAATGCTATTATACTTTTTCACAAAATTCTTAAGATGTAAATCTGTAGTTGTATTTGGTTTTGTCAATTTTATGCAGTATATTGTCGTATAATGCGCGGCAGTCGTAATGCTGATGACCTCAGGCGGTACTTGCAAACAAAAAGGCGGCCCGGGAGCCGCCTTGGTCGAAAATGTCGTGTCTGGATGAGGCTCAGAGCTGCTCGATCATGGCAGCGGCGCCCGAAACGGTGGCCTGGCCGGGGCTTTCCTCGATGTTGAGGCTTTTCACCACGCCGTCTTCCACCAGCATCGAATAGCGCTTGGAACGCACGCCGAGGCCGGCGGCGGAGAGGTCCATGTCGAGGCCGAGCGACTTGGTGAAGGAGGCGTCCCAGTCCGAGAGGAAATGGATCTTGCCGGCGCCGCCGCTTTTTTCGGCCCAGGCGCCCATTACGAACCAGTCGTTGACGGACACGACGGCAATGTCGTCGACGCCGCGTTCCAGAAGCGCATCGCGGTTTTCCAGATAGCCCGGCAGGTGGTTCAGCGAGCAGGTGGGTGTGAAGGCGCCGGGCACGGCAAACAGGACGACCTTCTTGCCCTTGAACAGACCTTCGGTGGTCACTTCCACCGGGCCGTCCGGGGTCTTTTCCTTGAAGGTGGCTTGCGGCAGCGTTTCGCCGACGGAAATCGTCATGGTCGTCTCCTCGTGGATGGTCAGACAGGAATGGGGATGAAGTTCAGGCAGGACCGGCTCGGCTGAAAGGCCTGCGAAGGGGCAAGGCCTGCCGGCCTTTCAGCGTTTGGCGCACTATAGAACGGCCTCAATCGAAGGCAAGCGCGGTTTCCATGGCGCGGCTTCCGGCAATCACCAGAATGTCCCAGTTGCGCCCGGCCACCACCGCCTTGTCTGCCCCCTTGCCAAGCGGCATGGTCACCACATAGGTGCCATCCACCATCTGCGCACCCGTCTGGTCAAACAGCACATGGCCGGCCGGCGTCGCGACAAAGATCTGCGGCGGCGGGCTGTCCGCCGGCAGCCGCAGGCCCACGCGCAAATTTCGTTTGCCATCGGTCAGGGCATGATGCGCGACGGCAAAATCCTCGGAGGGTTGTTCCGGCAGGCTTTTCCTGGCCTCGTCCAGAATGAGGTTCTCCTCGAAGGGCAGGCCCTTTGCGCTTGCCATATCCATGTGGAAATCGGCCTGGAAGGGAATGCAGATATTGCGGCAGAGCCCGACAAAGGCGCTGGCATTCAGCATCAGCGGCTTTGCCTTGTCCTCCACCGCAAGCGTGAAGGGCAGCGTCACGGCATGGTCGTAGCCCAGGTCGCGCACATCGCCGGTCATAAATTGCCGGGGCACCGGAAACTCCACCTTCTGAAGGCGGATGCCGTCGCCGGGCGAGATCGTGATCTGCGGCGGAATGCCGGCCTGGCCGGGCTCCTTCCAATAGGTGATCCAGCCATTCTTCGGCTCGATCTGCAGGGCGCCGCGCACGGTGCCGTCGGGCTCTGCCGGCAGCGCGATGATTCGCATCCGCCCGCCCTCGTTTTCCGCCCAGGCGCTCATGGCCGCCGAGGCGCCCTGAGCCCAGAGCAGGGCGGAGCATATGAGAAATGCCACATATGCATGGCGGGGCATGGTTGCGAGGCCTTTGACGATCATGCCGGCAGATTTAGGCGATGCCCGCGCCGCGTTCCAGTCACTTGCGCTTCAGCCGGATCATTTTCGGTTGATTGATGAGGCGTGCTGCCCCATCTTGAGGTGAGACGGTCGCTTGAAAGAAAACCGCTCGCCCGCTCCCGGGCCGGGCCTACCGAGCAGGAGGCACGATGCCATTGTCGACGCCGACGGATAAACTGGCAGAACAGCTGGCGCAGAAGCCCGCCGACAAGCGCGAGCGCGGCTTTCTCGACGGCCAGTTCGTCATTGCCATGCCCGGCATGCCGGACGGCAATTTCAGCCGGTCGGTCGTCTATATCTGCGCCCATTCCCCGGCGGGCGCCATGGGCTTCATTATCAACCGCGCCCAGTCCATCTCGTTTGCCGAAATCCTCCTGCACCTGAAGATGGTGGACCAGGCCGATGCGATCATGCTGCCGAATGCGGCGCGCGACTTTCCGATCCTCAACGGCGGCCCTGTTGAAACCGGGCGCGGCTTCGTGCTGCATTCGGATGATTACGTGAGCGAATCCAGCATTCCGGTCAGCGACGATATTTCGCTGACGGCAACGCTCGATATCGTGCGGGCCATCAGCGAGGGGCGCGGGCCGACGCGCGCCACCATGCTTCTCGGTTATGCCGGCTGGGGACCGGGCCAGCTGGAAGCGGAAATCGCCGCCAATGGCTGGCTCAACTGCCCGGCGGCCGAGGCGCTGATCTTCGACCGCACGCTCGAGGATAAGTATGAGCGGGCGCTGGCGCTGATGGGGGTGCGCCCCGAAATGCTGTCGAGCGAAGCCGGCCACGCCTGATTAAGCGGCGGAACCAAGTCGCAGCTCTTGCGTTCTTCTTGTCAGAAACCGCAGCAAACCAGAATAACTGCGGTAAACCAAGGAGAAGACCCATGGGTAGCATGAGCGATAAAGTAGCCGGCAAGGCCAATGAAGTATCCGGCAAGGTCAAGCAGGCTGTCGGCGATGCGACCGACAACCATTCCCTGGAAGCCAAGGGTCACGCCCAGGAAGCCAAGGGCAAGGCCCAGCACGCCAAGGGCGAGCTGAAGGAAGGCGCCAAGGGCGTCATCGACCGGGCCTGATCAAGCCCAATCCGAAGAATTTTGAAGCCTGTCCCGTCGTCAGTCGGGGCAGGCTTTCCATGTGTAGACCTGCTGTTTGACGGACCTGATCCATGCGTCTTTTCGAATGCGATAGCTGCGGCCAATCCATCCATTTCGACAACCGTGTCTGTATCAATTGCGGCCACAGGCTGGCTTTCGTGCCGGAACGGCTGACCATGCATGCGTTGAGCGAGGGCCAGGACGGATCGTGGCGGCTGGTTTCGGATCCGGGACACGCGCTGCGGCTCTGCGCCAACGAGGTCAACGACATCTGCAACTGGACGCTGCCGGCCGAAGGCGAGGAGACGTTTTGCGTCGCCTGCCGGCATAACCGGCTGGTGCCGGATGCCGCAACCGCCGACGGCCTGCGCCAGTTCCGCACCATCAGCCAGGCGCAGCGCCATCTGTTCTATTCGATGCTGAAGTGGGACCTGCCGCGCACCACCCGCGCCGAAGACCCCGAAGGCGGCCTGGTCTTCGATTTTCTGGTGGACGAGGTGAAGGCCGATGGCACGGTGGTGCCAGCCATGACCGGCCACGAAAGCGGCCTCATCGCCATCCGCGCCGCCGAAGCCGATGACGACACGCGCGAAAAGATAAGGGTGTCGATGAAGGAGCCCTATCGCACCATGCTCGGCCATTTCCGCCACGAAACCGGGCACTACATCTGGGACAAGCTGGTGCGCGACATGGGTAGGCTCGACCCGTTCCGTCTGGCCTTCGGCGACGAGACGATCGATTATGGCGAGGCGCTGAAGCGCAATTACGAAGAAGGACCACCCGCCGACTGGCAGGAGCATTTCATCAGCACCTATGCCAGCACCCACCCGTGGGAGGATTTCGCCGAGTGCTTCGCGCATTATGTGCATATGGTCGATACGCTGGAAATGGCACGCTCGCTCGGCATGGTGGTGGAGCCGCGCGGCCATTCGGAGCTTGCCTCGGAGGTCGATTTCAATCCCTACCGTGCCCATGATGCCGCGCAGCTGGTGGAAGCCTGGGTGCCGTTTACGGTCGCCATGAACAGCATCCACCGCTCGATGGGGGTACCCGACCTTTATCCCTTCATCCTCACCCCGACCGTGGTCGCCAAGCTGGAATTCATCCACGGACTGGTCCACGGCAAGCACTGAAAAAGCACGCTCCAGCCCTGTCCGTTTCGTTGGGCAGGGACGGGATCGGCAATCACCCTTCTCCTCGTCATGACGGGGAGAAGGGTGCCGCGGAAACGTTTGCCCGTCAGGCCCGCTTGGTCAGCGGAAAACGCTCCTTCAGAAGGCGCTGCACGGCATCCGGTGGCATCGGCGCGCCGAAGAGGAAGCTCTGGCCGAACTGGCAGCCCATCTTGGCAAGCTCTCCTGCATCCTCGTCGCTCGCAATGCCCTCCGCCACCACCACCATCTCCATCTGCCGCGCCATGGCGATCACCGAGCGCAGCAGCACCGCGCCGCGATCGGACGGATTGGCGACGATCGACTTGTCGAGCTTGATCGTGTCGAAGGGGAATTGCGTCAGGTGCGACAGCGAAGAATAGCCGCTGCCGAAATCGTCGAGCGCCAGGCTGATGCCGGTTTCCTTGAGCTTGGACAGAACAAGCCGCGCCTGTTCCGGGTTTTCCAGCATCATCGATTCGGTGAGTTCGAGCTTCAGGCGCTGCGGGTCGAAATGGGTTCGGCTGAGCAGCGAGCGGATTTCCGCATAAAGATCGGCGTTCAGCAGCTGCGCGCTCGACAGGTTGACCGCCATGAAGATCGGCAGCTCGCCCGTCTGCTTTTCAAACGCCATCAGGTCGGCGGTGGCGCTTTCCAGCGCAAACAGGCCAAGCGGACCGATCAGGTCGGTCATTTCGGCAATCGGGATGAACTCTGCCGGCGCAATCGTGCCGCGCTTGGGATGTTCCCAGCGCATCAGCGCTTCAAAGCCGGCGATCTCGCCATTGTCGAGCCGGATAATCGGCTGGTAGGCGAGCGACAGCTCGCGCCGCTCGATCGCGCGGCGAAGATCCGTTTCGATCTGCAGCCGGTCCGGCGTGCCATTGCTGCGGAAGGCCGGGCGGAAGGGTTCGACGCGGTTGCCGCCGGCACGCTTGGCCCGGTACATGGCCAGTTCCGCATCGCCGAGCAGGCTGGCGGCGCTTTCCTGCTGGTCCACCCAGGAGGAGAGCCCGATGGAGGCGGTCAGGATCACCTCGCGATTGGCAAAGTTGATCGGCACCATGATCGCCTTGCTGACGGCATCGGCAAAATCGGCCACCTTGCCGGGATCGCGTTCGGAGACGAGAATGAGGCCGAACTGGTCGCCGGAAATGCGCGCCAGCGTGTCCTGCGGCTTCAACAGGCGGCGCAGGCGCCGCGTCAGCGCGATGAGGATATTGTCGCCGGCGGCAATGCCGAGGCTGTCATTCACCTGCTTGTAGCGGTCGATGTCGATCGCCATCACCGTCGGGCGCACCGCGTCGCTTGCCGCGGCAATGGTGAGCACCGATTGCAGCCGGTCGAGAAACACCTGGCGGTTCGGCAGGCCGGTCAGGTTGTCGTGGAGCGCATCGGCCAGCAGCCGTTCGACGGAATTCTTCGGCTCCGTCACGTCGACGATCGTGCCGACGCAGCGGATGATTTCGCCGTTCGAACCAAGCACAGGCCGCGCCCGGATCTGCAGCCAGTGGAAATGGCCGTCTTCGGCGCGGATGCGGAACTCGTGGTTCAGCTTGCCGCGGCGGTGTTCCAGAAGCACGTCGAGCGTTGCCTTGAAGCGGTCGCGGTCGTCGGGGTGAAGGCGTGGCAGCCAGTTGCGCGCCGGCCCGTGCATGGTGCCCGGCGACAGGCCGAGCCTCAGCGAAATGTCGGGTGTCGTCACCAGCCTGTCGCGCGCCACGTCCCAGTCCCAGACCGTATCGCCGCTGCCCATCAGCGCCAGCGACTGGCGTTCCAGATCGGAGAACAGGCCCTGCTGATAGGCGCCGCCGGCAAAGGCGTGCTGCATCACGGTAAAGCCGATGAGGAGGACGATGAGCACGAGGCCGCCGCCGAGCGCCGGCTGGATGATGTCATTGTCG
The DNA here is from genome assembly GCF_042611105.1 of Neorhizobium fuzhouense. NCBI lineage: Bacteria > Pseudomonadati > Pseudomonadota > Alphaproteobacteria > Hyphomicrobiales > Rhizobiaceae > Neorhizobium > Neorhizobium fuzhouense. Next base: position 542,254 of record NZ_JBHFFP010000001.1, on the reverse strand, counting down.
AGCTTGCCCGTCACCGTCATCCAGCCGCCGAACAGCCAGACGAGGATCAGCGCCCAGGTGGGCACCAGAAGAATGGCGCGGTCAAACCGGTTGAGGCCGAGATAGATGATGAGCAGGATGCCGGCCGTTGCCGTCAGTGCCAGCGAAATGCGGGCAATGCCCGAAGCAATCGATGGGTCGTAGATCGCAACGCCGAAGAGAAGCGCAAGGCCGATTACCCAGGCAAACGTGGCATAGCCCAGATGCACGTGCCAGCGGTTGAGGTTGAGATAGGCAAACAGGAAGATGACGAGCGAGGAGGCCAGCGCCACTTCCGCGCAGGCCCGCCATATTCGCTCGTCGCTGGAGGTGATGCTGATGAGCTTTTCGAGGAAGCCGAAGTCGACGCAGATATAGGCAAGCACCGCCCAGGCAAGCGCTGCCGCCGCCGGCAGCATGGACGTGCCCTTCACCACGAAGAGAATGGTAAGGAACACCGCAAGCAAGCCCGCAATGCCGAGCACGATGCCGCGATAGAGCGTGAAAGAGTTGACGGTGTCCTTGTAGGCGTCCGGCTCCCACAGATAGATCTGCGGCAGGTTGGGGGATGTCAGTTCGGCCACGAAGGTGATGACCGAACCCGGGTTCAGCGTGATGCGGAAGACATCCGCATCCGGGCTCGGCACCCTGTCGAGCGCGAAGCCTTCAGACGGCGTGATGGCCGTGATGCGTTGCGAGCCGAGATCCGGCCAGATGAGGCGCGAGCCGACCAGGCGGAAATGCGGGGCGACGATGACGCGCTCCAGCTGTTCCTCCGAAACGTTGGCCAGTGCAAACACGGCCCAGTCGCCCTGGTGGCCGGGCGTTGCCGAGCGCACCTCGATGCGCCGGCGAATGCCGTCGGTGCCGGCCGCGGTCGAGACCTGGAAAGCCTCGCCCTGGTTTGCATAGATATCGGTGGTCGCCGTGAGGTCCAGCGCCCGGTCGTCGCGGGAGATCTTGACCGGCTCGAAGGCGAGAGCCGCGCCGGGCAGCAGCATGAACAGGCAGGCAAACAGCAGTGCCAGCCGGGTCGGCAGAGGGGGAACGCGCGTGCCTGGCCTTGTCATCGTGGGGCTTGCGCCTTCACGTCCACCGGGTCCGACGACAGCAGGGAATAGAGGGTGTGATCCCGCCACTCGCCGTTGATTTTCAGATATTTCCGCAAAAGACCTTCCCGTTCGAAACCGGCTTTTTCCAACAGCCTTACGCTCTTCCAGTTGTCCGGGATACAGGCAGCCTCGATGCGGTGCAACTGAAGCCCGGTGAAGATGTAGGGTACTACAAGGCGGAGTGCGGCAAACATATGACCTTGGCCGGCCTGTTTTTCGCCCATCCAGTAGCCGACCATGCAGCTCTGGGCCGCGCCGCGGCGGATATAGCCGATGGTAAGGCCGCCCAAGAGGCTCATGTCGTCGCGGTGAAACAGCAGAAGCGGCACGGCAAGGCCGGACGAGAATTCCTGTGTATGACGTGTGACGCGGGCGCGAAACGAGGCTTCCGTCAGCTCGTCATGGCGCCAGGTCGGCTCCCAGGGCTGCAGGAACTGCCGGCTTTCCGAGCGCAGCTTGTACCAGGCGCGGTAATCCGTATAGCGGGCAAGACGCAGCATGTGGTGATCGCCGTAAAGCTCGGGCATCTCCGGCTGACGTTGCAAGAACCGAAACACCGACCGCGTCATCCTATGCGTTCCGTCCCGCCCGTCGCAATGCGGCCGACGGAGCGGGATTGCGCCGTGCTCAGCCGATTGCCTTGTGTCGCCCGACGTCCGGCGCCGACAGCGCCGCCGTGATGTCCGACAGCGAGGCCAGCTTTTCAACCGGGCCGATGGCGGACAGCGTCGGAACTGTATCGAAAAACAGCCGTCCGGCAAGATCGGTCAGTCGCGAAGTCGTGATGCCTTCCAGCCTTTCCATCATTTCCGCATTCGGAATGATCCGGCCGTAGAGGATCATCTGGCGGGCGATCTGGCCGGCGCGGGCGGCCGGGCTTTCCTGGCCCATCAGAAGCTGGGCGCGGATCTGCGCGCGGGCGCGGTCGATTTCCTGCTGGTGGATCACTTCGGAGGACTTGCGCAGCTCGTCGATGATGACGGGGACCAGTTCCGGCAGGTCTTCACCGCCGGTCGCTGCGTGGATGCCGAATATGCCGGTATCGGAAAAGCCCCAGTGGAAGGCATAGACCGAATAGCAGAGGCCGCGATGCTCGCGCACTTCCTGGAACAGGCGCGATGACATGCCGCCGCCCAGAATATTGGCCAGAATCTGCGAACAGTAGAAGTCGCGCATGTGATACGCCTTGCCCTCGAAGCCGAGAAGCAGCTGCGTGTCCATGAGGTCGCGGGTTTCGCGCACGTCGCCACCGAGATAGCGCGCGGGCTCGAAGATCGGTGTGGTTGCGGGTTTCGTCGGCAGCAGCGAAAAGCGGTCCTCGACCTGCTTGACCAGCGTGTCGTGATCGACGGCGCCGGCTGCCACGATGAACATGCGGTCCGTCGTGTAATTGCGCGACAGATACCCGCGGATCTGGTCCGGCGTGAAGGATTTGACAGTTTCCGGCGTGCCGAGAATGGGCCGGCCGATCGTCTGGTCGCGATAGGCAACCTCGGAGAAGCGGTCGAACACCACATCGTCGGGCGTATCGTTCGCCGCGCCGATTTCCTGCAGGATGACGTGCTTTTCGCGTTCCAGCTCGTCCTCATCGAAGGCCGATTCGGTCAGGATATCGGCCAGGATGTCGATGGCGAGCGGCACATGGTCTTTAAGCACGCGGGCATAATAGGACGTGGTTTCGGTCGAGGTTGCGGCGTTGAGTTCGCCGCCGACATTCTCGATCTGCTCGGCAATGTCGCGCGCCGAGCGGCGCGCGGTGCCCTTGAAGGCCATGTGTTCGAGAAGATGGGCGATGCCGTGCTCGTCGCTCGTCTCGTTGCGGGCGCCGGATTTGATCCAGACACCGAGCGCCACGCTTTCCAGATGCGGCATGTTCTGGGTTACGACAGTCAACCCGGAGGCAAGCCGGGTGATTTCAACATTCATTGTCGGTCTTTCCGGCGCTGCAGCCTTTTAAGCCTTCGCCCGCGCATGCTGGCCGATATAGGTCTCGACCGCCTTAAGCTCGGGTTCCAACAGGTCGAAGCGCTCCTCCCTCGTCATCAAATCAGCGAGCCATGATGGGAGCGCCGGATGAATTCCGCAAGCGGATTCTACCGAGGCGGGGAACTTGGCCGGGTGGGCGGTGGCCAGCGTCACCATCGGGCTTGCGGGCTTTGCATATTTTGCCGCGACGAAAACGCCGGTCGCCGTATGCGGATCGAGAAGGTAACCGGTGGCGGACAAGGTCGCGCGGATCGTTTCAGCCACCTGCTTCTGCGTGGCGCGGCCGGCGCGGAAGTCGCGGCGGATCACCTTCAGCGCCTCGGCCTCGATCTCGAAGGCGCCGGACTGGCGAAGGCCGGACATGGCGGTGCGCACAGCCCCTGCATCGCGTCCATAGGCTTCAAACAGCAGGCGCTCGAAATTGGACGAGATCTGGATGTCCATGGAGGGCGAGGTCGTGGCCATCACCGGCTTCATCTCGTAGCGCCCGGTCCGCAGCGTGCGCGCCAGAATGTCGTTGTCATTGGTTGCAATCACCAGCCGGTCGATGGGAAGACCCATGCGCTTGGCCACATAGCCGGCAAAGATATCGCCGAAATTGCCGGTCGGCACCGTGAACGACACTTTCCGGTCCGGCGCGCCGAGCGAGACGGCGGTGGTGAAGAAATACACCACCTGCGCCATGATGCGTCCCCAGTTGATGGAGTTGACACCCGACAGTTTAACGCCTTCGCGGAAGGGGACGTCGTTGAACATCGCCTTCACCAGGTCCTGGCAATCGTCGAAATTGCCGTTCAGGGACAGTGCGTGGACATTGGCATGGCCGGACGTCGTCATCTGGCGCTGCTGCACTGCAGAGACCTTGCCATGCGGAAAGAGGATGAAGAGATCGGTGCGCTCGCGCCCGCCAAAGGCATCGATGGCAGCGCCACCGGTATCGCCCGAGGTTGCGCCGACAATGGTGGCGCGCTCATCCCGTTCGGCCAGCACATAGTCCATCAGCCGGGCGAGCAGCTGCATCGCCACGTCCTTGAAGGCAAGCGTCGTGCCGTGGAAAAGCTCGGCGACGAAATCATTCGGGCCGACTTGCACCAGCGGCACCACGGCGGGGTGCCGGAAGGTGGCATAGGCCTCGTCGATCATCTTGCGCAGGGCTTCACCGGGAATTTCCCCATCGACGAAGACGGACAGGATGGTGAAGGCCACGTGCTGGTAGGATTTGCCACGGAAGGCCCGGATATCTTTCTTCGACAGCTGCGGCCATTCGCGCGGCAGGTAAAGCCCGCCGTCGCGGGCAAGGCCCGCCAGAAGCGCATCGCGAAAACCGAGAGCGGGTGCATCGCCGCGAGTAGAAATATATTCCAAGATATCTGTCCCAGGGTGGCGTGTTCATCTGTCCGTGCCGGACGGCGGCGCAGGCTTTCGAAGGAGACGGCACAAGCGCACTCTCGTCTTCTGTCGCGAAGGGCTCACCTTGGCCAAATCCGGCCAGTCTCCCCCAAACAACGCGTCAGACAAAATTCGGCTGCAATCCCAATCGATTTTTCCGTGCGCCGCTGATATAGACCATCGAAATTGGCCGTGAAAGCCCGGAATGCCTATTCAGGGACGGTTGGGAAGAAAAGGGTTGCATTACGTGTCTGGCAAGTCATCGCTCAAGTTTGTCTCGGTTTCGCTTCTTGCAATTCTTGCCGGCTGCAATTCCTCCGGAACATCGGCCGGCCTTACGCCCGCCCAACCTGCCGCCGCTCCGGTCGCGCCTGTCGTGCAGGCCTATTGCCCGCCCGTCGTGCTGCGGGACGAAACGGCGGTGCGCAGTTCCTATACCGGCAATGCCAAGGAAGATCCGGACAAGCTGATCTACCGCGCCTCGCTTGCCGATGCGACCCGCGCCTGCACCGCAAACGAAGCCACCATGACGATCAATGTCGTGGCGCAGGGCCGCCTCATCCTCGGCCCGGCCGGGAAATCCGGCCGCGTGACGCTGCCGATCCTGGTGGAAGTGGTCGATGGCGACAATGTCATCTATTCGCAAAAGGTCAGCTATCCGGTGGATGTGCCAGCCGAAGGATCGACGCAGTTCATCTTCAACAAGGCCGATGTTTCCATCCCGAACACGGCCGCCAGCGGCGATGCCCGCTTCACCCGCGTCCGTCTCGGCTTCGACGACGGGTCCGTGGCAAAGCCGGCGCGCAAGAAGCGCTGATCCCGCAGCAGTTTCTCAGGCCAGCGGGCCTTCCCCCCGGTGATCATCGGGGGATTTTCCTTTGAGATTTTTTTACCCGGCGCGCAGTTTTCGCGCTGCGCGCCCGCTTGCCATCGGCAGAGTTTGAAAGGGCAGGGGCGGGCCTATCCCGCGCCGGCCTTCACCTGCGGCCCCGCGTGCCGTTCCTGAAATGTGACAGATACACTTGCATTGTCGATAATTTAAGCAAGCATTAACCCTTCAATTCTAGGTTCAACTGATCGGCGGGAGCGCTATGGCTTCACAGATCTGATCGGGGAGGCAGAATATGGCGGGCAGACGGGAACCGTTAAGGCCATGCCTGCGGCTTTCCACGGCGCTTGTGTCCGGTATTGCCCTGCTGCCGGGCGTCGATGCGCTGGCCCAATCGGCGCCGGCGCAGTGGACCGGCAATGCCGGAACCACATTTTCCGATGGCGGCAACTGGTCGACGGCCCCTCTGGCACCGGGACCCGGCGACGCGGCCGAGATTGCGAGCGGCGTTGCCATCGTCTCGCCGGATGCCGCCGTCGCAACCCTTGCGGTGAGCGGCGGCACACTTCGCGTTCAGGATCAGCTGACGGTCGGCAATGGCACGCTTTTGAGTGCCGGGCAGATCGAGGTTTTGGTCGGCGGAACCCTGTCTTCCGGCCTCACGGTCACGGGCGGGGTGCTCTCCGTCTCCGGCCTGCTGGGCGGCGATCTCGTCCTCATGGGCGGCAGCGCCGTCAATGACGGCACAATTTCCGGCGACACCACCGTTTCCAATGCACCTCTGACCAATAACGGCACGCTGGCCGGGCTCACCGTCGAGACCGGCGGCATCGTCATCAACAATGCGACCGGCACGATTACCGGCGATACGGTCGTGTCTGCCGGCAGCCTCACCAACAACGGTACGGCGGCAGATGTCAGCGTTTCCTCCGGCGCGATCTTCGTCAACAACAGCGGGGCAGTGGCGGGTGATCTTGCCAATGCCGGCACCGCCTCCAATGCCGGCACGCTCGCAAAGCTTGCCAATACGGGCGGCAGTTTCACCAACAATTCCGGGGGCGTGGTTACGGGCGCAACGCAGGTTTCCGGCGGCACCGTCACCAACAATGCCACGCTTGGCGCGGTCTCGGTCTATGCGGCGGGCATCTTCACCAACAATACCGGGGCGACAGCCGGCGCCGTGTCAAATGCCGGCACGGCCTCCAATGCCGGGACGATCGCGTCGCTGTCCAACACGGGTGGCGTCTTCACCAACAATGGCGGCGGCACGGTGACGGGCACGACCACGGTGCTTGGCGGCACGCTTACCAACAATGCAGGCCTTGCGAATGTCGCCGTCGTAGGCGATGGCCGCGTCGTCAACAATACCGGCGCCACAGCCGGTGCCGTCTCCAATGCCGGCAATTTTTCCAACGGCGGCACGGTTGCCTCGCTGACCAATACCGATGGCCTGTTTGAAAACAGCGGAACGATTACCGGATCAGCCAGCGTGTCGGGCGGCACGCTGGTCAATGACGGGACGGTTGCCGGCACGCTGTTCGTCTCGGGCACCGGCATGCTGTCAGGCACCGGCAGCGTCGGCCTTTTGTCTGTCGGGGCGGGCGGCATCCTTTCGCCGGGGCCGGGGCTTGCGACGCTATCCGTCACCGGCGACCTGACGCTCGGTGCGGGCTCAACCTATGCGGCCGATATTGCCTCCACCGGTGCCTCCGATCTGGTGACCGTCGGCGGGACGGCGCAGCTTTCCGGCGCGACCCTGCAGCTTGTCGCGGCAAGCCAGGTCTATCAGCCGGGCACCGGCTACACGGTTCTGACCGCCAATGCCATCTCGGGCCAGTTCTCCTCGGTCATTTCCGATTTTGCCTTTTTGTCGCCTCTCCTGACCTATGGCGCAACGCAGGTCAGCGTCGATCTCGACCGCAATGCCGTCTCGTTCGCGTCCCTTGCGCAAACGGCCAACGGGCGTGCGGCAGCGTCTGCGGCGGACGCGCTTTCTGCGACCGATCCGCTCTATCTGGCCGCCGTGTCGCTGTCGCGCTCCGAGGCTCCCGGCGCCTTCGAGCAGCTCGACGGCGATCTGCATGCCTCGCTCAAATCCACCCTTCTGGAAGACAGCCAGTTCCTGCGCGATCAACTGCTGGAGCGCATGCGCACCGATGAAGCGGGCAAGGATACGTTCTGGGCGGCCGTCTTCGGTGCAAGCACGCATATGGGAAGCGACGGCAATGCCGAGGAGGTGAAAAGCCGGCTCACCGGCGCGCTCATCGGCGCCGACGGGATCCTGTTCGACAATGACCGTTTTGACGGCGCCCGCGTCGGCGTCGTGGTCGGGGCAAGCCGCAAGACCGTCACCGAACCCGAAAGCGGCGATAGCGCCGATGTCGACAGCTACCATGCCGGGCTTTATGCCAGCACCTGGCTCGGTCCGATCACCGTCAGCGCCGGCGCGGCCTGGTCCGGCAATCGGGCCTCCGTCGACCGGCAGGTGAATTTCGGCTCCGTCTCGAACCATCTCACCAGCGATGATGACAGCGATACCGCGCAGGTATTTGCCGAAGTGTCGACGGATCTTCGCGCCGGCGACATGACCACCCTGCAGCCCTTTGCCAACCTCGCCCATGTGCGCCTCTACTCCGATGGTTTTGCGGAGGAGGGCGGCATTGCGGCGCTGACGGGCAGACGAAGCGAGGATGAGGCGACGCTGACGACACTTGGCATCCGCACCGCCACCACCTTTGCGATGGGGTCCGTGCCGGTGACGCTGACCGGCGAACTCGGCTGGCGCCATTCGATCGGCGATGTGTCGCCGGCAACCGAGGTCGGCTATGCCGGCGGCTCGTCGTTCAGCATCGAGGGCGTACCGCTTGCCCGCGATGCGGTGATCCTGAAGGCCGGGATCGAGGCGCAACTTGCCCCGGCCATCCGCCTCACGCTCAACTGGAACGGCCTTTTCTCCGACCATATGGTCAGCAATCGCGCGACCATCCTGCTCGCCGGCTCGTTCTGACCGCGGCTAGTGCCGTCAGGACGGGGTTGATCCCGCCGTTCCGGGCAGCTGTTAAACGACGACCCATTCGGCAAGAGCCGCAATCGTCGCCGGCAGGTCGCTCATGCGGGCAATGACGGTCTCGGCGCCGGCATCGGTCAGCCGGTCGGCATGGCTCGGATAGGTGTGCGAGGCACCGGTAAAGCCGATGACGCGGCAGCCGGCGGCAACCGCACCGTGGACGCCATGCACCGAATCCTCGATCACCACGGCGCGCTCCGGCGCAACGCCGAACACGCTGAGCGCATGCTGGAAAATATCGGGCTTAGGCTTCACCCGGTCGGGCCCGAGATCCTTGGCCGAAAACACGTTCGGCTCGAAATAGGGTTTCAGCCCCACCTTGGTCAGCATCATGTCCAGCCGCTGGCTTGAGGAATTGGAGCAGATGCAGCTTTGCGTCGTCAGCTTGGAGAGCGCGAATTTCACGCCCTCGATCACCTTCACGTCGCGGGCGAGGCGAGCGTCCAAGAGCTTTTCCGACTTGTCGATGAGGGTGGCCGAAAGCGGAATATCCGCTTCCTTTTCGATGGCCAGAAGAATGTTCTTCCAGGTCATGCCGGCAAAGCGCTCGCCCATTTCCTCGACGCTGATCGGGTAGCCGGCTTCCGTCAGCAGGCGCGATTCCACCTGCGCCGCAATGATTTCCGAATCGACCAGAACGCCGTCGCAGTCGAAGATGATGAGGTCGAAACCGCTCATGATGAAAAGCTCTTCTACGTGTTGCGGGCCGTAAGCCGGCCCTTTTGGGGAAAATGCCGCTAGCGCCTGACCTGCCACCTACACGAGGCAGGTGTTTTTCACAATCGCGGATCAGGCGTGACTTCAGCGATCAGGCCGCTTCAGCGTCCTTGACCGGAAACAGGGCAAGAAAACGGCTTTTGCCCTTCGCGGTGAACAGAATGGCGCGGCTGCCGGGCTGGCGTCTCGCAAGGCCCGTCTCAAGAAAATGCGCCAGAAGCGCCTTGCCAAGCGTCCCCGCCAGATGCGAGCGCCGTTCGCTCCAGTCGAGGCAGGCCTTGCAGAGCGGACGGCGCGGGGAGGCAAGCCCATCCACATCGATGCCCATGTCGCAGATGAAGGTTTTGCCCCGCGCAGTCAGCTCGAGAGCCTCGCCATCGGCTTCGATCGCGCCATGCTCAAACATGCTGTCGAGCATGCGCACGCCAAAATCCCCGGCCAGATGGTCGTAGCAGATGCGCGCCTGCCGCAGCGCCGGGTCCTTCGGGCCGGGGCGGTGGCGCAGATGCCCGCGGCTGGCGGCAAAGCCCATGATGGTTTCCAGAAGCGCTGCCGTTTCCGGGGCAAGCGCAAAATAGCGGTGGCGGCCCTGCTTGCGCTGGTTGAGGAGCCCGCCGTCCTCCAGCTTGGACAGGTGCGCGCTTGCCGTCGGCAGGCTCACGCCGGCCGCCTGCGCCAGCTCGCTTGCGGTCAGCGCCTCACCGCCCATCAGCACGGTCAGCATATTGGCGCGGGCGGGATCGCCGATCAGCGTTCCGATGCGGGCAATGTCTGGTCCTTCTTTCATGCTTCGATGGTAGACGAAGCATTGCCGTGGCGCAACGGGGCATGATGCACCATCTTCAACGGAGAGACATTCATGATCACCTGCTTCATCCGCTATGACATCGACCCCTTCAAGGGCGATGCCTTTGCCGCCTATGCGAAAGCCTGGGGGCAGGCCATTCCCCGCTGCGGCGCCGATCTCGTCGGCTATTTCGGCCCGCATGAGGGCTCTGCCACGACCGCCTACGGCGTCTATAATATCGATAGCCTCGCCGCCTATGAAGCCTATCGGGCGCGGTTGCGTGACGATCCGCTCGGTCGCGAAAACTATGAATTTGCGAGGCGCGAACGGTTCATCCTGAAGGAGGACCGGCTGTTCCTCAAAAACCTGTCGCTGCCGCACGGCCCGAAGGTTTCGGCATGATCGCCGTCATCTTCGAGGTGGTGCCCTATATGGGCGAACGCCACCGCTATCTCGATCTTGCCGGCGCGCTGCGCGTCGAGCTGGAACAGATCGACGGGTTTATTTCCATCGAGCGTTTCGAAAGCCTGACCCTGCGCGGCAAGATCCTGTCGCTCTCCTTCTGGCGCGATGAGGAGGCGGTGAAGGCTTGGCGCAATGTCGAGGCGCACCGGGCAGCCCAGCGCGAGGGGCGCGCAACCCTCTTTGCCGATTACCGCCTGCGCATCGGCCATGTGCTGCGCGACTATGGCATGTTCGAGCGGGGCGAGGCGCCGGGGGAGGGGGAGTAGAGGCTTTCAGGTCGGATCAAGTTGGCGCTGAATGGCGTCAATCGCCATGCGGAGCTTCGGCAATTCATCCTGGATCACGCCCCAGAGGATTGCATCGGACAGGCCGTAGTACTCGTGCCTTAAAAAGTTTCCGATGCCTCGAATCTTCGCCCATGGAATTTCCGGGCGAAGATTCTGGACCTCTTCCGGTATGCGACGGCTAGCCTCGGAAATGATTTCAATCGCCCGTTCCGACGCCAGTTTCAGCAAGATGTCGGATTGATAATCAGTAAGGGTCTTGCCGGCTACTGCGTCCTCGATGGCCGTCATGGCAAAACTTATATCGTACAGAAAATGATGAAGTTCTCTGACCATCAGAAAACGCGCTGAGCAGAAGCGACGATCCGGTCCTTTAAGACGGGATGCAGACTGTCGCGCGTCGTGACATCGACAGGCAATGACAGGCTTTCCTCGAGAAAGAGCTTGATGCCGACGAGATCCAGCGCATTGAAACGGGACTTCGGATCGTAATCAATGAACAGATCCAGGTCGCTCTCATCCCTGGCCTCGTCCCGCGCCACCGAGCCGAACAGGTACAGCGAGGTTGCACCGAGGGCCCGTATGGCCTCGGCCCGTTCGCGCAGCAATCGGATCGCATCCTGTTTCCTCATGCCGTTAACATAATCCGATCCCGGCATTGCCGCCATCCTGATTATTTCTGCGCTTTTGAGGTCTCCGCTTCAGGGTTTGGTAACCAAACTAGGTAACCATAACAGTCAGTAAACGTATCCGAGTAAGCGTACAGCGAGTATCAGATGGCAGCCGTTCTCCCGCTTGTAGACCTGAAGGCCGAAGTGCGTCCCGACGCCTGGCTCAACTCCATCATCAAGGGCGATTGCGTGGCCGCCCTGGATGCGCTTCCCGATCAGTCCGTCGACGTGATCTTTGCCGACCCACCCTACAATCTCCAGCTCGGCGGCATGCTGCACCGGCCCGACCAGTCGCTGGTCGATGCGGTCGATGACGAGTGGGATCAGTTCGAAAGTTTCCAGGCCTATGATGCCTTTACCCGCGCCTGGCTGCTCGCCTGCCGGCGCGTGCTGAAGCCGAACGGCACGATCTGGGTGATCGGCTCCTACCACAACATCTTCCGCGTCGGCTCCATGCTGCAGGACCTGCGCTTCTGGCTGTTGAACGACGTGGTGTGGCGCAAGACCAACCCCATGCCGAATTTCAAGGGCCGCCGCTTCCAGAACGCGCATGAAACGCTGATCTGGGCGAGCCGCGATGCCAAGGCCAAGGCCTATACCTTCAACTACGATGCGCTGAAGGCCTCCAATGACGACGTGCAGATGCGCTCCGACTGGCTGTTTCCCATCTGCAGCGGCCATGAGCGGCTAAAAGGCGATGACGGCAAGAAGGTGCACCCGACGCAGAAGCCGGAAGCGCTTCTCGCGCGCATCATCATGGCTTCCACCAAGCCCGGCGATATCATTCTCGATCCCTTCTTCGGATCGGGCACCACGGGCGCCGTTGCAAAGCGTCTCGGGCGCAATTTCGTCGGCATCGAGCGCGAGCAGGATTATATCGATGCAGCCGCCGAGCGCATTGCCGCCGTCGAGCCGCTTGGCAAGGTCGAACTCACGGTGCTCTCCGGCAAGAAGGCGGAAGTGCGGGTTGCCTTCAACACGCTGGTGGAAAGCGGCATGATCAAGCCCGGCCAGGTGCTGACGGATGCCAAACGCCGCGTCAGCGCCATCGTGCGGGCAGACGGCACGCTGGTCGCCGGCGGAGAGGCCGGCTCCATCCACCGTGTCGGCGCCAAGGTGCAGGGCTTTGATACCTGCAACGGCTGGACCTTCTGGCATTTCGAGGATCAGGGCGTGCTGAAGCCGATCGATGATCTTCGCGCCGTGGTGCGTGCCGGCATGGGCAAGCTCGGCTGAGTTTTTTTGGGGGTGCGGGCCTCCGAGTTGACCCTTGGCGTTCTGGGTTTACCCCCCTCTGCCTTGCCAGGCATCTCCCCCACATGGGGGGAGATCAGCAGAACGGCCGGTCTTCCGGTTGCCGTCTTGCCGAGGTGCGCCTTCGCCTGTTCGCATCCTGGTGATGCCGTTTAGGCAAAACAATGCCACCGGTTGCCCCATCCAATCTCCCCCCGTGTTGGGGGAGATGTCCGGCAGGACAGAGAGCAGCGAACAGGCAGAGCGCCTGTTGCTGCACCCACGTGAAGTCTCAAAAACCTGATTCGCTGCCTCGCCTTTGCCACATCCGGGGTATTGTCTGGTTCCGTCTCATCGCCGAAGACCTGATCCACCGCCTCCGACGATGATATTTTCATCCGGCTCCAGTCCCGGATGGCAGGACGCCCGCGCACGACACTGTGGCGGGCGTTTTTGTTGCCTGACATCTGAAGCGGGCAACACCGCCATATCCGCACGCTGAATTTTCGGTGCCGGACGCCCGTGAAGCTTGCAAAATACCTGCGTCTTGTCGTCTGCGCCCACAGATCTTGGAGGATAGTCGTCGCAGGCCTGTTTGCGAAAAGGCGCCTGTGCTAGCCTCGTTGAGGACGGAAACGGTTATAGTTCATCAATTTAGAAACATGACATGACGAGCGTAAAAGCAAGCAATGGCAAAATGCTGTATCTGGAGGCGCTGCGCGGTCTTGCCTCCATCATCGTGGTCTTCCACCACTTTTGCCTGGCATTCCTGCCCATCGCGCGGCAGAAATTTCCGGATGGTCTGAGGGGATCGCCGCTTTATTTTGTCATCAATGGCGGTGCCGCGGTCAATTTCTTCTTCGTCCTTTCCGGCTTTGTGCTGGTCTACAAATTCTTCCAGGCACCGAGCCGCACTTATCTCCTGGGCGCATCGCTCAAGCGGTTTCCCCGTCTGTTCCTGCCGGCAGCGGTCACGATCCTGTGCGGCTTTTTGCTGTTGGACAAGGGTCTGGTCTTTCATCGCGAAGCGGCAGCGATCACTGGATCGGAGTGGCTTGCGGCCTTCGCCTACGCCAACCTTCCGGCCGGACATCCGGTGGAAGCGCTTGATGCGGTCAGGCAGATGTTCCTGGTGTTCCTCTTGCCGAACAACTTCTATTTCAACAGCAATTTGTGGACGATGCGGCCCGAATATCTCGGGTCCCTCGCAGTCTTTGCCGCAGCGACGGTCGGGTTTCTATCGTCCCGCCACACGGCCTTGCTGGTGCTTGTCCTCTGCGCCGTCTGTTCGGCCCTGTTTGCCAGTTTTCTGCTTCCGTTTCTGGCCGGTGCCATCCTGGCCTATGTCCTTGCACGGTGGCCCCACCTGACGAAGCCGCGGCGGGAATACCCGAAAACCCTGCTCCTCATCGCCGCCGTCGGCATGAGTGTCAGCGACACGCCGATCCAGATCATCGTGTCGCTGGTCCTGATTTGCGGCTTCGTCGTCATGCCCACCATGGCAAGCCGGTTTGCCGGTCCGGTGGGGCGCGGTCTGGGGAAGATCTCCTTCCCCCTCTACCTCGTGCACACGCTGGTCATCCTCAGCCTGTCGAGCTACGCCTTTCTGATCGGCGGCGTTCCGCTTGCGGCCGTTGCCACGGTGGTCGGCAGCGCTCTGGCCATGCTGCCGCTTATCTACCTGGAAGCGTGGTGGGTCCCGTTGCTCAACAGGCTGACCGGAAAAATCCTGGCTCCGCCCGCCCGAAGCGCGGCGTAGATCCGGGTGCCTCACACCGAGATCCCAAACCCGGCCAGATCCGCGCGCAGCTTCTCGGCGCCGGAGAAATGCACCGCCTGCCAGCCGGCGGCCTTTGCGCCTTCGACATTGGCCGGTGCATCGTCGATGAACAGCGTGTGGGCCGGATCGAGGCCGAAATTGTTGGCGTGCATGTGGTAGATTTCCACATCCGGCTTGATCAGGAAGATTTCGCCCGAGACGGTGACGCCGCGCGGCGCGTTGAGAAACGGAAAGATGTGTCTGGCTTCGACAAAGGTGTCGGCGGCGAAATTGGTGAGCATCGTGACGTCACGGCCGTCGGCGATCAGTTTTTCCAGGATGGCGACGCTGCCGTCATAGGCGTGCGACACCATTTCCGGCCAGTGCTTTCGAAAGGCGCGGATATGCTCGGCGCGTTCGGGAAATTTCTGGATCAGTTCGGCTTCGGCCACCGCCCATTCGCGGCCCCGGTCCTGTTCCAGGTTCCACTCGTGGGTGCAGACGTTTTCAAAGAACCAGCGCCGCTCCTCGGCATCCGGAATGATCCGTCTGAAGGGAATGTTCGGATCGTAATGGATCAGCACCTTGCCGATGTCGAAAACGATGTGCTCGATGGACCTGGGCATCAAAAACTCCTTGGATCAAAAAACATCTCTGCGGGAAGTGGCGGCGGACGGGATCAGCCGCCGTCCCGTGCGAAAGCAAGCGGAATGGCCTGTGTGATCGCCTTTTTCATCACGGTCGGCAAGGCCTGGCTGTCGAGATCGGTTACCGCGTGCCACCATCCGTCCGTGGCGATCTCCGTTTCGGTGCGCGTGCGAAACACCGTCAGGCGCAGCTCGAAATGGGTAAACACATGCGTGACGACGCCGGCCATCTGCCAGTCGGCATCGAAGGGCGCATGGTCGGGCGTGGATCCGCCGTCGGCCCGTGCGGTCCAGGCGGTCGTCGGCACTTCCGTCATGCCGCCCAGCAGGCCGCTGTCGATGCGCCGGCGCAGGAGTATCCTGCCCTCTTGCGACACCGCCACGAAGGCCGCCCCCTGCCGCACCGGCTTTTCCTTCTTCGCCGCCTTCACCGGAAAGCGCTCCGGATCGTGCTCCTTCAGCGCCAGGCAGTCGCCGTTGAAGGGACAGAGCGCGCAGGCCGGGCGTTTGGGCGTGCAGATGGTGGCGCCGAGATCCATCATGGCTTGCGCAAAATCGCCGGGCCGCTCCTCGGGCGTCAGGGTGCGCACCTTTGCCTTCATGGCAGGCTTTGAGCCGGGCAGGGGATCGGAAATCGCGTAAAGCCTTGAGATCACGCGCTCCACATTGCCGTCCATCACGGCAGCGGGTCGATCGAACGCAATGGCGGCAACGGCGGCGGAGGTATAATCGCCGATGCCCGGCAGCGCCCGCAGACCCTCTTCCGTATCGGGAAAGATGCCGGCATGCCCGGCAGCCACTGCTTCGGCGCACTTCTTCAGGTTTCGCGCCCGCGCATAATAGCCAAGCCCCGCCCAGGCGGCCATCACGTCCTCCACCGGGGCGGCCGCCAGATCCTTGACGGTTGGCCACAGCGACAGGAATTTCAGAAAATAAGGCTTGACCGCCTGCACCGTTGTCTGTTGGAGCATCACTTCCGATAGCCAGATGTGGTAGGGGTCGGCTCGCTCGCCACGTGCCTGCCGGAGCGGCGAGACGCGCCAGGGCAGGTCGCGGTGGTGGCGGTCGTACCAGGCAAGCAGCGCGGCTGTGAGGCTTGGGTAAGGTGAAACGGGCATGGAATCCGATATAGGGTTCGAGCGATCGGTTGATCGAGCCCCAGAGATAAAGCGCGGTGACGTTGAAGCCAATGGCGACAGAGACACAATTGCCGGTCCTCCTCATCAACATCGAGCGGGCGGCAGCGAGACGCCGGTTGATCGAGAGCCAGGCTCAGGAACTCGGTATCCGCCTTGTGGCCGTTGCCGGTGTCGATGGCGCAGCGGTGCCGCAGGAGGCATGGCAGGATGTCGACCTCGATCTCTTCCGCCGCCGCAATGGACGTCCGATGATGCCCGGCGAATACGGCTGCTATCGCAGCCACCTCAACGCGCTGGCGCATCTGGTCGAGAGCGGGCAGGAGGCTGCCATCATCATCGAGGATGATGTGGCGCTGTCGCAGGATCTCATGCAGCGGGCCGCGGCCATCCGCGATGTCGTGCCCGGGGATGCGGTGGTCAAGCTGGTCAACCACCGGATCGTTGCCTTTCGCGAGACTGCGGTAAGCGCGCTGGGCGATCCTGTCGGGCGCTGCCTGTTCGGCCCGCAGGGCTCTGCCGCCTGCTATCTGGTCACCCGCGGCGCGGCGCAAAGGCTTCTTGCCCGCCTGTTGCCGATGTCGCTGCCGTTCGACATGGCGCTGGAGCGGGTCTGGAGCCATCAGGTGCCGGTGCTTTCGGCCAAGGACAATCTTCTGTCGTTCGGCAGCATGCGCCAGGATACGATGATTGCCCACCGGGTCGATTATCGCCAGCACAAGCTCCGCGGATGGCAGAAGATGCCGACGCATCTGTTTCGCACCGGCGAGGCCTGGGCGCGGGCGCGGGCGGGGTTTTTCGCGTGAGATTGCTCGACATGATCGAAGCTGGCGCTAGTTTGTCAGAAGTGCGCCCCTGTTTGTGCGGGGGTGCCCCAAGGAGACTGCATTGCCGATGATGCCTTTGTCACCGCACATGTGCGAGGAGCGGTGATGCCGACCTTCAAGCAGATCCTGCTCTATCGCCGGCGCATCGACGGCTGGCTGGTAACGGCGGCCGCGGCGACCTTCCCCTTGTATGTCTCGGTTGCTGTGGTCGTTGCCTGCCTGTTTGGTGGGGCAGGTCTTTACGTGGTACTGTCCAGCCGCTCCCGGCTGCGGCGCCACCTGTGGTCGTGGAATGGCCTTATCTCGGTCTATGCCCTGTTCTCGGTTGCATTGATCGCCTGGCGGGGAGAGTTCGAGACCGGGAACCGGCAGCTCGGTTTCATGCTTCTGCTGCTTGCCCTCTCCTTCATCACGCCGGGGCTTTGTCTCGTGCAACGGCCGCTGAGGCATATCGTGCTGGGCGCGCGGATCGGCATCTGTTGCGCCGTTCTTCTTGCTCTTTTTGCCGCCATCCAGGCGGGCAGCCTTGCCGAGCGCTACGACGGCCACGGCAATGCTGCGATTGTTGCCTTCCTTATCGCGCTGGCCGCGGCAATCGGAACCATCCGGCTGAAGGCGCCGCCGCGGTTCCTGCCGAACGGCTTGATGTACCTGCTGCTGGCGTGCTTTCCCATATTCCTGACGCAGACACGCGCGGTTCTCATTGTGATGCCTGTGCTGTGCCTCGTCGAATTCCTGATGTGCAGCCTCGACTGGCGGCCGCGGTTGCGCAACCGCGCCTATGTCGCGGCCGCAATCGGTATCGTTCTTATGCTTCTGCTGCCGCCGGTGCAGACCATGCTGATGGAGCGCTTCGTCAACGTCTACGAGTATTATGTCGCGGGCGCGCCCGATCCGGACATGAAATCGGGCGATATCCGGCTTGTCATGTGGCAGTCGGCGGTGGCTGTCATCCGGCAGCATCTCCTGACCGGTGTCGGCCTGATGGACATGTTCACCGAGATGAAGGCGGTGGCCGGTCCGGCGTCGCCCATGCTGGACGGGTTCAAGCATCCGCATAATGTCGTGCTGCAGGAATTGCTGGCAAACGGTGTGCTGGGCCTCTGCTTCATGCTTGCCATCTTGGTCGGACATCTGCGGGCGGTGATCGCAAGCGGTCTCGACGACAGCACCAAGCGGGGCGTGCTCTATGTCGCTTTCACGGTCGCAGCCTTCGGCATGCTGCATGATCCCTTCTATCACGAGCTCTGCATGTCGACGATCATGCTGTTCAGTTGCTCGACCATGGCGCAGGTTCAACGCCTGCGGCTCTTGACGCCGCAGGCGCAAAAACGCAAGCATCCCGCATGAGCAGACGCCCGATACCCCAGCAGATCGCCGAAATCGCCAATGGCCTGATGGACCCGGTGCTGGCGCGGCGCGCCGGCATTTCGACGGCCCTTCTCGGCTCCTGGGACGAGATTGCCGGCGAGGAGTTTGCCGATTGCACGCGGCCTGAAAAGATCGCCTGGCCGCGCCGCGACGGGGCGGAGGAGGCGGGGTATCAGGCCGGCGTGCTCACCATTGCCTGCGAGGGGGCGCGTGCGCTGTTTCTCTCCCATGCACAGGGCGAACTCATCGAGCGCATCAACGGCTTTTTCGGCTTTCCTGCCATCCGCCAGGTACGCATCGTGCAAAAGCCGGTGAGTGTGGCGGCCCGCCATCGCCGCGCGCCGCAACCGCTGAAGGGCGATGCGGCAAAGCGCCTGTCCGACATGATGGACGGCATCGAGAACGAGGCGCTGCGCCGCGCCGTCACCCGGTTGGGCACCGCCGTTCTGCAGCCGGCGGCCCGCAAGCGGTGACCGGAGCCACCCGCCGCACTGCTCTTTCCCGCCCCCGCGCAAGCGGCGGCGGGCTTTTCAGGAGGCCTCAGGTTTCTTGCATCCATCGCCACTCTGTCACAATTGTTTGAGAAGAGTGGCCTTGGTTGTGCTTGTCGCCGTCTTTGCGGCGCGGTACGGAATTCGTCAGATGTCAGCATTTCATTGAACAATAGGTGTCCTTCATGCCGATCAGCTCCCTTTCTCTTTCCCGGCGCCATCTGATGGGCGGCGTGGCCGCAACCGCCGCAAGCCTGCCGGTCGTCGGCATGGCTTCCAAGGCTTTTGCGGTGGACCTGCCCGATTCGACCGGCTCGGTGGATATGGCAGCCGTGCTGAAGCCCGGTCCGCTGCCGGAAATGGCGCTGGGTGAGGCCAATGCGCCCGTCACCATCGTCGAATACATGTCGATGACCTGCCCGCACTGCGCCCATTTCCACACCACCACCTTCGAGCCGATCAAGCAGAAGTATATCGACACCGGCAAGGTGCGCTTCATCGTGCGCGAATTCCCCTTCGATCCGGTCGCGACGGCTGCCTTCATGCTGGCGCGCTGCAACCCGCAGAAGCCGTCGGAGCTGTCCGACGCCAACACCTATTTCGCCATGGTCTCGATGCTGTTCAAGCAGCAGCGCGCCTGGGCAGCGCCGGCCGACGGCAATGTGCGCGCAGCACTCCTGCAAAACTCGAAACTTGCCGGTTTTACACAGGAGAGCTTCGAAGCCTGCTTGACGAACCAGAAGCTTCTCGATGATGTGAACGCCACGATGAAGCGCGGTGCCGACGAGTTCAAGGTGAACTCCACGCCCACCTTCCTGATCAATGGCAAACATTATTCTGGAGACATGTCGGTTGAAGTCATGTCTGCCCTCATCGACAGCCTTCTCTGATCCGACCGTTTTCATCACAGCGGGCGCCGGCGAAAGCCGTGCGCCCGTTTTTTATGGGGTGGCGGGGGAGCTTGCGGGCAGGTTGGCGTGTGGGATTACCCCCGGTCGCCCGGCAGGGCAGAGGGGGGTAAATCTCAGCCACAGCGGAAACCATCGTCCTTCCGGCGTCCACACACCTGCCATCGGGGGTGCCCGATGAAATTCAACAAGCTGCGTGTCGTCGGCTTCAAGTCCTTCGTGGAACCGACCGAATTCGTCATCGAACCGGGCCTCACCGGCGTTGTCGGGCCGAACGGTTGCGGCAAGTCGAACCTGGTCGAGGCGCTGCGTTGGGTGATGGGCGAAAATTCCTACAAGAACATGCGCGCCTCCGGCATGGACGACGTGATCTTTTCCGGCTCCGGCCATCGTCCGGCGCGCAATTCGGCGGAAGTGGCGCTCTATCTCGACAATAGCGATCGCACCGCGCCGTCGGGCTTCAACGACAGTGATGAAATCCAGGTGTCGCGCCGCATCGAGCGCGAGCAGGGCTCGCTCTACCGCATCAATGGCAAGGAAGCGCGCGCCAAGGATGTGCAACTGCTGTTTGCTGATGCCTCCACCGGTGCCCGCTCCCCCTCCATGGTGGGGCAGGGGCGTATCGGTGAACTGATCCAGGCAAAGCCGCAGGCGCGCCGCCAGCTGCTGGAAGAGGCGGCCGGCATTTCGGGCCTGCATTCCAGGCGCCACGAGGCGGAACTGCGCCTGCGCGCCGCCGAAACCAATCTGGAGCGGCTGGAGGATGTGACCTCCCAGCTCGAAAGCCAGATCGAGAGCCTGAAGCGCCAGGCGCGGCAGGCCAACCGCTTCAAGATGCTGTCGGCCGATATCCGCGAGCGCGAGGCCATGCTCCTGCATATCCGCTTTGTTCTGGCGCGCGACGCCGAAAACGAGGCAATGAGCGCGCTCAACATCGCAACCTCGCTGGTGGCGGAACGGGCGCAGGAGCAGATGGAGGCGGCCAAGGCGCAAGCCATCGCCAGCCTGAAACTGCCGGAACTGCGCGAGGCGGAAGCCGCTGCCGGAGCCGCCCTCCAGCGTCTGCAGATCGCGCGCAGCCAGCTGGAAGAAGAAGCCGGCCGCCTCCTGCGCCGCCGCGACGATCTTGCCCGCCGTCTCGCCCAGCTTGCCGAAGACATCCGCCGCGAAGAGCAGCTGATGGCGGAAAATGCCGAAGTGATTGCCCGTCTTGATGGCGAGGAAGAGGAACTCGGCGCGCTTCTGGCGCAATCGGGCGAGGAGGCGGAGGAAACCCGCGAACTGTTTGCGGAGGCTGCCGCGCGACTTGCCGAAAGCGAACGTCTTTTTGCCGCCGTCACGGCCGAGCGCGCCGAGGCCGCCGCCGGCCGCAGCCAGCTGGAGCGCACGATCCGCGAGATCGCCGACCGGCGCGGGCGGCTCGACCGCCAGCTTGCCGAGGCGAAGGCGGAGGCCGATGCGCTTGGCGAGAAGCTTTCGCAATTGCCCGATCCGGAGGAACGCCGCGAGGCGGTGGAGGCGGCCGAGAGCGCCGTCGAGGAGGCGGCACTTGCCATCGAGGATGTCGATGCGTCCCTGGCGCGCGCGCGCCAGAGCGAGATGGAGGCACGCCGTCCGGTGGAGGCCGCCCGCGCCAGCCTCAACGGCCTTGAAACCGAAGCCCGCACCATTCGCCGCATGCTGGCCGCCGGCACCGCCGCCGGAAGCTTTACGCCGGCCGCGGAACTGATCCGCGTCGATCGTGGGTTCGAGACGGCGCTGGGGGCCGCCCTTGGCGATGATCTCGACAGCCCCCTTGATGCCGAAGCACCTGCCTATTGGGCCGGCAATGGCGATGGCGCTGGTGATCCCGCCCTGCCGGAGGGCGTTGCCCCGCTTGCCCGCCATGTGATCGCGCCCCAGCCCTTGTCCCGCCGCCTCAACCAGATCGGCGTGATCGATGCGGGTGATGCGGCGCGCCTTCTGCCGCTTCTGAAACCCGGTCAGCGTCTCGTCACTAGGGACGGTGCCGTCTACCGCTGGGACGGGCATGTCACCGGGTCGGAAGCGCCGAGTGCGTCTGCCCTTCGCCTTGCCCAGAAGAACCGGCTGTCGGAACTGGAAGCGGAGGTGGACGAGGCGCAGATCGTGCTGTCGGAGGCCGAAAGCCTGCTGGCGGACGCCGGCGCTGCCATCCGCGTCGAGGAGGATCGGCTCGCCGAAGCGCGCGAGCGGTCGCGCCTTCTCCAGCGGACACTGTCGGATGCCCGTGAGCTCTTGGCGCAGGCCGAGCGCGCCGCCGGCGACCTGATGCGCCGCCGCGACGTGGTGGACAGTGCGGTGCGGCAGTTCGAAAGCCAAGTCGAGGAATCGAAGGCGCAGGAAGAGGGGGCCCGCGCCGAGCTGGAAGACGCCCCGGATCTTTCCGAAGTCGAGCGCCGGCTGGCGGAACAGCAGCTTGCCGTGGCAACCGATCGCGCAAGCCTTGCCGAGGCGCGCGCCCGCCACGAAGGCTTTGCGCGCGAGATCGAAGGCCGTCGCCGCCGTCTTTCCGCCATTGCCCAGGAGCGCCAGAGCTGGACGAGCCGGGCGGCGAGCGCCGAACACCAGATCGCCACCCTTCGCGAACGCGAGGAGGAGGCCCGCGAGGAGGTGGCCGATCTCGATCTGGCGCCGGAGGAATTTGACGACAAGCGCCGCGCGCTGATCAACGAGCTGGACAAGGCAGAGGCCGCAAGGCGGGCGGCCGGCGATGCGCTGGCCGAGGCCGAAACCCGCCAGCGCGAGGCAGACCGGCTTGCCGCGACCGCGCTTGCGGCGCTTGCCGATGCACGCGAAAAGCGCGGGCGCGCCGAGGAGCGGCTGGTCTCCACCGCCGAGCGTCGCCACGACATGGAAAACGCCATTCGTCAGGCCTTGAACGTCGAGCCGCACGAGGCCTTCCGGCTGGCGGGCCTTGCGCCGGGGGCAGCCCTTCCCGATACGGCGATCGTCGAGCGCGACGTCGACCGGCTGAAGATCGAGCGCGAGCGGCTGGGCGCCGTCAACCTGCGCGCCGAGGAGGAGCAGAAGGAGCTTTCCGACAAGCTGTCCGCCCTCATCAAGGAACGCGACGATATCATCGATGCCATCCGCAAGCTGCGCTCGGCGATCCAGAGCCTGAACCGCGAGGGGCGCGAACGCTTGCTTGCCGCCTTCGATGTGGTGAACGCGCAGTTCCAGCGGCTGTTTACCCATCTCTTCAACGGCGGCACGGCCGAACTGCAGCTCATTGAAAGCGACGACCCGCTGGAGGCCGGTCTGGAAATTCTGGCGCGTCCGCCCGGCAAGAAGCCGCAGACCATGACGCTGCTGTCCGGCGGCGAGCAGGCGCTGACGGCGATGGCGCTGATCTTTGCCGTCTTCCTCACCAATCCGGCCCCGATCTGCGTGCTGGACGAAGTGGACGCGCCGCTCGACGACCACAATGTGGAACGCTACTGCAACCTGATGGACGAGATGGCGGCTTCCACCGAGACCCGCTTCGTCATCATCACCCATAACCCGATCACCATGGCGCGGATGAACCGCCTGTTCGGCGTTACCATGGCCGAACAGGGGGTAAGCCAGCTGGTGTCGGTCGATCTGCAGACGGCTGAACTGCTGCGCGAGGCAGTCTGACCGCATCGTCTGGCAGCACCCGAACCCGGAAGGAGCCGCATGTTCAAATCCATGGCCCTTGCCTTGCTGGCGCCGACCCTTGCCCTCGCGCAGCCGGCCGGCCCGGCCCCTGCGGTCTCGGCGCCAGCGCCGACGGCGGCTTCAACGCAGGCGGTGAAATCCGGTCGCTACCTTCATGAGGTCATCGCCAGCTCGCCCGCGCATGAGGCGACGCTGCGTCAGCTTTTGCGCCCGGCGCCGAAATTGCCGAGCTGGGTGCGCAACATGGTCGCCACCACGCGCTATGTTTCTGGCGCCTCGGAGGCCGTCGAGGTGGACGGGCAGCCGTTCGAGCTGTTCGGGGCCTGCCTTCCCCGCCAATGCGCGGAAAGCCGCATGCGTCTCGTCTTTTCCCCCGATGGACGTCAGGCCATGGCACTGATTGCCGATGCGCGCGACGGCGAAATCCTCCTCGGGAGCCCGCCTCCGGCGGTGCTCACCCTGCTGCGAAAGCCGGGCATCTGACCGCCGCATGGCGGCCGCATCGATCTCCCGCTTCTGCATGGGCAATCGGCCTGCGCTTTGCCGTCAGACCCGGCGCCGGCTGATCCGTTGCGGGACGATCAGTGCGAGCCGCGTGTCCCGACCCCGCACGCCACCAACCAAAGGTGGATCCATTTTTGGATATACACGAAAATCGGAAAATTGCCGTTGCGCAAAGCTCTGTCGACGTTGTATGCCTATAGCACGCCCTTGACGGCTTCGGGCGAGACGACATGCGCTGTTTGAGGCTAGGCAGCCCCAAAGCGTCATCCATGTAAATGTTTGATGTTTTGCTATATTACACTATAATGAAATCCATCAGGGGCACACCCTGTCTTAACGTTTCACGTACCCCCCGGCGGGGTTCCTGTACCTGCCGGAAGACTTTGCGGGGCCGGAGCAGGCGGCCCCGCAAAGTCTGACTTTCTCCCGTAATGAATTCGTTTTGCCCGGTTGTCAGGGCCGCTTGAGGCGGCTTCAGGACATTTTGAGCGGCTCCATCTCAAGCCAGACAAGCCGCGGGTCTGCGCGCCGCGCTCTAAAAAAACACCGCCACCTGTCTTCGCCACATCACCGCATCGGCCGCGCGCCCTGTCCTGTCTCGATAGCGGGCGATTCCCCATGGCGAGTGGGCCGGCTGCGCTTTTTCCAGAACACTGGTCTTGCCGTCGTGCACGATGTCTGCGGGGGGGGGCGGAAACACGTCGGAGAGGCGTTTCTGCTGCGATGCAGCATGATGCCGGTTTCCAAGTGCCGTGCGATCCTGTAAATGCTTGGTAAAACAAGAAGCAGTCCATGCTCGGCTGGAGGAGCGACATGAGCAAATGGGTCTATCGTTTCGGCGGAGGCAAGGCGGACGGACGGGCCAGTGATAACGCCTTGCTGGGGGGCAAGGGCGCGCATCTGGCCGAGATGGCAGCACTCGGCCTGCCGGTGCCGCCGGGGCTGACGATCGTCACCGACGCCTGCCTGCATTACTTTTCAAGCGGCCGCATCCTTCCCGACACGCTGAAAGCGCAGGTGCTGGAAGGGCTTGCCGAGATGGAGGCGCTGACCGGACGCACTTTTGGCGGGGCGTCGCATCCGCTGCTTCTCTCCGTGCGCTCCGGCGGGCGCGCCTCCATGCCTGGCATGATGGACACGGTGCTGAACCTTGGCCTCAACGACCAGACGGTGCAGGCGCTTGGCCACGATGCCGGCGATGCGCGCTTTGCCTGGGACAGCTACCGCCGCTTCATCCAGATGTATGGCGATGTGGTCATGGGGCTCGATCACGACGTGTTCGAGGAAATTCTCGAGGACGAGAAGGCGCGGCTCGGCCATGACTACGACACCGATCTGTCGGCCGTCGAATGGCAGCATGTGGTCTCGCTCTACAAGCAGGTGATCGTCGAGGAACTGGGCGAAGCCTTTCCGCAGGATCCGCATGTGCAGCTGTGGCGGGCGATTGCCGCGGTGTTTTCCAGCTGGAACAATGCCCGCGCCGTGACCTATCGCACGCTCCACAAGATCCCGCACGAGTGGGGAACGGCCGTCACCGTGCAGACCATGGTGTTCGGCAATCTCGGCTCATCGTCCGCCACCGGCGTTGCCTTCACCCGCAATCCCTCGACGGGCGAAAAGACCCTCTACGGCGAGTTCCTCACCAATGCCCAGGGTGAGGATGTGGTGGCCGGCATCCGCACGCCGCAATCGCTGACGGAGGAGGGGCGCATCGCCTCCGGCTCGGAAAAGCCCTCGATGGAAAAGCTGATGCCGGAGGTGTTTTCGCAGTTCAAGGCGATCTGCGCCCGGCTCGAGCGCCATTACGGCGATATGCAGGACGTGGAATTCACCGTCGAGCGCGGCACGCTGTGGATGCTGCAGACGCGCGCGGCCAAGCGCACCACGAAGGCCGCCATGAAGGTGGCGGTCGACATGGTGGATGAGGGGCTGATTTCGGAAGAAGACGCCATCTGCCGCATCGACCCGCCCTCACTTGACCAGCTGCTGCATCCGACCATCGATCCGCGCGTGGAGCGGGTGGTGATCGGATCGGGCCTGCCGGCCTCGCCGGGCGCGGCGTCGGGCGAAATCGTCTTTACCTCGGAGGCTGCGGTGGAAGCCGAAGCCGAGGGGCGCAAGGTGGTGCTGGTGCGCATCGAAACCAGCCCGGAAGACATTCATGGCATGCATGTGGCCGAAGCCATCTTCACCACGCGCGGCGGTATGACCAGCCATGCGGCGGTGGTGGCGCGCGGCATGGGCATTCCGTGCGTCGTCGGAGCCGGTGGTCTGCGTGTCGACCTGCGCAACGAGCTGCTGATCGGCCCGGGCTTCACGCTGAAGCGCGGCGATATCGTCACCGTCGATGGCTCGTCCGGCCATCTGATGAAGGGTGAGGTGCCGATGATCCAGCCCGCTCTGTCGGGCGATTTCGGCCGCCTGATGGCCTGGGCGGACAAGGGGCGCCGCATGACGGTGCGCACCAATGCCGACACACCGACGGATGCGCGCGCCGCCCGCTCTTTTGGCGCCGAAGGTATCGGGCTCTGCCGCACCGAGCACATGTTCTTCGAGGGCGGCCGCATCCATGTGATGCGCGAGATGATCCTGGCCGAAGACGAGGCCGGCCGCCGGGCGGCTCTGAAGAAGCTTCTGCCCATGCAGCGCTCGGATTTCACCGAGCTTTTCACCATCATGTCGGGCCTTCCGGTAACGATCCGCCTGCTTGATCCGCCGCTCCATGAATTCCTGCCGAAGACGGCGCAGGAGATCGAGGAAGTGGCCGCCGCCATGGACATGGAGCCGGCGCTTCTGTCGCGCCGGGTGGAGGCGCTGCACGAGTTCAACCCGATGCTGGGCCATCGCGGCTGCCGGCTGGCGATTTCCTATCCGGAAATCGTCGAAATGCAGGCGCGCGCCATCTTCGAGGCCTCCGCCGCTGCAGCCAAGGCCACCGGCGCTGCCGTCGCGCTCGAAATCATGGTGCCGCTGGTCGGCCTTCGCACGGAGCTCGATTACGTCAAGGCCTGCATCGACACGGTGGCTGCCGATGTATCGAAGGAAACCGGCATGGCGATTGGCTATCTCGCCGGCACGATGATCGAGCTGCCGCGGGCCGCCCTTCGCGCCCATGTGATTGCCGAAACCGCCGAATTCTTCTCCTTCGGCACCAATGACCTGACCCAGACGACCTTCGGCATTTCGCGTGACGATGCGGCAAGCTTCATCCCCACCTACCAGCGCAAGGGCATCATCGTGCATGATCCGTTCATCTCGCTGGATTTCGACGGTGTCGGCGAACTCATCCGCCTTGCCGCCGAACGCGGCCGCAAGACGCGACCGGACCTGAAGCTCGGCATCTGCGGCGAACACGGCGGCGATCCGGCCTCCATCCGCTTCTGCGAAGAGGTGGGCCTCGACTACGTCTCCTGCTCGCCGTTCCGTGTGCCGATCGCACGGCTAGCAGCAGCCCAGGCGGCAATCGAGGAGCGGCGCAAGGGGCGGGAATAACGCTCTTCGTTGCTGGCCGTCGTTGTTTTCGGATAGTTCTATCACAAGGACAAGATCCTTGTTGTAATGGGAACCACCGGGGCATCCAAAAATTCAATCCCGCTGCGGACGGTATCACGCTGCCAAACAGGCTCGACGCCTCCGCGATGGTATGGTAATTGTGGTCTAAATTTCGATATAATAGAGAGCTTTTGATTTGCGAACGGTGATTTTGAAGAACACGAGTGTGAGTGTCTCCCGTTTTGTTTTCGGCACCGCAAGTTTATTCAACGTTGGGCGGGCCCAAGAGCGTCTCAATCTGCTCAGTGCTGTGGTTGATGCTGGCTTTTCGCATTTCGACACTGCACCCTACTACGGCTTTGGATTTGCCGAGAGAGATCTGGCGCCGGTATTGAAGGCCAACCCCCACGTCACTGTAACAACAAAGGTTGGAATATATTCTCCGGGAGGTGAGGCCCAGAGTCACCCCGGCGTTTTTCTGAGGAAGGCGGCGGGACGTCTGGTGAAATCAATTTCGCGCCCGGAAATTGATTTCTCGATTGCCCGAGCCAAGAGTACTTTGGAGGGTAGTCTTCGACGCCTAGGGCGAGACTGCATCGACATCTACACACTTCACGAACCGGAGGCGTCGCTTGTTCAGTTTGACGAATGGCGCAACTGGATGGAGGCCTGCGTCGTTGAGGGAAAGGTGCGGACTTTCGGGGCGGCTCTCACGGCCGATAGACTGGAAGGTATTCTTGGTAAAGGGCTGGATGTTGGACCGTTTGTCCAGGTTGCCGACAGTCTTGATAAAAAGGAGGCAGATATCCTGCCTCTGAATGGACGGCCCTTTCAGATCACTTACGGCTATGTGTCCGCTGCTCTCCACGCGGGAACGGCTACCTCTGTGCCGCAGGTACTGAGGCAGGCGCTTCAGCGCAACAGCGAAGGAGCTGTGATTGTCAGTTCGACGAAGATCTCGCGCCTTGGCCAATATGCTGCCCTTCTGACGGAGGTCGAGCGTGATCGATGATCTCACAGGCAAAGGACTGTTGGAGGAGACCGCTGACTTTATCGTCATCGGTGCGGGCACCGTGGGCCTCCCATTTTGTACGGAACTTGCGTCCGTCACAGGCCGCCGGGTCATTTGTATCGAATCGGGCGGGCAAAGCCAGGATCAGGAAACGCATCCGTTAAATGACGTGGTGCATCTGGCTCAGCCTTATGAGGGTGCACAGAAGGGCAGATTCCGGTGCCTGGGTGGAACTTCTAGTCGCTGGGGTGGCGCCCTGATCCCCTTCCAGCACGCGGATCTTGCCAACGCGGGCTGGCCGGTGAGCCTTGATGATCTCCTTCCGTATGTTCCCAAGGTCGAGCAAATGTTCGGGCTCACCGGCGGTCCCTATGTGGATGAGGCCTTTCCGTTGGAACTTGCCCCCAATTACGTTGCGCGACTTGCAAAATGGCCGTCGTTCAAGAAGCGCAACGTCGTCAATGTGGTAGGAGACAAAGCGCAGAGCCTGCAAAATCTGCAGGTCTGGCTTAACGCAACAGTAACGGGCATTCATTGCGAAGCATCCGGCGCATCGGTGGATGTTGTTGCAGAGACAGCATCCGGCGATCTGCTCAAAGCATCAGCTCCGCGCCTTATCATTGCTGCAGGCGCCATTGAGACCACTCGCCTTGCGCTTCTCATTCGTGAGCAGAATACCCCAATCTCCGGTGCCTTGAGCCCCTTGATCGGACATTATTTTACCGATCATATTTCTATCGGAGTAGCCGAAATACGTCCTGCCGACGCGACGGCTTTGAACAAGGTTGTGGGGTTTCGGTTCGAACCTGGCGGCGCTATGCGTAATATCAGGTTCGAGTTCTCCAATCAGGCAGAATTACGGTCGGACCTGCCTCCAAGCTTCGTCCATGTGGGCTTCGAAGTTGACAAGCCCGGAGGGTTTGATGCCCTTAGGGAAGTTTTCCGCTGGTTGCAACAGCGGCGGTTTCCGCCACCCCACGTAATTGTTGACCTTGCCAAGGGACTGCCTTGGCTTATCCGCGCAATGTGGTGGCGGTTCGTGCATAAGCGACTGCTGTATCCGGATGCCTCTCGTCTGGTGACACATGTCGTCATCGAGCAAACGCCTGAGGCGAACAATTTCATCGCGCTCAGTGGTGACCGGGTTGACGATTATGGAGTGCCTCTGGCGGAAATCAGATGGCAGATCAGCGAAGCGGACATTCAAAAACTTCAGGATGTCAGCGACGCTTTCGAGAAGACCTGGAATACCGCCGGCTTCACTCGGTTTGGGACATGGAATGGCTATCCAAAAAGCGAAATCGGCCAGAAGTTGACGCATTCGGGCGGCATCTTCCATCCAACCGGTTCAACCCGCATGGGGGAAGACCGCCAGTCGGGGGTAGTTGACCAGGATCTGCGCATGTTTGGTGCGCCTCAGGTCCAGCTTTTGGCGACATCGGTGCTCCCAACAGGCGGCGGAGCTAATCCAACAATGATGCTGTTGCTTCTGGCTATGCGCTGCGTTGCTCAGCATGATGTTTCGTCCCCCGCCACCCAGTCCGCGATGCCTTGAAACGTCTCCTCCCAGGTCGGTAGCGTTGTGCCGAAGGTCCACGCTCGGTCCGCCTGGTCCTGGAGCCGTCCCGGGTTTTCGAGAAGGGCCGCGATCTTTCCGGCCATGGCTTTTGCATCGTCGTCCGGCGCTTCGATGATGCCGCCGGAAGCCCAGGTGGCGACGGCGCCGGATGCGGTGGTGATCACGGGCACGCCATGGCGAAAGGCTTCGGCAATCGCCATGCCATAGCCCTCGAAACGGGAGGCGGCGATATAAAGATCGGTCTCTTGCCACACCGTTTCGAGCGCCTCGTGGCTTAGATCACCGGAAAAGACGAGGCGATCGTGAAGGCCAAGCGCCAGCGCGTTCTCCTGAAGGGCTCGCAGAAGCGCCGGATCGCGGGCCGGATCGCCGACGATCGTCCAGCGCCAGCCGGTCTTCGGCAAAAAAGCTGCCACATCCAGGCAATAGTCGTAGCGCTTGCGGGCAATCACCGCCCCGACCGAGAGGAGATGGCGCGGCCCGGCCATGCCATGAGAGCGGTCCTTGCCCGCCGTGCCCCGGACTGCCGGGCGATTTCCCGGAACGGCGACGCGGATGCGGTGTTCGGCCACGCCGTAATGCTGCTGAAGGTAGTACGCCGTCTGCGGCGAGGTCACAAGGATCCGGCTGGCGCGAGAGACCGCCTGTGCTTCACGCTCACGCAGCGCCGGATCGGTCTGCGCCGGCCCGCCCTGTTCCTCGACCAGCGAATGGTGAAAGATCGCCACCACCGGATTCTGTATGGCCTGAAATACCTCCTGGAGATCCACCAGATAGAGATGGTCGGTCAGGATGACGGTGTTTTGCGGCAGCGCGCTCAAGCATTCGGCAAGGCTTGCGCGTTCTTGGAGCGGGACGGTCGGAAAGCCCGTGTCGAGCGTGATCGGCACCGGCGCACCGTGCTGGCCTGTCAGCGCCTCGATGAGCCTGGCATTGTAGACATAGCCGCCCGTCAACGGGGCATAATCGGCACTGGCGAGAAAGGCGACCGGGACAGGCGCGGAAGAAGACAAACGGAAACTCCGGGTAAGCGCGGGCAGGTTACCGCCGATCTACGATCACCCGCCGCTCGAGGATCACCGGCTGATCGAACATCATGCTGCGGGTCTGGAAGGCGCGCATGTCGGCGCGGCGGTCGAGATCGAGGTCGAGCAGGCAGCGTGCCATGGCATCGGTTGCCGGGCGGAAGCCATAGCCGGCGCAGATGCGCTCGTCGGCGGCCCGCCGTTCCTCCGGCGTCATCGTCTGGCAGCCGGCGAGACCGGCCGCGACACAGATCAGCAGCGGCAGGAGGGGGCGGGGAAGGCGCATGGCAAAACTCCTTGTTCAAGGGCGGCAGGTGACGCAACCGCGCGCATGTCATAGAAGATAGAGAGAATGACAAGACGGAAAGCGCCCGTCGCAGATTTCCGTCCGCCGTGAAGAGCAGAGACCATGCCATGACCGTACGTTTCGTCAGACCGGTGTCGAGGGCAGCCTATGCCGGAAAATGGCTTGCCCAGGCATCGCTCCTGCTTCTCGTGCTGTCGGGGCTCGGCCACCGATTCGGGCCGCTCGCCACGCCGCAGTTTGCCGCACTGGTGCTGATGGCGGGTGCCATGGCAGCATTGAGCGTGCCGCTTGCAATCATCGGCCTTCTCAGCCTCTGGCAGGTTGGCGCGCGCGCCGGCACCGCGTCTGCCAAGGCGCTCGTCTATGCAGCGCTGCCGCTCGGCCTTCTCGCCTATGCCGGCTTTCTCTATGAAACGCGGCCGTGCCTCTTCGATGTGACGACCGACATCATCGATCCGCCGGCCTGGAAAACCCCGCCGGTCGCCCGCCAGATCTGGCTGCCGCGGCCGAGTGCGGTTTCCGCGGCGGATCGGCAGGCGCAGGAGAAGGCCTATCCCGGCCTCACCGGACGGCGTTACGAGGGCGCGCTCGACCGTGTCTACCAGGCCGTGATCACGGTTGCCCGCGCCAACCGCATGACGCTCCACACGGAGCGGCCGGTGCCGCGGGAAAAGCCGGCCGTTCCCGAAACCCCGGTGGTGGAGGCGCTGCCGGCCGCTCCAGGCGCCGGGACGGCACGAAAGGGTGCGGCATCGGGCATGCCGGACGTCATTCCCATTCCGCTGCCGCGTCCCTCCTTCGGCATCGCCGTGCCGCTGCAGGGTGCGGGTCTTGATCCGGCGCAGGGCGGCGATCTCATTTTGCAGGGGCAAACCCGCACGCTGATCCTCGGCTTTCCCTTCGATGTGGTGATCCGCCTCAGCGAGGAGGCAGAAACGACCTTTGTCGACATGCGCGTTGCGGTGCGCTACGGCCCGCATGACCTGGGAGAGGGCGCCGAGATCGCGCAATCCTTCCTGCGCGCGCTTGATGCGGAACTTTTGGGAATTGCCGCCGAGTAGGCACTGATCGGCCGGCCATTGCCCGTCCTGTCGGCCAGCCGCAAAATCGAAAAAAACCGTCAGCCGGGGCGGTAGCGGCTGGAAAGGCCGGGTGGCCCCTCGCAGATCACCTGACCGCGCGCCACCAGATCTTCTAGATGCGCCAGAACGGAGAGGGCAGCTGCGCCATGCAGGCGCACGTCGGTGGAGGCGTAAATGGTCGCCACCATGTCAGCAATCGCGGTGTCTCCAGCCTTCACCCGTTCCAGGATGGCGCGCTCGCGCATGCGCCTGTGGGTGCGAAGCCCGCGCAGGAAGGCCGGTGGGTCGGCAACCGGCCCGCCATGGCCGGGAAAGAAGATGCGGTCCTGCCGGCCGAGCAGCATTTCAAGCGAGGCCATGAAATCGCCCATCGATCCGTCCGGCGGTGCAACCACGGTCGTTGCAAAGGCCATCACATGATCGGCGGAAAACAGGATGCCGCTGTCCTCCAGCGCAAAGCCGGTGTGGTTTGCCGTGTGGCCGGGGGTGTGGATCGCCGAGAGCGTAAAGCCGTCGCCCTCCACCACCGCGCCATCGGCAAGCGCAAGGTCGGGGATAAAGGCGGTGTCGCTGCTTTCGGCAAAGGGATTGACCTCCCCCGCATGCAAGGGGCGGGCGGCGCGATGCGGCCCTTCGGCCACCGTGATCGCGCCGGTTTCCGCCTTGATGCGGGCGGCCAGCGGCGAGTGGTCGCGATGCGTGTGGCTGACCAGGATATGGGTCAGCCGACGCCCCTTCAGCGCCCGCATCAGCGCCTCGAAATGCGCCTCGTTCTCCGGCCCCGGATCGATCAGCGCCACGTCGCGGCCGCGCCCGATGAGATAGGAATTGGTGCCGGCAAAGGTAAACGGCGAAGGGTTGTTGCAGGTGATACGCCACACACCCTCTGCCACCTTTACCGCCTCGCCATAGGCGGGCTCAAAATCAAGATCGAAATGCGGCGTGTCCATGCCTTGCAAACCTGTTTTACGATGTCTGTTGCCGCCACTCGGCGGGACTTTGGCGTTCAAACCCGCAATTTGCCCGGCCGGGTCGACACCCGGCCCCCTGAAGCTGACCGACCGAACCCTATCGCCTGATGCCGCTGCCTCGCCTGCCGGGCTGGCGCTTCCCCTTACTTGTACTCGATCTCGATGAAGGACATGGGTTCGGTCCCGGCATTGACGACATTGTGCTCGGTACCGGCATCGCGCCGGTATGCCGCCCCTTTTTCGATTTCCACCCGCCGTTCGCTGCCCCCTTCCTCGATCAGGAAGGAGCAATCGGTCATCGGCACCACCACATAGCCGAGGCCATGGGTATGCACGCCGGTATCGGCTCCG
Source organism: Neorhizobium fuzhouense (assembly GCF_042611105.1). Taxonomy (NCBI): domain Bacteria; kingdom Pseudomonadati; phylum Pseudomonadota; class Alphaproteobacteria; order Hyphomicrobiales; family Rhizobiaceae; genus Neorhizobium; species Neorhizobium fuzhouense. The sequence continues at coordinate 508,574 of NZ_JBHFFP010000001.1, read as the reverse complement.
GGCTCGAAATCCCAGCGGATGATCCGCACCACGGCATCATCCACAAGTGTGGTGGCAATGGCCGGCGGTCGGGCGCGGTACTGGCTCATGACGTCTCCAGGAATGGTGATGGTTCTGAAAGAGGAAAGAGAATTCCGGTGAAGACCGGTAACCGACAGTCTCCGCTCCATCGGGTTTTACGCGGTCTGGACACAAAACCACCCATGCAGTTCTGCTGGACATGCTCTACCATGCAGGTGGTTTTCGCGCACAGAAAACTTTTCAGGCGATAAACTTAGTGATTGTGACGCGCCGGGAGCTTTGCTAATGCAGGCGCACCCGGACGGCCAAGGCGGCACCCCTGCCTCAACGCCATCCACGGTGGGGCGTCGCCAAGCGGTAAGGCACCGGTTTTTGGTACCGGCATTCCCAGGTTCGAATCCTGGCGCCCCAGCCATTTTTTCCTCGCCGAAACTTTAGCAATGGGCAAACGTCTTCGACGCACGTTGGACGGTGGCGCCGGACTTTGTTCGTACAGCGGGTTCGCTGGAGAGCCACGATTTGCCCTGGTGGAGGATGGAGCGCGGGTCATTCGCGACAAGTTCGAGCCACGACCCGGTCGCCCCTGGTGATCCGCCTCGCCGTGCTGGCCGCCGTGAAGAAAGATTTTCCGGGACATGGCATCAAAGCCTTGCTGCTGCCCAAGCTAGACAGTCAGCCCAGTGACATCGGGCATAGGGGTGGCCGGGTGCAAGGCAGGCCACATTTTTCTGGGGCGGGGCAAGCCACTGTCAACCAACGGCGCAGCCTGATGGCTGCGGCAGATTGAGCGCTCAGGAGAGGCCGCTATGGTCCTGCTGCCAGGTTCGGCTCTTTTGGTCCAGTCGACCGTCCGAAGGGAGGTCCTCTTCTTCTATTCGGCGGCCGTGAAGGCTAGGCCTGTGGCGCTTTCGCTAAAGGAGCGCCTCGTAAATCCGCTTGTAGGCGGTCGACATGCCGGTGGCTGTGAAATTTTTCTCATAGCGCCTTCTCGCATTGACGCCGAAACGAAACGCGGATGCTTCGTCATTCCACAATGTCGTCATCGCGGCAGCCAATGCATCGGCATCGGACGGCGGGACAACCAGCCCGGTTTCTCTGTCGAGATTGACGTAACTCGTGCCAGTCCCCAGTTCGCAGGAGATCATGGGCTTCGAGCGTATCTGCGCCTCCACGAGCGACAGACCGAACGCCTCCGAACGCAGGTGAGAGGGAAAGACCAAGCCTAGGCTGAGATCGATGATGGTCATCTTGTCGCTGTCGGGCAAGGCACCAAGAAGATGAACATTGGTCAATCTTCCGCGGCGTATCTGCTCTTCCAGTTCACCTTTCATCGGTCCATCGCCGATAAGAACAACGTCGAGGCCGGATTTTCTTGCGGCTTCGACAAGGACGTGGAGCCCTTTGTAATATCGGAGAACCCCCACGAAAAGAAAGAACCGCGGCGGTAATTTCGCTCTCCATGCCGCGCTCACTGCCGTGTCGACGGGCGGATAGGCCCTCTCGTCCAGCCCCAGCGGCACAACGCTCGTCTTGGCCGCAAAGCGCTGCAGCACGTCGCTTGACCGCAGGTAGTTGGGAGAGGTCGCCACGATATGATCGACATCTGCGAGAAACCGCAGCATTAGCGGTGTATAGAGCCTGAGGAGATGCTTCTGCTTGATGATATCGGAGTGATAGGTGACGACCGACGGCTTGCCGTGGCGTACGGCAAGATGAACCAGGTCCATCCACGGCCACGGAAAATGGTAGTGAATGATGTCGGCTTGTGCACTCAGCTCCTTGAACCGACGGAACACGCTCAGCGAACATCCGGTCGAGGCGACATCCAGGTCGAGTTTTGATTTCAGCGCCCTGTGACCGTCGAAATCGACAGAATTCTCCGTAGGCTTGCGGCTCAGCGACAGGACGGTCGTTTCGATGCCGTACTGCCTTGTTCCCGTGGCGATGGCATGGATTGTGCGCTCGATCCCTCCGAACGTGTCCGGCCAGTAGGTCTTGAAAAAATGGAGAACGTTCATTCCGGCATTCGGCTTCCGATGCGGTCTCCGCACCGGCGATGCGGATCGAAACCTGAAGGCACGATACCTAGAGGATTACACCAGGCCTGCCAAGCAAAAGCGTGGCTCGTGCGTGTGCCCATGTCATGATGCATCCATAAGCTTTGTTCCCAAGGCGTGCATGCCCCTTTTTTCGAAAGCCTGTGGAACGCACCTTTCGCCCTCGCCTTTCCCGGCGCCCACATGGCAGGCAGGAAATTAATGTTTGGCCCCGGTGGTGAAACGGGGTATCTACCCCAGCTAAGTTCCCGCCTGTAATGGCATATTCGAGATCCGAGAGATATGCGGTATATAGACGACGATGGTATTCCGGTGACCGTTTATCAGCCGAATGAACGGCGAGGCGGCCTGCTTTGGGGAATAAGGCAAGCAATCGAAGATGTGTCGGCCTCCCGTCACGTCATCACGAAGCTGTTCTGGAGGGATTTTATCGCCCAGTTCCGGCAGAAAATCCTGGGGTACTTCTGGGCGCTGCTTGGACCATTGTTCGGCATCGTCAGTTTTCTGTTTCTTTTCTTCATCGGGGTGCTCAAGCCGGGCGAAGGCGAGATCCCCTACACTGTGTATGTGTTGATCGGAAGCACCATCTGGGGCTGTCTTCCCGGCGCCATGGGTGCCGTGAGCAGCGGCCTGCAGAATCAGGCCGACCTGATCCTGCGCACGCGAATTCCGAAACTGGCGCTGGCCATCAGCTCGCTGGCTGGCGTGGTCTACAGCATCGCCATCAGCATGATAACGATGACCATCGTTCTGCTGTTCGTTGGCATGACGCCGACGTGGTGGTTTCTCCTTTACCCCCTGCTTGTGCTGCCGATGGTTCTTTTGGGCACCGCCATGGGCCTTGTCCTGTCGGTGCTGGGAACCATTGCACGAGATCTGACACCGCTTGTCACGCAAGCCCTGTCGCTTGCCATGTATGTGACGCCGGTCATCTACCTGCAGTCCACCATTCAGAACCCGTTGGTGAAGACGATTATCAACTGGAATCCTGTCACCTACCTCGTCGATATCCCCCGCTCGCTGATCTGCCTGGGGACCGCCGACAATGCCGCGACATATATGCTGGTAGCGCTCGCCACAGTGGTCATGGTCACGCTCGGATTGCGGGTGTTTTATCTTCTTGAAGACCTTGTTGCGGAGCGGCTGTAATGAGCAAACCCAGCGTTCTGGTCGAAGGTGTCAGCAAGAAATTCGGGCTATCGCTCAAAAGCGCACTGAAATACGGCCTGATGGACAGCATGAGCCGCATGACAGGGCGGCAAACGGCTCACCATCTGCGCAACGGCGAGTTCTGGGCCCTGGAAGACATAAACTTCAGCCTTGAACCAGGTGACGCTCTGGGCATCATGGGCGTGAACGGCTCCGGCAAGACCACGTTGCTGCGCATTCTGAACGGCACGTACAGCCCCAATCTCGGCAAGGTGACGATGAGAGGTCGCATCGGTGCGCTGATCGCTGCGGGGGCCGGTTTTTCTCCGATGCTGAGCGGCAGGGAGAATATCTACATCAGCGGCACCCTGCTGGGGATGACCCCGCGCGAAATCAACGCAAAGTTCGACGAGATCGTCAATTTTTCGGAACTCGACGAATTCATCGACATGCCGGTCCGCAACTACTCCAGCGGCATGTCCGTTCGGCTGGGGTTCGCCATCGCGGTGATCGGCATGCCGGAGATTTTGCTCGTGGATGAAGTGCTGGCCGTCGGCGACATTTCCTTCCAGAAGAAATGCTTCGAACGGATCCGGATGCTGAAACAACATGGCACGACCATCCTGCTCGTTTCCCATTCTCCGGGCCAGGTCTGGGCCGTTTGCAACAAGGGCATCGTCATACACAAGGGACATTCCCTCGGGATCACCTCGGTAGAGGACGCATGCAAGCTTTACGAGCACAACAATGTCCTCGATCGCCTGAACAGGGATGCCGGCCACAAATCGACCGAGGTGCCGAAAGACTATGGTGGATTGCGCGGCGGGGCCGGAACCGCATTTATCGAAAAGGTTGAGGTCCTGGACGGCAATGGCACTGCCACGGACACCATTACCTATTCAGAGGATTTCATTCTTCGCTATCACCTGACGATCAGAGAGCGGATCGAAAAGGGAATCCTGCGTGTTCTTATCGACAGCGAAATCAACAAGGCGCTGGCGATTATCGATAACTACGAGGTTCATCGAAAACTGATCGACATGGAGCAGGGATCTCATGTCATCGATATCCACGTACGCGCTCCCAATCTCCGCCCGGGCCTCTATTATTTCAGTGCCGCGATCGTCGACAAGGATGTGGGGGTGCACATTTTTTACGAGCAGAATCACGCGTCGCTCGTTATCGCCCATCCGGCAGACATATTTTTCTACGCCGAGTATCGTGCATCGCTGCAGTTGAACGCTGAATATCAGCTCAAACAATCACGCTCTGACACCGACGCCGGCAGCACGAAGGAACGCTGATGTTTTTCATCAAGGCAAAACTACGCAATTACATAGACCGCGTTGTCGCCGATGCGATGCCCAAGGTTGAAGAGAAACCGGTTCCGGATGCCGTCGAGATCCTGTTTGAGCGTCAGGGCTATGCGCGCACGCTTGCAACGAAGCTGCCGGTCGGCGTCGATGGCGCACCGATTCCGTGGTACACCTACCCAGCGATAGAATACTTTAATCAGTGGGATGCGCGAAACCTGAGGGTCTTCGAATATGGCAGTGGCCATTCCTCACTCTACTGGTCAAGGCGAGGCGCCGAAGTCTGGTCGGTCGAGCACGATCCGGAATGGTATGAGAATATGTCGGCTCGGTCTGCGCAGCTGAAGGGCCTTTATCTTAGGCAGACGCCAGAGGACTATGCTGCCGCCATCACCGAACCCGGCGGCGATTTCGACGTGATCATCGTCGATGGCGTGTGGCGCAATGCGTGCGCAAAGGCAGCACTTCCGTTCCTGCGCTCCGGAGGCGCGATCATTCTGGACAATTCCGACTGGTATACGGACGTTTCCGACCACCTGAAGGGTGAGGGGTTCTTTCAGATCGATTTCAATGGGTTCGGTCCGATCAACAACTACTGCTGGACGACGTCGATCCTGTTTCCTTTCAACTCTTCATTGAAAGACCGCATTCATCAGCCGAAGCCGGTGGGCGGTATCGAGGCAAGCAAGAACGATAAATGGTGACCCTTCTCAAACACACTCTGCAGAGACGGGCTGAAAGTCTGGTCTTGCGTCTGGTCAATCGGGTCGTCCGTGCTTCATCTGATGAGCAAAGGGTTGCTTTCATCCAGCGTCTTCTGGAAAACTTATCACGTGCGGAGAAGGCGGTATTTATCGACGTCATCACCGATCAAATGTCCAGGCAGGAACTCAGCACCTCGGAACAAGAACGGCTGTTCTTGATCGCCTGCCGCGCGCTCGAAGGCACACCTATTTCAGAGGAAGCCGTTACCGCCTGCCAGGCGGCCTTGGGCGGCAGCGTGCATTATAGCCAGGAGGGAGAGGACATCCTGCTGGAACGCCTCGTCGGCGAGAAAAAAAACGGTTTCTTCGTCGATATCGGCGCTCATCACGCCAGACGCTTTTCCAACACCTATGCCCTTTATAGGAAGGGCTGGCGTGGCGTGAACATCGACGCCACTCCGGGTAGTATGGTATCGTTCAATGCCTTCCGGCCGGATGACACAAACCTTGAGCTTGCGATCTCGGACAAGAAGGATCCACTGTCCTTCAACATGTTCAAGGAGGGCGCACTCAATACCTTCGACAGGGAGCTGGCGCAAAGCTACGTCGCCAGTGGCTGGGAAGCGCGTGGAACGGTCGATATCATTCCGGAGACGTTGGCAGATGTCCTGGACAGGCATGTTGGCACCGGACAGGAGATCGACGTCATGAGCATCGATGTCGAAGGCGAGGAACTGCATGTGCTCAGATCAAACGACTGGAACAAGTACAAGCCGGGCATCGTGATCGTTGAAGCGCTCGATACGCCCCTTTCCAACCTGAACGAGAACCCGGTCATAGCTTTTCTCCACGAGAAAGGTTTCGTTCCAACGGCCAGGCTTTTCAACTCCATCATTCTCACGCGGCTCGAAGACACATGTGCGGCATAATCGGTCTCGTCAGTTCTGCACCAGGCTCATCTCACAAGCGGCTCGATGACGCCGACCTGGTGCCCCTGGCTCATCGTGGTCCAGATGCCCGAGGGATCTTTGCAAGCGGTCAGGTTCAGCTTGGCCATGTGAGACTGTCCATCATCGACCTTTCTGAAGGTGGGCGGCAGCCGAAGTCGAGCAGCGATGGCCGGTACGTCGTCACCTTTAACGGCGAAATTTACAACTATCTCGAATTGCGTGCCGAACTTGAGGCACTGGGAGAGCAGTTCTACTCCCAATCGGATACGGAAGTGCTGCTGGTCGCCTACAAGGTCTGGGGGGCTGACTGTGTCTGCCGCTTCCGCGGAATGTTCGCCTTTGCCCTTTGGGACGAGGTCGAAAAAACCATCTTCCTTGCCCGGGACCGGTGCGGCGAAAAGCCCCTGTTCTACTACAGGGACGAGAAGCAGCTGGTTTTCGCATCCGAGATCAAGGCGCTGGTTCCGCTCTTGGACACACGTCCGGCACTGGATCCGGCCGTCGTCGACATGTATCTGCACTACCAGTTTGTCCCGGAGCCCTACACATTGCTCAGCGGCGTTTACAAGCTGCCTGCCGCGCACACGCTGATACTGTCCTCCGCCGATTGGCAGGCTGCTCCAAAGCCCTACTGGAACGTGGAAACCTGCGCTTCGCAGTTCAATGAAAAGGTTCCGACCGATACCGCGGGCATTCTCGCATCCATCAAGAATGGCCTTGAAGACGCGGTCAAGATGACGTTGCGTGCCGATGTCCCCGTGGCGGTTGCATTGTCCGGCGGCATCGATTCCGGCGTGATCGCCGCGATGGCTCAGAAGCAATATCCTGAACCCATGCACGCGTTCTGCGTTGGCTATCCCGGGCGTCCGCATTACGACGAACGCGAACAGGCGCGTGCGCTGGCCGAAACGCTCGGCATGATCGTACACGAGGTCGAGCTGCCGGTGGAGAGTTTCGTTAACTTTTTCCCGGAGCTCGTGCGCATCATGGACGAGCCGATTGCCGATCCTGCTGCCTTCGGCCACTACTCGGTTCCGAAGGCCGCGGCGGAAAACGGCATCAAGGTGCTGCTCACCGGCATCGGCGGTGACGAGATTTTCTGGGGATACAACTGGGTCACGCAGACGGCCTCTACGAACCAATTGCTTGTCCAAAGACCATCACTGGCGACGCTTTCTGTATGGGCAGGGTCTCCTGTCGCACAGCGCAGACTGTCGCAACTGGCGTCCCATCCTCGCATGCCCGGCAGCATGCGCCGTTGGGCCGGGCTGCTGCGTGATCTGGGAGACGCTCGCACGCCGAAAGACCAACTGCGCTTCTACATGGCCGAAAGCAACTTCCCCGCCGCGTTCGATTTCAAGCAGACCGTCTACGGCGACGCGATGAAAGCACTGCCGGCCGACAATCCGTTCCGGCCGACCGAGATCGGACTTCGCAGGGCCGAAGAAATCCCTGCGGCCATTATTCGCATGCTTTTCGACACCTGGATGGTTTCCAACGCCGTCACCCTTGGCGACCGCGTGAGCATGAGTGTGGGCGTCGAGTCCCGACTGCCGTTTCTGGATGTCGAACTGATCGAAAGAGTGATGGCCCTGCGGGAGAAAACCCCGGACCACAAGCTGGGTCAGAAGACCTGGTTGCGTGCTGCATTGAAAGGCGTTCTGCCAGACGAAGTCCTCTCCCGTCCCAAGGCCGGTTTCCAGCCGCCGGTGCATGATTGGCTGTCCGGTGTGGTCAAGGCATACGGTGAGAGCCTGCGCGATGGGGAACTCGTAAAGGAGGGCATCATCAGCGCGGCAAAGGTCGACCGGATTCTGGCCGACATGGTGAAGCAGGGCTGGCCCGGGCTTTTCTTTGCCTACAAACTGGTTCTGCTCGAAATGTGGTTTCGAAAGGTCGTGGCGGGATGACATCTGCACGCCGAGCCGTACTGATCTATAATCCGGTCTCGGGGCATGGCCATCTCGATTCGTGGAACGCGTTGTTCGTCGCACTGCTGCTCGAGCGCGGATGGCGTGTTCTTGCGCTGACCCCGGATCCCGTTGCCCTTTCCCAACGACTGGAGCAAAAAGGGCTGGCGGCCAGCCGCAACCTGCAAATACTGGACTGGAACTCTGACCGCCACCGATTGGTCAACTCTCTGAGAGACCTGTGGAAGCGCTGGGACAAGTTCGGCGATCTGTATTTCTATCGCAGGCCCGGATCGGAAGCATCTGCGGATCTGCCCTTTCTCGAGATCTGGAAGCGCAGATTCTTTCAGGCGACCGTACCTTTCCTGTTTCGCCTCTCCTATTTTATCTACACGCGCTACCTGCGTCTGCGTACGCGCAACAATGGGCAAGAGACGTCGGACACCCGCCAAGACTACGGGGATTGCCCGTTGGTCATGTCCCAGCGTGTCGTCCGGGCCTTGGGCAAGGCCCGTTGGTCTCCCGCTGTAGCCTTCAACATGTATATGGACACCTACAGCAGGAGCCCATCGCGATGGAGTGAATTCGGCCGGGTAAACAATTTGCGCTGGGCTGGAATTCGTTTTGTCCCACCGGCCGAGGCTGAGGATCCCTGGTATGGCGTACCGTTGTGGCGGGGAGCGTGCGTGCTCGACGAGGAGGTGTGCCGCAGCTATTCCCAGGCATTGCCGGACAAGTGCTTCGAGTATCTGCCGGATATTACGGAGGCGGCCTTGCCGGAGCGGCAATCCGCCATCACGCAGGAGATCGTTCGACGGGCCAACGGTCGCAGGATTGTCTTCCTCGGCGGTTCCATCGGCGGTCAGAAGAACCTAGCGCGCTGGATCGAGTTGATCGACCTGGCCGATCCGCAGAAATGGTTTTTCGTCCAGCTTGGCGAGATCCACCGGAATACGCTCACTGCAGACGATATTGCCGCTTTGGATAAGACCCTTGCCGCACCTCCGGATAATCTTCTTCTTCATCCCGAGTATCTTGCGGATGAAAAGGTTTTCAACGAAGCCATCAACGTCTCGGACGTGATCTTCGCTGTTTACAGAGACTTCCGTATCAGCAGCAACCTGCTCGGCAAGGCGGCGCATTTTCGCAAACCGATCCTCGTCAGCGACAGGTATCTTTTGGGGCAGAGGGTCAGGCAATATGGTATTGGCTGTGCCGTCGACGAAGACGACGCCGCTTCCATTCTGTCCGGCCTTGTCACTGCTATCAGTCATCCACCGTCAGAAGAGGGCTTTTCTCGCTACCGCGCAGATTTCAGCGCCAAGGAATTGGTGCACCGGCTCGAGAACTTCCTCCAAAAATGCTCGAAGTGAGGTCATCATGAAGGATCATGTCAAAAAGCTCGTGGGTTCCTTGTTCCACCGCGTCAGCGCGGCGGCACCCCTTCAGGACGCCTCGCCACTGCTTGCCCTTGTCAATCCCAAAGACCTTCTGCCACAGCAGGCGCTTGCCCGCCTCGGCACCAAGTATGGCGGCTGGATCATTCCGGCTGATGCGGCTCTCGGACCGGACAGCATCTGCTATCTGGCAGGAGCCGGAGAGGATATCAGTTTCGATTGCGCGCTGGTCAAGCAGTTCGGTTGCAAGGCGCGCATCGTAGATCCGACGCCACGCGCCATCGAGCATTTTCGTCAGCTGAGCGAGGCTGTACGCGCCGGCAACCGCTTTCCGGTCAACAACAGCACAACCGATTTTTATGACCTGACGCCGGAACAACTGGCTCGACTAACCTTCCTGCCGGTGGGGCTCGCAAGTCAGGACGTGGAACTGAAGTTCTACATGCCGAAAGACCCCAGTCACGTATCGTGCTCCACCGCTAACCTGCAGAAGACCGACAATTATTTCGTTGCGCAGTGCCACCGCCTGTCTACCCTGATGGCCCAGCAGGGCGACACGCATATCGATCTCATGAAGATGGACATCGAAGGCGGCGAATACGATGTGATCAGCGACCTTGCCTCGGCCGGCCCACTTCCGCGTATCTTGCTGATCGAGTTCGATGAAACGCATGTTCCCCAGGACGCGGGCGCGCTTGGACGGATCGGCAAGCATATCGGGATGCTCGTGGACGCCGGAATGCGGTGCATCGCGGCTGAAGGCAGCAACATAACGCTGGTTCGCAGAACGGAGAATTCCCATGGATAAGGAAAGCTTCATCCAGCAGCATTACGCGCGGCACGCAACCCACTTCCAAAACGATCTCGTTGACGAAGAACGAAAGCGGATATCCGCATCCTGGTTCGATGAAACGACTGCCGATTATTGGCGACATTCCCGTGCCTATGAATGCGCGCAGATTCTTGCGGGTGGAGACACCGACAGCACCTGGCTCACGGTTGGCGACGGTCGATGGGGATTGGATTCGATCCGCATTCGAAAGCATGGCTTTTCCTCCGTCATGGCGACCGATATCAGTGAAGCACTTCTGTCGGCCGCCAGCGAAAAGGGGCTGATTGAGGAATATGCTGTTGAAAATGCCGAACGGCTGAGCTTTCCCGACAATTCCTTCGATTATGTGTTTTGCAAGGAAGCATTGCATCACTTTCCCCGCCCATACGTCGCGCTCTACGAAATGATACGGGTTGCTCGCAAAGCGGTATTCATCATTGAACCAAACGATACCTACGATGTCGTTCTGCCCCTCAGCCACGCAGCACCCCGTTTTGGACGAAAGACGCGAATAATCGCTGGATTGCGGCTATTGCTTCGGGGGATCCCGCCTGAACGCCCTAAAGAGGAAGAGAAGCGCCCTCCTGTTGTCTACAATCCTGCAGATTGGGAAACCAGCGGCAACTATGTTTATGCGATTTCCAGACGTGAAATTGAAAAGATCGCTCTGGGACTGAACTTGCCGCAAACCGTCGTGAAGGGCCTGAACGACCACTATATCAAAGGTTGCGAATTTGAGCCGGCGGACGAGAAACGCTCATCGGTGTTTCGCGAATGGGTCTCCGTTATTCGCGGAAAAGACGAATTATGCCGGACGGGAAAGTCGGATTCCAACCTGATCATGGCCGGGTTTTTCGTTGAACAGATGAACAACGAGACCAAACGGAGTTTTTCCAACGCGGGATGGGATGTCGCCGATCTGCCGCGAAACCCCTATATCTGAGAATATCGCCGTACAAAAATCGGTTTATAATCTCTACGCTGGTTTATTCGACCTGGCGGACCTCTCTAGGCGGGCAGGAGAGGCACCGCCGGATGTACATCTATCCAGCGTCTGCGGCAGGCGCTTGCCGTTCATAAATGGAAGGTGGCAATGACGTTGGTTCGAAGAACGGATGCCGTGCATGGATAGCGCGAAATCCCCTCGGAGGCATCGCGAGGGGCGGGCGGAGACCTTCAGACATCGTTCCGTGATTGCGCTAACATGACAGGTCGAGATGAGAGACTTGTCCGACGACAGACTGCCGTGTGGCTGTGCTCCACGCCCGATTTTTTCTAAAAATAAATTCTGTCTTCATGAAGGTCAGGACCACGCATTTCAGCAGCAAGGCAAAGTGGATTGATACAAAATCGGAACGTTATTGCTGGCTTGGCTCATCCCAGGAATATGGTGGCAGGTCATATGCAAAAGCCAGTTCATTATCTGCTCTTGGTTCTGTTCGGCTTGGCTGGTCTCTTTACGGGAACATGGGCTTCCAGCCGATTTCTGGATGCCGGAAGTGCAGAAAAATACATTGTCGACCAGGATAACCGGGTTGTGCCGGTGCCGCTCGACCAGTTTGGCCTCAGCAAGGAGCAGGCCGCGTTCGTCTCCCGGATGCGAATGCCGGTTTTCTCCGACTCCGGCCCCTTCGATCTGAAACACAAAAAGGATATTCGCCAGGCGCTTCTGGCCGGCTATCAGAAGGATGGTCCGCTCCTTGATCAATGGGCCACTTTCAGTTCCGATCGGGAACGTTTCATCGCTTACCTGATGATCAGAGTGAACGGCAGCTTTCCAAACTTCGAGGTTCGCCCCTTGTCCGGCTCGCTCACCGAGCTCCTGACTTCGCAGGAAGGCAATTGCGGAGATCTGACCGTTCGCCTGCTGATGCTTCTCGACCTGTTTTCCATTCAGGCAAGGGCCATCGCGTGGAATACTCCCGCAATCGAAGGGCATATGTTCGTGGATGCGTATGATCCGGAGGAAGGCAAAGCCTATTTTCTGGATCCAACCAACAACCTCATGGCAGCCGCCAAAACGCAGGACGAGGGGACTGGCTTCATTGACATTCTCTCAGACAGCGATGTGCCGGCCCGTCTTGATTTGCTCGACGAACAGATGAAGCAGTTCCCGCTGTATTTTGCGAGCGCGACCGGTGTTTCGTCCGACTTCGAAAACTGGGCGTCCAGCAATGCCTTGCGCGTCTATGACGTGACAATCAATGGCCTCGCATACGAACTGCCGCAGATGCTGGAAAGATGGAGCGCGGGCGGCGATTGGCACCCTTCTTCGCTATGTCGGCTCGCCGGCGAGGGCAATCCTGGCCTCGCCGTCTTCCAACCTCAGAACTGCCTTCCGATAGTCTCGCTGACCGGTCATGATAGGGCTTCAAGCGCCAATAATGTCGAAGTCAGATTGCCGCTATGACCGGTAGGCTACTGATTGTTTTCGTCGCTTTCTTTGCGATTTCCCTCGCTGTCGGGGCTGCTCTGGTCCTTCCCGTCCGTTACACCATCACATTTTCGGCATCAGGCTTCAATGGTGATGAAGAAATCCGGTTGAGCAAGAACTGGGGTACGCAAACCGTCCTGCCCCTGACGGTTCTCGGAAAAGATTTTGGCGAGTTCTCCGCGACGACATGGTTTCCCGTTTTCAACCTTCACCTGTATTGCAGCAATCTGAACTCGGAATCACCACCGCGCCAGACGACGATTCTGTTCGGCGTTATCAAGGTATCGCAATGGAATATTCTCGGAAACCTTGTCGATGAAAGCGATTGGCTCAATATCGACTCCGGGTATCGATCAGACCAGGGCCGCACTTTCGCAGCTGACAGTCCGGCCATGGCAACAATTCGCAGTGGCATAACCGGCTGGACAGGCTATTACGTGTTGCGAGCTCCTTGAGAGAGAAACCACTTGAAAGTTGTCATGACGGCCCCCGTTGTCCTCTTTGTCTATAATCGGCCGGATCATACCAAAGCCACACTGGAGGCATTGGCGCTCAACACGCTTGCCGGTCAGTCGGACCTGATCGTCTTTTCCGATGCGCCAAAGAACGATGCCGCAGCTGCGGGCGTCGATGCCGTGCGCGCTCTGCTGACCGATCTCAAGGGCTTTGCCTCCGTGCGCATCGTGCGGCGCGAGCGTAATATGGGCCTTGCAAGATCCGTGATTGCCGGCGTGACCGAGATCATCAAGGCGCACGGACGGGTGATCGTTCTCGAAGATGATCTCGTGACCTCGCGGTTTTTCCTGCAGTACATGAACGACACTCTCAATCACTACGAAAGCGATCCGAAGGCGTTCTCCATTGGTGGCTACCAGTTCCCGGATCGCACCATGGCGATCCCGAAAGGCTATGGTTACGATACCTATTCGTCGTATCGTGGCTGCTCCTGGGGATGGGCAACCTGGCAGGATCGGTGGGAAAAAGTCGATTGGGACATGGGGTATTTCGATGCCTTCATGGCGGATCCGCAGGCTCAGGCGCGCTTCGATCGTGGCGGTCCGGACATGTCTCAGATGCTGATGCATCAGCATCAAGGACGCATCGATTCCTGGGCGATCCGCTTTTGCCATGCGCATTTTTCCAATGACATGAACTGCATCTACCCGGTCAAAACCCTGGTCAACAATATCGGCCTGGACAATAGCGGCGTGCATTGCGGCGTGGACCCGGGACGGCAGCATGAAGCTCTGGACGAGAGTTTCCAGCCCAAGGCCTTCTGTCCTGCGGGCAAGATCGTGCCGGAGATCAGCGCCGCCTTCTATCAGGCCTTTTGCCCCCCGGCGCCCGAGCCGGAACGTTTGACGCCACGGGTGGTGCTGCGCAAGGCTCGCAGTCTTGCACGCATCATGCGGGATCGCGGACGGTATTTTGCCGGCCGCGTTCGCCGTCAGCTGTTTCCTCCGGTACAGGATGTGGACATCCTCGTCGTCAATACGGTGCAGAAAAACGGCGGTGCGGCACGGGCTGCATGGCGAACCTATCTGGGGATAAGCCGCCTTTATCCCCGCGCCCGTTACCTGACGCTGGTGAAGGAAGACCTGCGGCCCGATGTCTTCGGTCGTTACCAGTGGTCTATCAAGGGCCTGTTGGCGGTCCGTTTCGCGTCGCTCGACCGGCTTCCCATGCTGCGCTACCCAAACCGACTGCCGGTGACGTTTACGCCCGCCGCATGGATCAACCCGTTGCGCGTGCCGCTGCGCCGCTTCAGGCCACGCCTGGTACACCTGCACTGGCTGGCCTCGAGCCTGCTGCGGATCGAGGATCTGAAGCGTATCAAGGCGCCGGTTGTGTGGACCCTGCACGACACCTGGGCCTTTACCGGCGGTTGCCACTACACCGGCGAGTGTGGCGGCTTTCGACAGCAATGTGGCCAGTGTCCACAACTCGTCAGTGCCCGCGATGACGACCTCTCCCGCAGGATCTGGAAGCGGAAGCGGGATACCTATGCCGACCTTAACCTCACGGTCGTCGCCCCGAGCCGCTGGCTCGCCGATGTCGCCCGGCAGAGCAGTCTGTTTGCTGGCCGGCGCATCGAGGTGATCCCGAACGGCCTGGATACAGACGTGTACCGTCCGCTCGACAGACGTGCTGCAAAGGCGTTTCTCGGCATAGATACCGAAGAACCCGTTCTGCTGTTTGGTGCTCAGTGGCTGACGGATCGTCGCAAGGGCGGTGACCTGCTCGCCGAAGCTCTCGGCAATCTAAAATTCCGCTGCACACTCCTCACCTTCGGCGAAGGGCGGCTTTTTCTGGATGGCAACCCGAACCTCACCGTAAGGGCGCTCGGCACACTGCAGGACGATGTCAGCCTGGCCGTGATGTATTCGGCAGCCGACGTGTTCATCTGTCCCTCGCGCGAGGACAACCTGCCCAACACGGTTGCCGAAGCCATGGCATGCGGAACACCTTGCGTGGCGTTCGCGGCAAACGGGCTGCCGGACATGATCACGCATAAATTGGACGGCTGGCTGGCAAAGCCGTTCGATCCCGCCGATCTGGCCGCAGGGATAGAGTGGCTCACGCATCATCCCGATCGTGAGGGGTTGCGCAATGCTGCGCGCCGGAAGGCGCTGGATGAATACAGTCTTGACGTGATGAGCGCCCGGTACTCGGCATTGTATGCCGAATTGCTGGGAGAGCAGCCTCAATGAGAACACGGCTTTCCGCTTGGGGCCTCGGTGGCCACCTGCGCCGACTTCTTGGCGTGCGCCTCGGTCGCCTGCATCAGCACCGTCCACAGCCGATGTCCGTGACGGCGATCGGCTTTGCGGGAGATATCGGAGGGCTGCCGCGCATATCCTTGGTGACGCCTTCGTTCAATCAGGCGAGCTTCGTCGGAAAAACCATCGAAAGCGTCTTGTCTCAAGGCTATCCGGACCTTGAATATATTGTGCAAGACGCCTGCTCGAACGACGGCAGCGCCGAAATCCTCGGGAGCTTCGATGGTCGCCCTCTCGAAATCCATATCGAGCGTGACAGCGGTCAAGCGGACGCGTTGAATCGTGGCTTTGCTCGTACGTCTGGCGAAATCATGGGCTATCTCAACTCGGACGACCTGCTGCTGCCCGGCATGCTCCACACCGTCGGCACATATTTCAGGGATCATCCCGAAGTGGATGTGATTTACGGCAACAGGCTCATCATAGATGAGCAGGGCAGGGAAATCGGGCGATGGATCCTGCCCGGACATGACGGGCAGGTGTTGCGCCATATTGACTATGTCCCGCAGGAATCGATGTTCTGGCGACGGCGAATTTGGGACAAGGCGGGTTCGCGGGTCGATGCGGGATTGCGCTTTGCCATGGACTGGGAACTCATTCTGCGTTTTGCGGACGCAGGTGCTGTTTTCCGTCATGTCCCGCGGCTGATCGGTGTCTTCAGGGTTCACGGCGCGCAGAAGTCACAGGCGGATTTCGTCCGGCATGGCGCCCATGAAATCGGCACCCTGCGCCGCGGCAGCTATGGAGCGACCCAGGGAAAAATGGCGCGTCTTCTGCACCATGGACGGTTTCTCTATGCCCATCGGATCGCGGATGCAGCGTTTGATAAGGCGCTCAAACAGGGTGAATCGATATGAGGGGGACCCCTCATCACCGGCGCTTCTCGCCAGGATGGCGCTTGCCTCGTAGGGCGTCGTTTCAGGATGGGTTTGTCGCCTGTAAGGGCTTTCTTGCGATGAGAGAGGCGTGACGCCATGGGGCAGGAGCCGGTGGTGACGGTCGTCGTACCGTCATTCAATCAGGGACGTTTTCTTCACGACGCGCTGGGCTCGATCTTCCAGCAGGACATACCCGTGGAAGTTTTTGTTCTGGACGGCGGTTCCACGGATAACACGCAAGAGGTTATCCAACGGTGGGAGCACCGCCTTGCGGGCTGGCGCAGTCACAGGGATGATGGCCAGGCCGCTGCCATCAACGAAGGTATCGCAAAGGGCAGCGCGCCCTATGTCTGCTGGCTCAACAGCGACGATTGGTTTCTTCCCGGGGGGCTCCCGCGTCTGGTCAGGGACCTGGAAAGCCATCCACAGGCTCCCATGGTGTACGGTCGCGCCCTCAATGTCGTAGACGGTTCAGAGAGGCGTTATCCGGTGTGGGTAGAGCCATTCTCCAAGAGGCGAATGGCCTTGCGTTGCATCATTTCTCAGCCTGCGACACTCATTCGGCGCAGCGTTTGGAATGCAGTCGGCGGCGCCAACGGAAAACTGCACATGGCCATGGATTATGATCTGTGGTGGAGAATCTACAAACAATTCGGGACGCCGTGGTTCTCGGACGAGTTCATTGCGGTCAACCGGGTTCACGCCGAGACGAAGACCAATACGCAACGTGCCCGCCACTATCGAGAAGCCATCGATGTGGTGCGTCGTCACTATGGATCCGTTCCGCTGAAGTGGTGGCTCGCCCAACCTTACGCTGTCTGGTTCAAGTCAATCCGTCCGTACTGACCGATCTCAAGCGACAGTCTGAGCTTGTGCAGGCCCTTGGTTCAAAGTGACAGACCTGCTCCTTTCCCGACGTCGCTGAATGGTCGCCTAAAAGTTCTCGATCACGTTTGAGGTCGCCTTCGGCTCGGTTCGCGGTCATTATGGGCGGATCGCTTTCGTCACAGTGTCCTTCATGCCGTTCATTCCGCTTCCCTTTGTCGTTGCCATTCTTCTCACCCTCGTCTTCGTGCACGTCATCCGGCGGGACGAGGAAGGCGTGCGCAACGGGCCCTTCCTGGCGCTCATTCTGCTGAGCGTCTTCCAGTCGATCCTCTCGGGCCTGCGCTGGGGCTATGGGGTGACGGCGGTCATGTATCTGGCGCCGGTCGGGGCGGCGCTTGTTCCGCCGCTTGCCTATGCGGGCGTGCTGCGGCTGGTGCGCCAGAGCCGGGCACCGGTCACGCGCCGGCTTCTCCTGCATGCGCTTCCGGCGCTCATCATCATCGTGCTTCTGCTGTTCGGCCGCGAGCGGATCGACCTTGTGCTGGTGGCGATCTTTGTCGCGTATGCGGTGGCCATTCTTCTCCTGATGCGCAAGGGGGCGGATGCGCTGAAGCTTGCGCCGTTCGAGGGCAGCGCGCGGGCCTATCGCGCCATTCTGTTTGCAGCCTTTGCCCTCCTGTTTTCCGCCACCATCGATACGCTGGTCTTTCTCGATTTCGCCATGACCCAGGGTGCCTATGTGCGCCCGGTGGTGGCCGTCGGCAATCTGGCGCTGCTTGCCATCATCGCTGTTGCAGCAGCAAGCGCCGGCGCCCCCGCCGTGCCGGTGGAAAAGGCCGAGCCCGTGGCAGACGTCGCCCTGCCGGAGGATGCAGAGACGCTTGCCGCGATCGAGAGCCTGATGCGCGTCAAGCGCGTCTATCGCGATGCCGATCTCAATCTCGACCGGCTGGCGCGCAAGGCCGGAATTCCGTCCCGGCAGATTTCTGCGGCCATCAACCGGGCGACGGGCAAGAATGTCTCGCAATATGTCAACGAGCAGCGGATCGCGGAAGCCTGCGCGCTTCTGGAGGAGAGCAACCGGCCGGTGACCGAGATCATGTTTGCCGTCGGCTTCCAGACGAAATCCAATTTCAACCGCGAATTTCGCCGCGTGACCGACAGGACGCCGCTCGAATGGCGCGCCGAGAGGGCGTCCTCGAACGCGATCTAGCACGCAGCACATCGCGTTTCAGGTCGCGCAGCGGCCGCCGTGCCGCCAGTCTTGCGGCATGAACACGCCAAACCGCACTCCGCACCCCTGTGTCCCGCCGCGCGACGTGTCGCGCGATGCGGCACTCCGGTCTCTGTTTGAAGAGCCCGTTTCACCAAAACCCAAGCCGCCGGCACGGCGCCTCTCTCTCGCTGCTCTGGCCATGGCGCTTGCCGGTGCTGCCGCCGGCCTTGTGCTGATCCTCCAGCCGCCTATCCTGCCCCTGCGCAAACCCGTCCCGGAGCCGGTGCCGGTGGCGGAGAGACCCGCAGCGGCAGTGTCCACGCCGCCTGCCGCGCGTGAAATCACCGGGTCCGGCTTCGTCACGGCGCCGCAGAAGACTTTAGTGTTTTCCCGATATGAGGGGCAGGTCGTCCGGGTCGCGGTGGCGGCAGGCGATCTCGTCTCGGCCGGTGACGTGCTGGTCGTGCTCGACGATGCCACCGCCCGCTCGGCCCTCGATCAGGCTTTTCTTGATCGGCACAAGGCAGAGCTGCAGGCCAAGGCGGCTGCTCTTGATCTTGCCCAGGCTGACGCCTCCCTCTCGCGCATCAAAACTCTTGCCTTGCGCGATGCGGCCACACGCCAGGCGCTGGAAGAGGCGCAGACGGCGATGCTGAAGGCGGAAAACGCCGTGGCGCAGGCGCACCAGTCGATCGACAGCGCGAATCTTGCCATTCGGGTCGCACAGGAACGGGTCGATGCGCTCACCGTGCGCGCGCCCTTTGCCGGCACCGTCACCCGGCTCGATGCCCATGTCGGCGATAGCGTTCTCGCCCGGTCCGACAGCGTGCGCGAAAGCCAGAACCTTCTTGCACTCACCGACATGACGGATCTGGTGATCGATGCCGATGTGGCCGAACGCCAGATCGCGACCTTGGCACCCGGCCTTGCCGGGCAGGCGGTGCTGGATGGATTTCCAGACCGGCCGTTTGCCGTCACCGTCCGCCGGCTTTCCCCCGTTGCCTCGGCGGAGAAGGGCACGCTGTCGCTGCGCCTCTCCCTCACCAATCCGCCGGCGGGCATCCGGCCGAACATGGCCGCGCGCATCCGCCTTTTCCTCAACGACACCGGAGACCGACTGCCATGAGCCAACCGGACACCATCGATACCCTCTCACCCGCGTCGCCCGTGCCGGAACCGCTGCCGGACGCGCCCTACATTGCGCTGGAAAACCTGCGGAAGGCCTATCGGATCGGCCAGCAGGCGATCCCGATCTTTGCCGGCCTCGACCTTGCCATAGCGGAAGGTGATTTCGTCGCCATCATGGGGCCGTCCGGGTCCGGCAAGTCGACCCTTCTCAATCTGCTCGCCGGCATCGACCGGCCGGATGGCGGCATCTTGCGCATTGGCAACAGCCGTCTGGACCAGATGGGGGAGGGCGCGCGGGCGGCCTGGCGGGCGCATCACATGGGCATCGTCTTCCAGTTCTACAATCTTTTGCCGATGCTGAGCGCGGCGGAAAACGTCGAATTGCCGCTCCTCCTGAAGCCGCTGTCGCGCCGGGAGCGGCGGGCACGGGTTGAGAAGGTGCTTGATCTCGTTGGCCTTGCCGGGCGGGAAAACCATCGACCGGGCATGATGTCCGGCGGCCAGCAGCAGCGTGTCGGCATTGCGCGCGCCATCGTGTCCGATCCGCCGCTTCTGCTCTGTGACGAGCCGACCGGCGATCTCGACCGGGCCTCGGCCGATGCGGTGCTCGACATGCTGCGCTTCCTCAACAGCGAGATGAAGAAGACCATCGTGATGGTGACGCATGATCCGCAGGCCGCCCTCTATGCCCGCCGCACGCTCATCCTCGACAAGGGCCGTTTCATCGAAGAGGCGAGGGCCGCCTGATGACGCTGTTTGATCTTGCCCGCCGCAATGCCTGGCGAAAGCCGCTGCGCACCGTGCTGCTCCTCGTCTGCATCGCCATTGCCTTCCTGATCTACGGGCTGACGTCGAGCTTTCTCGCCGGCTCGCAAGGTGCCTCGGCCGCAAGCGAGGATATTCTCGGCGTCATGAGTGCGGGCGGACGCGGCCAGGCGTTGCCGATGGCTCTTGGCGAGCGGCTGAAGGGTGATCCCGATGTCGCAGATATTGCCCCCCTCGTGCGGATGCGCGGTCTTGTCGGCACGGAAAGGAATGTTGTGGCCGTCAGCGCTGCCGATCCGGCGCGGATGATGGCCGTGAACGGCAAGGGCCTCGGCCTCGGCACGCCTCAGGTCGAAGCCTTGGGCGCGGCGCGCGATACGCTGCTGGTCGGGCGGGCGCTTGCCGAGGCGCAAGGGTTCAAGGTCGGCCAGTCGGTGACGGTGAGCGCCTTCGACATGCTGAAAAAGGAGGGCGGGCGCGACTGGCGCTTCACCATTGCCGGCATTTTCGAGGGCGAAAACGCCTCCACCGACACCTATTTCGCCATTGCCCGCTTGGATTACGTCAATGCGGCACGCGCCAGGGGCAGCGATACGGTGGATGCCTTCGTGGTGCGCCCGAAGGCCGGCGCCGATGTGGGGCACCTTGCCGCGCGCATCGATGCGCTGTTTCGAAACTCCGCCTCGCCGACGCGCACGCAGTCGGAAAAGCAGTTTCTCGAGGCGTTCCTGCGCCAGTATGCCGATGTCGGGCTCATCGTGAACCTTGTCGTGGGGGCGGCCTTCGTCACGCTGATGATGATCGTCGTCAACACCATGGTGTTTGCCGTGCGCGAACGCCGCTTCGAGATCGGCGTTCTGAAGACGCTCGGCTTTTCGCAAAGCGCGATCCTGACGCTTATCCTCTTCGAAACGCTGTTCCTGCTGGCGCTTGGCGGCGCAATCGGCCTCGTGCTTGCAAAGCTCGGCACGCTTGCCGCCGGGCCGGCACTTGGCCTTGTGCTGACGCCCGCCATCCTCGCCCGGGCACTTGGCCTCATCATCGGGCTTGGCCTTGCGGCGGGCGCCCTTCCGGCGCTTGGCGCCTGGCGCATGCCCATTGTTTCCGCTTTCAGAACGAGGTGACCGCATGCTCTTCCAGCAAACCCGCGTGATGATCCACGCAAGCCTTGCAAGCCTTCCCCGGCGCTTTGCCCTCTCGGCGTCGATGGCGCTATCGGTGGCTCTGGTGGTGATGACCCTTGCCGGCTTTCTCGCCATGGCCAAGGGTTTTGAGGTGGCGCTTGCCGGCGCCGGCTCGCCACGCGTGGCCGTCATGCTGGGCGGCGGCACCAACCAGGAAAGCGGCTCTGCCATTCCGCCGGGCGCCCTGCACGCGCTGTCGGCGCTGAGCGGTGATCCGGGCCTTGCACGCAATGCCGCCGGTGATCTTCTCCTGTCGCGGGAAATCGTCGTTCCCGTCGATGTGGCAGACGTCATGAGCGGCGCTTCCCGCACGCTTGCGCTGCGCGGCATGGATGCGACCGGTGCCGCCATCCGCGATACCGTCACGCTGACCCAGGGGCTGATGTTTTCAGGCGGTCGGCGCGATATCGTCATCGGCGCTAAGATCGCGCGCGCCCTTGGCCTGCATGTCGGGGATGTGCTGCGGCTCGGCCCGGTCGACTGGACGGTGTCGGGCGAATTCTCGGCCGGCGGCAGTGCGTTTGAAAGTGAAATCTGGGCGGATCTGGAGGCTGTGCGCGCCGCCTTCGACCGGCAGGGCGAGGTGCAGAGCGTCAAGCTGCGGCTGAACGATCCGATGGCGCTCGAACAGCTGCAGCAAAGCCTTGCGGGCTTTGCCGAAACGCCGCTTGTCGCTGTCAGCGAAGCGGATCTCTATGCGGGGCAATCGGAGCGAACGGCAAGCCTCATCCGCCTCTTCGGCTGGCCGCTTGCCGGGCTGATGGGCTTTGGCGCCAGTGCGGGGGCGCTCAACACGATGATGAGTTCTGTCTCCGAGCGAGCCGTGGAGATCGCAACCGTGCGGGCGCTCGGCTTCAGCCGGCTTGCCGCCTTCATTGCCACCGGGGTGGAGGCCATGGTGCTGGCGCTTTTGGGAACGGTGCTCGGGCTTGGTCTCTCGCTGATCGCCTTCAACGACTGGCAGGCCAGCACGATTGGCGCCAACAATGCGCGCATGGCGTTTGATCTCGCCGTCACGCCCGACGTGATGCTGTCGGCCGGCCTCATCGGCCTTGTGATCGGCCTCGTCGGCGGGGCCTTGCCAGCCCTTGCCGCCACGCGCCAGCCGCTTGCGGCGGCCTTGGGGGGAAGGGGCTGACCTTTGGCGAAGGGGCTGACGTTTTCAGGCCCTGACGCTTCAGCGCTGGCGCGCCTTGCGGTTGGCATAGCGGCGGTCGCGTTCTGCCTTGCGGGCGGCTTCGTCGTCGAGTACGCGGCTGACGCGGGTCTTGTTGGCGGCTTCGCGGGCATCGGCTTCTGCCGTTTCGGCAGCGGCGAGGGCTGCGGCGCGTTCGGCAGCTTCCGCTTCCAGACGGTTCTTTTCGTCACGCTTTGCCTGCTCGCGTTCGGCGCGGCGCGCGTCGCGGGCTTCGGCAATGGCACGCTGTTCAGCCATGCGCGCTTCGCGGTTCGGTTCTGCGGCTTCCTTTGCGGCCCGGTAAGCAGCAAGCTGGGCCGCCTTTGCCTCGGCGGCCGTGCCGCGACGCTCGGATATCTCTTTGTTTCGAATGTTTTTCAAATCTCTATCCCGGTTGTGTGTCTTGACCAAAAATCAGGGGGTCCTGACACGTTTCGATGGCGTTGCCGCCGGCTTCTGGCTCTCGATGCTATCCCGCTCGAGGCGCGCCTGGCGCAACCGCGCCGTCTTGTCCTCGCGGGACTTCGCAAGCGAGGTCTGTTCGTCCACGGCATGAGCCTTGGCAAGGACCTGCGTTTGCGTGGCGCCAAAGGCGATTTCGGCCCGCTGGCGGGATTTGCTGTATGTTTGTGTCATCATGGTCCTTTCCCGGGAGGGCCGGCGAAGGCGCGCGGCCGAAGTATCCAGGAGGAGGGCCGGGCCTTGGCGGCCACGGCAATAAAAAAGGCCAGGCAATGATTTGCCTGACCTCGCTTGGTACCCGTGCTTTCAACAGTGCCAGTACATCCGTGGTCAAGGGAAAGCAGATACCGAATTAAGCAGCCTGGAGATTGCAGGCCGACATCTTGCCCGACTTGTTGTCGCGCTCCAGTTCGTAGGACACCTTCTGGCCTTCGACGATTTCGCGCATTCCGGCGCGTTCGACAGCCGAGATGTGAACGAAGGCGTCAGCGCCGCCGTTGTCAGGCTGAATGAAGCCGAAGCCCTTGGTGGAATTGAACCATTTAACTGTGCCCGTGGTCATGATGAACCCTTTCAAAGCATGCGTGAGGAACCACAGGACAGAAAGCCCTGCGGACGGTGATAGCGATTGTTTTGAAAGGAAAGGTTCGTTCAGGGCGCGGTGCCAATCGCGCAGTAACCAAAGCTCAGCAAGCAAAATATCGATGACCCATACCTAAGGGCTTGAGGTGCCGATGTCAAATTTTTATTTCGCTATTTTCGAAAATGCCGGATGAGGCGGCCGTCGGTCCATCGCCTGAAGGCGGGCAAGCCGCAGCCGGTCACGCCCCGGTCAGCGCCGCGCCGGTCGCTCGGGAAAGGGCGCCCCGCTCATCGGAGCCTCCTGCAGGGTGACGGCAAGGCCAAGGGTTTTTGCCGTGCGCGGGTCAAGTGCGGCAAGGCTTTCGTCGGGCGCGCGCCGGGCATCCTCCTGCGTCGCAAAGGCGATGGCGGCCGGTGGCAGGCCAAGGCGGGAAAGATACTGACGGGTGCGGGCGATGCCGCGTTCGCTGCGCACGGCCTGACCGTCGGCTTGCAGGCGGTAGGATCGGTGAAAGACGATCAGCGATGTGGTGGACAGGATGCGCGGTGCGCCGGCGAGCCACACAAGCGCGCAGGCCGAGGCACATAGGCGGGAGGGGGCAACGCTGGTGGCAAACCGCTTGCCCGCAATCAGCCTGCCGATCGCAAGCGCCGGTTCCAGCTCGCCGCCCGGGCTCTCGAGCCTCACCGTTGCTGCCCGGTAGCGGCCGGCAATGGCGGCAAAGCGTTTGTCGTCGCCGGATTCGATTGGGCCGCGAAGGCTGATCAGGGCAAAGTTCGGGGCAATCTCCTGCGCCGACACCTCGGCGGACCATGCCGTAGATGTAAGGCCGGGGAGGGGGATCAGAGCGGTCAGGGCGAGAGTGGCCAGAGCAAAGCCGACGAGGCCGCCCTTCTGGGCTGCCTGTCCGAGGGTCGGGCGTGAGGCAGGGCGTCCGGTGGCGACAGGCTCCGGCGTCAAGCCTTGGTCCTCTTCTGCCGCAGCATCTGCCACGCAGTCTTGCCGAATGCATAGAGGACTATACGCCATCTCCACCTCTGCAGGGCGTTTTTTGGGCGCGGTTGCGGCCGTTTCGCTTGGAGCCAGCATCGGCGACTTCCGGGCTTTTTCGTGGCCGCCGGCCGGCCGGTGGTTGAACCGGCCTCCGGCGGCGCAAGGTCTCGCGCCGCCGGAGGTCGTCCAAGACTTACTGTGCGGTCAGAAGTTCGGTGCAGTAGCTCGGGCCGTTGGCGCCGGGGCGGTCGGCCAGCACCCGGATCGCGCGGATGCGGTAGTCCTTGTCGGTGACGATCTGGGCGCTGCAGCTGACGCTGATCGACTGGCCTTCCTTCGTCTTGATGCGCTGGAAACCGCCGCGCCAGCTATAGGTCGTCTCGCCACCTTCCGTCGTGTCGCTGTAGGGCGGCGCGAATCGGGCAAAGAAGGCGCCGGCCGACTGGCCTTTCCAGCGCGTCTCGATCGGCGAGGGTGGCGTCGGCGTGGTGGCGCAGCCGGTCAGCACGCCGGCAAGCGTTGCAAGCGCGATCAAGCGGTAGTTCATGTCCTGGAAACCCTTCTCATCTCGTAAGACGGCGCTCATAATGCCGTCGGCAGCGCATCGACGCGGCAGGGCAGGGCGCAAGGGATGCCGGCGCCCGGCCGTCGCGCCGGATCAGGCGCACTAGCAGATTTGAGGCGGGCTTGCCGAGGGGGCGACGGGCGCTCACGGAAAATAAACTGCAGGTTCTGCATTTTTATTGGGCGCTGGCGCATTTTTGTCGCGCTGGTTGACATTTCCGCCCGGCGGATGGCCGTACCACACTGAGGCAATCGCCGGCTGTGGCTGTGTCGAAATGACTGCTATGTAAGGCTCTTATTGTTGCGTCGTGGAACCTTTGCGGCTATATTTCATTTCTGTGACGGCGTCGTGTGGAGGCGTGCCGTTGCGGAGGAGGATAAATCATGATGCTGAAACTTTACCACTCCCCCTATGTTCTCTCGCTCAACATCTCGATTCTGATGTGGGCGGTGATCATATGGTCCCTGTACCGTTTGGTCTTTTGACCGCGGTGCATGTCTGACAGTGAATGCCAAGTTTCCGTGATGCAGACTGTGTCAATACTCGTGAATGGCGAACATTCTTGACCGATACAAGTGCATCACGGATACGTAATTGTAAAATTACATATTAATATTCACGTTGTTGTCAACAGGATTACTGAGGGTCCTGTTTTTTTCTTCCAGCTTAGCGTTGCGTATTGCCGGCTTCCGGAGATACTGGTTGCAATCACCTATGGTTGCGATGATGGTTCGGTAGGCAACGCATGTTCGATAGACTTTGTTCACTGGCGCCCGAGCGGCCTTCATCTTCCGCCGTGAGTGCGCGTTGCCATGCGGGTGGGATCGCTCGCTTTCCGCGAATCGGTCGCTCCTGCAGCAACGGGAGTGTGCGGTGAGGCGGGGACGCAGCGAGCGCACGACATTGATGGATGTGGCGGTTCGGGCCGGGGTGAGCGCCATCACCGTCTCGCGGGTTCTGCGGGAACCGCAAAAGGTCTCCCCCAGCCTTCGCCAGCGGATTCTGGATCTCATCGAGGACATGGGCTATGTGCCCGATCAGGCGGCGCGGGCGCTGGCCAGCCGCCACAATTCCACCTTTGGCGTCCTCGTTCCCTCGCTGACCAGCCGTGCCTTCCTCAATTTCATGCAGGGCGTCGAGGAGCGGGTGCGCGACAGCACGTTTCGCATCCAGTATGCCAATACCCACAATTCCGTGGAGGAGGAAAAGCGGCAGGTGCGTCTCCTGATGTCGCAGAACACCGCCGGCATCGTGCTCGGCGGTCTTGAGGGCCTCGAGGAAGTCAGCGACTTGATCCGCCGTGCCAACTGCCCGGTCATCCAGGTGGTGGATGTCGGCATCGAGACGGCAGCCACGGCGATCGCCGTCGATCACGCCGCCGCTGCCGAAGCGGCGACCCGGCATCTGCTCGCCTGCGGCTACCGCGCCATCGCGCTTCTCGGGGTGGCGCCGGATGTGCGTGGAGGCCGCCGCACGCAAGGCTATGCCCGCGTCCTGCAGCAGGCCGGCCTCTATGACCCCGACCTCATCCACACGGAAAATGCCGCGACATCCACGCAAATGGGCTGCCGCCTGCTGCGCCGGGCCCTGAAGGCGCGCCCGGATATAGATGCCGTCTTCTGCCAGAACGACGACCTGGCGCTCGGCGTGCTGTTTGAGGCGCAGCGTCTGGGCAGGCGCGTGCCGGACGATTTTGGCATCTGCGGCTACAACGATCTCGACTTTGCCACCGTGATGAACCCGCCGCTCACCACCGTGCGGCTTCCGCTCTTCGAAATGGGATACCGCGCCGGCGACCTTCTGATCCGCAGCGCCGACGGCCGCACCATGGAACGCCAGACAATCAGGCTCGGCTTCGAACTGATCGAGCGCCGCACCACCCGCCGCCCTGCCGGGTAAAGGCACGCGACCGGCAACTTGAATTTTTTCTGTCGGAAACAAAAACCGGCCGAAGCACTGCTGCGGCCGGCTTGATCATTCGGTGGCAGACCCTATTCGATCTCGTCCAGGATGTCGGCGGCGCGGGCGGCGCTTACGCGGCGGATGTCGACGTCGTCGCGGCGGGCCGAAAAGGCCTCGCTTGCCATCAGCTCGTCGGCGAGATCGGCCGGAAGCGACAGCAGAACGCGCTCGCCTTCGCGGTGAATGCCGCCGAGATCGGCGCGCTTGGCCGTCACCATGCCGCCGGCCACCGTGTTGTTGGTGTCCGGATCGATGATGATGAAGGCGCCGGTCGCCCGGTTCTGCTCGTAGGGGTCGAAGACGGCCACTTCGTCAAAACTCAGATGCACCTTGCCGATGGCGTTCATCGCGAGCGTTTCGTGATGCGGCTTCCACTTGCCCGAGGAAAGCTCCAGCTGCGAGACCGGCGTGATGGTGACGCGCTGGCGCCGCGCGCCGCTCTTCAGCCAGTAGCGCTTGGCAGGCTCGATGCCGCCCGGCTGCAGCGCCACCAGATGCGCATCGAAATTGAGGCCGGTCATCGGCTGGCCGTCCATGGAAACGATCATGTCGCCGCGCGACACGTCAACCTGGCGGTCGAGCACCAGCGTGATGGCATCGCCCGCCACGGCCGCATTGCGCACGAGGTCGAAGGTGACGATCTGCTTGACGTTTGCCACCATGCCCGATGGCAGGATGGTGACGCTGTCGCCGGGCTTCACCGAGCCGCCGGCAACCGTGCCCTGGTAGCCGCGAAAACTTTCGCCGGGACGCGAGACGCGCTGCACGGGCAGGCGGAAGGCGCCGGCCTGCGCCGAGCGCGTGGTGGCAAGCTCCAGCGTTTCGACGAGCGTCGGGCCGTCGTACCAGGGCATGGCGGCGCGTCCGTCATAGACGACGTTTTCGCCCTTCAGCGCCGACATCGGAATGGCGGTCACGTGGCGCACGCCGAGCGACAGCGCCAGTTCCTTGAAGTCATGGCTGATCTTCTCGAAGATCGCCTTGTCGTAGGAGACGAGGTCGATCTTGTTGATGGCAAGCACGAACTGCTTGATGCCCATCAGCGAGGCGATGGTGGCATGGCGGCGGGTCTGTTCGAGAAGGCCGGCGCGTGCATCGACCAGCAGAATGGCCAGATCCGCCGTCGAGGCGCCGGTTGCCATGTTGCGGGTATACTGTTCGTGGCCGGGCGTATCGGCGACGATGAAGGAACGGCGGTCGGTCGCAAAATAGCGATAGGCGACATCGATGGTGATGCCCTGTTCGCGCTCGGCCTGAAGGCCGTCGAGCAGCAGGGCAAAATCAGGCAGGCCGAGATCGTTCTGGCTGCCGCTGTCGCGCTTCAGCGTGGCCGCCTGGTCTTCTTTCACCGCCTTCGTGTCCCACAGTAGACGGCCGATCAGCGTCGACTTGCCGTCGTCGACGGAGCCGCAGGTGATGAGGCGCAGCGGGCGGCTGTCGCGCACGGCCTTTGCAGGTTCAACGAAGGGTACGACATTGCTGGCGGAAAGCGGCGCGGTTGCGGATTTCGGGGCTGTCATCAGAAATATCCTTCGCGCTTCTTCTTTTCCATCGAGCCGGACTGGTCACGGTCGATGGCGCGGCCCTGCCGTTCGGAGACGGTTGCGATTTCGAGTTCCGCGATGACGGCGTCGAGCGTCGTTGCCGTCGAGCGGATGGCGCCGGTCAGCGGGAAGCAGCCGAGCGTGCGGAAGCGGATCATGCCGTGCTGCACGGTCTCGCCGGGCAGAAGTTCTAGGCGCGGGTCTTCGGCCAGGATCATCATGCCGTCGCGTTCCACGTAAGGGCGTTCGGCGGCGTAATAGAGCGGCACCAGCGGAATGTTTTCCGCCTGGATGTAGCGCCAGATATCCACTTCCGTCCAGTTGGACAGCGGGAAGGCGCGCACGCTTTCGCCCTTGCGGATCATGCCGTTATAGATGTTCCACAGTTCCGGGCGCTGGTTGCGCGGATCCCAGCGATGCTCGGGCGTGCGGAAGGAATAGATGCGCTCCTTGGCGCGGCTTGCCTCCTCGTCGCGGCGCGCGCCGCCGAAGGCTGCGTCATAGCCGCCGGCATCGAGCGCCTGGCGCAGCGCCTCGGTCTTCATGATGTCGGTATAGAGCGCCGAGCCGTGGGTGAACGGGGTTACACCCTCGCTTTTGCCGCGCGGATTGGTGTGGGTGACAAGGTCGAGATCGTATTTTTCCGCCATCAGATCGCGGAAGGCGATCATCTCGGCAAATTTCCAGCCGGTATCGATGTGCAGGAGCGGGAAGGGCACGCGACCGGGAAAGAAGGCCTTTCGCGCCAGATGCAGGAGGACGGAGGAATCCTTGCCGATGGAATAGAGCATGACCGGCTTGTCGAATTCGGCGGCCACTTCGCGAAAGATGTGGATCGCTTCGTTTTCAAGTGCCTTGAGGTGCGGATCGAGCGGCGGCTTGGCAATCTGGTCCTTGGAATGCGGATCGTATTCGGATGTATGGATATGCATCTTTGCTTTCCTTAAGAGCTTTCGCCCCCATGTCGTGTTCAGTGAAGCCCCTCCGCTGCGCCGGCCTCGTGTCGCCCGGGACAAGATCCCGGCGGGAGGGGGAGGGAAGGACAGTAAAATCTGGCCTCGTCAGGCGGGTGTAGGGATTTTTGAGCCGGCGGGCTCTGCTACATGCAGGCCGCATTCGCGCTTTTCGTCGTTTTCCCACCACCATCGGCCGGCGCGTTCGCTTTCGCCGGGTTTGATGGCGCGCGTACAGGGCTCGCAGCCGATGGAGGGATAGCCGCGGGCGTGCAGAGGGTTCACCGGAATGTCGAGTGCTGCCACATGGGCCTTGATGGCCTCGAGCGACCAGTCGGCCAGCGGGTTGATCTTGATGAGGCCGCGCTCGGCGTCATACTCGGCAAAGGGCGTGGTCGCCCGGTTGTCGGACTGGCCGCGACGAAGGCCGGTGATCCAGATCTCGGCGCCAGCCAGAGCCTTGGCAAGCGGCTTCAGCTTGCGCACGTGACAGCAGGCATGACGGGCCTCGATGCTGTCGTAAAAGCCGTTGAGGCCGTATTGCGCGCCAAAGCCGTCGACATCGGCCTCATCGGGATAAAAACGCTGTATGGCAAGGCCGTAGCGCCCCTCGGTCTCGCCGATCAGCGCCACCGTCTCGGCAAATAGACGGCCCGTTTCAAGCGTCGAGACCGCGATCGGCAGCTGGTGCGTGCCGATCTCTGCCGTGATCACCTGGTCCTCGATGCCGAGAGAGGTGGTAAACACCGCCCGCCCCAGGCTTGCGGCGAGCGACAGCCGGCCGGCCAGGGAAAGGGCTGCGAGTTGTGCATCGAGTGAGGCGATATCCGGCAATGTCTGATGCAAGGTCATGAGGTCAAATCCGCTGTGTTGCCTGACCTTATGCCATGGGGCGGCCGGCGCGGACAGAAACAGGGATTTCATGCATACGTGCGCGAGAGCAAATATCTCTAGAAAACGCCGCTTGGCGAGAAAACTTCGGGCGCTGCACGCAAAAGCCCGCATCCCTTAGATTTGAGGGGCTTGATCCGTTTGTATTTCCGGCGGATTTGGGTTAGTGCGAAGTCGCGGTTCAAATGCGTGTCCGGCAGCAGCCCGGCGGCGCAGGACGGGCCGTCCGCATGCCTCTCCACACCCTGCCGACAGTCCCTCCGCCGATGCCGTCGCCGGAGTCCTCTTGAGGTCAGGTGCATGTCGATCTCGCTGATGGAATTTTGATGATTTCGCAGAAAGCCAAATATGCCCTGCGGGCGCTGACGGCCCTGGCGCAAGCCGATACCGAACGGCCGTTGATGATTTCAGAGATCGCCACGCAGCAGGCCATTCCGAAAAAATTCCTCGAGCAGATCCTGCTGGAGCTGAAGCGCAACGGCATCGTCGACAGCCGGCGCGGCAAGCAGGGCGGCTATCTGCTGCTGAAGCCGGCCGGCGACATCACGTTCGGCGAAATCCTGCGGCTGATCGATGGACCGATCGCGCCCTTGCCCTGCCTGTCGCAGACGGCCTATCGCCGCTGCGAGGATTGCGATGGCGAACATCTCTGCGAAATCCGCCACGTCTTTGCCCGGGTCGCGACGGCCAGCCGTGACGTGCTGTTTTCCACCACCATCGCCGATGCGCTGGGCGGCGTCGAAGAGGCCAAGGCAACAGAGCTGATGAGCGCCTGAACGGTCATTTTGCGGAAAAATCTTCTGCGAGAACGGGCAAAACCCGCCGGCTGGCCGGATAGACTTTGCACTCCCGCTTCGTTTCGCGAATATATCTTCCGTGATCGGCAGATCCCCCACGGCATTCTTTGCCGCGTTCACGGACGGGGGGAAACAGTTTTGCCTTCTTCCGGCCCCCGATTGACCAAGTCGACCACTCCGGTAGACATTACCGTCACGTCAACCGGAGGTTCCACATGCGCAATTTCATCCAAGGACTGGGCGTCTTGGCCCTTGGCGTTTCGCTGATCGCAGGTGCTGCCGCACCGGCCTTTGCCGCCACCACGCTGCTCAACGTGTCCTACGACCCGACCCGCGAGTTCTACAAGGAATTCAACGCTGCCTTTGCCGCCGACTGGAAGACGAAGACGGGCGAGACCGTCACCATCCAGCAGTCGCATGGCGGTTCCGGCGCGCAGGCGCGTTCCGTCATCGATGGTCTTGATGCCGATGTCGTAACACTTGGTGTGGAAAGCGACATCGATGCCATCGCCTCGAAGACCAAGAAGATTCCGGCCGATTGGCGCAAGCGCCTGCCGAATGCTTCGGCTCCCTACACCTCCACCATCGTCTTCCTGGTGCGCAAGGGCAACCCCAAGGGCATCAAGGACTGGTCGGACCTGGTCAAGGATGGCGTGCAGATCATCACGCCGAACCCGAAGACCTCTGCCGGTGGCCGCTGGAACTATCTGGCCGCATGGCTCTGGGCTGCCAAGCAGTACAATAATGACGATGCCAAGATTAAGGCCTATATCGGCGACATCTACAAGCACTCCCCGGTTCTCGACACCGGTGCGCGCGGCTCCACGGTCACCTTCGCGCAGCGCCAGCTGGGTGACGTCCTGCTTGCCTGGGAAAACGAGGCCTATCTCGCCAAGCAGGAATTCGGCGATGGCGATTTCGAGATCGTCGTACCGAAGCTTTCGATTCTTGCCGAGCCGCCAGTCTCGCTGGTCGATGGCAATGCCGACGCCAAGGGCACGCGCAAGGTCGCGGAAGCCTATCTAAACTACCTCTACTCCGCCGAAGGCCAGACCTTGGCTGCCAAGTGGTTCTATCGCCCCTCCAAGCCGGAACTGGTGAAGGCCGGTGCGGCGGCGCTGCCCAAGGTTGATCTTGTGTCCATCGACGATCCGCTGTTCGGCGGCTGGAAGACGGCGCAGGCCAAGCATTTCGACGACGGCGGCGTCTTCGACCAGCTGTACAAGCCGGGCAAGTAATCCTTCCAAACGCCTCCCATCGCAAAACGCGAGAAGCCCCGGTGTCAAGCCGGGTCTTGTCGCAAGTGTAAAGACGGGCAATATGGGGGCTGCGGCCCCCCGATCCATGACGACAGGTAGATTGATGAAAAGCTGGCGCCAGCCGAGCATCCTTCCAGGCTTTGGTCTGACGCTGGGATACACCGTATTATATCTGACGCTGATCATCCTGGTTCCCCTGGCAGCCCTGGTCTGGCGTTCCACCGGGATCGGATGGGATGCCTTCTGGGCGCTCGCCTTCGATCAGCGCACGCTTCTGGCGCTGCGCGTCAGTTTCGGGGCGGCCCTCATCGCCGCTGCCATCAATGTCATATTTGGTGTTGTCGTCGCCTGGGTTCTGGTGCGTTACCAGTTTCCGGGCCGTCGTCTGCTTGATGCCATCATCGATCTGCCGTTTGCGCTTCCGACCGCCGTCGCCGGCATTTCTCTTGCCGCGCTCTATGCGCCCAAGGGCTGGATCGGGCAAATCTTCGCGCCGCTCGGCATCAGGATCGCTTTCACGCCGCTCGGCATCGTGATCGCGCTGATCTTCGTCGGTCTGCCCTTCGTGGTGCGCACGGTGCAGCCGGTCATGGCGGAACTGGACCGCGAGATGGAAGAGGCCGCGGCCACGCTGGGTGCCAGCCGCCTGCAGACCCTGACGAGAATTGTGCTGCCGACGCTGGTGCCGGCCATTCTGACCGGCTTCGCGCTCGCCTTCGCGCGGGCCGTGGGGGAATACGGCTCCGTCATCTTCATTGCCGGCAATGTGCCTTACGTGTCGGAAATCGCCCCGCTCCTGATCGTCATCCGGCTGGAAGAGTTCAATTATGCGGGCGCCACCTCGATTGCCTGCATCATGCTGATCATTTCATTTGTCATGCTGCTGATCATCAACATGCTGCAGATGTGGAGCCGCAGGAGGTACTCGAATGTCTAAGGTCGCCTCCCGCTACCGCGATCCGGCCAGCGAAACGCTGTCATGGCGCCTGATCCTCATCCTGCTTGCGGTCGCCTTTCTCGGCATCGTCGTCGTCCTGCCGCTCGTGACCGTGTTCTACGAGGCCTTCCGCAAGGGAACAGGCGCCTTCATCGCGGCCTTTGACGAGCCGGATGCCATTGCGGCCATCCGGCTGACGCTGACGGTTGCGGCGATTGCCGTGCCGCTCAACCTCGTCTTCGGCGTGGCCGCCGCCTGGGCGATCGCCAAGTTCGAATTTCGCGGCAAGACCTTTCTGGTCACGCTGATAGACCTGCCGTTTTCCATCTCGCCGGTCATTTCCGGTCTGGTCTATGTGCTGCTGTTCGGCGCGCAGAGCTATCTCGGGCCGATCCTGAAATCGCAGGGCATCCAGATCATCTTCGCCCTGCCGGGCATGGTGCTCGCCACCATCTTCGTCACCTTTCCCTTCATCGCGCGCGAGTTGATCCCGCTGATGCAGGAGCAGGGCACCGGCGATGAGGAGGCGGCGCTGTCGCTGGGCGCCAGCGGCTGGCAGACTTTCTGGTACGTGACGCTGCCGAACGTGAAATGGGGCCTGCTCTATGGCGTGCTGCTTTGCAATGCGCGCGCCATGGGCGAGTTCGGCGCCGTGTCCGTGGTCTCCGGCCATGTGCGCGGCCTGACCGAGACCATGCCGCTGCACATCGAGATCCTTTACAACGAGTACAACTTCGCGGCCGCGTTTGCGATTGCGACCCTGCTTGCACTGCTCGCCCTCGTGACGCTTGCGCTGAAGACCGTTCTGGAACTGCGCTATGGCGACGAGATCGCGGCTGGCCGGAAACACTGAGGATTTTTGAAGACGATGGACGTTAAAATCAAGAATATCCGCAAGGAATTCGCGCGCTTTCCGGCCCTGCATGACCTGTCGCTCGACATTGCCTCCGGTGAACTGATCGCGCTGCTGGGGCCCTCCGGTTCGGGCAAGACCACGTTGCTGCGGCTCATCGCCGGCCTGGAACAGCCCACCGAAGGCCAGATCTTCTTCGGCAACGAGGACGCGTCGCTGAAAAGCGTGCAGATGCGCAATATCGGTTTCGTCTTCCAGCACTATGCGCTCTTCCGCCACATGACGGTTGCCGAAAACATCGCCTTCGGTCTCAAGGTGCGCCCGTCCGCCACCCGTCCGCCAAAGGCCGAGATCCGCAAACGTGTGACCGATCTTCTCGACATGGTGCAGTTGTCCGGGCTGGAAAAGCGCTATCCGAACCAGCTCTCCGGCGGCCAGAGGCAGCGCGTGGCCCTCGCGCGTGCCATGGCGATCGAGCCGAGCGTGCTTTTGCTGGATGAGCCCTTTGGCGCGCTGGATGCCAAGGTGCGCAAGGAACTGCGCCGCTGGCTGCGCGAGTTTCACGACCGCACCGGCCACACCACCGTCTTCGTGACCCATGACCAGGAAGAGGCGCTGGAGCTTGCCGACCGCGTCGTCGTCATGAGCCAGGGCAAGATCGAGCAGGTGGGCACTGCCGACGATGTCTATGACCGGCCGGGCTCACCCTTCGTCTTCTCCTTCATCGGATCCTCGTCGGAACTGCCGGTAACGCTGAAGCAGGGTGCCGTTCATTTCAACGATCGTCCGATCGGCATCGCCGATCAGGGAGAGGGGCGCGCGCGCCTGTTCTTCCGCCCGCAGGATGTGGTGCTGACCGATGGCGCGGAGGCGCTGTCGGGCAAGGTCACCGCCTGTCGCCGCCTTGCCGGCACGCGCATTGCCGAGATCGACATCGCCCATGGCGCGGGAAGTCCCGACAAGGCGCATCACGTCGAAATCGAGGTGCCGCTCGATGCACCGGTGACGCTGGGCGGCGATCTGTCTTTCCGCCCGACCCGCTGGCGCCTGTTTCTCGAAAGCTGATCTGCGGGCAGCCGGTCTTGGGCGTGTCTCGCGCCGGGTTTGGCGGGGTGTCGCACGGCGTCCAAGCGTGCAGCGCAGTATAAGATGTTCAAGATCGACGGTGGTCAGATATTGACTGTCTTTAACGATGTCTTATGCCTATAGCGCCTGGTGACGGTCTGTCTGCGCGTGTTCTGCCACAGCATTGTCGCGGGCCAAGACTTGGGGGAATGGCGCAGTACCAGTGACGCGGCGTATGGGGACCATGCTGGCGGCCGGCTTTCACGCATTCGAAACCTTGGCGCTTACGCCTTGGTTTACGTCTGCGTGCGATAAGCTTGAGACCATGCAGGACCTTTATGGCCACTGCCGGACTTGACGCTTTGACGGGCCAGACATGGATATGCTTTCGACAGATCCTGACGAGATAATGCTGCTGGATGACATGCACGACCAGCAGGCGCCTGGGCGGCAATCGGGCTTTGCGCGTGGCCGTCCGGTTCGCGCGCCATCTGGACCGCCGAGCCAGGCGCTGCGCATGGTCGCAGGTCTGCTGGCTTTCGCCGCCCTGCTGCTGCGTGTGCGGCCCGGCCGCCCCACTTTTGGCTTTGCCTGTCTTCTGGCCTTTACCGCAAGCGTCTTGGGCGACCTCTTTCTGGATGAGGGCGTGCTTGCCCTGCCGCTCAATCTTTCCGAGACGCTGCCGGATGGCACTGGTCCGACGCTGTCGCTGACCCTTCTCGCCGGCGCCTGGGCGGGACGGCGCTTCCTGCGCCCGGCGCCGGAGCCAAAACGCGGCCCCGCGCCCGAGGATCTGGCGCGCGCCGCCGAAATCGTCGCCGGCCAGCCCAACGCCAGCGCCGGCCTCGTGCGGCTGGGCGACAAGCATGTGCTGTTTTCCGATAGCCGCGAAACCTTCATCATGTATGCCTGCCATGGCCGCTCGTGGGTTGCGCTGTTCGATCCGGTCGGGCCGCGGTCCGAATGGCCGGCGCTTGTGATGAAATTCATGGATGCCGCCCGTGCCGATGGCTGCCGGCCGGTCTTCTACCAGGTCTCGCCGGAATTTTTGCCCTCGGCCGTCGATGCAAGGCTCAAGCCCTACAAGCTCGGCGAACAGGCGGTGGTGGATCTCACGCGCTTCGACCTCAAGGGCGGCGCCTGGCTGAAACTGCGCCGCTCGATCAACCGCGCCGAACGCGACGGCCTGGAATTCGCCTTTCTGCAGCCGTGCGAGGTGCCGGCGGTGCTGGACGAGCTTCTGTCGGTCTCGCGCCAGTGGCTGGCGGCCCACAAGGCCGGCGAAAAGGGCTTTTCGCTCGGCACCTTCCAGCCGGCCTATGTGGCGGCAAGTCCGGTGGCTGTGGTGCGCATCGAAGGCCGGATCGTCGCCTTCGCCAATATCCTCACCGCCAATAACGGCCGCGAAGCCTTCATCGACCTGATGCGCCATGTGCCCGGCACCCATCGCGGCATGATGGACCTTCTCTTCGTGCGCACCATGGAGCGCCTGAAGGCAAACGGCTTTTCGACGATGAACCTCGGCATGGCGCCGCTTGCCGGCCTCAGCGACCACCAGGCCGCCCCCTTGTGGAACCATATCGGCCGCCGCATCTTTCGCCACGGCGAGCGCTTCTACAATTTCCAGGGCGTGCTGTCGTTCAAGTCGAAATTCGATCCCGCCTGGCAGCCGCGCTACCTCGCCGTGGGCGGCGACGTGCCGATCGGCTCGCTCTACGACGTCACCATGCTGATCGGCGGCGGGTTGAAAAACATGCTTCGGCGGTGAGGGTTTGGGCGCGCAGGGTGCGGCGGTTGCTGCTGCCGTTGCCGTTGCGTTTGCCGTACCCCCCTCTGGCCTGCCGGCCATCTCCCCCACACGGGGGGAGATTATCGTGCGGCCGATGTCTGCGTCCCTTATGAGCGTTTGCGGCACTTGCTGAGGTAGGTTTGGAATTCTGCGCCGGCTTCAGGCTGATCTCCCCCCGTGTGGGGGAGATGCCCGGCAGGGCAGAGGGGGGTAAAACACCAGCCGCTACGCTACGGCCCCCTCACACCAGGAAGATCGAGATGATCGGAAAGGCGGTGAGCAGGATGATGCGCAACAGGTCAGCGGTGACGAAGGGGACGATGCCCTTGTAGGTTTCGCGCACCGGCACTTCCCGCGACATGGCCGAGATGATGAAGAGGTTGAGCCCGACAGGCGGCGTGATCATGCCGATCTCGGCCACCATCAGCACCAGGATCCCGAACCAGATGGCGAAATGTTCCGGCGAGAGGCCAAAGTCCATCGCGGTCACGATCGGGAAGAAGATCGGGATGGTGAGCACGATCATCGACAGCGAATCCATGATGCAGCCGAAGATGATGTAGAGGACGAGGATGAGGATCAGCACCGTCATCGGCGCAAAGCCTTGCGCTGTCACCCATTCGGCGCCCACCTGCGGCAGGCGTGAGAAGGCGAGGAACGAGTTGAACACCGAGGCGCCGAGCACGATGAAGAAGATCATGCCGGTGGAGACGGCGGTTTCCTTGAAGCAGGCAAGCAGCGAGGCGCGGTCGAGCCCGCCGTTTTTCCAGGCAACGAGCCCGGCGCTGGCGGCGCCGACCGCTGCGGCCTGCGTCGGCGTGAACCAGCCGAGATAGATGCCGCCGACGACGAGGAAGAAGATGGCGGCGACCGGCCAGACGGCGATCACGGCCGGCAGCCGTTCAGACCATGGCACGCGCGGCGCCTGGCCGGCGCTTTCCGGCTTCAGGCGCACATAGATGGCGATCACGACGAGATAGGAGATCGCTGCAATGATGCCGGGCACGAAGGCGGCGAGAAATAGTTTTGCGATGTTCTGCTCGGCAAGGATCGCATAGATGACGAGCACGACGGAGGGCGGAATGAGGATGCCGAGCGTGCCGCCGGCGGCAAGCGTTGCCGTGGCAAGACCGCCGGCATAGCCGTGGCGGCGCAGTTCCGGCAGGGCGACCTGCGCCATCGTGGCAGCCGTTGCCAGCGACGAGCCGCAGATCGAGCCGAAGCCGGCGCTTGCGCCCACGGCTGCCATGGCAACGCCGCCCTTGCGGTGGCCGACAAAGGCCGCGGCGGCGTTGAACAGGGCCTGGCTCATGCCGCCGCGCGCGGCAAACTGGCCCATCAGCAAAAACAGCGGAATGATCGACAGCGAGTAATTGGCATTGGTCGCCCAGCTGATCGATTTCAGCTGCGACAGGATCGGCATCCATTTGCCGAGCACGATGTAGGTGCCAACAATGCCGGTGCCGAGCATGGCGGCCCCGATCGGAACGCGCAGGAAAATCAGGAGAATGAGAACCGGAAACGACCAGAGCCCGATTTCGATACTGCTCATCAATGGGCTCCCATGGAGACTGTGATGGCCCGGCCCCGGCGGATGTCGCGCAGGTCGGCCACAAGAACGAAAAGACAAATGAGGACATTGGCGACGAGCAGGACCATGGCGATGGCAAGCCCCCACCAGACCGGCAGGAGCAGCAGCGGCGTGGTTTCACCATTGCCGAACTTGTCCATGAGGCCGACGCCATGGCGCCAGGTGAGAAGCGCAAAGAGAACGGCAATGATGATGTCACCGGCAAGCTGCGTGGCGTTCATCGCCCGCGTGCCGAAGGGGGCGATCATCAGGTCGACCCCGACATGGCCGCGCTTCAGCTGGCAATAGGGCAGGAAGGCAAAGACGGCGAGGCCGCAAAAGGCTTCCACCAGTTCGATCTCGCCTGGGATGGGCCGGATGGTGAGCGAACCCAGAATGGAAAAGCCGGTGAGCGCGCAGGCGATGACGAGGCAGACCCCGCCGAAACCGACGAGCACGCCCGCCAGGCGGTGGGCCGCGCGCTCCAGGGCGGCGAAGGAAGAGGAAGTTTCGGTTGCCATCGGAGACATCCTTGATTGTCGATACCTGAGTGTGTCGAAACGTGAGTGTCGAAAAAGGTCGGTCCGCACACGGCTGTCCAGGCGCGGGGTGGCGCCTGGACAGGGGAGAGGGCGGATTTACTTGGAGTGGGCGGCAATCATCGAGACGGCGTCCTTGTAAAGCGCGGTGCCATTGAGGCCCTTGCCATCCATTTCCGCCACCCATTTCTGGGTCACCTTGTCGCCGATGGCCTTCCAGCGGGCGGTTTCGGCCTCGTCCAGAATATAGGTCTTGTTGCCGGCCTTGTCGGCCAGTTCCTTGCCGCGCACGTCGCCGGCATCCATGGCCGCGCCGAACTTGGCGGCGAGCGCTGCACCGGAATTGTCGTCCAGCACCTTTTTCAGATCCGCCGGCAGCGCGTCATAGCTGTCCTTGTTCATGGCAAAGACGAAGGCGGCCGTGTAAAGCCCGGTCTTGCCGGAAAAGCCCGTATGGTTGGGCGCAAGTTCGGCAATCTTGATCGACGGCGTCACTTCCCAGGGAACGACGGTACCATCGATGACGCTCTTCGACAGCGATTCCGGAACCGTCGTCACCGGCATGCCGACGGCAGAGGCGCCCATGGCTTCCAGCATCTGGTTGACCACCTTGGAGGTGCCGCGCAGTTTCAGCCCGTTCATGTCGGACAGGGACTTGATCGGCTTGGCGGCAATCGTGTGCAGAAGGCCCGGCCCGTGGGTGTGGACGGCCAGAACGTGAAAGTCCTTGAACTCGTCCTTCAGGTGCTTTTCGTAGTAATCGTTGAAGGCAAGCGAGGTCGCCTCGCCGGTCGTCACCATGAAGGGCAGCTCGAAGGCTTCAGATTTGGGGAAGCGGCCCGGCGTATAGCCGATCAGCGTCCAGCCGAGATCCACCACGCCGTCCTTAACCTGGTCGACGATTTCACCGGGCTTGCCGCCCAGCTGCATGGCCGGATAGATTTCCACCTGCAGGCGGCCGCCGCTGTCGGCCTTGATCTTTTCCGCCCACGGTGTCAGCACCTTGGAGGGAATGGTCGCCTGCGGCGGCAGGAAATGGTGCAGTTTCAGCACCACGTCAGCGGCAAAGGCCGCGTAGGATGTCAGGGAAACGGCGGCACCGGCTAGCCCGGCCAACAGAAACTTGCGCAACATGATCTCCTCCATTCGCGCTGAATGTCAGGGGAGATCTGCTGCGGTCCCATCCTGCCGGCGGCTTCCGGCGCCTCGATGGGCCCCGTGCCATATCCCGAACCGGACGGACCCCTCCACGGTCGCATCCTTCCCCCATGCTGGTTATGCTTACAGAAGCAAACCCGCCGCGCAAATAAAAACAATCACGCAATACATAACGATATGGATATGTATTACCGGTAGAGCCGGGCGATGGCCGGCCGCTGCCGTCACGGGAGGGCGCGCTGCTCGTTGCGCTGGGCGCGCAGGGCCTGAGCCAGAAACGCCCGCGACAGGCCGTGATAGAGCGGTTCCGGGCTGATGATGCGGGACGTCACATAACCGAGCATCGAGGCGGCCATGATCGGGATGACGGCCTGATGATTGCCGGTCATTTCGATGATGATGACGAAGGCGGTCATCGGTGCCTGCACGACGCCGGCAAAATAGCCGGCCATGCCGAGAATGGCACCGAGCGCGATATTGCCGCCGATGAGGCCGGCCAGCGTTCCCCCGAGGCTGACGCCGACCGTCAGCGACGGGGCAAAGATGCCGCCGGGAATGCCGGAGGCCATGGAGAGGAAGGTGGAGGCGAATTTTTCCAGGAAGAGCAAGGGATCGGGCGCCTCGCCGTTCAGGATGGCGCGCGATTGTTCATAGCCGGTGCCGAAGGTCTGCCCGTGCGAGAGAATGCCGATGACGGCGACGACCAGCCCGCAGACGGCCGCCAGCATCACTGTCTTCTTCAGCGGGTTCGGCTGCACGAAACGGCGCACGCGGCGCGCAACGGAGAGTGCGCCGGCGCTGAAGCAGGCACCCAGTCCGCCGCCCGCCAGTCCGCAGACGAGCACCAGCAGCCAGTCGCGCGTGCCCGAGGCGGCAACGGAGGTTTCGCCAAAATAGGTGTAGCTGCCGACTAGACCCAGGGCCGCAAGGCCGGACAGGATGACGGCGGCCAGCACCAGCCCGTTGGCGCGGGATTCGAAACTGCGGCTCATTTCCTCGATGGCAAAGACGATGCCGGCAAGCGGCGTGTTGAAGGCCGCAGCGATACCGGCCGCAGAACCGGCAAGAATGAGCCCCTTCGCCTGCGCCATGCCGCCGATGCGCCCGCTTGCCAGCATGATTGCCGCGCCCACCTGCACGGTCGGCCCCTCGCGTCCGATGGAGGCTCCGCAGAACAGGCCGACAATGGTGAGGATGACCTTGCCGACGGCAAGTTTCAGCGACAACAGGGCACCGCGCGCCGCCTCATGGCTCAGGTGCCGGGCCGCAATCGCCTGCGGAATGCCGCTGCCCTGCGCATTGGGAAACCAGGAGAGCGCCATGAAGGCGCTCAGCGCAAACCCCGCCGGCGTCAGAAGAAGCGGCAGCAGGAAGGCGTATGGCCCGGCCGAGGTCAGCGCCTTGAACAGATGCTGCGCCTGATCGGCTGCCATGGCAAAGCCGACACTTACCACCCCGATCGCCACCGCCCCGATCCAGAATACGATGCGCGGCTTCCACACCCGCCATGACCCGCGCATGACGCGTGACCGGCGAAACATTCGGGACTTGCGATAGGAGAGGGGCATGGCAGGCTCGGGGCTTATTTTCGGAAAGGCAGGCCCCTTTAACGCCTCCGATGCAGGGGGATGCAAGCCTTATCCCGCAGCGATGCGGCTTATATGACGGATCTTTAAGGCAGATTTGCCCTTTTCAGAGGGAAATAGCCTC
This sequence comes from Neorhizobium fuzhouense, assembly GCF_042611105.1. Taxonomy (NCBI): domain Bacteria; kingdom Pseudomonadati; phylum Pseudomonadota; class Alphaproteobacteria; order Hyphomicrobiales; family Rhizobiaceae; genus Neorhizobium; species Neorhizobium fuzhouense. Next base: position 466,221 of record NZ_JBHFFP010000001.1, on the reverse strand, counting down.
CGAATGGCATCCTCCCCTTATCCACCTGCCGGTACCGCGCCAGGAGGATAAGGCCTTCTGAAGGAACGGTGGGACGGTCTTCTCCGTGCCTCTGTCCTTGACCAATTGTTGTAAATTGCGTATTTTACAACGACAGGAGACACGTTATCATGGCGCAGCCGTTTAAAGTTTCCGCCACAGAATTTGCCCGCAAGTTCACGACATTCCGTGAGCAGGTGCAGACGGCCGGGGTGATCGAGGTCACGGCGCATAATCGCACGATCGGCGCCTTCCTGTCTGCGGCTGAACTTAAGCACTATCAGGACATGAAGAAGCGCGAACGCGAGGTCATCCGCGCAGGCGATATCGATGATGATACCATGGCACAGATCATGGGCGCCCAATACGGCAAAGCATCCCCGTGAAGCCTCCGATCCCGGTTCCCGGTCTTGTCATCCGCTACAACTATCTTTGGGATCAGGAAAAAGAAGAGGGTCGGACGGCTGGGCGCAAGGACAGGCCCTGCGCCATCATCCTCTATCATTCGAAGAGCCAGGACACCATTGTCGTGCCGATTACCCATTCGCCTCCAGAGCCCGGCGAGGAGGAGCTTTCCATTGAGGTTCCCGCGGAACTGAGGCGACAGCTCGGTCTGGATGATGAGATTAGCTGGGTACGTATGAGCGAGGTCAACAGGTTCGTATGGCCCGGCATTCACCTGCGCTCCCTGCCTTCTGACCCGAGCCGCTTCGATTACGGTATGATTCCCCAGGAATTCTACGAGGAGATCAGGGCCCGGCTCTATCAGGCGATGATGAGGGGGCGCATCCCCTCGACAAGACGCTGAACCTGTTGGCGTTGACCACGTGAGCGGCTGCCGGTCTCGGGGCAGGGGATGAGACCGGCAGCGGCCTCCCGTCAGACGATCAGCCCCTTCATCGGCTGAACGGCTTGCGAGCCGGGGAAGACAACATCGGCCAGATGACCGGCGCTGGCGCCTAAGAGATCGACCGCCATGCCCTTCACCACCGCGCGGATATCGGTGGTGGCGGCAAGGTCGCGGGCTTCGAAGAGTTGGCTGTCCTTGAGGCCCGGCCAGTCGGTGATGACGCGGCCACCGGCCACCGCTCCGCCGGCCAGGAAGGCCGTGGTGCCGGTGCCGTGGTCGGTGCCTTCGGTGCCGTTGATGCGGGCGGTGCGGCCAAATTCGGTGGCGACCACAATGGCGGTATCCTTCCACACCGGCCCCAGTTCCTCGCGGAAGGCGGCGAGCGAATTATCGAGGCCTGACAGGAGTTTTGCCAGACGCTCTGTTTCCTGCGCATGCGTGTCCCAGCCTTCAAAGGCAAGGGCTGCGACGCGCGGTCCCTCCGGTTGTGCGAGAAGCCGTGCCGCCCCGCGTGCCATCTGCTCCATGCCGTTCGGATCGCCCGGTCCGCCGCGTGCCTTCACGTCAAGGCCGGAGGCGATCTTGCCGGTTTCGATGCCTTCCTTCAGAAGCTCCGACAGGAGCGGATCGGTCCTGCCGTAAAGTTGGGCAAGGCGCGGGGCAAGATCGCCATCGGCGGCCTTTAGCACAGAGGGCGCCCAGCCGAGCACCGGCGCCTTGCCGCGGATGACGAGCGGCGCATTGGCGCCGACCGACAGGCCGCGCACCCGCTCAGAGGCGCCGGGAGCGATCTTTTCGCCGGCCGGCAGGCCTTCCAGCAGGCGGTTCAGCCAGCCGGTTTCCACATGGCCGGGGGTTGAATAGCCCGATTCCAGCACATCCTGCCCGTCGAAATGCGAACGCTCGCGATAGGCGGTGGCACTGGCATGGACGACGGCTGCCTCCTTCGCCTGAAACATCTTTTGGAATTTCGGCATGGACGGGTGGAGCCCGAAAAAGCCGTCGAGCGGCAGCGCCGGCTTGTCACCATCGAACCGCAGCGCGATCTGCTGGCGCAGGCCCTCATAGTTCGGATCGCCGATCGGCGGCACCGCGGTCAGCCCATCCAGCGCGCCGCGCAGGATGATGGTGACGAAGCGCGGATCACGCCCGCCCGCCGCATGGGCAAAGCGCGGCATGAAGGCCCAGGCAAAGAGAGCGCCGGAAGCACCGAGCACGGCACGGCGGGTGGGAGAAATGTTTTCGCACAGCATGATCAGGCCCTCTGGAATTCGGGGGAAAGGAAGGCGATGGAGAGGCCCTGTGGCCGCGTTTCCGCCCGGGAGATTGCTTGCAGCGTGTCATCGGAGAGAAGCGGCCCGAACCGGTCACCGGCAAAGGCGCGTGGATCAATGGCTCCCGGCACCTGGCCGGCAAACAGGCTTGCCGCATCAATCCGGGTGGCAAGCCCTTCGGAGGAGGCCCAGGCGTCGCTTGCGTCGGAAAAACCGTTCGGCCCCGAGGGGTTCCACAGCGGCTGGCCGAGTGCATTCAGCACCGAGATGATCTGCTGCGGTTTCGGCTTGATGCCGGTGGTGCGCAGCACGGCCGTGACATATTGCAGCGGCGTGCGGATCTTTGTCAGTTGCGGGTTCCATGCCTCTTCGGCATCGACCAGTGCCATGTAGACCGCCGAGAGATCGCCGCCGGTCTTGGTATAGGCAGCGGCCAGTTTTGCCACGAGCGCCGGTGGCGGCTGATCTGCCACGAAATGGCGCACCAGTTTTGTGGCGAGATGGCGGGCGGTTGCCGGGTGGCGGGCAAGATCGCGCAGCGCCGCGCGCCCCTGTTCCTCGCCGCCTTCCGCATAGGTGATGCCCATCACCGCATGGTCGCCCGGTTCATGCGCATAGGCATTAAAGACGAAGGTGCCCTGCGGGCCCGGCTTCTTCTCATCGCGAAACACCGTCCAGCCGGTGATGATGCGGGCAAGCGAGGTGACATCGGCCTGGGAGTAACCGCTGCCGACGCCGAGCGTGTGCAGTTCCATGATTTCGCGGGCGAGGTTTTCGTTGAGGCCGCGCTTGCCGTTCTTGTTGGCGGGCGAATTGGGGCCGATGGACTGGCGGTTGTCGAGAAAGACCAGCATGGCCGGATGGGTTTCCACCGCCACCAGCATATCTTCGAAACGGCCGAAGACATGCGGGCGGATGGCTTCCCGCTCGAAACAGCCGGCAAGGATGTGCACCTCGCCGCCCTTGGAGACAGCGATGGAAAAGTGGTTCGCCCAGAACTGCGCCAGCCGCTCGCCAAAACCGATCAGCGGCTGGTGAATGGTGCCGTTGAAGCGGGCGTCGGCTTCGGCAAGCAGGATCTGCTGGGGATAATAGGGGCGTTTTGAGACGGAATCGGCCTGTTGCCCGGCGGGTTTCGCAGTCCCTGCGCCGGGCATGGTCTGCCCCGCGCTGTTGCCGGGAGCCGCTGCGCCTCCACCCATTCCACCCCCGGCCATTCCGCCAGCGCCCATTCCCCCAGCCCCCATGGCGCCCGCGGCCATGTCCGCACCACCCATTCCGGGGCCGGCGTTTGCGGGTTTTGCGGCAGATGGGGGAGGAGGAGATCCGGCAGCCGCCATTGCCGCCTCGCCGGGTTTTGCGGAAACCTGGGTCGGTTGCGGGCGCTCGCGCTCGGCCTTGACCTGTTCGTTGTAGTCGTAAAGCGAGACCAGCAGATCGGCATGGGAACGAAGCTCCGCGCCGACAGGCGTCGGTACCGCCTGTTCGACGATTTCCTGTCTCAGCAGATCGCGCGGATCCGCCTTGATCGCAGCAATGCTGCCTTCCTGTGCGCCGAGCCCAAAACGCCAGAGCGCAAGGGCGGCATCGATATCCTGAGGATTGGCCATGAGAGAACCGAACTCCGTTGCGTGACTGCTCCTTCAACGGGCAGCGCGCCAAAAATCCGTCGGTTCTGAAATGTGATCATTTCGTGGCGGGGCGCGGTGCCTCGCGCTGGACCAGCCCGTCGGCGAGGCGCCGGCGCTCATCGAGGGTGAGGCCGGCGGCAAAATCCACGGCGCGCTTTTCTGTGGCCGCCCGCACGGCCATTTCCGCATCGCGCGCCCGCTCCAGCGCATCCGACAGAGCCTGCGCATCCAGAACCGGCTTGCCCATCAGGGCAGCAGCCTCGACGCGGGCCTGACGGGCCTCCTGCACGGTGGAACGCACCTCGCGGCGCGCATCCGACAGCGCCTTCTGGAAGTCGCCCCGCACATCGCTCGGCAACTGCTCGCCGGCGAGCGGCATACGGGTGAGGGGGGCTGCACCGCGGGCGTTGAGGTAGACGGCGCCTGCACCGGCAAGCGCGCAGAGAAGAAAGGTATTGGCCAGAAGAAGTCCGACGGCCAGGCGGCGAAAACGCGTCTCGTTCATTGCATCGTTCCGATCATCCCATTCGTCTCGCCGGCCGGGTCGCCGGCAATCGTGCCGAAGGCGGTTTCGGCCGTGCCGGCCGTTCCGAGCGTCAGTGCGGCCGGCACCACGCCATCGGAAAACGGCAACGGCTGGCCGGGCATGATGACGGAGACCGCAACAGCCCCCGTTAGCCCGCCGGCAAGGCCAAGGCCGACAAGGCCCGCCCCCATCCATGAGGCGCGCAGCCGCCTCTGCCAGGTCGCACGCCGGGAGGCTGCGGCAAGCGCTTCCGGCGGCAGCACGCGGGCGACAAGGGAGGGCGAAGGCGAGGGTGCCTGATAACGCGACAGGATTGCATCCAGCCCTGCGGCCTTTTGCAGATAGGCCGCACCCTCCGGGGTTTCGGCACATCGCGCGGCGGCGGCGCGCCTCTCCTTCGGCCAGCGGCGCTCCTCTGCCCCATAGGCATCGACAAGCGCGTAAAATTCCTGCGGGGTCATTGGGGGCGTCTCATTCGTCATCGTCTTCTCCCTTCAGGATGGCCTGTAATGCGCGCCGTCCCCGCGACAGCAGGCTTTCGAGCGCATCGACGCGCACCTGCATCACCTCGGCCGCCTCGATATTCGACATCTCCTGATAATAGACCAGGATGATCGCCTCGCGCTGGCGCGGCGCAATTTGTTGCAGCGCGCGCTCCACCCGCCGGCTTTCCGCTTCCCGGCCCGCAATGCCGTCATCCGGCAGGGGGGCGTCATCGATCTGCTCGGGCGGCTCTGCCACCAGCACGTCGCGGCGCTTGCGCAGCGCATCGTAACAGAGGTTCAGCGCCACCCGGTGCGCCCAGGTATCGAACCGCGCACGCCCCTGCCGCCAGCTGCCCGCCTGTTTCCAGATGCGCAAAAAAGTTTCCTGCGCCACATCTTCCGCTTCCGCCGCATCGCCCAGCATGCGGCTGGCCAGCGCCAGCAGCCGCGGCAGCTTTTTGTGAACCATCGCCCGCATGGCGGCCGCATCGCCTGACGCCACGGCCTTGACGAGATCTGCATCGGGATCGGCGGTCATCGGATGCTGCCCGATGCCACGCGTGCGCCAAGCGGGCAGCGCTGTCCAGCGCGCTGGCGGGCGGACCGCAGGCAACGTGTCTCTTGCATCCGTCTCGACTGGATGGCGATTTGCATTCTCCTGCCGCGTCATGACCTCTTGGGTCCGCATCATGCCTATTGAACGCAGCAAACACAAAATTCCGTCGGCGGATTTCAGGAAAAATGATGTACTTGAGAGCGGATGCAGAATGTGTATATCATATGCTGATATATGTTATGGAGACTGTGATGCGCACGCTCATCGATTTTGACGATACCGCCATTGCGGCTCTCGATCGCATCGCCCGCGACGAGAACGTGTCTCGCAGCGCGCTGGTGCGCGAGGCCGTTGCGGCACTCCTTGAAAAACGCCTGAGGCCCGATTTCGATGAAGCGTTCGGCCTCTGGGCATCGGATGATGCGTGCGCGGATGGCCTGCAGTACCAGCGCGCGCTCAGGGCAGAATGGTGAAGGCGCTTTTCGACACCAATATCCTGATCGATTACCTCAATGGCATCGAGGCGGCGCGACACGAAATAGGTCTCTACGACGACCGTGCCATCAGCATGATCACCTGGATGGAGGTGATGGTGGGCGCGCGGGAACCTCACCGCGAGGCAACCGAGGCATTTCTCGCCCGTTTTCATCTGGTGGAAATCGACCGGGCTGTTGCAGACAAAGCCGTGGCCCTGCGCCGTCAGCATCGGTTGAAACTGCCGGATGCCATCGTGTGGGCCAGCGCCCAGGTGCAGGATCGCCTTCTGGTAACCCGCGATATCAAGGATATGCCGACAGAACATCCCGGCATTCGAATTCCCTACCGTCTGTAACCCTTACCGGTCGCTCACCTGCCAGCGCGGGTTGATCCACGGCTCCTGATTGCTGCGCGGCAGGGGATCTTTCCCGAGAATGTGGTCGGCGGCCTTTTCGCCGGTCATGATCGAGGGGCCGTTGAGGTTGCCGTAGGTGACGTGGGGGAAGATGGAGCTGTCGGCGACGCGCAGGTTTTCTACGCCGATCACCCGGCACTGCGGATCGACCACCGCCATCGGATCATCGGCGCGGCCCATTTTCGCCGTGCCGCAGGGGTGGTAGGCGCCTTCCAGATGTTCGGCGAGATAGGCGTCGATCTCCTCGTCGCTCTGCACACGGTCGCCCGGCGCCAATTCCGCCTCGCGGTAGGGATCGAACGCCTTCTGGCCAAAGATCTCGCGGGTCACCCGCACTGCATGGCGGAATTTCACCCAGTCGTCCGGGTCGCTCATATAGTTGAAGCGCAGCACCGGCGCGTCCTTCGCATCCGGCGAGCGAAGCGTGACTGTGCCGCGCGATTTCGACATGTTGTAGCCGACATGGGCCTGGAAACCATGGCCCTCGGCCGAGGATTTTCCGTCGTAGGACACCGCAATCGGCAGGAAATGATACTGAATGTCAGGCCATTTGATGCCGGCGGCCGAGCGGATGAAGGCGGCGGCTTCGAACTGGTTCGACGTGCCAAGCCCGGTCTTGAAGAACAGCCACTCGGCCCCGACCACGCCCTTCCAGAACCAGTTGTTCTTCGAATGCAGCGTGATCGGCAGCTTTGATTTGAACTGGTGGTAATATTCGAGATGGTCTTGCAGGTTCTCACCCACGCCCGGCCGGTCCGCCACGACGGAAATTCCCATGTCCTTCAGATGGGCGGCGGGCCCGATGCCCGACAGCATCAGGATTTTGGGCGAGTTGAAGGCGGAGGCCGCGACGATGACCTCGCGGTTCGCGCGGATCATCGCGATCTTGCCGCCCATCTCGACTTCCACGGCGATGGCCCGACGGCCTTCCATCACCACCTTGCGGGCAAAGCAGCGGATCAGGTGGCAATTGTCGCGTTTCAGCGCCGGCTTCAGATAGGCATTGGCGGTGGACCAGCGGCGGCCCTGCCAACTCGTCTGCTCCATCAGGCCAAAGCCTTCCTGCCGGCTGCCGTTATAATCGTCCGTCACCGGAAAACCGGCCTCACGACCGGCCTCGATGAAGGCGCGGTACAGCGGGTTGCGGATCTCGCCGCGGCGCACATGCAGCGGTCCGTCGGTGCCGCGCCAGCCGTCATCGCCGCCATGGGCATGTTCCATGCGCTTGAAATAGGGCAGCACATCGGCATAGGCCCAGCCCTGCGCGCCCATCTCCTCCCAGCGGTTGAAATCCTCCGCATGGCCGCGCACGTAAACCATGCCGTTGATTGAGGAGGACCCGCCGACCACCTTTCCGCGCGGCGCGATCATGCGCCGGTTGTTGAGATGCGGTTCGGGTTCGGAGAGGTATCCCCAGTTGTAGCGCTCCATGTTCATCGGATAGGCAAGCGCTGCCGGCATCTGCACGAAGGGTCCGACATCGGAACCGCCGAATTCCAGCACGATGACGGTGTGCCTGCCATCTTCCGACAGGCGGTAGGCCATGGCCGCCCCTGCGGAGCCGGAACCGATAATGACGAAATCTGCCTGCATGTCAGCAATCCATGGTTGCGTTAATTATAGCTCGGAGCTATGTTGATGCGATGAAGCCGGTTGAGTATTCTAACGCCGCGAAGAAGAGCCTGAGCCGGATGCAGCCGAAGCGAGAGGCTGCCATCAAGGCGAAGGTCGATGCGTTCGCCCGTGGGGAGCGTGTCGATCTGAAGCGATTGGCCGGAAGCTCGCTGGCGCGGATCCGGATCGGCGACGACCGGGTCATCATCGACGAACGTACGAACCTCGTCCTCGTGGTCAATGTCGGCCCGAGAGGTGGGATCTACAAGGATTAGGCCATGGGTGTTTTCAACAGAACGGTCATCGACGGTCAGCCATTTGTCCTCGTCCCGGAGGAAGAGTTCGAGGACATGATGGATATCATTATGGCCAAGGAAATCATGGCTCGGATCGAAGCCGGAGAGGAGACCTGGCCGGCGGAACTCGTTTACGAACTCAGCCAAACCGACAGCCGCATCCGCACCTACCGCACCTACCGCAAACTCACCGTCTCCGAGCTTGCCGAAGCCGCCGGCATTTCGCAGCCCTACCTGTCCGAGATCGAAAGCGGCAAGAAGACCGGTTCCGTCGATGTGCTGAAGCGCATTGCGGCGGTCCTGAAAGTGGATCTCGACGATATCGTGATGTGAGGGGCGGGTGCCGTGACCGGCGGTGCCCCCTCTGTCGGCGACGCCGACATCTCCCCCACAAGGGGGGAGACTGGCCGCCGACGTTGTGCCTTGAAGACCTCTCGCCGGCCATTCGACCGGACTTTCGACGGAGCCGAAACGGCCAATCCAGCCCGATCTCCCCCCTTGTGGGGGAGATGTCGGCGTCGCCGACAGAGGGGGCATTCCGGCGCTCCCCGTCATCTCAATACGGCGCCTCGCACGGGCCCATGCCGACATAGACCGTCTTCAGTTCCGAATAATGCTCCAGCGCTGCTGCCGAATTCTCGCGGCCGAAGCCGGATTGTTTGGAGCCGCCGAAGGGGATTTCCACCGGGCAGAGATTGTAGGTGTTGATCCACAGCGTGCCCGCCTCCAGCCTGTCCACCACGCGGTGGGCGCGGGTGATGTCGCGGGTGAAGACGCCGGCCGACAGGCCGAATTCGGTGGCATTGGCGCGGGCGATGGCCTCTTCTTCGGTCTCGAAATCCAGAACGCACATGACGGGCCCGAAAATTTCCTCGCGGGCGATGGTCATCTCGTCGGTCACATCGGCAAATACCGTCGGCTGGATGTAAAAACCTTCGCCGGATACGGTGTTGGGAATGCCGCCGCCGCAGATGAGCGTTGCGCCTTCCGCCTTGCCCTTTTCGATATAGGCCAGCACCTTTTCGCGCTGCGTGAACGAAACGAGCGGCCCAATCTGGGTGGCTTCGTCTTCCGGATCGCCGATGACGATCGCCTCGGTGCGCTCCTTCAGGCGCGCGAGGAATGTGTCGCGCAGGTTTTTCTGCACGAAGACCCGGGTGCCATTGGAGCAGACCTGGCCCGACGAATAGAAATTGCCGAGCATGGCGCCGGAAATGGCGCTTTCCAGATCGGCATCGTCAAAGACGAGGATCGGCGACTTGCCGCCAAGCTCCATCGTTACGTGTTTGAGCTGGGCCGCGGCGGCACCCGCTACCTTGCGGCCCGTCGGCACGGAACCGGTCAGCGACACTTTCGCGACGTCTGAGTGGTTCACCAGAAGAGGCCCCGTATCGCGGTCGCCCTGGATGACGTTGAAGACGCCCTTCGGCAGGCCGGCCTCGATCAGGATCTCGGCAATCTTCAGGGCGCCGAGCGGCGTGACTTCGGAGGGCTTGAACACCATGGCATTGCCGGCGGCAAGCGCTGGTGCTGCCTTCCAGCAGGCGATCTGCTGGGGATAGTTCCAGGCGCCGATGCCGACAACCACGCCCAAGGGCACGCGTTTCGTATAGGCCCAGTCGCCGCCGAGCGGGATCTGGCTGCCGTTCAGCGCCGTGGCGATGATGCCGCCGAAGAATTCCAGGCTGTCGGCGCCGGAGGAGGGGTCGGCGACGATGGTTTCCTGGATCGGCTTGCCGGTGTCGAGCGTTTCGAGTTCCGACAGCGCGCGGTTGCGCTCGCGGATGAGGTCGGCGGCCTTTTTCAGCACGCGGCCGCGCTGGGCAGGGCTGAAACCGGCCCATTCCCTTTGCGCCCGTTTTGCGGACGCGACGGCCGCATCGACAATCCCCGGCGTTGCCGCATGCAGGCGGGCAATCACCTCGCCGGTTGCCGGGTAGATGCTCTCGATCACCGTGCCGGCGGTATCCTCGACATAGGCGCCATCGATGAAATGGGAGGCGGGCGGTTGGGCTTTCATATCCGGTCTCCAGACGGGGAAGGGGCGGTCTTTTGGGCAAGCTGCCCGCTCACATAATCCTCCACCAGTGTGACGGAGGTTTCGATGGAGAGCGTGGCGGTGCGCAGGCTGCGGCGAATGTAGAGCCCGTCGATGAGGGCTGCGGCCCCTTCGGCGATGCGTCCGGCCTCGGCGCGGCCGCAGATTGGCGTCAGGCCCGACATCAGGTTGGAATGAAGCCGGCGCGCGTAAAGCACCAGCAGGCGGCGCACCTCTTCAAAGCGCTGCGCCTCCGAATAGAAGGCAAGCCAGGCGGCCACCACATCAGGGGCGAACTGGTCGGCGTCGAAGGAGACGCGAATGACGGCCGAGATGCGCTCCCGGGGTGTCGATGCCTGAGCGAGCGCCGAAACCGCATCGGCGCGCAGCTGGCTGAGCAGCGTCCGGATGGTGGCGATCAGCAGCTGCTGCTTGCTGCCGAAATAATGATGCGCAAGCGCTGCCGAAACGCCGGCCTCGCGGGCGATCTGCGACATCGTGACATCCAGCGAACCCTGGCTGCCGATGGTGCGCAGGGCCGCTTCCACCAGCGCCTTGCGGCGCACCGGTTCCATTCCAAGCTTGGGCATGTGTGTCTCCTGATGGCCGGCAGTATATTTTTGATTGACTGATCAATCAATAAAAATCGCGCAGGTTCTCGGCTTGTCAGGCGGCCGCAGCCTTCCCGCTTCCGCTGGAGGGCCGGCATGCTCGAACGAAACTGGGGACTGTCATCAAACCTTCATCTGGCGGCAAGACTTCTTTGACGAATGGCAGGTGATTGTCTGTCGTATTTTTATCGTTTGCGTCCGAGCTTGGAAGATCGTTATGTCGCGCGTTGTCACGCCGGAAGACCCTGTCTTGAGACGCTATGCGAACGACCAGCTGTTGCCGCTTGCCAAGCTTGCGCTGGAAAACGCCTTCCAGCCGATCGTGGAACTGGCGACCGGCCGGGTCTTCGGTTACGAAACGCTGATGCGCGGACAGGAGCGGCTGGGCTTCCGCTCGCCGCTGGAGCTTCTGGATACGGCAGCCGAAGCCAACCAGCTGCTCGGGCTGGAGCAGATGATGGCCGGGCGGGCGCTTGCCAAGTTTGCCACGCTGCCCGATTTTGCCAGCCACACGCTGTTCATCAATCTGGATGCGCGCCTCATCCGCGAGGGCCAGCTCGTGGTGGAAAAGCTGGTGCACCACCTCTCGAAGGCCGATATTCCGCCATCCTCCATCTGCTTTGAACTGTCGGAGCGGTTCGACAACACCAGCGCGCCGGAATTTGCCGCCCTGATTGCCACCATGCGCAAATCGGGCTTCAAGCTTGCCATCGACGATTTTGGCGTTGGCCACGCCGAAATGAAGCTCCTGTGCGAATTTCCCGTCGATTACCTGAAGATCGACCGACATTTCATCAACGGACTGGAGACCAGCCCGCGCAAGCGCCACCTGGTGCGCAACATCGTCAACATTGCGCATGTGCTCGGCGTGCGGGTGATTGCCGAAGGGGTGGAAAGCGAGGCGGAGTGCCTGGCCTGCCGCGAATTCGGGGTGGATCTGGTGCAGGGCTGGTTCATTGCCCGGCCCACCGCCTTTCTCAGCGAATTGCAGCCGGCCTTTCCCCATCTCGTCCATCTCGGGCGCGGGCGCCGTTCCAGCCAGTCGCTGGACGAGATCCTCATCCGCAAGCAGATCGAGATGCTGCCGACGGTATTTGAGAACGACAGCGTCGATACGGTGTTCGAGCTGTTTCGCGCCAATCCGCGCCAGGCCTTCTTTCCGGTGCTCAACGCCAATGGCGAGCCGCGCGGCATCATCAGCGAATATCACCTGAAGGAATATATCTACCGTCCCTTCGGCCGCGACCTGTTGAAGAACAAGATCTACGAACGCTCCATCGCCCATTTCGTCGAGGGCGCGCCGATTGTCGGGCTCGATGCCAATGCCGAGCGGTTGATGCATATCTTTGCCAATATGGATGGCAGCGATTGCGTCATCCTCACCGAAAACATGCGCTATGCCGGCATTGTGTCGGCGGCCTCGCTGATCAAGGTCATCAACGAGAAGCAGCTGAAGGTGGCGCAGGACCAGAACCCGCTGACCGGCCTTCCCGGCAATCGCGCCATCCGCGATTTCATGCAGGAAGTGGGCCGCGACGACGACCAGACGCGCTTCTTCTGCTACTGCGATTTCGACCACTTTAAGCCGTTCAACGATCATTACGGCTTCCAGAGGGGCGATCATGCGCTGTCGCTGTTTGCCGCGCTGATGAAGCGCTATTTCTTCTCCGAAGGCGATTTTCTCGGCCATGTCGGCGGCGACGATTTCTTCATCGGCCTTTCCGATTGGACGCGGGAGGAACTGTCGGAAATCCTCGGGCGCCTGCTGTCGGATTTCCATGCGGATGTCGTGGAGCTGTATTCGGCCGAGGATCGCGTTGCCGGCAGCATTCGCGCCAATGACCGCAGCGGCACGGAACGGGACTTTCCGCTTCTGCGCTGCTCCATCGGCGTGGTGGAACTGCCGGCCGGCCTGCTGCTCGATGATGTCGGGCGCATCAGCGCGGCCATTGCCGCGGTGAAGGCGCAGGCCAAGGATTGCGAGAGCGGGCTGGTGTTTTCGCTCCTGCACGGGGCAGGCTAGCGCGACACCGCCGGCTGCCCCCCGCGTCAGCGCGCCGCCTTTTCAACCGGTCCCCCCTGTCCTACATCAGGAAGCCGAACGAGAGGACAAGCTGATGACCCTTCCCGACACCATGCGCCATGTCGACCTGCCGTCTTTCGGCGCGCCTCAGGTGATGACCTTTGCCACGGGGCCGGTGCCGCGTCCGCGCGCCGGCGAAATTCTGGTGAAGGTCGAGGCGGCGGGCGTGAACCGCCCGGATGTCGCCCAGCGGCAGGGGACCTATCCGCCGCCGAAGGATGCAAGCCCGATATTGGGGCTTGAAGTTGCCGGCACGGTGGCAGCGCTTGGCGAGGGCGTCAGCGACTTTTCCCTCGGCGATCCGGTCTGCGGTCTGGCGAACGGCGGCGGCTATGCCGAATATGCGGTCATTCCGGCCGGCCAGGCGCTGGCCTTTCCCAAGGGCTATGATGCGGTAAAGGCCGCGGCCGTTCCGGAAACCTTCTTCACCGTCTGGGCAAACCTCTTCCAGATGGCCGGGCTGACGGAGGGCGAAAGCGTGCTCATCCATGGCGGCACCTCCGGCATCGGCACCACCGCGATCCAGCTGGCGCGGGCGTTTGGCGCGACCGTTTTCACCACCGCGGGTTCCGCGGAAAAATGCGCCGCCTGCGAAACCATCGGCGCAACGAAGGCGATCAACTACAAGACGGAGGATTTCGTCTCGGTGGTGAAGGATGCGACCGGCGGCGCCGGCGTCGATGTGGTGCTCGACATGATCGGGGCGGCCTATTTCGAAAAGAACCTCTCCTTGCTGGCCAAGGACGGCTGCCTCTCGATCATCGCCTTCCTCGGCGGAGCAGTGGCCGACAAGGTCAATCTGTCGCCGATCATGGTCAAGCGCCTGACGGTGACCGGCTCCACCATGCGCCCGCGCACGGCAGAAGAAAAGCGCGCGATCCGCGACGATCTCGCCACCCATGTCTGGCCGCTTCTGGAAGCCGGAACCGTTGCCCCGGTCATCCATACGGTGCTGCCGTTCGAAGCCGTCGTTGAAGCCCATGAGCTGATGGAGACGAGCAACCATATCGGCAAGATCGTGCTGAAACTTTAATCAGCGCCCCCGCAGAGGGCGCGCCGGATCGGTCGGTAACGCCTTTCCGAACTTTGTCATATAACGTGCCTTGCATGGAAGCCCGATCGATCCTACCTTCTTCTCAACAGTAACGTAACGAAAGGAAGGTGATCCAATGTCGAGTGAGATTTCGGTCTGCAAGTCGGACAATGGAAAGGTTACGGTTTTGACGGGGCAGCCCTCGGCCTGATCCACACTTTCCTCGGGGCCCGCAGCCTGGCTGCCGTCCCGGTCTGGTGATACAGACCAAACTCATGGAAGGGTCGCGAAAGCGGCCCTTTTCCTTTTTCAGGCTTCCCGTTTGGCAGTGTTACACGCCGATCCGGCCGAAGGCCGGGATCTTGATGCCGGGACGGGCAAGATCGAGACCGGCGACAAGCCCCATAAAATGCACCTCGAAACCGCTGCGCAGACCGGCCGACAGGCCGATGAGGCCACGCAGCGTCACATGCACGTCGCGCCAGTCATCGTCGATGTGGAAAAATTCGCCGTCGGGCAGATAGTCGCGCCCCACCGCATGCGGCGGCAGCACCGCGCCAAGCTCGGGCACGCTGCGCAGCACGAAGGCAACGAAGGTGTTGGAATTGGGCCCCGGCCAGATCGTATAGCCACCCGGTTCCGCATACGGATAGGCGGAAATGGCGCTTTCGACCTTCGGGATCAGCAGTTCGGCCTGCCGGCCGGTGATGGCCACCACCTGTTGCGGCCGGTTGGAATACCAGAAGGCATCGGCGGGGCGATGGTTGCGGCGGATCGGATTGCCCCAGCCCACCTTGTCGTAGCGCATATAGGCCTTCGCGCCCTTTTCCTTCGTGACGATCCAGGCATGGCTGGCCACGGAGCCCTTCAGCCCGCCGGTTGCGGCCGAAAACACGTAGATGGCGGCGTCCTCGTCGGCATCCGGCCTCGGCAGAATGCCGGCTGAACTCCAGTTCGCCTCGCTCCAGCGGGCCGGCCGGTCCTGCAGCGCCCACCAGCCGGCAGCCGCAAAGGTCGGCAGAAGATAGATCACCAGAATGGCCAGCAACAACCGCTTCACAGCCTTCATCTTGAGCGTTTCCATGTCCGTTCTTCGCTGACAGCCGCGCGGTCCGGGCAACCGTCCGGCCTTTGCCTTCAGGGAAAGGTCCAGCGCAGCCGCCATATCGTTTTGCGCCGCTTACGCAATCGCGCTATGACCTGACGAAAGCAGCAACATCAGGGCATTCCCATGCAAAATCCCGTTACCGTCGAAGTCACCCGCGGCAATCGCGTCGAAAGCCGCCATCGCGGCATTGCCGTGGTGGTGGATGGAGCGGGCAGAAACGTCTTTTCGCTCGGCGATGTCGATCAGCCGGTGTTTCCCCGTTCGGCCTGCAAGGCCATGCAGGCGCTGCCGCTCATCGAAAGCGGCGCGGCCGATGCCTTTGGGCTCACGGCGTCGGAACTGGCGCTGTCCTGTGCCTCGCATTCGGGCGAGGAGGCGCATGTGGCAGCGGCCGCCGGCATGCTGAAAAAGGCCGGCCATGATCTCACCGTGCTGGAATGCGGCGCTCATTGGTCGTCCGACCAGCAGACGCTGATCCACCAGGCCCGCACGCTCGATGCGCCGACGGCGCTGCACAACAATTGTTCGGGAAAACATTCCGGCTTCATTTGTACTTGCGTTCAATCCGGTTTCGATCCGAAGGGCTATGTCGGCTACGATCATCCGCTGCAGGTGGAAATCCGCGCCGTGATGGCGGATCTGACCGGTGCATCCCTCGACACCGATAATTGCGGCACCGACGGCTGCTCGATCCCGACCTATGCCGTGCCGTTGAAGGGCCTTGCGCATGGCTTTGCCAGGATGCTGACGGGCGAGGGGATCTCAGCCTCTCGGGCAAAGGCCTCGCGCCGGCTGATGGAGGCCTGCATGGCCGAACCCTTTTACGTGGCCGGCACCGGGCGCGCCTGCACGCGCCTGATGCAGGTGGCGCCCGGAAAGATCTTTGCCAAGACCGGTGCCGAAGGCGTCTTCGTCGCAGCGCTGCCGGACCAGGGCGTGGCCATTGCCGTCAAATGCGAGGACGGCACGACACGCGCCGCCGAGGCCATGATCTTTGCGCTCATCGCCCGCCAGTTCGAGCCGGGCAGCACGATCCGTGAGACATTGCTGGGCATGGCCAACCGCACCATGAAGAACTGGAACGGTATTCCCGTGGGCGATATCCGCGTGACGGATGCGCTGTTTGCGTGAGGTTTTAGCCGGGATGGCGTGATCGGCCGCACCAGGGTGGCGTTGTGTCGTGTGGTTTGCCGCCTCTGGCTGCCGCCATCTCCCCACGAGGGGCGCGCTGCGGCACCCACCCGGCTTCCCCTGCTTCGGCGGGTCGGCTGGGTTAAAGCCCTCCCCCTTGTGGGGAGGGTTGGGAGGGGTCTTGTCTTAAATGCAACAGGTGCTCTTGAGGAGGAGATGTCCGGCAGGACAGAGGGGGGTGTCACAGAGTTCTGACGGCCACGCCACGTCACGGCCCAAATCTCATATTTCCCCGCCAATCCGCGCCGTGCCGGTCTGGCCGTTGTCGCGGATCCATTTCAGCGTCCGCTCGCCGGTCCGGTAGAGTTCAAAGCACATCGGCGCGCCCTTGTACCAGGTGGAAAACTGCTGGCAGAGGCGGTTTTCGCGAATCCACCATCTGCCGGTGTCGTTCGGCTTCGCAAAGCGCCCGAGGCCGACCGCTTCGCCGGAGCCATCCACCGTGCCGGAGCGGCGATAGTTGAGCGGAAACTCGCCGCCCAGCGGTGCGGCCAGATAGATGCGCTTGCCGACGATCAGTCGCTCTATGTCGCTGTTGGAAAATCGGTTCCCCTCGGCCCGCGCCGGCAGCGCAAGAGCGGTGAGAATGGCAAGCACCAGCGGCAGGGTGCGAAGAAGGGGCGGCAGGCGGGTCAACATCGGCAATCTCCTGTGGCAGGGGCGCATCATGCGCCGCGGTCCGGGGCAGACGTCCCGATGCGCCGCGGATCGTCCGGACACCATGCCATCGCCGACCTGGGGCCAGGCGTCGCAAACCATCCGGATGCGCTCACTAACGCAGACGTTGCGGTGCCGGATCAGTCGGCGGCGATGATTTTGATGCCGGCCTGCCGATAGGGGAGAAGGCGATCCTCGCCGGTCTCCGCCGGCACCACCAGGGTCGAAAGCTGCGCGGTGGGCATGATCACGTGCGGTGAGGTGGCATCCAGCTTTTCCGGTGTAACAAGCGTAATTGTTTCCCCGGCGCGGCCGGCGATCTGCCGCTTGATCGCGGCTTCCTCGAAATCGCCGGTCGAGAGGCCGCGTGTCGCATGGATCGCGGTCACGCCGAGAAAGAAGATGTCTGGGCTGAGAAACGCGATCTGCGCGGCGGCCTGCGCGCCGACCGCCACCATGGAATGCCTGTAGAGCGTGCCGCCGATCAGGACCACGCTGGCCGCATGATGCTCCAGATCCGCCGCAATCGTCGGGCTGTGGGTGAGGATGGTGACGGCCATGTCGCGCGGCAGGTGCCGCAGCAGCGCGGCATGCGTGCTACCACCATCGACAAAGATCGTCATGCCCGGCCGGACCAGCGCCACGGCGGCGCGGCCGAGCCGATCCTTCACGTCGCTTGCAAGGCCACGCCGGGCCGTCAGGTCCGGCAGCCCCGGCGCTAGCGGCAGCGCCCCCCCATGCACGCGGGTCAACAGTCCCTCCGCCGCCATCTCGCGCAGGTCACGGCGGATCGTATCCTCCGACAGAGAGAGCGATTGCGCCAGATCGCGGGCAATCACCTGGCCGTCGCGGCGCAGCAGGTCGAGGATCACGGCTTTGCGTTGGCTGGTCAGCATGGCTTGACTCTTCACGAAATTGCACGAAACCTAGTGATATTGCCTGAATTGAGTCCTGAAGGCAAGAAAACAAGATTTTTCGTGCGGAGATACACACCATGCTGATCCTGATTGCCGGCCCCTATCGTTCCGGAACCGGGGATGATCCCCGGAAGATGGCGGAAAACCTGCATCGCCTCGAAGCGCCCTCGCATGCCCTGTTCAAGGCAGGCCATGTGCCGATGATCGGCGAATGGGTGGCGCTGCCGATCTGGCGCTCCGCCGGCGGACAGAGGGTGGGCGATGCGCTCTACGAGGAAATCTTCTATCCCGTGGCGCACCGGCTTCTGGCGCTTTGCGAGGGCGTGCTGCGCCTTCCGGGCGAATCCAAGGGGGCCGACAATGACGTGCGCATCGCCCGGGAGCGGGGCCTGCCCGTCTGGTACCGGCTGGAGGATGTTCCGGGCGTCACGGAATAGGCACTTTCCCGGCGCCGGGTGATGGGCTACTCCTTGCCCTCGATATTCTGGAGGACTGCTGATGTTGACGCTCTTCTTCTCGCCCGGCGCCTGTTCGCTCGCCGCCCATATCGCGCTGATCGATTCCGGCCTGCCGTTTGCGCTGCATCGGCTGAAATTTGCGGAAAACGAGCAGCGTTCGGCACATTATCTGAAGGTCAACCCGAAGGGCCGCGTGCCGGCGCTGGTGACGGAGAAGGGCACGCTGACGGAAACGCTGGCGATCCTGCTGTTCATCGCCCAGACGGCGCCGGACAAGGGGCTGGCCCCGCTCGACGATCCTTTCGAGCTGGCGCGGCTGCAGGGCTTCAACAGCTTCATCGCCTCCACCGTGCATGTGAACCACGCGCATGGCCGCCGCGCCACCCGCTGGGCCGATGAGCCGACCTCGATCGAGGACATGAAGCGCAAGGTGCCCGCCACCATGCGCGATTGCTTCCGCCTGATCGAGGAGGGCATGCTGGCCGGCCCCTGGGTGCTGGGCGAAGCCTATTCCGTCGCCGACCCCTATCTCTTCGTGATGTCTGGCTGGCTGAAGGGCGATGGCGTCGATATCGCCGAGTTTCCGCGCGTCGAGGATCACTATCGGCGCATGCAGGAGCGTCCGTCGGTGCAGAAGGCGCTCGCCGACGAGGCGGCTGCCTGAGCGGACAGGTGTCCGTCGGGCGGTTCAGATTTTCTTCAGGCGCAGCGTGACAGCGGCAGAGTGTTTTGCGCGGCCGGCGGCGCGGCCTGAGACGTGACTTGAAAAGCGACCTGGCCGAGCGGAAGATCGGCGAGATCGCGCAGGCTCATGCGGCGGATCTGCGGATGTTGCAGGATGTCCTCGCCGTTCGCGCCGTCGATGCGGGTCGCCCACGTTGCCAAGGTCAGGATGTTGCGGAAAAGGGTTGAAATTGCCATCGCGGCTACCTCGCAAACAAGAGTTATTTGCAGGCTCGTTATCCGCGAACCGGGCATCGTCTTCAATTGAAGAAAGCAGGCGTCTGCTGTAGAAAAACTATATGCAGAACCTCAACCTCGTCCATCTCAACGGTCTGCGGGCGCTGGAAAGCGTTGCCCGTCTCGGCTCGATGCAGGCGGCCGCCGCCGAGCTTGGGGTCTCCGTCGGCGCCGTGAGCCAGCAGGTGATCAAGGTCGAGGCGCAGCTGGGCCGGCCGGTCTTTGCCCGCACCTCGCGCGGGCTGGTGCTGGCGCCCGGTGCCGAACCGCTCGTGGCGCGGCTGCGGGACGGCTTCGAAGCCTTGTCGCAGGCCGTCGCCATCGGGCGGGAAACGGATGATACGCTGCTCACCGTCACGGTCGCGCCGGTCTTTGCCTCCCGTTTCATCCTGCCGCGGCTCGACCGGTTCGCAGCGCTTTACCCGGATATCCGCCTCAGGCTCGACGCGACGTCGAAGCTTGCCGATTTCACCCGTGACGATGTCGATGTGGGGGTGCGGATCGGGCGCGGGGAATGGCCCGGCGTCACGGCGGATCTGCTGCTGCCGCAGGTGGTGTTTCCGGTCTGCGCGCCGGCGCTTGCCAAAGGTTTGACGCAGCCGGCTGATCTGTTGACATTGCCGATCCTGATGGATGGGCAGGCCATGTTCTCCTGGGATCTCTGGCTTCACGCGGCCGGCCTTGGCGATTGCCGGGTGACGCCGCGCCATGTGTTCAGCGAGGCATCGCTCTGCCTGGAAGCGGCGATTGCCGGGCAGGGCGTGATGCTCGCCTGGCATCTGCTGGCGCTGGCGGCCGTGCGGCAGAACTGCCTTGTCGTGCCCTTCCCGCAACGGGCGCCGACGGGAATGGGCCATTATCTGGTGACCCGCGCCGGTGCGCGGCGGCCGCAGAAGGTGCGCGTTTTCGACGCCTGGCTGCGTCAGGAACTCGCAGACGCCATGGCCGACTGGGCCCAGATTGACGCAAAGGCCGCCACCTTGTAAAAACATCCTCGTCCAGGGGTCGGCAGTTCACCCAGGCGTCACCGCTTGTCGCAGAGTCAAGTGCTAAACCTGCCAGGATCTTTTCCCGAAAACGCATGAGGTTTGTCCCCGCGTGCCGGGTCGGAAAGACGGTGACCACCGACAGAATGTCCGGCACGATATCGAGGATGAAACGATGTCGAGAATTCCCCTGTCCATCACCGTGCCCGACGTGTCGGCACTGGCGAAAGCCATCCGCCATGCGCTGGAGGCCGACGAGAGCCGAAAGCCCGGCCATGTCGAGCTGCTCAACATTTTGGCGCGCGGTGCAGGCTTTCGCAATTTCCAGCACCTGAAGGCCTCGCACAGTGCTGAAATGCGCCTTGCCGCGCCCGAGCCGCCTCCGCAGCCGGAACCGGAGGCGGTCGATCACCGGCGCATCGAGCAGGTGCTGCGCTGCTTCGACCAGAACGGCGTCCTTGTCCGCTGGCCGAAGAAAACGCAGCAGCAGAAACTGGCGCTCTGGTGGTGCTGGTCGCTGATGCCGGGGCGCACCGAACTGCCGGAACCGCAGGTCAACGAGCTCCTCAAGCGGCTGAACGGCTTTGGCGATCATGTGCTGATGCGCCGCGAAATGGTCGACTGGGGCATGATGACCCGCTCGACCGATTGCAGGCTCTACCGGCGAACGGAAGTCCGGCCGCCGGCCGATGCCCTTGTGCTGATCCAGCATCTGCAAGCGCGGATAAGGGCAAGGGCGGTGCCAAGGGTGTCAAACCGGCTGGACCGGAGAGCGGAGTTCAGACAGGCCCGGCCGCCGGCTCGGCCAGCCGCTTTGCCCACATCGCCTTGAAGGCGGGGCGGGCCTGCACCCGCTCCAGCCAGCCCTTCAGCGCCGGCCGTGCCTCAAACAGCGGTGCGTGCGGCTGGGCGTAGCGGACGATTTCGGCAAGGTTCACGTCGGCGACGGTAAAGCGGTCGCCGACGGTGAAGCTCTTGTCGGCAAAATGCTTTTCCAGAACATCGAACGGCTTCACGAGGCTTTTTGCTGCCGTCTCGATCACCGCGCGCGTCTCCTCGGAGGGCGCAAGCGTCGATGCGGACGAGATCTTCAGCGCCACCGCCTCGATTTCGGTTGCGGCAAACAGCGACCATTGCAGCATGGCGGCCTCTTCGACGAGATCCTTCGGCCCAAGCGCGCCGCCATATTTGCGGGCAAGGTAAAGGTTGATGGCAAGCGATTCATGCACGATCACGCCGTCATCATCGATCGAGGGGATGGTGCCCATCGGGTTGATGGAAAGAAAGGCGGCAGAGGCCGTGTTGATCGGCGCATCGGCGCCTGTCGGGTCGGGGAGCCGCTTGGCCTGCAGCACCGGCACATGCTCGAAGGCAAGGCCCAGTTCCTCGGCAAGCCACAGCGTGCGGGTGGCCCGCGAACGATAGGCACCATAGATTTTCAGCATGGATCACACCCTCATGTCAGTTGTCGCCGGTCGTTACGGTCTGGCGCAAGAGCCGGAGCCGGCTGTCGCAGCGTGCCGGCGCGAAACAGTGTTAGAGAATGTTTGGCGCCGGATCGCAAGCCGGGAAACCCCGCCTCGCTCTCCCATGCGGCAGGATTTTTTCATGCCGGATCGTCGCTGCGGGGCGCGAATCATCTTCAATGTTTCGAATGATGCGTCGGGTTCCGGCGGGCGGTCGGGCACGGGCAGGCACTGGCGCCCGCGCCGCTGTGCCGATCCGGTACGGCACCGCTTAGTCCTTCCCCCGGCCGCGCCGCAGCGGCCGGTCCGGGGTGGTCGGATGTTAAGAAAGCATAAGCCATTCCATCCCAATCTTCGGCAAACCATGGAGCCTAAGACTTATTTCGGACTTCTCATGTAACCCTGCACCGACCACAAGGCTGGTGCGCGGGGACAAGGCAGACGAATGAGGGAGACTGAGGGATGAACGAACCCATGGGGCAGCGGGCGGGGCAGGATGCGTCTGCCGATCTGCTCGATCCGCTTTGCCGGTATCTCGTTCAGGTCGCCACCTCCCATGATATCGACGGGATCGACAGTGCCTCGCTGCTGCGTTCGCTCGAGACTACGACGCTCTTGGATAGTTTTCCGGAATTCTTCTGCCTGAAGGATCGCCGTGGTCGCTTCATCTTCGCCAATGCCGCGGTGCTGGCCTTTGCCGGCAGCTACCGTCTGTCCGGCGTGATCGGGCGCACCGAATTCGATTTTCTGGATGATGAGGTTGCCCGCGAACGCTTCACGCTGGAACAGCAGCTGATGTCGAGCGGCGAAAACAGCGAGCGCGAGGAATTGCTGCGGCTGGCGGACGGCCGCGAACTCTGGCTTGCGACGACCCGCACCTGCCTGCGCGACAGCGATGGCGCCATCGCCGGCCTGATGGTCCTTTCACGCGACATCACCGAGGCGCGGCGCCATGCGGACCTGCAGCGCGGCCATGCGGGCGTGCTCGAAATGGTGGCGCGCGGCAAGCCGCTGCCTCTGGTGCTGGATGCCCTCTGCCAGGTGATCGAAGGCCAGCTCGAGGGCATTTCCGCTTCCGTTCTGCTGCTCGATGACGCCGGCGAGCATTTGCGCCATGGTGCAGCACCGAGCCTGCCGATGGCCTATACCAAGCTTGTCGACGGGGTGGCGATCGGCCCGCGCGTCGGCTCCTGCGGCACCTGCGCCTGGCGGCGCGCCGCCGTCGTGGTCGATGATATCGAGACCGATCCGCTCTGGTCGGATTTCAGGGACCTGGCGGCCGTGTTTCGCCTGCGCTCCTGCTGGTCCACGCCGATCATGAGTGCCGACGGGCGGCTGCTCGGCACGTTTGCGCTCTATTCCGAAACGATCCGCCAGCCGACGCAGCGCGAGATGGATCTCACCGCCGTGGCGGTCGATCTCGGCGGCATTGCCATCGAGCGGGCGCAGAACGAAGCGCGCATCCAGCACATGGCCTATCACGACCCGCTGACGGGCCTGCCCAACCGCACGCTGTTCTGGGCGCAGTTCAGCCGCGCGCTGAGCGAGGCCGCGCGCGAAAGCCGCAAGGTGACGGTCGCCTATGTCGATCTCGACAATTTCAAGGGGATCAACGACAGCTTTGGCCATGCGCTGGGCGACGAAGTGCTGAAGCAGCTTGCCGGGCGCCTCACCCATCTGGTGCGGGCGGCCGATCTGGTGGTGCGGCTCGGCGGCGACGAATTCGCCATCGTCTTCAGCCATATCTACCAGAACGAGGCGAGCGTGCTGAAGCGCCTGCGCGAAATCCGCTCCATCCTGTCGCAGCCGGTCGATGTCGACGGCATCGAGATCCCCATCACCTGCAGCATGGGGGTCGCCTTCTATCCGCGCGACGGCGACACACCGGAAGAGCTTCTGGCGACCGCCGACCGCGCCATGTACACGGCAAAGGCCATGGGCCGCGATGCGCTGCAGGTGAGCCGCACCCCGGATCCAGCCTTCGGCTAAGGGCGTGGGCCGGCTCCCGCTTGCCTATTGCATGACGGCAATCCCCGTCGGGTCAGGAGGCGGCCTGCACCGTCTCCTCGCACTCGCTGCGGTCCGTGCCCTGTGCGGCCTGGTAGAAGCCGGCGATGAAGCGTTCGAACAGCTCGCCGAAGATGGCGCGTTCCTCGGCCGTCCAGTCGGCCGTTGCCGTCTCGATAATGGAATGCTTGACAGCGCGGATTTCGGCGAGCACGGCCGCACCCGACGGGGTGAGCAGGATCAGCGAACGGCGGCCGTCCTCCTGCGAGGCATCGCGTTTCAGAAGACCGCGCGTCACCAGTTCCGCCACCAGCCGGCTGCCGCGCGAGGGGTCTATGCGCATGGCCTCTGCAATGGCGCCGACGGTCGGCTCACCGCCGTCTGACGTGATGCGATTGACGGCGTCGAGGATATCGAGCTGCGACAGGTCTATGCCGGGAGCGGCACGGGCAATTGCCATGCGGCCGATCACCCGGCGGCCCATCATCACGCGCATCATCGACATGCTGTGCCCGATGCGAGCGATGTCTTCTGAGAGCTCCAGTGGCTCGAGTGTGGCGTGATCCTGCGTCATGGGTTTGTCGTATATCAGATGTCTGCCCGCATTCAAGCACATGCCCTCATCAAAAATCTGCGGTTGACAATTATATGCTAAAAGCACATGAATTTGCGCAGCGCAGGACCACAGTGGCCAGCCCCGTGGCTGGCTGCGTGCCATGACGACATCCCGTCGCCCCTGCCTCAAGACCGCCGCCCAGGAACGCCCCATGGATATGCCGCTGCAAGCCCCGCAACCGCTCGTCACAGACAAGCGCCTGCGGTTGACCCTCTTTCTTTTTCTGATGACGGCCATGTTCATGGCAACGCTGGACAACCAGATCGTCTCCACCGCGCTGCCGACCATTGTCGGCGAGTTCGGCGCCTTCGAGCGGTTTGGCTGGGTCGGCTCGGCCTTCCTGCTTGCTACCTCGGCCGTCATGCCGGTCTATGGCAAGCTCGGCGATCTGTTCGGCCGCAAATACGTGATGATCGCGGCCGTCACCATCTTCACCATCGGGTCGGCGCTGTGCGGCTTTGCCTGGTCGATGAATTCGCTGATTGCCGCGCGCGTCTTCCAGGGCCTCGGCGGCGGCGGCATCATGGTGTCGATCTTTGCCGTCAATGCGGATCTCTTCGAGCCGCGCGAGCGCGCCCGCTACCAGAGCTATTCCAGCCTCGTCATCATGGCGTCGGGCAGCGTCGGGCCGCTGATCGGCGGCACGATGAGCGATCTCTTCGGCTGGCGTTCGATCTTTCTGATCAACCTGCCGATCGGACTGTTCGTGCTGGCCGGTCTCATCTTCCTGTTGCCGAACCGCAGGCCTGCCCGCCAGCCGAAGATCGATTATCTCGGCGCCGTGCTTCTGGCGATGGCCAGCACCGCCGTGGTGCTCCTGACCGACGGCCTGTCGCTGTTCGGCTCGCTCGTCTCCTGGCAGAGCCTGACGGTGCTTGCGATCGGGGTCGCTGCGATCCTGTCCTGGATCGTGGTTGAACGGCGCGCGCCGGAACCGATCATTCCGCTTCGCCTGTTCCGGGACAGCACGTTTTCGCTGTTTCTCATCGTGTCGCTGATGACCGGCGGAGTGGCGATCGGCATGGTCAACTATTTCGCGCTCTTCCTGCAGACGACGGGCGGCCTCTCGCCCACCCATGCCGGCCTGTTCTTCATTGCCGTCACCGGCGGCATGGTCGTCGGCTCGCTGTCGGCCGGGCGCATCATTTCCCGCCATGGCCGTTACAAGCCCTTCTGCGTGGCGGGCCTCATCCTCAATGTTGCGATGCTTGTCGTGTTCTCGCAGTTTTCGGCGGTAACCCCGCTCTGGCTGGTGGCGCTCGTGCTGCTGTTCCAGGGGCTTGCCGTTGGCCTTGGCCAGCAGGCCCCGATCATCGGCGTGCAGAATTCCGTGCCGCGGGCCGACATGGGCTCGGCCACCGGCGCGGTGACGCTGACGCGCATGGGCGGTGCCGCCATTGCGATCTCGGTCTATGGCGCGGTCATTGCGGCGCATATGGAAGGCGTTCAGGTGGAGGGTGTCAGCAATCCCAGCGCCATGACGCCCGACCAGCTGTCGGCGCTGCCGCAGGCGGCACGCGCTGCGATCGCCACCGCCTATGGCCAGGCCTTCGAGCCGATGTTCCTGACCGCGGCCGGCTTTGCAGCCGTCGGCCTCATCGCCGCCCTGATGCTGAAGCCGGTGCGCCTGCCGACGGCGGATGCGAAACGCGCCGGATAAGCCGCGCCGCGTCTTTTCCTCGGGCAATTTCGGCCTATCTTTGAAGGCATGAAACCCGAGGCGCTCCTTCACCCCACACCGGCCGGGCTCTATTGCCCGCCCGGCCGATTTTATGTCGATCCGGTGCGCCCGGTCGAACGGGCGCTCGTCACCCACGGTCATTCCGATCATGCCCGCGCCGGCCATGGCTATGTGCTGGCCACCCGCCAGACGCTCGATATCATGGCGCTGCGCTACGGAAGCGATTTTGCCGGCGCCGAGCAGGCTGCAGCCTTCGGAGAGGCGATCGACGTCAACGGTGTTGCGGTCACCTTTCATCCGGCCGGCCACGTGCTGGGCTCGGCACAGATCGCGCTCGAAAAGGATGGGCTGCGCATCGTCGTGTCTGGCGATTACAAGCGCGGCATCGACCCGACCTGCGCGCCGTTCGAGCCCGTCGCCTGCGATGTCTTCATCACCGAAGCGACCTTTGGACTGCCGGTCTTCCACCACCCGGACCCGAAGGCCGAGACGAAAAAGCTGCTCGCCTCGCTTCTGCAGTTTCCCGAGCGCACCCACATGGTCGGCGCCTATGCGCTCGGCAAGGCGCAGCGGGTGATCCGCCTCATCCGCGACTGTGGCTATGACCGGCCGATCTTCATCCACGGCGCGCTGCAAAAGCTCTGCGATTATTATGGGGCCCAAGGGATCGACCTTGGCGAACTTCGCCCGGCAACGCTTGAAAAGAGCAATCCTTCGGCCTTCCACGGCGCCATCGTCGTTGGCCCGCCATCTGCCTTCCAGGATCGCTGGGCGCGCCGCTTCAACGAACCGCTGATCTCGTTTGCCTCCGGCTGGATGATGGTGCGGCAAAGGGCAAAGCAGGGTGGCGTGGAACTGCCGCTGGTCATTTCCGACCATTGCGACTGGCCGGAACTTCTGGACACCATCACCGAAATCGCACCTTCCGAAGTGTGGGTGACGCATGGGCGCGAGGAAGCGCTGGTGCGCTGGTGCGACATGCAGGGCATCGCCGCCAAACCGCTGCATCTGGTGGGCTACGAGGATGAGGGGGATTGAGGATGGCTCCAGTTCGGCTTAGCCCCTCATCCGCCTGCCGGCACCTTCTCCCCGTTTTGACGGGGAGAAGGGGATATGCCGCACCGTGTTTCTCCAGCACCGCTCTTTGCAGGAGAAGACTTTTCCTCAGGCACAACGCATCCCCTCTCCCCGCGTGCGGGGAGAGGGTTAGGGTGAGGGGCAATCTTTCTCGCGCTCACATCTCCCAACATCCCCTGTCGCTGGCGGCCACCCGGAGGCGCCCATGAAACCCTTCGCAACCCTCCTCGACCGCCTCGTCCTCACGCCATCGCGCAACGGCAAGCTCACGCTGCTGGCCGATTATTTTCGCGACACACCCGATCCGGATCGCGGCTATGGTCTGGCTGCGCTTGCCGGAACGCTGGACCTCAAGGGCGTCAAGCCGGCGCTCTTGAAGGAGCTGGCGCTGGAGCGGCTCGATCCGGTTCTCTTCCAGTATTCCTATGATTATGTCGGCGACCTTGCCGAAACGATCGCGCTGGTCTGGGATGGAGGTGCCAAGGAAAAAGTGGCGGAAGGCGGTCAGCCGCGGCTCGGCGACGTGGTGGCGCGGATGAATGCGCTCGGGCGCACTGAAGTGCGCGCCGCCGTGCGCGATCTGCTCGATCACCTCGATCATTCCAGCCGCTTTGCCTTCCTGAAACTCGCAACCGGCGGGCTTCGCATCGGTGTCTCGGCCCGGCTTGCCAAGCAGGCGCTGTCGCAGATGAGCGGGCGCGATGTCACCGAAATCGAAACGCTCTGGCACGGGCTGGAGCCGCCCTACGTCTCGTTGTTTTCCTGGCTGGAGGGCAGGGCGGAGAAGCCGGTTCTGGCAAGTCCCGCCATCTTCCACTCCGTCATGCTCGCCAATCCGGTGGAGGACGGCGATCTGGAAAAGCTCGATCCGGCCGATTACGCCGCCGAGTGGAAATGGGATGGCATCCGCGTGCAGATGTCGAGCCATGGCGGCACCCGAAAACTCTATTCCCGCTCCGGCGACGATATTTCCGGCGCCTTTCCCGATATCATCGCGGCGATCAATTTCGAGGGCGTCGTGGATGGCGAACTGCTGGTCGGAGGCACCGCGCGCTCCAACAGCGCCACGCGCAGCTTTTCCGACCTGCAGCAGCGGCTGAACCGCAAGACGGTGAATGCCCGCATGCTGGCCGAGTATCCGGCCTTCGTGCGCGCCTATGACCTGTTGTTCGCGGGCGGCGAGGATATCCGGGCCGAGACCTTTCTTGCCCGGCGCGAACGCCTGTCCGCCCTCATCGACAAGGCCCCGCATGACCGTTTCGATCTGTCCGCCCTCGTGCCGTTCAGCGATTGGCAAACCCTCGACCGGTTGCGCCTTGCCCCGCCCGATCCCGTCGTCGAAGGCGTGATGATCAAGCGCAAGGACAGCGTCTATCAGGCCGGTCGCCTGAAAGGCCCGTGGTTCAAGTGGAAGCGCGATCCGTTCAATGTCGATGCCGTCATGATGTATGCCCAGCGCGGCCACGGCAAGCGGTCGAGCTATTATTCCGATTTCACCTTCGGCGTATGGGCCGAAGGCGAGGCGGGCGACCAGCTGGTGCCGGTGGGCAAGGCCTATTTCGGCTTTACCGATGCCGAACTCGACGTGCTCGACAAATTCGTGCGCGACAATACGACGGAACGGTTTGGACCGGTGCGGGCCGTGCGCGCCGAACCGGATTTCGGCTTCGTGCTGGAAGTCGCCTTCGAGGGCATCAACCGCTCGACGCGCCACAAATCCGGCGTCGCCATGCGCTTTCCCCGCATCGCAAGGCTTCGCGCCGACAAGCAGCCCCGCGATGCCGACCGGTTGTCGACGTTGATTGCGATGATGGATGCCCAGCCTCCGCCCATCGAGAAAGCGTGATCCGGCAAGCACTTGCGAGCGTAAATGTGAATGCTACGATCCGGCCTATCGTGTTCAACATGGTGATTTCATGCCGTTTTCCCGCCGACAGATGATTTTCGGATTGAGTGCCACCGCAGCCCTTGCGCCTTCCCTGGTGAGCCATGGGGCGCGCGCGCAGACGGCTTCACCGCCGCCGGTCATCGATACGCCTTTTCCGGTCCCTCAGGTGCCGCCGCTTGAGGCCACGGATTACGGTGAGGCGCGCCGCGCCTTTCGCACCAATCTTTTGCGCAAGGGGCCGTCGCCCGAGACGGCGCCGCCGCTTGGCACGCCGCCCGGCGCCACCCGCGTTACCTATCCCGGCGGGCCGGATCGCTCGCTGCAACTGGTCGGCTGGGTGTCGCATTACGAGCCGTCGGCCGATCTGAAGCCGGCGGTGCTCTTCCTGCATGGCGGCAATGCCACCGGCGATGGACACTGGGAGCAGATCCGGGCCTATGCGGAGGCGGGCTTCGTCACCATGCTGCCGTCGTTTCGCGGCGAAAACGGCCAGGCCGGCAATTATTCCGGCTTCTATGACGAAACGGCCGATGCGCTGGCGGCCGCCGATTACCTCGAAAACCTGCCCGGCGTCGACAAGAACCGTTTCTTCCTCGCCGGTCACAGCAATGGCGGCACGCTGGCGCTTCTCGCGGCCATGACGCGCCGTTTCAAGGCGGCAGCGCCGATGTCGGCCGGCGTCGATGCCTGGCGCTATTTCGGCCGCTACGAGAAGGAAATCCGCTTCGACTGGGACGATCCGCGCGAATTCGTCATGCGCTCCTCGGTGTGTTTTGCCCCGAGCCTCAAATGCCCGACGCTGCTTCTGCGCGGCAGCGAGGAGCGGCCGTTCGACCAGAACCACCTGCTTTTCATCGAGCGGGCGCAATCGGCCGGCATCTCCATCGACAAGAAGATCCTGCCCGGCACGCATAATGGCGTCGTGCCGGGGGCCGTTGCCGAAAGCATCCGCTTCTTCAAGAGCCACGGCGCCTGAGATCGCACCGGCCGCCGCCTCGGTATTGCGGAAAAGGAGAGGCGGGGATTTCCCGCTCGCAGCTTGCTGACAAAGCTGCCTCCGACCACGACGTCATCCTCGGCCTTGTGCCGAGGATCTGCCAAGGTCCAACAAAATCAGTCGAGGGCCAATCAAATCAATATGTTGTAGATGCTCGGGACAAGCCCGAGCATGACGGAAGATGCACGAAGCCCTTTGTCAGCAGTCTTAGGGCGGGGAATTCCCGCCCGGCGTCTTTATCAGACGGAGCGAGTGATGCCGCCGTCGATGCGGATATTCTGCCCGGTGATATAGGCGGCGCGGTCCGAGGCAAGCAGCGCGATCAGCTCGCTCACCTCATCCACCGTGCCGTAGCGGCCCATCGGAATGCGTGCCTTGAAGTCCGCCTTTTCCGGCAGGCTGTCGATGAAGCCCGGCAGCACATTGTTCATGCGGATATTGTCGGGCGCATAGCGGTCCGAAAACAGTTTCGTATAGGCGGCAAGACCGGCGCGGAAAACCCCGGAGGTCGGAAAAACCGGATCCGGCTCGAAGGCGGCAAACGTCGAGATGTTGACGATGGCGCCGGATTTCTGCGCCTGCATGATCGGCGTCACCAGCCGGGTGGGGCGCACGACATTCAGGAAATACACCTCCATGCCGCGATGCCAGTCCTCGTCGGAAAGATCCAGCAGAGGCGCCCGCGGACCGTGGCCTGCGCTGTTGATCAGCGCATCGATGCGGCCGTAGCGCTCCATGGTGAGATCGACCAGCCGCTTCAGGTCGTCGTTCGACTGGTTGGAGCCGGTGACTCCGATGCCGCCGAGTTCGGCGGCGAGCACCTCGCCCTTGCCGGAGGAGGAGAGGATGGCAACCTTGAAGCCGTCGGCTGCGAGTTTTATCGCCGCCCCCGCACCCATGCCGCTTCCGCCCGCCGTGATGATGGCAACCTTGTCGCCCGTCGTATCGCTCATGCTGTCGTCCTCCGTTTTGAGGCGGACTGTTTCACCGCCGGCGCCGGCAGGCAAGCCTGAATGCGGCATGAAACTTTCTGCCCACACTTGGCCGAAGGTCGCCCACGGGGTGATGGAAAGCCTCGCGCCAGCCGCAGCGTGCAGGGTGGAGCTCGATGTCATCTGCCGGAAGTTCCGTTCTCATGTTCCAGATCCTGCGCCGTATCGCCCGACTGTCCCCGCTTGCGCTTCTTCTCCTTGGCGCATCAAGCCTGTCGGGCTGCATTCTGGTGACCGATACCAGCCGCATGAACCCGGATGTCTTCGTGCAGGAAACCGCGCCTGTGTTCTACAATCCCTCCGCGCCGCCGGAAGCGCAGCCGCAGCCGACACAGAAACAGCAGGCCATTCCGCAGAAACGCCAGCTTTACCAGACGCAGTTCCACCAGAGTTACGGATTGCCGGTGTCCAACCCCGTGCACCGCATCTATTACGCCGCCATCCGGGATGACGGGCATACGCTGCCGGCCATTCCCTTCTCGCGCATCGATGCCCGTTATCTGCGCCAGGAGGTGGATTATGCCTCGCAGGAGGCGCCGGGCACGCTGGTTGTCGATACGAAGGATCGCTTCCTCTATCTCGTGCAGCCGAATGGCCGCGCCATCCGCTACGGCGTCGGCCTTGGCCGCGACGGCTTTGCCTGGAAGGGACGCGGCGTCATCCAGTGGAAGGCAAAATGGCCGCGCTGGACGCCGCCGGCCGAGATGGTGGCGCGCCAGCCGGATCTTCGCCCGTTTGCCGCCGCCGAAGGTGGCGCCATGCCGGGCCTCAACAATCCGCTCGGCGCCCGCGCGCTTTATATCTTCAAGGATGGCAAGGACACGCTCTACCGCGTCCACGGCACGCCGGACTGGCAATCAGTCGGGCGCGCAACCTCGTCCGGCTGCGTGCGCCTGCTCAACCAGGATGTCATCGACCTGTTCGAGCGGGTGCCGGCCGGCACGCCGATTGTGGTTATCTGATCACACCTGCGTCACGATAAGGTGCTGGCGGCCACACTGGCCGCCAAACTGTGGCTGCCTATACTTCTTTCAGACATAATGCGGGAACAAGTTTCGGGAACGTTCGTTGATGCGCATTCCGAGTGCCCTGCCTTTCCAGTAAAGAAGTAAAACCGCCCTCATGACCACATCCGATCTTTTCAGCCGCCGCCGCCTCCTCAGTCTTCTGGCCGTCGGCACTGCTTCCACACTTGCGAGCTGCGCCTCGTCCAGACCCGGTCCGGGCGGCCTCAGCATCACCTACCGCGATGGCGGTGAGGCCTTTGCGCCGGCAAGCCCGCCCATGCGCGGCCGCACGCCTGAACTCGACGCCATGTATGGCGAAATGGTGGATGGCGGCTTCGTCATTCCGGCCATTCCCTACTGGCGCATCGACCCGCGCTTCTATCGCCAGCGCGTCGTCGACCCGACCGGCGAGCGTCCCGGCACCATCGTCGTCGATACGGCCTCGCGGTTTCTCTATGTGGTGGAAGCCGGCGGTTCGGCCATGCGCTACGGCGTCGGCATCGGTCGCGAAGGCTTTGCCTGGGAAGGCGAGGGCGTCATCCAGTGGCGTCAGAAATGGCCGAAATGGACCCCGCCGCAGGAAATGGTCGCCCGCCAGCCGGAACTGGTCAAATACTCCGCCGGCAATGGCGGCATGGCGCCCGGCCTGATGAACCCGCTCGGCGCGCGCGCGCTCTACATCTTCCGCAACGGCCAGGACACGCTTTACCGCCTGCACGGCAATCCCGAATGGAAC
Source organism: Neorhizobium fuzhouense (assembly GCF_042611105.1). Lineage (NCBI taxonomy): Bacteria > Pseudomonadati > Pseudomonadota > Alphaproteobacteria > Hyphomicrobiales > Rhizobiaceae > Neorhizobium > Neorhizobium fuzhouense. Next base: position 433,570 of record NZ_JBHFFP010000001.1, on the reverse strand, counting down.
TCCATCGGCAAGGCCGTCTCGTCCGGCTGCGTGCGCCTGATGAACCAGGACATCATCGACCTCTACGAACGCGTGCCGAACAAGGCCCGCATCGTCGTCTGGCAGTAAGCCAGAGATTTCCCCAGATAGATAAAAAGGCGCCGCGTGGCGCCTTTTTACTGTGCGGCGCATCATGCGGCGCGCTTGCCCGCGCGTGTGGTTTGCGCAAGCGTCTGTTGAAGCTGCAGTTTCGTCATCGCCACGCAATAGGCCGGTGTGGCGCGTTCGAAACGAAATCCTTCAGCGAGCGGGCCGGCATCCACCGCGTCGTAACCGAATTCCTCGTAGAGGCGCATCGCTACGGTCTTTGCATCCGCGTCGTCACCGGCAAGCGGTAGCGCGCGCCGGTCGGCGGAGCCTGGGGCGCGGTCGTCCTTTTCCAGGTCGTTCATGGTGATCGCATTGAAGGCTTTGACGATGCGCGACTGTGGCAGGTGCGCTGCCAGCAGTTCGCTGGTGGTTGTTTCCAACGCATCGAGTTCTGCGATCCGGCCATCGCGGTCCGGGTAATAATTGTTGGTGTCGATGACGATTTTCCCCGCAAGCGCATCTGCTGGCACGCTGCGGTAGGCCGCAAGCGGGATGGCGATGACGACGATGTCGCCAAACGCAATCGCCTCCTCCACAGTGCCGACCTCCGCTCCCACGCCGTGGCGCAGGCTGAACAGGGTGTGCGGCCCGCGTGAATTGCTGAGCATGACCCGATGGCCGGTCTTAACAGAAAGCTTGCCGATGGCGCGCCCGACAAAGCCGGCGCCGATAATTCCGATGTTCATCTTGTCTCTCCATTGCTTGGATGAGAGAGCTTTAATTGCCTTCCAGATGGTGATAAATCGTCAAGATCAACCGACATTCAAAACTCAGAGGGGATAATGGCATGGATCGCCTGACCAGTATGGCGGTATTCGTGCGCGCGGCCGATCTGGGGTCGTTTGCGGCGGTGGCCGAAACCATGGGAATGTCGCCGCAGATGGTGGCCAAGCATGTGGTGTTTCTGGAAGACCGTGTCGGCGCCGCCCTCATTCACCGCACCACGCGGCGCCAGAGCCTCACCGATGTCGGGCGCGCCTATTACGATCGATGCAAGCTGGTGCTGGCCGAGGCGGATGCCGCCGATGCGCTGGCAAGCGACATGCGCTCGCGCCCGCAGGGCATGCTGCGCGTCAATGCGCCGATGACCTTTGGTGCCTTCAGCCTGGCGCCCTTCGTCACCCGCTATCTCGCCCGCTATCCGGACATGCAGGTGGATCTGACGCTGAACGACCGTTTTGTCGATCCGCTGGAGGAGGGGTTCGATGTAATGGTGCGCATCGGCCCTGTCGAGGAAAGCGGATTGATCGCCCATGCCCTGGCGCCCTACCGGGTGATCGCCTGTGCCGCCCCCGCCTATCTGGCCGCCCGCGGCGTGCCGGAAACGCCGACCGATCTCGAACGCCATGATTGTCTGGCCTATGCCTACTGGTCGCCGTCCATTCCCTGCCGCTGGGTGTTTACCCGCAACGGCCGGGAAGAAGAGGTGCGCGCCAGCGGGCGCATGCGCAGCAATGACTGGAAGGCGCTTCTGCATGCGGCGATCGAGGGTTTTGGCGTAACACTTGGGCCGGAAAGCGTGCTGAGCGGTGAAATTGCCGCCGGTCGGCTGGTGCGGGTGCTGGGCGATTATGAAGGGCCGGTGCGCCCGATGCATGTGCTCTATCCGGCCGGACGCCGCCCGACGGTCAAGGTGCGCAGCTTTGTCGAGGCCGTCGTTGAGGAATTCGGCGCAGCCTGAACCGAACTGTCAGCCGTTGCCGTCCACCACCAGGCAGGAGAAGGATCGGGCGGTGAGCGCCTTGCAGGCGGATTGGGCGGCGGCGCGATCCTCAAAGCCGGAGAGCCGGGCTCGGTGCAGCAGGCCGGAGCGGCCCTGGACACTTTCCGTATAGGGCGTGATGCCGGAAAAGCGGTGATCGAGCGCCGGAAGCGCCCGCGACAGAAGTGCAATCGCCTCCGCCTGGCTTGGGGCTGCGGCAAGCTGCACGGTCCAGCCGGCATGGGAGGCGATCGCAAAGGGCAGGCCGCCGGGCGGGGCTGGAATGGCAGCCTGCGGCACCGGCCCGCTCGCATAGGCAAAGGCCTGTCCCGCCGACGGCGCGGTCGGTTCGATGGCGACGGTGCGGGCGGCGGGCGCGCGTTTGCGCATCCGCGTCTCGGCGGCCGGGCGATCCGGCACGGCGGGGAAATGATCGGTCGCGCCGGCCGTCATGCCGAGGTTTTCCCCGGCTTGCGTGCGGGCAAGCGTTTCGGCATGGGCGATCTGTGCGGCCACCGGATCCATGGCGTCGGTGAGCGTGGCGTCCGGTTCCGAAACCGCCCGCCCGACCGGTTTCGGCACGCCCGAGCGGGGCAGGCTGGGCGCGCCGATCGCGGCAACCAGAGCCCCGCCGCGCACGGTGGCGCGCGGCATGGCATCGTCCAGAAGGGCGGCCATGCGGGCATCGCGGGCACTTGCCGTGCGTCCGCCCAACACGACGCCCACCACGCGGCGGCCCCTGTCGTTGACGGCGCTCACCAGATTGAAGCCGCTCGCATTGATGAAGCCGGTCTTGATGCCGTCCATGCCCTTGTAGCGGTACATGAGATTGTTGTGGCCGCGAATGGTCTTGCCGCGAAAGCTGAAGGAGCGCAGCGCAAAGACCTGGTATTCCTTCGGGTAATCCCGCATCAGCGCCAGACCGAGCGTTGCCATGTCGCGCGCCGTCGTCACCTGCCTTTCGTCGGGCAGGCCCGAGCCGTTGCGGAACACCGTGCGGCTCATGCCGAGCTGGCGCGCCTTGCGCGTCATGGCCTGACCGAATTTTTCCTGCGATCCGTAAAGATGATCGCCGATGCCTTCGGCAACGTCATTGGCGGATTTGACCGCCATGCCATAGACGGCCTCGCGCACCGTGTAGGTCTTGCCCGCCGGAACGCCGAGCTTGGTGGGGATGGTGGCTGCGCCATTGCGGGACATGACGATCTGCTGGTCCCAGCGCAGACGGCCATCGCGCAGCGCCTCGAACACCATGTAGAGCGTCATCATCTTGGTGAGCGAGGCCGGATGGTTGAGCGTATCGGCATTTTCCGCCGCAAGCACTTTGCCGGTTGCCGCATCCACGACGAAATGCGCGTAACCGGCCCGTGCCGGACCGGCAAAGGCGACAAGCGCGCTCAACATCAAGGCAAGCCCGAGGGCAAGCGATGGCATGATCGCGTAGGCGCGCGCTGTGATCGACATTCCATACCCCGCTGTGACGTCAATACGACGCATAACGGCACAATATGGCGGGACAGTAGAAACAATTTTAGAGATTATTGATGGGCTTAATAAAGGATGAACCAGGCCGGGACGCTGTTTCATTCTGGTGCTTTTCGGCACCGTGATGCCGCATCCGCCGGCCCCTGGCGGGGTCGATCATCGCCCGTCGTGCGAAAGGCGCTCCTGGACGTCCTGTCGCAAGGGCAGCGCCCGCCCGCGACTTGAGCGGACAGGCGCGCAACGGTCGGCGTGTCAGACGAACTGGGAAAGGCCCGGAACGGAATTGACCACCTCATCCACGGTCTCGGTGCCGGCATGCTGGCGGGCAACGGCGATGGTTTCGCGGGCGAGCGCGGTGATTTCGCCCATGCCGAGGCCGAGCGACATCAGCTGCTGGCCAAGCGCCATGACGCCGCCGCCGAAGGTGGACATCAGACCGCCGAGCAGACCGCCGCCGCCAGAACCTTCGCCGTTGAACTGCGCCACCAGCGAGGGCGCGCCGGGGATCGCCTCGATCATGCGCGCCACGGCGGCGTCATCGGCTTCGCGCTGGAGAAAACCCAGCATCATGCCGACGGCCTTTTCGGCGATTTCGGGCGCAATGCCCACCTTGTCCGCCACGCGGGTGACCAGTTCGTTCATCACATTCTCCTCGATGTTTGACGTTAACGTCAACGTAAATTATGGCGCGACCGGATGCAAGCCGAAGGCCGCCTGTGGCTTGCGAATAATGCGTGCTATCACCGCCGGGCCTATCCTGCCACCGCGATCAGGGGACGAGAGGCGGCGATCCCCATCTCGATCTCAAGCACAGTGCCGGTACGGCGGCCACCGGATCAACTGCCCCAGCTTTTGCCAAGCGTGTCGGCCATATAGGCGCCACGCCGGCCCATCGGCTGTTCGGGGCCGGTGGTGCTGTCGCGCTTCGTCTGGTGCTCAAGTTCGGCATTGATCTCGGCGCCGAGGATGATGATGATCGAGGAGATCCACACCCAGAACAGGAAGCCGATGAGCGCGCTGAGCGTCCCGTAGGTGACGTTGAAATTGGCGATATGCGAGAGATAGAAGGACACGCCCAGCGAACCGCCGAGCCAGAAGAGGGCGGCAAGCGACGCCCCCCAGCTGATCCAGCGTTTCTTGGCCGGCTCGCGGCTCGGACCATAGCGATAGAGCAGGCTGATGCCGATAGCGGCCATGAGGAGAAGCACCGGCCAGCGTGCGAGCGACAGGAGCGTTTCGGCAAAGCCGCCGAGCGGCAGGAAGGCGATCATGGCGGGGATGACGCCGAGCCCGACAAGCAGCACGATGGCGGCAATCAGCGCCACGAAGGTGAAGAACAGCGACACCAGATTGAGGCGGATGAAGCTGCGCTTCTCATCCTCGCCATAGGCGATGTTCATGGCCTCGAACATGGCCTTGACGCCATTGTTGGTGCTCCACAGCGCAATGCCAAGACCGATCACCAGACCGTAGCTTAAGGAACTGCGCTCCTCGCCGGCGAGCGTCTGCAACTGCTTGAAGAAGATCTCCAGCCCGTCCGACGGCATGACCTCGCGCAAGAAGCCCAGGCGCTCGGTGATCGCTGCCGGATCGGACACGAAGCCATAGAGCGAGACGAGCGCCGTCATGGCGGGAAAGACGGCGAGCAGCAGATAGAAGGTGACGCCACCGGCGACCAGCATCACCCGGTCCTCGATGATCGACAGATAGACGCGGTAGGCGACATCGAGAAGCCCCTTCCAGGGGATCGCCGAGGGGGTTTTGGCGCTTCGTCCGCGAAGATCGGCCTCGCCTGTCTGGTTCATGCGCGCGTCCCTCTCACATCCGAAACGCCGCCGCCGGCCGTGCCGCGCCGAAACGCCCTGTCTCCAAAACACCTCACATTGCCGAACATGCCTGTCGCCCCTATAAAACCGAATACGCGCTAACGCTTACGTCAGGAGGCCGGTTGCATGGTCAATCAGGGAAAACTCTTCATCGGCGCCAGCCGCAATCCCGATCATACGCTGGCAAAGGCGCAGTATCTGGCGCTGAAATTCGCCAACCGCCATGGCCTGGTGACCGGCGCCACCGGCACCGGCAAGACCGTGACGCTGCAGGTGCTGGCCGAAGGTTTTTCAGAGGCCGGCGTGCCGGTCTTCTGTTCCGACATCAAGGGCGATCTGTCGGGCATCGCAGCGCTTGGCGAGCCGAAGGATTTTCTGCTGAAGCGCGCCGAGGAGATTGCCTTTTCGGACTATGACAATGCCGCGTTTCCGGTGATCTTCTGGGATCTCTACGGCGAAAAGGGCCACCGCGTCCGCTCGACCGTCGCCGAAATGGGCCCGCTGCTGCTGGCCCGCCTGATGGATGCCAGCGAGGCGCAGGAGGGCGTCCTCAACATCGCCTTCAGAATAGCCGACGAGGGTGGCCTGCCGCTGATGGATCTCAAGGATCTGCAGGCGCTGCTCTCTTATATGGCCGAACAGGCGTCGGAGATTTCCGCGCGCTTCGGCTTCGTCTCGAAAGCCTCGATCGGTTCGCTGCAGCGCGGTCTGCTCGTCCTGGAACAGCAGGGCGCCGCGCAGTTTTTCGGCGAACCGGCCTTGAGGATCGAGGATATCATGCGCGTGGCGCCCGATGGGCGCGGCGTAGTCTCCGTGCTTGCCGCCGAACGGCTGATGATGAACCCGAGGCTCTATGCCACCTTCCTGCTCTGGCTTCTCTCGGAACTCTTCGAGGAACTGCCGGAGGTGGGCGACCCGGAAAAGCCGCGGCTCGTCTTCTTCTTCGACGAGGCGCATCTGTTGTTTTCCGAGGCGCCGAAGGTGCTCCTGGAGCGGGTGGAACAGGTGGTGCGCCTCATCCGCTCCAAGGGCGTCGGCGTCTATTTCATCACGCAGAACCCGCTCGATGTGCCCGAAACCGTGCTGGCGCAGCTCGGCAACCGCGTGCAGCATGCGCTGCGCGCCTATACGCCGCGCGAGCAGAAGGCGGTGAAGACGGCCGCCGAGACGTTTCGCGCCAATCCGGACTTTTCAACCGCAGAGGTAATCACCACGCTTGGCACCGGCGAGGCGCTGGTCTCGACGCTCGAGGACAAGGGCGCTCCCTCGATCGTTGCCCGCACGCTGATCCGCCCGCCGTCGGCCCGCATCGGGCCGCTGACGGACACTGAACGCGCCGCAATCCTTGGCAAAAGCCCGGTCGCCGGCCTCTACGACGAAGACCTCGACCGGGAATCGGCCTTCGAGATCCTGGCGGCGCGGGCGGGAAAAGCCGCGCACTCCGGCACCGCCACCGGCGAGGAGGCACTCGCGAAAGACGAGAGCGCTGCCAGCCGCTGGAAACTGCCCGGCTTCGACACCGGCGACGAACAGCCGGACGGCCGCACCCCACCCGCCCGACGCGGCGGTTCTCAACGCGAAACCATCATAGAGGCCGCCATGAAAAGTGCTGCCCGCTCCGTTGCAAGCCAGGTGGGCCGGGCACTGGTGCGCGGGATCTTGGGGAGCTTGAAGCGGTAGGCTAGCCTTAAGGGCGGGCTGTCAGATGTGCGAGATCACTCACCGTATGAAAACTAAGACGGTTGAGTTGCGGCCATTGAGGGCCGCAATGCCATGCGGGCCCACCATTCCTGCAGGTTTGCGTGCTCGCGGATGAGGTCTGCTCCCTCGGGTGCCATCAGGAAATAGTCGAACATGGGAGCGGCATACAAATCGGCGAGCGTCAGTTGCTCGTCAACGAGCCATCGGGCATCTCCCATCAACTGAGACATCGCCATCAAGCAGTTTCGTGCTTTCGGGAGCGCCGCGACCAACGTGTCCTCGTCTGTGGGAACGCCTCTGCCGGGCTTCGATACCCGCTCCACATAAACTCCCCACACCAGGTGAGGATAGGCATAGTTGTCAGCAATGCTGATGAGCTGATTGCATCTTGCGCGCTGCAGCGGGTCCGAGGGCTGAAGGTGCGGCCCCCCGAAAGCTTCATCGATATATCGAGTGATTGCACTCGTCTCATAGAGGCTGATGTCCTGATGCTCGAAGGCCGGAATACGCCCGAACGGGTGCCTTGCCTGGTAGTCGGCTGGAGGTCCATCAGCTGCAAAAATATCGATCGGAACAAGCTGGTATTCGATGCCTTTCTCGATAAGGCACAGTCGAGCAATCCGGACGTAAACGCTGTAATCTGCTCCGAAGAGGCGCGGCGGTGCTGTCATTTGCTTACCTTCGTGTCGTTGCGAATGCCTTGGGATCCAAGGTAAGCCGCATCCATGATCGTTCATGCCAAGGCAGCTCAGACATCACCCCCGCCCCAAATTCCACGCTTTACCGCTTCCGCACGAATTCCGTGCGCAGAACGAGGCCCTTGATGGCGTCGTGGCGGCAGTCGATTTCTTCCGGGTTGTCGGTGAGGCGGATCGACTTGATCACGGTGCCCTGTTTCAGGGTCTGGCCGGCGCCCTTCACCTTGAGGTCCTTGATGAGGGTGACGCTGTCGCCGTTCTGCAGCACGGTGCCGACGGCATCGACCACCTGGGCAGCTTTTGCCGCCGCTGCGGCCAGTTCCGAGGCCGGACGCCATTCGCCGGTGGCTTCGTCATAGATATAGTCGTCGTCATCGCCTGCCATGGCCCGCGTGCTCCCTGATCGCCTGTTTGAAAAAATCGGATAAGCGGCCTTAAGCGCCTGAAGGGCAGAAGTCAAAGCGGGCTTTTTGCAAGGATGGCCCGGGGAGGGCGCAGGAGAGATCTGGGGGCAGCGGGACACAGCGCGGTGCCCACACCGACAAGGGGGTGCGGGCAGACTGGCGGGGAATTGCTCGGGCCGTCAGAACATGCAAACGGCGGGCGGTCGGGGCATGCGCTTCGGGTGGGGCGGTGATGGCCGCAGGCGCAAAGTCGCTACAAGCGGCATCACCGGTCTGCCCGAAGGTTTTACGCGGCGCTTGCCACCAGTGAGAAATAGGCCCCCTGCGGGTCCTGCGCATTGACGATGACGCTGCCGCCGGGCACCGGCATCGGGCCGTTCACCACCTGGCCGCCGCCTTCGGTGATGGCCGCGACGGCCGGGGCCATGGCGGGGACGTTGATGTAATAGGACCAGCAGGCAACGGGCACATGCGGCGGTCGCGTCATCATGCCGCCAATGGCTTGGCCCTGATGGGCAAAGATCAGGTATCGGCCCATCGCGCCCATATCGATCGCATGGTCCAGCGTCCAGCCGAACATCTTGCTATAGAAGGCAAAGGCTTCCTCGCCATCGCCGGCCATCAGTTCGTGCCAGCCGAAGGTGCCGGGCGTGCCCGGTTCCGGTTCGGGCGGCGGCGTGTCCATCGGGGCCGGCGTCATCAGGCAGAGAACTGCGCCGTGCGGATCGGCCACCACCGAAAAGCGGCCGACGCCTGGAATATCCTCCGGCGGCCGCATGATCGCGCCGCCGGCCTGCGCAAAGTCCCGGGCCATGCCGTCGACATCGTCCACGGCAACGTAGCCCGTCCAGTTCGGCGGCAGCTGGCCTTTCATCGCTTCGGGAATGTCCATCATGCCCGCCACGCCGCAGGTTTGGCTTCCGGCTTGCGTGTTGAAGATGTGGTATGTCATGCCGGGCATGCCATCGGCTGCGGCCGGCATCGGCATGGAGCCCACTGTCCAGCCGGTTATGGCTTGATAAAAGCGGGCGGCGGCGTCGGTGTCGCTGGTCATCAGCTCGCACCAGATGAATTTTCCGTGGGTTTCAGACGGCATGGAGCGGGATCCTCTTGTCACTGGCAGCAGCTGGCGGGGGGAATGAAGACGGGCGCGGGCTCGTATTCGTCGTGGCGCCGGACGAAATTCATCGTCGAGCTTTCGTTGCGCCCGAGCGGCGCCTGATCGAGGATCATCAGCGTGCCGAGCCCTTCCTCGCCGCCGCGGGCATAGCTCGAATAGGTGTGAAAGATCTCGCCCTTGTCGTTGCGGTAGAAGCTCGATGTGCCCGGCAGCTCGTCATGCGCCTTGTCGCTCGGCGTTTCTCGGTAATTGTAGATGACGGAGCCGCTCGCCAGCTGTTCCTTGGTAAACGACACGCCGAAATCGAAATTGAAATCGCTGCCGAAGGACGAGACCCAGGGGAATTGCCAGCCCATGCGGCGCTTGTAGGCCTCGATCTTGGCAAGCGGTGCGCGAGACACCGAGACGAGCGTCACGTCGTGATGGTTGAGATGCACCAGCGTGCCGTCGACATGATCGGCAAAGAAGGAGCAGCCGGGGCAGCCGGCCTCCCAGTCGGGGCCGAACATGAAATGGTAGATGATCAGCTGGCTGCGCCCGTCGAAGAGGTCGGCGAGCGACCTTTGCCCCTTGGGCGTCTCGAAACGGTAGTCCTTGTCGATCTTCACCCAGGGGAGCGCCAGGCGCTCGCGGTTGACGGCGTCGCGATGGCGCGTCACCTCTTTTTCCCTCAGCAGAAGCGCCTTGCGCGCCTCCAGCCATTCTTCCTTCGAGACTACGGCATGCTCCATATCGCCCTCCCGGCAATGATGTGTGGCTCGTCTTGACATTTAGGTTGATATCAACATAAATCAGTCATGTCAAACCCCCAAGTGATTCCTTTTTCGACAACCCTTCATGTTCGCGACACCTGCCTTTGTCTGCATGTGCAGCGCGCCGCCCGCGCGCTTGCGCGCAGATTCGATGCGGCGCTTCGCCCGCTCGGTCTCACCAATGGTCAGTTCTCGCTGATGATGTCGCTCAACCGGCCTCAGCCGGCGCCGATGGGATCGGTCGCGACGCTGCTTGACATGGACCGCACGACGCTGACGGCCGCGCTGAAGCCGCTGCAGCGGCGCGGGCTGGTCCATGTGATCGCCGATCCGAAGGATGCCCGCAGCCGGCTCTTGACGCTGACGCCGGAGGGCATGGCAGTCCTTGCCGCTGCCGTGCCGATCTGGACGGCCACGCATGCGCAGGTGGATGAGGGGCTGGGCGAGGGCGGCCCGCAGCGTCTGCGCGGCGATCTTTCCAATATCCGCTAGGGTATTTCAGCCAAATCGGGCGGCGATGCGCGGATCGGCACGAAAATCGGCGAGCGCAAAGCCGAAGCGCTGACGTGGAAAATCGCAAAGCACCTGCACGTGGTGCGCCGACAGGTGCAGGCGCACGGCCTGCCGCTCCACCGGTTCGCGGGCGCCAAAGCCACGCGGCTCGAGAAGCGCCAGGTTCTGCCCGCCGCAAGGGTCGCGCACGGACCGATAGAGAATGGCGTCGAGACCTGCCGCGCGGGCCGTATCGGCAAGCGCCTGACAGGCGGTATAATCGGTCGGATGCTCGAAGGCCTTTGCATCGCGTGAGAGCGGCGGCAAGGTCAAGTCGAGGCCGTTTTCCGTGTCGATTCGGGCAGAAAACGCCGTGTAGTCGCTGGCATTGGCCGGAAGCGGGGTTGCCGGAGATTCGGCATAAAACAGCAGCCTGTAAAAGGCCATTTCCGCCACAGCCGTTTGAAGCGTGGCGGCAGCGTAGAAGACGCCCGGTGTTTTTCCCGCCCGGCGAAAGCGCGATCCGGTCGGGTAGGGCGCGCCGTAGCGGAAGGGGGTTGCCAGCAGATAATCAAGCCCGCGGGCATCCGGCGGCAGGGTCGGCTTGGTGTTCTCCAGCAGGTCCTCCAGGCGTGACTGCTCGTCGGTGGTATCGACCAGCTTCATCGTCGACACCTGATGCTGAGCTTCGACCAGGCGCCAGAAACATCCGTGAACGGGTGACTTTTCAGACGAGAGCGCGTCTGGCGTCCAGATAGGCAAGGACATCGATGAGCCCGGAAACGGTGAGGATCTTGTCGGCCGGCACGGCCTCCAGTGCGGTGTTGCGGTTCTGCATCCAGGCGCGTGCCGTGGCTTCGTCGCCGCCGGTGACGGCATCGAGCGACCGGAACAGGCGGATGAACAGAAGCGCCAGTTCGAAGGCCTTGTCTGTCGGCTGGAGCGCCAGCTCCTGCCGCTTCAGCCGGGAGATCGAGGCTTCCGACAGGCCGAGAATGGCGCCGAGCCGCCGACCGTTGAGGCCAAGCCGCTCTGCCGCGCGCACCGCAGCCTTGCCGACCACGGCAGCATCCGCAAGCTTTTGCCGTTGCGCCGGTGTGTCCGGTTTGTGAACAAGGGATGGGTCGTTCATCGGCCACCTTCTTTCTTCAGAAAGAATGTAGAGCAAAAGCCTTCAAATGCAAGAAGGGCCGCGCGTAGGGCGGCCCTTCCGAAATCATGCGGAGTTTTTCGCTCAGGCAACCGAGACCGGAACTTCGGTCGAGGTGCGCATGGCGTGGCTGTAGGGGCACACGATATGGGCCTTGGCGATGAGGTCTTCGGCCTGTGCCTTGTCCATGCCGGGGATATCGACGACGAGCGAGACTTCGATGCCGAAGCCGGTGCCGTCATCGCGCGGGCCGATGCCGACGGAAGCCGTGACCTTGGTGTCTTCCGGCACCTTCACCTTTGCCTTGCCGGCAACATTCTTCAGCGCGCCGAGGAAGCAGGCGGAATAGCCGGCGGCAAACAGCTGTTCGGGATTGGTGCCGGTTGCGCCGTCACCGCCGAGTTCCTTCGGAACCGTCAGCGTGACGTCGAGGACGCCGTTTTCGGATACGGCGCGGCCGGCGCGGCCACCGGTTGCGGATGCCTTGGTCGTGTAGAGGATAGCCATGATCGTCTCCTTGGTTGATGTCCGTTGTCGCGGGATGATGTGTTGTGTATTATTGAATTGCGCGCAATATAATTATGCGCATTGAAGTCCCGCGTCAAGCCTGCGACAATCGGAAAGTTAGGGCGCTTTGGCCGGATGTCAGGACGCATGCATGCAAAAGTGCGGCCAAGCGCCGGCAAATGCCCGGAAAGATTGGGAAAACATGGACGAGGATCTGGCAGAAAAAAGCGGCATCCGCCTGCATGAGATGCTGTGCTTTGCGCTTTACGGCGCCTCGCACGCCTTTTCGCGCGCCTACAAGCCACTCCTGGAGCCGCTCGGGCTCACCTATCCGCAATATCTGGTGATGGTCAGTCTCTGGGAGGCGGATGGCCAGCCGGTAAAGGGGCTGGGCGCCGCACTCGATCTCGATTCCGGCACCCTGTCGCCGCTTCTGAAGCGGCTGGAACAGGCGGGCCTCGTCACCCGCACCCGCGCCGAACAGGACGAGCGGCAGGTGATCATCTTCCTCACCGACAAGGGGCGCCGCCTTCAACAGGAGGCGGCGGGCGTCACCTCGGCCATCGCCGCTGCCACGGGCTGCACCCGCCAGGAGGCGGAGGATCTGCGCGAAAGCCTTGCGACGCTGAAGACGGTGCTGGTCGAAAGCGGCAGCCGGTAGGGGCGCGGCCACGCAGAAAGTCCCCTCCCAAACCAGGGGAGGGCTGTTGCATTTCAGACAAGTCCCCCTCTGCCCTGCCGGGCATCTCCCCCACAAGGGGGGAGAACCGACGTGACAAGCGTCCTCTTCCTGCATCAAGCGGTGCGGCCGGGTTAAGCCCTAGCAAGAAGGTCCCCTCCCAAAACAGGGGAAGGGCTGTTGCATTTCAGACAAGTCCCCCTCTGCCCTGCCGGGCATCTCCCCCACAAGGGGGAGAACCGACGTGACAAGCGTCCTCTTCCTGCATCAAGCGGTGCGGCCGGGTTAAGCCCTAGCAAGAAGGTCCCCTCCCAAAACAGGGGAAGGGCTGTTGCATTTCAGACAGGTCCCCCTCTGCCCTGCCGGGCATCTCCCCCACAAGGGGGGAGAAGCGGCGTCAAAAGCCTCCTCTTCCTGCATCAAACGGTGCGGCCGGGTTAAGCCCTCCCCCTTGTGGGGAGGGTTTGGGAGGGGACTTTCTTTCTGTCTCGATAATGGCCCGCTCTGCCTCACGGGGAAGTCTGTGCCGAGCTGCATCCCGCCGCAAAAGTCGAAATTGCGGCCAACCGGCCGCTCTTCGCCGTGGCGTCTTGCATCGGGCCGGAGCGGCAGGTAACCGTGACCATGCGTTTTTGATGATGAAACCGCCGCCGGTGAGCCCAAGCGCCGTTGCGGCCTTTTAGCCCATGCCAGAGGATTTTTCCCGATGCTTCGCAATCTTTACGCCTGGACCATGGCGCTTGCCGCGCGAAAGGCCGCCGCCTGGTGGCTGGCCATCATTGCCTTTGTCGAAAGTTCGTTCTTCCTCGTGCCGGCCGACGTGCTGTTTGTGCCCATGGTGCTGGCGCGGCCGCGCCGGGCCTATTTCTATGCCACCATTGCCACCATCGCCTCGGTTCTGGGCGGCATTCTCGGCTGGACCATCGGGCATTATGCCTTCGAGGCGATTGCCCGGCCGGTGCTTGTCTTCTACGGCAAGCTGGAGACGTTCGAGGGGCTGGCGCAGTCGGTGGACTGGAAGACCATTCTCATCCTGCTCGTCACGTCAGGCCTTGCGCATCTGCCGCCGATCAAGGTGGTGACGATCCTGTCGGGCGTTGCCAATTTCAATCTCGGCCTGTTCATCCTCTCGGCCATCATCGCGCGCGGCGGCCGCTTCTTCGCGCTCGCCTGGCTGCTCAACACCTATGGCGAGGAGATGCGCCATTTCATCGAAAAGCGCCTGTCGCTGATCTCGGCCATCGTCGCCGGGGCGCTCATCGTCATCTACGGCGCCTACGTCCTGCTGCATTGAGCGGCTTTTCACGCGGCAGGGCCTGCCGCGTGAAAAAGGCTTCGACGTCGATCAATCCCAGTGCGGCGGGCGCAGATGGCCGGGATTGACGATGCGGCCATCGGGCCGTGCCAGCCCCTCGATCGCCGCCATCTCGTCGGCTGACAGGGTAAAGTCGAAGATGTCGTAGTTTTCGGCAAGGCGGCTTTCCGTCGCCGTCTTGGAGAGCGCGATGATACCCTCCTGCTGCACGGCAAAGCGCAGAACCACCTGCGCCGCCGTCTTGCCGTGGCGCGCCCCGATATCCTTCAGCAGCGGATCGTTCGGCACCTTGCCGTCGGCCATCAGGTAATAGGCGGTGAGCGCAATGCCTTTTTCCCGTGCGGCCTGAAGAAGCTTCGACTGGTCGAGATAGGGATGGAATTCCACCTGGTTGGTGGCAATCGGCGCCTCCGAAAGCTTTGCGGCCTCTTCCATCATGGCGATGTTGAAGTTGGAAATGCCGATGTTTTTCACCTTGCCGGCCTTCTTCACCGCGTTCAGGCTCTCCATCCGCTCGGAAAGCGGCACATCGCTCTGCGGCCAGTGGAGCAGCAGAAGGTCGACATAATCCGTCTTCAGCTTCTTGAGGCTTTCATTGACGGAGGCTGCAAAGTCGGCCTTGGCATATTTGTCGACCCAGACCTTGGTGGTGAGAAAGATATCGCTGCGGGCGATGCCGGAGCCGGCGATCACCTGGCCTACCTCAGCCTCGTTGCCATAGATCTGGGCGGTATCGACATGGCGGAAGCCAAGCTCGAGCGCCTTTGGCAGGATGCGCAGGATATCGGCGCCCGGCATGCGGAACGTGCCGAAGCCGAGCGCTGGAATATGGGCGCCATTGGCGGTGACTGTATGCATGAATATGCTCCTCGGGAATTGGCCTTTCCTGCACTTTGCCGCAGGAAAGGCGGTGTGTTCTACATGGGCAGGCGGGGCCGGACTTCAACCCGGCCCGCGCGGGCCCTACCCCGTTCGGCCCGGGATAAGTCCGTGGCTCAGCCGGCAAGCGGTGGATCGAGGCGGGCAAAGCCTTCCTGCCGGCGATAGGGGAAATGCGGGTAGGGCGCCGTCACCGCGCTTGCGGCATCAAGCCTTGCGATCTGCTCGCCCGTCAGCTGCCAGCCGATGGAGCCGAGGTTCTGGCGCAGCTGCGCCTCGTTGCGCGCGCCGATGATGACGGAGGATACGGTCGGCCGCTGCGTCAGCCAGTTGATCGCCACCTGCGGTACGGTCTTTTCGACGTCAGCCGCGATCTCCTCCAGCGCATCGATGACACGGTACAGGTAGTCCTCTTCGACGGGCGGGCCGAAACCGGCCGTCTCGTGCAGGCGGCTGCCGGCCGGCAGCGGCTTGGCTCGGCCGATCTTGCCGGTGAGGCGGCCCCAGGCAAGCGGGCTCCAGGCCAGCGCGCCGAGCCCCTGATCCTGCCCAAGCGGCATCAGGTCCCATTCGTAATCGCGCCCTGCAAGCGAATAATAGACTTGGTTGGCCACATAGCGCGTCAGGCCGTGGCGATCGGCTGCGGCAAGCGATTTCATGATCTGCCAGCCGGAAAAGTTCGAGACGCCGATATAGCGCAGCTTGCCGGCCTTCACCAGCTGGTCGAGGGTCGAGACGACCTCCTCGACGGGGGTCGAGGCATCATAGGCGTGCAGCTGGAAGATATCGATGTGGTCGGTGCCGAGCCGCCTGAGTGCCGCATCGACGCTTGCGATGAGGCGGGCGCGCGAGGTGCCCCAGTCGTTCGGGCCAGACCCTGTCGGCAGGCCGGCCTTGGTGGAGATCAGCACGCGGTCGCGCCGGCCTTTGATGGCACTGCCGAGCACCTCTTCGGAGGCGCCGTCGGAATAGACGTCGGCGGTATCGAAGAGGGTGACGCCCGCCTCCAGGCAGATGTCGATGAGGCGGCCTGCCTCCTCGACATCCGTGTTGCCCCAGGCGCCGAACAACGGCCCGGAGCCGCCGAACGTGCCGGCGCCAAAGCTCAAGACCGGCACTTTCAGGCCGGATTTTCCGAGATTGCGATACTCCATGGCAGGATCCTTCTCTTAAGGGAATGGGCGTGACGAAAGGTCAGGCGGCGGGGGCGGCGGCAGCCTTGGCAGGCAGTCTGTCGAGGGCGCCGCTGACGAGCGTCAGTGCGCAGGCGATGGCAACGAGGGCGCCGCCGACCGCCGGCGTGGCGCCAAGGCCGAGCGGCGAGGCAACCACCAGCCCGCCGATCCACGCGCCGCCGGCAATGCCGAGGTTGAAGGCGGCGATGTTGAGCGCGGAGGCGACGTCGACGGCGCCGGGGCGATGGATGCGGGCAAGCTGGACGACGTAAAGCTGCAGGCCCGGCACGGTGGCGAAGGAGAGGAAGCCAACCGCTGCAAGCGTGACGAGGGCCGGCACGGCGTAATGGGCGGTGAGGGTAAAGACGGCAAGCACCAGCGCCTGCAGCGCAAGCAGGATTGCGAGCGCTTTTACCGGATTGCGGTCGGCAATGCGCCCGCCGGCCAGGTTGCCGAACGCAATGGCAAGCCCGTAGAGCACCAGCACGAGGCTGACGCTTGCCTCCGAAAAGCCGGTCACCTCCTGCAGCATCACGGCGAGATAGGTGAAGGTGACAAATGTGCCGCCATAGCCGAAGGCCGTCATTGCGTAGACGATGAGCAGCCGGCCGGAGCCGAGCGCACGCACCTGGTCGAAGAGACTTGCCGGCGCCGCCTTCGACAGCTTGGACGGCAAGAGCGCCAGGATGGCGAGGAAGGCGATGACGCCGAGGCCGGAAACGGTGAGGAATGTCGCGCGCCAGCCAAAATTCTGGCCGATCAGCGTGCCGAGCGGAACGCCGGTGACGATGGCAACCGTCAGCCCCATGAACATCAGGGCAATTGCCGAGGCGCGGCGGTTTTCCGGCACGAGGTCAGCGGCAATCGTGGCGCCGACGGAGAAGAACACGCCATGGGCAAAGGCCGACAGCACCCGCCCGACGAGCAGCATGCCGTAACCGGAGGCAAAGGCGGCGACGAGATTGCCGAGGACGAACAGCGCCATCAGGCCAAGCAGCAGCGGCTTTCGCGCGATCCGTCCGGACAGCGCCGTCAGCACCGGCGCACCGAAGGTGACGCCGAGCGCATAGATGGAGACGATCATGCCGGCAAGCGGCAGGGTGATGTGAAGATCGGAGGCGACCGTCGGCAAAAGGCCGACGATGACGAATTCGGTGGTGCCGATCGCATAAGCGGCGATCGTCAGCGCAAGAAGGGCAGCAGGCATCGGATTTCTCTCAAACGATGAGGAAACGCTCCGTTTCGGGGGCGCAGAGATCGGGTTCGAGGCTTGAGATAGACCCGGAACGCGATGTGAACTAGAATGCCGTCAAGAACAGCACTTGTGACATGGGTTCACCAATGGCGCGTCCCGACATCAACCGCTCCGGCGAAATGGAAGTGTTTGTCGCGGTGGTGGAGGCGCAAGGCTTTTCGGCGGCTGCCCGGCGCCTGTCGATGACGCCGTCAGCGATCAGCAAGCTGGTGATGCGGCTGGAAAAGCGGCTTGGCGCCCGGCTGATCGCCCGCTCCACCCGCCAGTTCCGCCTGACGCCGGAGGGACAGGATTTCTTTGATCGCGCCACGGCCATTCTGGCCAGCATCGAGGATGCCGAGCGGGCGGCCGGCGCGGCCGTCGAGGCGGTGGGACGCATCCGGTTGAACAGCAGTTCGGTCTATTGCACCCATGTGCTCAACCGCCTGCTGCCGCAATTCCTGGCGCTTTATCCGGGCGTGACGCTCGATATCGCCCAGACCGATGCGGTGATCGACCTTCTGGCCGACCATGCGGATGTGGCGGTGCGCACCGGGCCGCTCAAGACTTCCAGCCTTGTGGCGCGAAAGCTTGGCGAAACGCCCCTCGTGCTGGTGGCCGCTCCGGCCTATCTGGACCGGGCCGGCACGCCGCGCCATCCGGCAGAGCTTGCCCATCATTCGCTCCTGCGCTTTTCCTATACGCGCAGCATTCGCGACTGGACGTTCAGGCTCAAGGAGGAGGAGTTTTCCATCTCGCCGGCGGGCGCCGTGCAGGTGAATGATGGCGAGGGCATGCGACAGCTGGCGCTGTCCGGCATCGGCATTGCCCGCATGGGCGCCTTTGCCGTCGCCGGTGACATCGCGGCCGGGCGTCTGGTTCCTCTGCTCGAAGAGTATGATCCCGGCCATCGCGAGGCATTTTATGCGGTCTATGTCGGGCAGGGCGGTCCGCTGCCGTCGCGGGTGCGCGCGCTTCTCGATTTCCTGGCCGAGCACGGCCGCGTCGGACCATGAGCGGACGCAAGCTCGACTGGCCTCAGCCGCCGAAGACCACCGTCGAGACGAGATAGATCGCCGCAAGCGAGGTGAGGGCGGCAAGGTTTGCAATCAGGCCGTCGCGGGCGACGAGCGAGAGGCCGAAGAGGGCGATCGTGCCCATCGGGGCGGTGCTCGCAAAGGGGATCAGTTCGAGCGGCGGTACGGTGAAGCAGAGCGCGATGCAGAGTGCGGCCATGCCCTGCAGCCATGGCGGTTTCGTCAGCCATTTCAGCCGCGGCTTGAACAGCCTGTCGGTGACACGCGCCACCGGCCGCAGTTTCTCCATCGCCTTGCCGAGCTTGCCTGCACCGATGGTGCGCCGCTCGACGAAGCCCGGCAGCCACAGGTGCTTTCGCCCGATGAGGATCTGCACGGCAAACAGCGCGATGACCACGGCGATGGCCGTCGGAAGTCCCGGAATGCCGCCGATCGGGCTGATCTCGATCACCGCCGGCACCAGCAGGAAGGGGCCAAAACTGCGCTCGCCGATTTCTTCGCGCACGTCATGGATGCTGACCGTGTCCCTGTCATCCGCAAGGCCGGCAATCGCATCCAGCACCTCGGTCAGGCTTTGCGGCTCGTGAGCGTCTTCGCGCGGGCGGCCGGGGGCTTGTCCGGGCGCAGTGTCGTTCGTCCTTGCGTCCATGGCAGGCGTCATCCTTTTGAGTGCGCCGGGACGGGCGTCAGGTCTTTGCCTCGGCAATCGGCTTTTCGCTGTGCCGGCCAAACAGGCGACGGCCGAAGCGCTGGCGCAGATAGGCGGAGGTGCGGTAGCGCAGGCCGGCCGGGCGCTCCGGATCGACGAGGTCCGATTCGGCCACCCATTCGTCGTCGATCCCCATCTCGCGCTCCTCGACCGGTTTCAGGCCGCGGTGGCCTGGTGCCGGCGCATTAAGGGCGGCGATGGTCTTGATGAGCGATCCGCCATGCCGCTCAAGCGTGTCCTCGACAGCCTCGGCCGGCTGGCCCAGATGCTCGGCGATAAGGTCGTTGCGGCGGGCAAGGATGGTGCGGCTGTCCGCCGTCCCGCCCTCTGCGGCCTCCACCAGAATGTCGCATTCGGTGTCGTAACCCATCGAGCGGTTGTTGAGATTGGCCGAGCCGAGCTTCAGGATACGGTCGTCGGCGATCATGATCTTGGCATGGACATAGATCTCCTTGCCGGCATGGTTGACCGGATAGAAGATGCGGAACCGGCCGTTCCGGTCGGCGGCCTTGACCAGCTTGATCAGCCGGGCGCGGGCCGTATCCATGGTCTTTTCCTCCAGCCAGCCGCTGGCGCTCATCGGGTTGACGATGACGATTTCCGGGCCGTCCGGCTCCTCCAGCCGCTTGGCCATGGCTTCCGCAATACGGCGCGAGGCAAAATACTGGCTCTCGATGTAGAGCGTCTTTCGGGCCGCCGCGATGATGGCGAGTGTCGCCGTTTCGATTTCCACCACCTGCCGATGCTCGCCATATTCGGGGGCGGTGCGGGCAATGCCGATATCGATGCCGTTGAAATCGGCTGGCAGGTCCTTTGGCCAGAGCGGGCCGGTGGCGGACACCGGCTGAAGCGTCTCGCCGGTTGCCGTCTGCCAGCGAGCGCGGGCAAGGTCGCCGAGTGCCTTTGCGGCGGGGCCGGAAAAGCAGCTCGTCGCATCATGCCACGGCGGCTCCGGCCGGCCATAGGGCGAGAGGCGGTTCTGATCGTCGTCCATGTGGTCGCGCGTATCCCAGCGCCCGACGGTCATGTCGATGCCGCCGCAGAAGGCCACGGCATCGTCGATGACCAGCAGTTTCATGTGGTGGGCGGCCATTGCCGGATGGGCGCGGTCGAGTTTCAGGTTGATGCGCTTTGAAAACATCCAGCGCAGCATGTGCAGCGGCGTTTCGCCGCGCGTGATGGAGTGGACGAGCCCGACATCCCATTTGAGAATGCGGATCTGCAGGTCCGGATTCCGTTTCGAGAGATGCTCGAAAAGCCGGCCGAGCTTATCCGGATGGTCCCTGGTTTTGGCGTCCGGCACGAGGCGGATGCGCGTGTCGAAATCCCAGCCGATCAGCAGGATGGAGCGGCGCGCCTGCAGCATCATGTCCTTGGCATGGCGAAAGAAGTCTGCGGCATCGACGATCACCGACAATTTGTCGGCTCGGGCGATGCGCCAGCAGGTCTCGTTTTCCACGACAAGGCTCTCGGGGGACAAATCGGGCGTCGCCTTGGCCGGATCGGATGTTCCCTTTGCGGGAAAGCATGTCATGATGGGTTCCGAAGCTGCTATGGTGAACCGGAGGTTGGTGCCAAGACGCGCATCGCTGCAGCTTTGTTCCGGGAAATCAGACGGGACCATCGAATTTATGCCGCATGAGGCGGCTAGGGTGGCGTTGATGAGAAAGCATGAGGGCTGATGAGGATTTCCTGGTGTATTGTGTGGCTGGCGGTGCTGATCGCCATTGTCCTTTGTATTCCCTTGATCGAACGGGGCGTGCTGCCATCCCGCTCGACGGTGACGGCGCCGGGCCAGGAAGCGCCGCTTCTGCCCGTGCCGCAACAGCAACGTCCCTGAGGCGGCCTGAAGCGGCGGCCTGGGGCGGCCCGAAGCGGCGGGCGCCACACCATCACATTCGGTGATGGTTTCCTGTGAGTGGCTGCTGGCTTATGCACGTCCTTGAACGCCGGCGGCATGCTTTAAGCAATAATCTTTCGATCACTGCGGCGGGATTAAAAAATCCTTGACCTTGCGGCCGGTGCGCGCCTTCATCCTCGCCAAAATAGCCGCTTCAAGGAGAATGACATGCCCGTCGATACCGCGCCCCGCAGTGCCACCTTCACCTTTGTCGATGGGGACTGGGTGGCCGGCAATCCGCCGCTGATCGGCCCCACCTCGCATGCCATGTGGCTGGGCTCCACGGTGTTTGACGGCGCGCGCTGGTTCGACGGCATTTCGCCCGATCTCGACCTGCATTGCGAGCGCGTCAACCGGTCCGCCATCAACATGGGCATGACGCCGGTGATGGAAGCCAAGGCCATCGAGGCGCTGGCGCTGGAAGGGGTGAAGAAGTTCGACGGCAAGACGGCGATCTACATCAAGCCGATGTACTGGGCCGAACATGGTCTGCCTTATTCGGTTGTGGCGCCGGATCCCGAATCGACCCGCTTTGCGCTCTGCCTGTTCGAGGCGCCGATGCACACGGCAAAGCCGTCTTCGCTCACCGTCTCGCCCTATCGCCGCCCCAACCCGGAAGTGGCCATGACCGGCGCCAAGACCGGCAGCCTCTATCCCAACAGCGGCCGCATGATCATCGAGGCGCGCGGCCGCGGCTTCGACAATGCGCTGGCGCGCGACATGAACGGCAATGTCGCCGAAACCGCCTCGTCGAATGTCTTCCTCGCCAAGGACGGCGTGGTGATGACGCCGATTGCCAACGGCACCTTCCTCGCCGGAATCACCCGCTCGCGCATCATCAACCTCTTGCGCAGCGCCGGCGTCGAAGTGCGTGAATGCACGCTGACGGTTGAGGATTTCAAGGCCGCCGACGAGATCTTCACCTCCGGCAACTATTCCAAGATCGTGCCGGTCAACCGGCTCGACGACCAGGAATTCCAGGAGGGGCCGTTCGCCCGCAAGGCTCTGGAACTGTACATGGACTGGGCCCGCGCGGCGGCTTGATCGCCTGACGGCAGACGGAGCGAAGGTGGCCGCCGCCTTCGACCCTTGCGTCCAGGCGCCAGGAAAATCGGCAGACACCGGGTGAACCGAACGCCCGTTGCAGCGTTCTCTAAAGAACAGTTCCGTCCGGTAATTTTGCGCCGTGGCCCGTTGCCTCTTGGGACGCGCACACCTATGTTCCCGATCACCACTCAGACCGCCGTTTTGCCGAAAAGGAGTAAGATCATGGCTTTTGAACTTCCCGAACTCCCCTATGCCTACGATTCGCTTTCCCCCTACATGTCGGCGGAAACGCTCGAATATCACCACGACAAGCACCACAAGGCTTATGTCGACAACGGCAACAAGCTGGCCGCTGAAGCAGGCTATGGCGATCTGTCGGTCGAAGAAGTCGTGAAGAAGTCGTTTGGCACCAATGCCGGCCTCTTCAACAATGCCGCCCAGCACTACAACCACATCCACTTCTGGAAGTGGATGAAGAAGGACGGCGGCGGCAACAAGCTGCCCGGCAAGCTGCAGGCCGCCATCGACAGCGATCTCGGCGGCTACGACAAGTTCAAGGCCGATTTCATCGCCGCCGGCACCACGCAGTTCGGCTCCGGCTGGGCCTGGCTTTCGGTGAAGGACGGCAAGCTCGTCATCTCGAAGACCCCGAACGGCGAGAACCCGCTGGTCCACGGCGCATCCCCGATCCTCGGCGTCGACGTGTGGGAACATTCCTACTACATCGACTACCGCAACGCCCGTCCGAAGTACCTCGAAGCCTTCGTCGACAGCCTGATCAACTGGGACCACGTTCTGGAAATGTACGAAGCCGCTTCCAAGTAAGTCGCTCGTTTCTGTCGAATGCAAAACGCCCGGCGGGTTTTCCCGCCGGGCGTTTTGCGTCTTGGCGGAGGCCACCGCCCACCGGCGCAACGCCCCCACATCCGACCGCCTGTCATGTCCCTGTCACGCCGCCCGGCTATTGCAACGCCATGTCACATCAGCCGCTTCTTCGCTTCGGCGTGATCGCCGACCCGCAATATGCCGATCTGGAGCCGAACACGGGTCTGGACCGGCATTTTCGCAACAGCCTCGGCAAGCTTGCCGAAGCGATCGCGACCTTCGAGGGGGAGGATCTCTCCTTCGTCATGACGCTCGGCGACCTCATCGACCGCGATTTCGCAAGTTTTGACGCGCCGCTCGAAATCTATGGCCGCTCGCGCCACGAATGCCTGTTCCTGCCCGGCAATCACGATTTTCTCGTCGCACCCGACCGGTTGCCGCAGGTGTTTGAAAAGCTCGGCATGCCGGCGCCGTACTATGCCTTTACCCGCTCGGGCATCCGCTTCCTGGTCATCGACGGCTGCGAGGAAAGCCTGTTTTCAACCGTTGCCGATCCGCAGGCGCATGCGGCAGCCAAGGCCCGGCTGTCGCGGCTGCGTGCCTGCGGCGCCATCAATGCCATGGACTGGAATGCGGGGATTTCCCGCCGGCAGTTTGCCTGGATCCGCCGCGAGCTTCAGCGGGCTGAGGAGAAGTCCCAGCCGGTGATCGTCATGGGGCATTTTCCGCTTTATCCCGAAAGCGACCATGCGCTCTGGGACAGCGGCGAACTGGTCGATCTTCTCACCGCCTCGCCGCAGGTGATCGCCTATCTCTGCGGGCACTATCATGCGGGCCGGATCGCCCGCGCCGGCGGCTGCTGGTTCGTCAATTTCTGCGGCATGGTGGATACCGAGGCGAGCAATGCCTTTGCGCTCGTGGACGTGTATGGCGACCGGCTTGAAATCAAGGGTTACGGGCGTCAGGGCACCCACGTGCTGGCCTGCCGCCCGGCCAGCCTGATGCATGATGTCGCAGCTCTTCACATCTCTGTGTGAGCACTGAAATGCCATTTCTCTCAAATGCATACGGTGTAATCATGGCGCCGTCGTCAGAGCGTCGCGCCACACTATGGCTTGCGCACAAGGGAGTATGGACATGAATTTGAAGCGGGTTTCCACGGCCGTGATGGCCCTCTGTCTTGGCGCCGGCATGGCTTTTGCCGCCGGCGAGCCGCAGGCAGAGCGTCAGGCGCTGATGAAGAAGATCGGCGGTTCCATGGGCGAACTGGGCGCCATCGCCAAGGGGCAGAAGCCTTATGATGCGGCAACCGTGAAGACGGCCGTCTCGACAATCAGCGCTTCGGCCAAGGATTTTCCCAACCATTTCCCGGCCGGCTCCGAAACCGGCATGGACACGGCTGCCTCGCCGGCGATCTGGCAGAACATGGCGGACTTCAAGGCCAAGGCGATGAAGCTTTCCACCGATGCCGATACGGTTCTCGCCTCCATGCCGACCGACCAGGCCTCCGTCGGCCAGGCCCTGCAGACGCTGGGCGCCGATTGCGGCACCTGCCACCAGGCCTATCGCCTGAAGCGGTAAGGGCTCTCCTGCCATCGCCGCCGCGCATTTTCGTCTTGCGCGGCGGGGTGCCCGTCTGCCAATCCTTTCACAGTAAATCTTTCTCGGTAGCGGAGTGCGGCCGTGGCATCGATAACAGCCAAGCTGGCATTGGCCGGCGCAATTGTCGTGGTGGCAGGTGCTGCCGTCGCCTATGGGCTGACGCGGCCGCAGCCTTATCCCGCCGAGCACTGGGCAGGGCTTGGGGCGCCGGATGTCGCCAATGGCGAAACGCTGTTCTGGGCGGGCGGCTGCGTCAGCTGTCATGCGCAAAAGGATGCCAAGGGCGAAGAGCAGAAGGTGCTATCAGGCGGGCGGGCGCTGCCGACGGCGTTCGGCACCTTCCACGTGCCCAATATTTCACCCGACCCAAAGGCCGGCATCGGCGCATGGACGCTGGCGGAGTTCGGCAATGCCATGACGCGCGGCGTCGGTCCGGAGGGAGAGCACCTTTATCCATCCTTCCCCTACAGCTCCTATGCGCGCATGACGCCAAAAGACGTCAACGACCTTTTCGGTTACCTGAAGACGCTGCCGGCAAGCCCGAATGTCGCGCCGCCGCATGATCTCTCCTTTCCGTTCAGCCTGCGCGTGACGCTCGGCGGCTGGAAACTGCTGTTCTTCAGTGCCGAACCGCGGGTGGCGCTGAACGCCCCGAGCGACATCGTCAAGCGCGGGCAATATCTCGTCGAAGGCCCCGGCCATTGCGGCGAATGCCACACGCCGCGCAATGCGCTGGGCGGGCTGCAGACGGACCAGTGGCTGGCCGGCGGCCCCAACCCGGAAGGCGAGGGACGCATCCCCGACATCACGCCGGGCTCGCAGACCATCGGCAGCTGGAGCGAGGGTGACATCGCCAACTATCTGGAAACCGGCTTCACGCCCGACTTCGACAGCGCCGGCGGCTCGATGGTCGAGGTGCAGCAGAACCTGTCGCACCTGCCCAAGAGCGATCTTGCGGCAATCGCGGCCTATCTGAAGGCGGTTCCGGCGCGCTGAACAGCGCAACTGCGGACCTGCGCACAAGCGAAGAAGCCGGAGGGTTGCGACGCGTATTGACAGACCCCCGGTGGCAGGCGACAAGAAGGGCGTGTGACGGTTCCTGCCGGATGAAAGATCCGTCGGGATGAAAAGGGAATACGATAGGGCATTGTCAGCGGTGCCTCATTCGTGGCTGCCCCCGCAACTGTGAGCGGTGAGTTCATCGACTGTTCTGGCCACTGGGAAACCGGGAAGGTCTGGTCGTTGAACGGTGACCCGCGAGCCAGGAGACCTGCCGCCGCATCTGTCGTCAACGCATATGCAACGAGGGGTTTTTGCATGTCGATCCAAACATCCGTCGCCGGGACTTCGGCGAAATCCACATCCCAGCTTCAGGCCGTCTTTGCGGTCGCGCTTGGCCTGTTCATCGTCGGCTTCGTCGGTTTCTCCCACGCGGAGGTTGTTCACAATGCCGCCCACGATACGCGCCACGCCAATGCCTTTCCCTGCCACTAGCGCGCTCCACTGCCTCTTTTAAAGAGGTTTGAAGTCCATTCCTGCATTGTGATTTCGGGGCATCGCGCCTGTTGAGGCCGAGCGCGGTCAAGGCCGGTGCCGCCGGGGATAAGGTTTTTCTCCATGTTCAGATCCATTGTATTCTCCGCCGTGATGGTGGGGATCGTGAGCGGTATTGCCGTCTCGCTGATTCAGATGGTCGGCACCACGCCGCTCATTCTGTCTGCCGAAACCTATGAAAGTGCGGCTTCCGTCGGTCATGATCACGCGCCGGCGGCAGAGGCCCCGCTTGTTGCCGAAAACTCCACGTCTCATAGCCATGCCGCCGGAACGGCAGCGCATGAACATGCACAAGGTCATGATCAGGAAGGTCATGATCATGGGGGGCAAGACCACGGGGCAGGCTGGACGCCCGCCGACGGTCTGGAACGGCTGTCCTATACGGCCGCGGCCAATATCCTGACGGCCATCGGCTATGCGCTGGTGCTTTCGGGGCTGCTGGCGGTTGCGAGCCAGAGCGGGCTTGCCAAAACTATCGACTGGCGCACGGGTCTATTCTTCGGCCTTGCCGGTTTTGCCTCTGTGATGCTGGCGCCCATGGTGGGGCTTCCGCCGGAACTGCCGGGATCTCCGGCCGGCGATCTTGGCGCGCGGCAGATCTGGTGGCTGTCGACGGCCTTTGCTACTGCACTCGGCATCGCGCTGCTGGCGTTTCGACGCGATGCGGTATCGGCGGTCGCGGCCATCGCGCTCATCGCGGCACCACATGCCATCGGCGCACCGCTGCCGCCAGATGGCGAGCATGCGCTTGCTCCGCTTGGGCTCGAACGCCAGTTCATCGTGGCGGCAACGCTCACAAGCCTCTTGTTCTGGGCGCTTCTCGGTTCGCTGAGCGGCTTCCTGATGCAGCGTTTCGAGGCGGCGCGGTGAGCCAGACCGAGCCGGATCGGCGCGCCATCTGGCGCGACGATCTTGACGCCCTGCAATTTGGCGTGCCGGGAGAGGGCAGTCTCTGCCTTGTGCATCGGCTCGCCTTTAGGGCACTTCTGCCGTCAGCCCCAGCGGAAGGTCTTTCCCGGCAGGCCTGCCTTGAATTTTTCTTCAGGGAAAGCCGACATTTCGAAGCTGCCGCCAAGTCAAAAGTGACGCGCCTCGGCTTGGCCCCCGGCCATAACCTTCATCTCAATAGTCGCGATATCCGTCGCGCAATAGCGGGTGACGTTTCCGATGGTGTACCGAAGGCCTGCCGGGTGCTGACCGGCTGAGACGGGCTATCAGCCCGGATGATGCTCGGCGGAAAAGCCCACCATTTCCGCTTGCGCATCCGGCGTCCACAGATCGAGCGCTTTCAGGATTTCCACGGCAAAGGTGAAGGGGGAGGTGCCGGGAGCGGTGATGATGCCCTTGTCGCTGACGGCCTGCGGCTGGTCGCGGTAGAGCGCCTCGCCCCGGTAGGCGGGATAGGCCTTGTGGGATAAAAGCGCGTTGCCGGTATGGGCTACGTCATTGAGGAGGCCGGTGCCGGCAAGCGCGCTTGCGGCGGCACAGATGCCGCCGATGACGGCCTTGCGCTGGGCAAAATCCGCGACCAGGTCGGTAAGATCCGGGGCAGTGCCCTTTTCCCAGCTCATGCCGCCCGGAATGACCAGCGCGTCGAAGTCGCCCACTGCCAGGTCGCGATAGGCAAGGTCGGGCGTCACCCGCAAGCCGCCCATCGAGGTGAGCGGCGCACCGTCCGGCGAGGCGGTGAGGATATCGGTGCCGAGAAAGCTGCGGGCAACGGCGGTCAGCAGCCCGATTTCCCAATCCGCATAGTCGGGCGTCAGAGCAATCGCAATCCGTGTCATGTCGTCCTCCTGGGGGTATCGACGTTCAGGCGAGCGCCTGCAGGAAGCGCATGCCCGTCACCGGGCGCGCGGTGAAATCCATCTGTTCGTAGAAGCGGTGGGCAGCGAAATTGCCGGTGGCGGCGCTCACCGACAGGTAGCCGCAGCCCAGTGCCCTTGCACAATCGCGCGCCCGGTTGACCAGATGCTGGCCGATGCCGTGGCCGCGATGGCCGTCGCGCACGAAGAGATGGTGCAGGTCCATGCCGCGCTTGCCTTCCTGGGCGCGGTAGAGCGGCACGAGAATGGCATAGCCGATAAGCTCCGAACCGGTATCGGCCACCAGAGCCTGGATCCAGGGATGGGCGCCGAACAGGTCGCGCTCCAGCGTTTCCGGCGTCATGGCGGCGGCATCGCCGTGATGGGCTGCGAGAAGCGCAATCATCTCGTTCAGTTGCGGCAGGTCACGCGGCTTGGCAGCCCGGATATTGACCACGGGCGGGCGGATCAGCGAAATTTCGGTATCTTCAGGCATGTGCGGCATCCTCTGGTTCATTCGTGCCGTCAGGTGCCGTCTTGAAACAACAAAGCCGCCTGACGGCGGCTTGTTGACATTGTGATCTGTCCGAGCCGCCCGTTACCGGTAGGCCCAAAAATACATGGCAGCGATGGGTGCGTGTACGATCATCATGGCGGGATTGATGCGCCGGATTAGGGTGGATGTCAAGGGGGTGCTGACTTCGCCCCGGATCGATGATAGGATATGTGCCATGAGAGCGGAGTTGCAGTATATCGTCCCTGACGATTTTCCCGAGCTGAAACTGTTGGCCTGGAGCCGGGATCCGCAGCGTCCGCTGCCCGCCGCCGAGGCCTTTGCGCTTTACGAGCGGAACTGGCGTTTCGTCGATCGCCAGCGGCTGACCGACAGGGAGAGCGGTCTCATTCGCGACCTTGCCAACCGGTTCGGCCATGGCCGGCTGCTGATCTGATCCACATCCTTCGTCGGCCTATGCCGGAAAGCTGCCCGTGACAGAGTTTCATCGCCCCGAGCATATGGTGATCGCATCTCTCCTGCGGGCGCTGGATCATGACCTCCTGATGGACTGCCGGTGCTGGTTCGGCGGCGGCACGGCAATCGTCCTGACGCATGGAGAATATCGTCGGTCTCTCGACGTCGATTTCCTCTGCGCCGACCGCGACGGCTATCGGCAGTTGCGCAGCCGCTTTCTCGAGATGAAAGACGGAACGTTGTTTCCCTCCACGGTCACGCTGTTGCGTGAGCCGATCGCCGATACCTATGGGATCCGTACCCTTCTTGACTATCAGGGGCTGGTGCTGAAGTTCGAAATCGTCCGCGAGGGGCGTGTCGATCTCAGCGGCAGCCGCCACGGTCTGCTGCATGTGCCGACCTTGTCGCTTGACGACATGTTTACGGAAAAGCTTCTGGCCAATGCCGATCGCTGCTACGACCGGGCGGTTGCTTATCGGGATGCGATCGATCTTGGCCGCCTCATTCGCATGCATGGGACCATTCCGCCGGTTGCGCGTGAAAAGGCTGAGGATGCTTACGGCGCCGATATCGGCCGCAAGCTGAGGGGCATCGTCCACCACCTTGGCCAGAACCCAGGCGAGGTGGCATATGCCGCAACGACGCTGGACATGGATCCGGCGGTTGCGCTGGAGGCCATTGCGGCCCTGAGGCAAGAGGTGGACGCGCATTTCCGCGATGCTGATTGACGGGCTCTGACGCCCGGCTGCGCCGCTGCGAAAAACCTCAATGCTCGTGGTCGCACAGGCCATGATCCGACAGCGCGCGGATCACATAGCAGTCCTCCACCGTGTGGCCGGAGCAGTGGGAGACGATGCGTTCCAGTTCGTGTTCCAGCTTCTTCAGCCGGTCGATCTTGTCGCGCACGTCTGAGAGATGTGCAAGCGCGATGCGGTCGGCGCCCTCGCAGGCGTCCTTCGGGTGGTGGCTGAGTGCGATCAACTCGCGGATGCGCTCGATCTCGAAGCCTAAGTCGCGGGCATGGCGGATGAAGGCCAGCCGTTCGAGATCCGTGCGGCTATAGCGGCGCTGGTTGCCGCCGGAGCGTTCGGCCGCGGCCAGCAGTCCCATCTGCTCATAGTAGCGGATGGTCGGCACCTTGACGCCGGTGCGTTTGGAAAGTTCGCCAATCGACAGCATTTTTAAAAATTCCGCTTGAACCTCTAGTGGCTAGAGCAATTATGTAGGCTGTCACCACGAGAGATCAAGCAAAAGGTGACATCATGAGTGCGTCCTGCGGGCATCATCACGGCACGTTCGAGGGGCTTTCCGACGATTATCGGCGCCGTCTCTGGGCGGTCATCATCATCAACGCGGCAATGTTCTTCGTCGAAATGACGGCCGGCCACATGGCCCGCTCGCAGGCGCTGCAGGCCGATGCGCTGGATTTCTTTGCCGATGCCGTCACCTACGGCATCTCGCTTGCGGTGATCGGCGCGTCTCTCAAGGTGCGCACGCTGGCCGCCGCCGCCAAGGGTGCGAGCCTGTTCTTCATCGGCCTCTGGGTGTTCGGATCGACCGTCTACCGCGTCTTTGCGGTGGGGGTGCCGCAGGCGGAAGTGATGGGCGTCATCGGCTTTCTGGCGCTCGCCGCCAACCTCTTCAGCGTGCTGCTGCTCATCAACTACAAGGATGGCGATGCCAATGTGCGCTCCGTCTGGCTCTGCTCGCGCAATGATGCGATCGGCAATGTCGTCGTCATGCTGGCGGCAACAGGCGTCTGGGGCACGGCGTCGGCCTGGCCGGATCTGGTGGTTGCCGGCGTCATGGCCGGGCTTTTCCTGACCTCGGCGGTGCAGATCGTGCGCCAGTCCTGGGCAGAGTGGACAGCCAAGGGCAGCATCGACCCGAATCTCGATCCGCATGACCATGGCAGCGAGGCTGCCGGCCATGCCGATGCCTGCTGCGCCGGTCATGATCATGCCGGCCACGATCATGCCACCCACAATCACGCCAGCCACGATCATTCAGGTCACGCGCGTGCCGGCCATGACGGCCACGCCCACCAACACTGATCAGCTTTGCCCCGGCAGCCAGCGCCTCTCCCTCATCGGGGGAGGCGTTGCCGTTTGCGGGTGAGGGGAAAATCCTTGCGCGGTCTGATCGGGCTGATAGGGTAGGGGGGTATATTATTGGAGAAGGCCGCATGTCCCACACCATTCGCGATGGCGAAAAGCTTCTGGCGCGGGTGCGCCGCCTGAAGGGCCAGATGGAGGCCGTGGAGCGGGCTCTCGAAGCGGAAAAGCCGTGCGGGGAAGTGCTGCAACTGCTCGCCTCCATTCGCGGCGCGCTGAACGGCCTCACCGGCGAGGTGATGCAGGCGCATCTGCACGAGCATGTGCTGCATGCCGGCGACGAGGTCGAGCGGGCCCATGCTGCCGAGGAACTGGCCGCCGCCTTGCGCAGCTATATCCGCTGACGCCCTGTCCGTGCCCGAACCTCACCCATTCAATCCGCGCTCATGTCCGGAGAACTGCCCATGAACTCCACCCCGCACACGCACCGGCCGGAAGCCTCCCGGAAGTTCGATCCCGCGTCCCACGACCACGTCTTCCTGGGCGAGGACCATGACCGCAATGCCAAAAAGGTCTGGCTGGTGATCGGGCTCACCACCACCATGATGGTGGCGGAAATCGTCGCCGGCACGCTGTTCGGCTCCATGGCGCTGCTGGCCGATGGCTGGCACATGTCCACCCATGCCGGCGCCATGCTGATTGCAGCGCTTGCCTACTGGTATGCGCGGCGCGAGGCTGAGAGCGGCCGCTTCACCTTCGGCACCGGCAAGCTGGGAGATCTGGCCGGTTTTGCCAGCGCCGTCGTGCTCGCCCTGATTGCGCTTCTGATTGCCGGCGAAAGCCTGGTGCGGCTCGCCGATCCGGTGGCCATCGAATTCAATCAGGCCATCATCGTCGCCGCCCTCGGGCTTGGCGTCAACCTTGTGAGCGCCCGGCTGCTGAAGGACGATCATGCCCATCATCACGGCCACGCCGAAGATCACGCCCACGACCACGCCGATGATCCTCATGCGTCCGCCCCACACCGCGATCACGGCGGCCACCACGGCCACCACGGCCATCACGGTCACCATGGGCATCATGGCGCCGCCAGGCCCGGCGACAACAATCTGCGGGCGGCCTATCTCCATGTGCTGGCGGATGCGCTGACCTCTGTTCTGGCGATCGTCGCGCTGTTTGCCGGGCGTGCCTATGGCTGGATCTGGCTTGATCCGGTGATGGGGATTGTCGGCGGGCTGGTGATTGCCCGCTGGTCCTTCGGGCTGGTGCGCGATACGTCGTCGGTTCTGCTTGATGCCGTGCCGGGAAAAGGCAGGCTTGCCGACCAGATCCGCGCCCTCGTGGAAAATCCTGATGAGAGGATCACGGACCTGCACGTCTGGCAGGTGGGGCCGGGCCATCACGCGGCCATTCTTGCGGTCTGCGCCCGCGAACCGCTGCAGCCTTCAGTCTACAAGGAAAGGCTGCGGGATCTCGAAAGCCTGTCGCATGTCACCGTGGAGGTGACGCGGATTTCAGACGATGGGGAGGTTGGTGGCGTGCCGGCCGGTGGGGTCCTGCAGCCGGGATGACGCGCCGCAGGCCGGGGCGACCGGTATCCGCCAAGGCCTGTCTTCAGTCAGAATTCGGAATAGACGTCTTCCACCTGCGCCACCGATGGCGCAGGGGCCTGGTGGATCGAGGAGGCGTCGGCTGCATCCGTTCCGGCACGCGCGTTTTCGACCATCCAAAGCGCGTTGGACAGCGAGGACGACAGAAGCGTGCTGCTGCCGGTGAGCGCTGAGGCGGAACGCTTGCGCGTTTCCGGCTGGCTTTGTGCGGGTTCTTCGGTCCGGCGGTCGACACCATAGGTTCGCCCGGAATATCCATACCCGCTCAGTCCGCTGTCAATCTGCATGGCGGTCTGTCCGTGGTTGTTATCGTTAAGAATGTGTTAATGGATCAAGCTTGTGCGAGGCTTGCGGGTGCTTGCAAACGCAAGGAAGCGGCCATTGACAGGCGCTCGCTTCTGACGGTTGCGCGGCCTGCTTCGCCAGGATCGGTGAGGGGCGGGCGATCAGCCGGATGCGGCAAGGGTGGCTGCGGCATCGTCGTTTATCATGGCGAGTGCCGGCACCACGGACAAAGCCGGGCCGCACACCGGCTCGGCGGCCGGTTCTTCATCGCCGTGGATGCAGTAGCAATCGCGTCCCGTCGCCTTGGCGCGGTAAAGCGCCATGTCTGCGGCCTTCACGGCCTCGTCCATGGTGGTTGCGCCACCGGCAGACAGGAATATGCCGGCGGAGAAGGTCAGCTTCGCATCGTCGAGACCGGCAAGGCTTGTCCGGGCAAGGCTTGCCTTCCACTGTGCGCAGCGCGCTTCCACCTCAAGGCGGCTGGTCTGCGGCATCAGCACCAGAAACTCCTCGCCGCCCCAGCGAAACAGGCTGTCGAGGGGCCCGAGCTTCTCCTGCAGAAGGCGTGCAAACACCTGCAGCACCTGGTCGCCGGTCTGGTGGCCGAAGCGGTCGTTGAACGACTTGAAGTGATCGATGTCGACAATGGCAAGGGCAAGCAGCGGAGACGCGGCCGCTTGCTGTCCCGCCGGCACCGGTTCGACAGGCTGCCGCATCGCCGCCGGCAGAATGTCCTGGGCATGGCGGCGGTTGTAAAGTCCGGTCAGGTGGTCGCGGATGGCCTCTTCGCGCAACAGCGCCTGCAGGCGCAGATTGTCCGAAAGCCGCTCCTCCAGATCGCGCGACAGATCTGCAAGCCGCAACTGGTCGGCCTTGCGCAGCGAAATATCGCGCATCACCAGCATGCGTCCGCCGATGCGGCCCCAGGGCCTCAGCGAATGGCAGGAGAGTTCGTAGGTGCAGCCATTGCTGGAGAGTTTCAGCTCGTGGCGTTCGCCGTCGCCGTTTGCAAGGGTAAAGAGAAAGCGGGTGATTTCAAAAGGTTCGCGCAGGAACTTGCCGATTGGCTGAGCCGGAATTCCGGGCAGGCGTGCCGCCGCGGGGTTGAGTTCCAGAATGCGCCCCGCCTCGTCCAGCACGATCACCGGATCGGGCAGAAGCGCAAAGATCGCATCGCGGCCGATGGGCGGCAGCACAAACAGCCGGCCGAACAGCTGCGCCCCCAGCATGAAGGCACCGGTGCCGGCAAACACGAAGGGCGTCGGGTCGTCGTTGAACAGCATGAAGCCATAGGCCGTGTAGGACACATTGGCCGTTAGCGGTAACAGCGCCGACATCAAAAGCGCCCAGAGCTGCCAGCGATGAATGCCGCGCGAGCGCAAGGTCAGCACGATGCCGGAGCAGCAGGAGATCGCCATGGCGGAATAGGCAACCAGCATGGCCAGGGAATAGACCCAGCCGTGGCGGTAGAGCATGCTGGCTGGATCGATCAGTTCGCGGTAAAGCCCATGGTGCCAGTCATTGGTGAGCGCCATGACGCAGAAGAAGACCGCGGTGACGGCAATGGCCAGCAGCTGCCACGGCTTTTCCGAATCACGGCCGCGCGCATAGGCCAGGAAGCTCAGGGACCAGAACAGCGGCGTGCCCGTGATGCCGAGCCAGGTGAGCTTCAGGAGCAAGAGCTTGGTTGAAAAATCCTCGACGCTGTGGCGCAGCAGGACGCAGCTCATCCACCAGAGCGCCATCAGGATCGACAGGGCAAAGGCCTTGCGCCCCGGTGCATTCGGCGCACGCAGTGTGCCGGCAATGATCACCAAGCCCATCACGATCGCTGCGACAAGCAGCCAGATCGAAACACCACCCAAAACCTTGAACCCCGCCCTTGTCCAACCGTTGATCCGGTCGTGTCTTGCCAGCCCTATAGCACGGCCGATGAATCACTGCATGATTTGTTGGAACGTTGCCGAGTACATGCCTCGGCGATGGCTGTGTCAAGACAGGTGTCCTTGCGGCACAGGGTGCCGGATCGGCAAGGTTGCAGACAGGTCGTCAGCCAAGCGTAGGGCGTGTGTCTCAGGGCGGACGGGTGGCCGCGGCCACCTGTCCCGGGGCGAGAAAAATGGTCGTTCGGCGGTTCGGCCGGTGGCGGGCGCCACCGGCTGCTGTGGTCCGGATTACATCCGGCCGGCCACCTTCAGGGCAAAGGCATATTCGAAGGCGATTTCCTCCAGCCGCTGGAAGCGGCCGGATTTTCCGCCATGGCCTGCCGCCATGTTGGTCTTCAGCAGGTAGGGGCCAGCCTCCGGGGCCTTTTCCCGCAGCTTGGCCACCCACTTCGTCGGTTCCCAGTAGGTCACGCGCGGATCGGTGAGCCCGGAAATGGCGAGAATGGGCGGGTAGGATTTTGTTCCTACGTTGTCATAGGGCGAGTAGGCCGCGATCCAGCGGTATTCCTCTTCCGATTCGAGCGGATTTCCCCATTCCGGCCATTCCGGCGGCGTCAGAGGCAGCGTGTCGTCGAGCATGGTGGTGAGCACGTCGACAAAGGGCACGGCGGCGATGATGCCGGCAAATTTTTCCGGCGCCATGTTGGCAATCGCCCCCATCAGCATGCCGCCGGCAGAGCCGCCCTCGGCAATGATGTTGTCATAGGCGGTAAAGCCTTCCGCCACGAGATGGTCGGCTGCGGCAATGAAGTCCTTGAAGGTGTTTTCCTTCAGCGCCATCTTGCCGTCTTCGTACCAGGAAAACCCCTTGTCCTTGCCGCCGCGCACATGGGCGATGGCGTAGACGAAGCCGCGATCGGCCAGCGACAGGTTGTTGGTGGAAAACGAGGCGGGAATGCTGATGCCATAGGCGCCGTAGCCGTAGAGCAGGCAGGGCGCGGAGCCGTCGAGGGGCGTGTCCTTGCGGTAAAGCAGCGAGATCGGCACCAGCGCGCCGTCATGCGATGTTGCCATCACCCGGCGCGTCACATAGTCGTCCGGATTGTGGCCCGAGGGCACTTCCTGCGTCTTCAAAAGCGTGCGCTGGCGCGTCGCCATGTCGTAGTCGAAGAGCTGCGAGGGCGTCGTCATCGAAGAGTAGGAAAAGCGGATGACGTCGGTGTCGTATTCGGCAGCGCCCGACAGGCCGAGCGAATAGGCCTCCTCGGCAAAGGCGATCGAATGCTCCTCGCCACTCTTTCGGTCGCGGACGACGATGCGGGGCAGGCCGTCGCGGCGTTCCAGCCAGACGAGGTGGCGGGCAAAGGCCATGTGGGAAAGGATCAGCCGGCCCGGCTCGTGCGCCACCAGATCCTTCCAGTTCTCCTTGCCCGGCGCCTCGAAGGGGGCCTCGACGATCTTGAAGTCCTTGGCGCCATCGGCATTGGTGAGGATGTAGAAGACATCGCCGCCCTCGGTCATCGAATATTCGATGCCCTCTTCGCGCTCGGCCACCAGAACCGGTTCGGCGGTCAGATCCTTTGTCGAGAGAATGCGGTATTCCGACGTCTCGTGGTCGTGGATGTCGATATAGATGACATCGTCGAGCAGCGAGCCGCCGACGCCCATGAAGAAGCCCGGATCGGCTTCCTCGAACACCAGCCGGTCGGCCGATTGCGGCTCACCGATAATGTGATGGAAAACCTTGGAAGGACGGTGGTTCTCGTCCTGAAGCGTATAGAAGAAGCTTTTGCCATCGGGCGCCCAGACGCCGCCGCCGGCGGTGTTTTCGATGACATCCGGCAGATCCTCTCCA
Source organism: Neorhizobium fuzhouense (assembly GCF_042611105.1). Classification (NCBI taxonomy): domain Bacteria; kingdom Pseudomonadati; phylum Pseudomonadota; class Alphaproteobacteria; order Hyphomicrobiales; family Rhizobiaceae; genus Neorhizobium; species Neorhizobium fuzhouense. The sequence continues at coordinate 397,183 of NZ_JBHFFP010000001.1, read as the reverse complement.
GTCGAGAGGTCACGCACCCGCAGTGTGAAATATTCCGAACCCTTGTCGTCATAACCCCAGATGCCGAGCGCATGGTTGGAGGAATGGTCGATGCCGGACAGGCGGAAATAATCCTTGCCCGTCGCCTCGCGGTCGCCGTCGAGAAGCAGTTCGCGGTCGCCACCGTCGCGGGGCGTGCGGAAGTAATGCGCCTGCTCGCCGCCGGTCACAAACAGCGTGCCATAGGCATAGGGCCCATCCTTCATCGGAACCGAGCTGTCATCCTCCTTGATGCGGCCCTTCATCTCGGCAAACAGCGTCTTCTGCAGATCTTTGGTATCGCCGAGTGCTGCTTCCATATGGGCGTTTTCCGCCTCCAGATGGGCGCGGATCGCTGGATCGAGCAGGCTCGGATCCTTGAACATGGCCTGCCAGTTGTCGGCGCGCATCCAGGCATAGTCGTCGGTGCGGGTGATCCCGTGATGGGTATCGCTCACCGGCTTCTTCGGGGCATTCGGCGGGGTGGGGAGGTTCTGGAAAACGGCTTTGGAACGGGCCAAGGGACACTCCGGCATCAGGGATCGGGAGAGCCAGAGATAGGCGGGGCGGACACGAAGGGCAAGGCGCCCGCTGCTGCCGCCGGCCAAAAGCATGGCCGGCTGTGTCGGGTAAGGAGATTTTTTTCAAGCGCGGCGGCTGCCGGCCTCCGGCTTTCATGAAGGTGCGGGAGGCCGGCATTTCGCGTTACTTCCAGTTCATGTGATCGGGCGCGGTACAGCCGAAGGGCGCCCGCTCGGAGCCGAACCGGCTCTGCAGCCGCTCGCAGCCCCAGCGGTTGATCGGCGCAGGCATCATGTGGTTGATATCCATGCCCGGCGAATTGAACTGCGAGGGCGAGGCCAGCACATACCAGAGCCAGTAGCCGATGACGCCGACCAAGATCATCAGGAGGACGCCGAAAAACACGCCGATGCGCTGGCCGATCGTCTGTCCCGGTTTGCGGTACTGCTTCGTCTGCGACAGCTGCACCGGTTGTTCGGCCGTGTCGCCGATCTCTTCGGCGCCGATGAGGGCGCGACGCTCCTGGTCCGTGAGGTCGATGCGCTTGAGGTCGCTGTCGAGGAGAACGGGAAGCGGCGCTGCCGGATGGCGCACGGCAAGCGCCACCGGCGTGTTGCCTTCCTCGCCGATGATCAGCGGTTCCTCGCCCCGCGCGAACCGGGTGTTGGCGACCCGGCCGGTCTTGTCCGCCGCCAGCCGGTCGGCATAGGCCACGGCAAAGCGGCCGTTCTTGCGCTGTACGGAGGTGAGGAGCACCGGAATGGGCGTAAGCAGAGCCGGCGTGGCTATGCGCCGACGTGTCGCGGCTGCGCGCAACGCCTGCAGCACAAGCGCGATGATGCCGAACACCAGCAGGAACAGCAGGATCGCAAAGCTGATGGCGCGGTTTGCCAGCTTGTCGAGACCAAGGCTCAAGGTGGCCAGCGCCGGATTGTCGCCAGAGACCACCACCTCCGTCTCGTAATCGCCGGAATGGAGATCGACGAACATGATCTCCACATCGCTTTCTTGACGCTTCCCGTCCCGGTCATAGACAAGGCCCGCCTTGCAGGTGGTGAAGACCGCCTTCCGCGTGGTGCATTTGCCGTCGACGATGGTTGCATTCTCGACGACGACAGGATTACGGCTGATCTCGTAATCGCGCAGCAGGCCGGGGCCTTCGCTCACCACCATGAAGACGATGAGTACGATGAGGACGGGCGTCGCGAAATAGCTGGCAAGGGGGATGGAAACGGCGCTGCGGCTGAGCCGCAGCGGGCGCGAGGGAAGGTCCGGAATATGAACTGTCATAGGTCTGGCCACGAATATGCAGCAGGGAAAGCTCCCCGCGAGAAGGGCATGACCCGGCCTGAACGGCAGCCGGGCGGTTGTGTGCAAAGGCAGGAGCGGCGGCATATAGAGGCACAACCGGTGATCTCAATATGGCCGTCTTTGTATTCCATTCGGCTGAAATAAGACGTGTCGTCCGGCTGTCCGAGCTGGCGGCGCGCCGTAAGCGGGCTCTGCCGGACCTCTTGCAGTTTCCGGTGCAAAGCGGGTGTCAAGGCGGGAATTCTCGCTCCGGTGGGTGGTCAAGCGGCCATCGCTTTCCTAGTTTCCCCCGCGTCCGACCTCTATTGGATGAGAATGCCATGACAATGACCGCAAGGATCGTCCTCCTGACGATCGCATCTTTTGCCGCCCTTCCAGCCCATGCCATCGACAGCCGCATTGCCCGTCAGCTCGATGCCCTGACGCCGGAGGAGCGGCGCGAGCAGCGGTGCGATATCGAAGCGATGAACCGCATCGCCAAGGAGGAAGCCGGCTTCAAGCCCGACAAGGTGATCGCCTACACGTTTGGCGACACGATCGAAAAAGGTGACCTGATCCGCGCGCCCGGTGCGGTGTTTCGCAGCGGCGGCGACTGGTATCGCCTGAAATACAAGTGCCAGACGGCCAATGATGGCCTGGCGATTACCACCTTCGACTACAAGGTGGGCTCGAAAATTCCGCGCGACCAGTGGCCGGAATATTATCTCTACGACTGAGCTCTGCCGCCTCAGGCAGGGGCACGCAAAACGAAAGCCCGGCGGTCCATCTGGATCGCCGGGCTTTGTCGTCGAGAGATTTGTCGTCTCAGGCCGGCAGTTGCGGCACGGTCTTGCGGTCGGGAAACAGCTCGTTGAACATGGTCATCATGATGAGCAGGATGGGAAGGGCGAGCATCGCGCCGACCGCCCCCCACATCCAGGTCCAGAACAGGATGCCGACGAAGACCACGAAGGGGTTGATTTCCCATTGGCGGCCCATGACGGCCGGAAACAGCAGGTTTTCCATCACCAGGTGGACGAGGAAGAATATGGCTGCCGGCAGAAGCCCAATGATCAGCGTGTCATGGGTGATGATGCCCGCAATCGCAACCGACAGCGTCATCACGGTAATGCCGAGAAACGGGATGAAGCTCGACAGGAAGGCAAAGACGCCCCAGAGCAGCGGCATGGCAAGCCCGCCCGCATAGGCAATCAGCGTCATGACCACGCCAAGCCCGAGATACATCATGCTGGCGGTGGCAAAATAATAGCCGAGCACTTCTTCCACCGCATTGAAGATGCGGATGGCGAGCAGGCGCTGGCGGCGCGTCGGGAAGGCCATGATGATGGTGCGGCGCAGGCGCAGGCGTCCATAGAGGAAGAGCAGCAGGGCGGCAAAGAAGATCAACCCCTGCACGATCGCCGGCGTCAGGTTGGCCGACAGCACGCTCAGCACATTGCCGCTGTTTTCGAGGAATTTGTCCATCGACATCGGGCCGCTGTTGAAGCTTGCCGGCGTGATGTTCAGCCAGTGATGACGCTCCAGGAAGGGTGTCACGCGATCCAGGGTTTCCTGCACGACGCGCGGCCCGTCCTGGATCAGTGTGCCGACCGGCTCGGCCAGTGCATTGGCGAGGAAAAACAGGCAGGCCATGACCAGCGTCGACAGGATAAGGGCAATGCCGAAACGGGGAATGCCGAACTCGCCCATGCGGTCCGCCACCATGCCGAGGATCATGCCGATGACGATGGCAAGCGCCACCGGCTTCATCACCAGCGACAACTGGTGGATGACGGAAAAGCCGATGACGAGGAAAATACCGATCACCGCCCAGGCCTTGGCCACTTCCAGCGCATCGCGGCCAAGCGGCATGAATTCGGTGGTGTCGCTACTGTATCCGGCGATTTCGTCCTGGCGCGCACCTTCGTGCTCGATCGTGCGCCGCTTGCTCTTGACGTTCTGCCTGCCCTGTCGGGCCGCTATGGTTGCCATGTTCGGGATCCCTCTTGCGCGCCCTCAACGCGCGAGGGTTGCAGCGGTTCCAGAGGCTGCGAAAGGTTCAGGCGGCAAGCGTGAGACCGATCCCCCAGGGATCGACGAGCGAGAGGCCTTCGGCGCTGCGGCTGGTGGCAATCTCCAGCTTTTCGAGCGCCTGGCGGGCTGTTTCAAGCGCTGCCTTGTCTTCGAATTTCAGCGTGTAGCCGGCAAGGCCGCTCATCGTCTTCTGCCGGGTACCGGCGCCGCGGCTGTTCCAGATATTGGCCGCGACATGGTGGTGGTAGCCGCCGGTTGCAAAGAAGCTGGCGCCCGGATATCGCGCCATGATCTTCAGTCCCAGCACGTCGCGGTAAAAGGCGTCGGCTTCCGGAATGGCGCCCACCTGCAGATGGATATGGCCGATGGCGGTGCCCGCCGCCATGCCGGCCCAGCCCTCCTTGCGGGCGCCGTCGTAGAGCGCCTGCAGGTCGAGCCGGTTGGTCGCCATGGTCACCGTGCCGTCCTGCTGGTAGGACCATTCGAGCGGCGCGCGGTCGCGGTAGATCTCGATGCCGTTGCCTTCCGGGTCCGACAGGTAGATCGCTTCGCTCACCAGATGATCGGAGGCGCCGTCGAGGCGCACGCCGTGATGCACCGCATGGGCAAGCCATGCGCCGAGCTCGGCCCGGTCCGGCACGAGGAAGGCGGTGTGGAACAGGCCGGCGGCGTTGCGCGGGGCGCGCGCGACGTCCTTGCCCGTCGACAGCGTCAGGAGCGGCGTGCCATCCACGCCGAGCACCGTGCCGCTTGGGGCTTCCTCCAGCACCGACAGGCCGATGATCTGGCGATAGAAGGCGGCCGTGCGGTCGAGATCCGTCACCTGCAGATGGGCCGTGCCGACATGGGCAGGGCGGGTGAGGGCAAAGGCTTTGGCAGCGGCGGTCTCGGTCATGCGGCAGGTCTCACTCGAGAGAGGGTCAGCCTTCACTATGCCTGCTCACCGTCGTTCACGGAAGATCCCGAGTGGAAGACGAATCGTTCAGCAATAGAGAACGGTCTTCGCGGGGACGTTTCCCGATGTTTGACTTGGCTCAAGGCGCAGGCATGCAAGGCGCGCAAGATCCCGGCATACAGTCAAGGGAGCGAACCATGTACCAATCCATCCTCATTGCCGTCGATGTCGCGCAACTGGAAAAGGCCGAGCGGCTGATCGTCAAGGCGGCGACGCTGGTCGATGCGGGCGGCAAGATCACGCTCGTCAATGTGGTGGAGGAGGTGCCCGGCTATCTCAGCATCGACATTCCTGCCGATCTGATGGGACAGGCGCGGGCCGATGGCCAGGCAAAGCTGACGGCCCTGCGTGACAAATTCGGTCTGAAGGCACAGGTCGAGATACGGCAGGGCGCGCCCGCCCATGAAATCCTTGCCGCCGCATCCGCCAACGACGCCGATCTGATCATGCTCGCCTCGCATGTGCCAGATTTTTCCAACTACCTGATCGGGGCAACGGCCGACCGTGTCGTGCGCCATGCCCGCTGCTCGGTGCTGGTGGAGCGCTGAACGGCAGACCCTTCATGACGGCATTATGAAGACAGCCTGAAAGAAACCTCACGGTCTGTTGAAGTGTCGTAAACGCTGATTACCGAATGTGATGGCGCCGGTCGCGCCGCGCCGGTTGCGTCTTTGGCCCCCGACCTTCATGGTGGGGGCAAGGAGACCTGGCATTCATGAGCGACCTGTTGCGATTCGGACGGACCTATGATTTTCACGAGATCGTTGCCGATGGCGTTGTCCACGGCATCGGCATCGTGCTGGCGCTGATCGGTGCAACGGCGCTCATCTTCTATGCGACCGTCTGGTCGAGCCATGGCGAGCTGTTTGCCGCCTGGACCTACGGGATCGGCCTCGTCCTGTGCCTCTCCGTGTCGTTTACCTATAATATCTGGCCGCATTCGCGCACCAAATGGCTGCTGCGGCGCTTCGATCATTCGGCGATCTTCGTGCTGATCGCGGCCACCTACACGCCCTTTCTCGAGCGTGGTTCGTCCGATCCGCTGGTCTTCTTCATGCTGATCTTCGTCTGGGCGGTGGCGCTGTTCGGCATCACGATCAAATGCGTCTTTCCCGGCCGCTTCGACCGGCTGACGATCCTGCTCTATCTCGGCATGGGCTGGAGCGGCGTGGTGGTGATCTCCCCCTTGTCGGAACTGCTGCCGTCGATCACGCTGTGGCTGATCGTGGCGGGCGGCATCATCTATTCGCTCGGCGTGATTTTCCACGTCTGGGAACGGCTGCGCTTCCAGAACGCCATCTGGCATGCCTTCGTCATCGCTGCCGCCGCCGTGCATTATTCGGCCGTCATCACCTGCTTCAGCCTGCCGTCTCCCACCATCTGACCGGAGCGGTTCTGCCGCACGCCGCTGGACGCGCGGGCGGATCGTCTGCTATGGGAGACGATCCGTAAACGATAGTGGACACCCCATGGCGGCCGACCTTCTCATCCGCGACGCGACCCCGGCAGATCTCGACGCGATCCGCGACATCTACAATGATGCAGTCGCCAACACGACGGCGATCTGGAACGACACGCTTGTCGATTTGGACAACCGGCGCGACTGGTATGCGGCGCGCATGGCGCGCGGCTTTCCGGTTCTGGTGGCAGAGGTGGACGGGGTGATTGGCGGTTACGCCTCCTATGGCGACTGGCGGGCCTTCGAAGGCTTTCGCCATACGGTGGAGCATTCCATCTATGTCGAGAAGGATCACCGGGGCCTCGGCCTTGGCCGGCAGCTGATGCAGGCGCTGATCGTGCGCGCCACGGAGCGCCAAATCCATGTGATGGTGGCCTGCATCGAGGCAGAAAACCACGCCTCCATCAGGCTCCACGAAAGCCTCGGCTTTCGCACCACCGGCACGTTTTTCGAAGTGGGCACCAAGTTCGGCCGCTGGCTCGATCTGACCTGCATGGAGAAGCGACTGGGCTGATCAGGGGGACGAGGCGTCCCGTAGTTTCATTGACGGGGTGCACAGCGCGGTGCACGAGCGCTTTGACGCTATTGCCTTTGGTGTTACGCTTGCTCCCAGCGGATCGGCGCGAAAATCCAATCGATTTTGAAAGCACGATGCGTGAGTGAGAATATCGGACCGACCTTTGCGCGTCAAAAACGACGTCAGGCGCTCTGAGGAGCTTCAGATGAGCATCAAGGCAGATCTTGGTCCACCGCTGGAAGACTTTGTAGCCTCCCTCGTCAGGGAAGGGCGGTTTCGCTCGCGCGACGAAGCGCTTCAGGAGGGCGTCCGGTTGCTGGAGATGCAGGAGAAACGTCTTTCAGAGCTTGATGCTGCCATCGCGGAGGGGATTTCCGACGCAGAAGCCGGACGCGTCACCGCGTCTGCGGATATGCGGGCCCATTTTCGCGCGAAACGGCGCCAGAGCGCGGTCACCCGGACAACCCGATGACGGTCGTCTTTTCAGATCGTGCCAGAGACGATCTGGAGACAATCTGGCAGGCGATTGCTCACGAAAATCCGGGCCGTGCGACGAGCTTCGTCGAAGAACTGATCGATCTTGCGGAAAGCCTCGCCACGATGCCTTTTCGCTTTGCCGAAGTCAGGCGCTATTCGGCAAGCGGCATTCGCCGCGTGCCGCACAGCAATTATCTGATCTTCTACCGGGTGTTGGCCGATCGCATCGAGATCATCCATGTGCTGCATGCGGCCCGTGACATTGACCGCATGCTGTTTGGCGAAGGCGAGTGAGCCGCCACTTCACACCGGCTCGAACACCATCGAATGGCCGTTGATGCAGTAGCGCAGGCCGGTCGGTTTCGGGCCGTCCGGGAAGACGTGGCCGAGATGGCCGTCGCAGGTGGCGCAGCGGATTTCGGTGCGCACCATGCCGTGGCTCATGTCCTTCAGTTCCACCACCGCATCGGGTGTCACCGGCGCAAAATAGCTTGGCCAGCCGCAGCCGGAATCGAACTTCGTATCGGAAATGAACAGCGGCGCGTCGCAGCCGGCGCAGCGGTAAAGACCCTTGTCCTTGCTGTTCCAGTAAGGACCCGTAAAGGCTCGCTCCGTGCCCTGTTGACGCAGGATGCGGTATTGCTCGGGCGTCAACTGTTCGCGCCACTCCGCATCGCTCTTTTCAACCTTGGTTGTGTTGATGTCTGTCATCGGTCACTCCTGTTTGTCTTGATATAGGCGTTCACGGATCGATCAAAAAGGTGGTGTTTCCGTCGTTTTTCATCGAACAAGCGTTGAGGCTGGCAAACCCTTGGCTTAAGTAGGGCCACGCTGTCTCGGTCCGGTTGCCTCTCGCTGCCCGGTTGCGGAGATTGAAAGCATGATGCCGCGTGCCGACAGGAGGCCGATATCGCCGCAATGACCATGGTCTGTCTGTTTCTGCCATTCGTCGCGGCGCTGGCTGCTCCTTTTCTGACGCGCGCGCTCGGCGCGAATGCCGCCTGGGTTCTGGCGCTGGCGCCGGCCGTCTCCTTCGCCTATTTCACCGGATACCTTCCCGAAATTGCCGCAGGCGAGGTGGTGACGGGCGGCTATGCCTGGGTTCCGAGCTTCAACCTGTCGTTTTCCTGGTTCATCGACGGCCTGTCGCTCACTTTTGCGCTGCTCATCACCGGCATCGGCACGCTGATCGTGCTGTATTCCGGCGGTTACCTGAAGGGTCATCCGCAGCAGGGCCGGTTCTTCGCCTTTATCCTGCTCTTCATGGGCGCCATGCTGGGCGTCGTCGTCTCCGACAGTTTCCTGATGCTCTTCGTCTACTGGGAGCTGACCTCGATCACCTCCTTCCTGCTGATCGGCTTTGATCACACACGCGAAGCAGCACGCCGTTCGGCGCTTCAGGCGCTGGTGGTGACCGGCGGCGGCGGGCTTTGCCTGCTCGCCGGCCTCATCTTTTTGTGGAACATCACCGGCGTCACGCAGCTGTCGCTCATCGTCCACCAGGGCGATGTGGTCAGCCAGAGCCCGTTCTATCTGGCAGCCCTTCTGCTGGTGCTCGGCGGCTGTTTTACCAAGTCGGCGCAGTTTCCCTTCCATTTCTGGCTGCCGAACGCCATGGAAGCGCCGACGCCCGTGTCTGCCTATCTGCATTCGGCGACCATGGTGAAGGCCGGCGTCTATCTCCTGATGCGGCTCAACCCGACGCTCGGGGGCACGCCCGCCTGGGAAATCCTTCTGCCCTTCTTCGGCGGCGTGACGCTGATCGTCGGAACGTTTCTCGGGCTTCGCCAAACCGATCTGAAGCTGATGCTCGCCTATACGACCATGGCCTCGCTCGGGCTTCTGGTGATGCTGACCGGCTTTGATTCCGAACATGCCATTGCAGCCGCCGTGCTCTATCTGGTGGCGCATTCTCTCTTCAAGGGTGCGCTGTTCATGGTGGCGGGCCTCATCGATCACGAGACCGGCACGCGCGACGCGACCAGATTGTCGGGACTTGCGAAGGCCATGCCGATCACTTTCGTGGCGGCCGTTCTGGCAGCGCTGTCGATGGGCGGACTGCCGCTGTTCTTCGGCTTCCTTGCCAAGGAAGAAATCTATCATGCGCTCTATGCCGGCGACCTGCGCTCCATCCTCTTCACCACGGTTGCCGTCATCGGCAACGGGCTGATGTTTGCGCTCGCCTTTGCCGTCGGCCTGAAACCCTTCATCGGCAAAAAGCGCGAAACCCCGAAGCACGCCCATGAGGGGCCGGCGCTCCTGTGGATCGGGCCGCTGGTGCTTTCCGCCCTCGGCCTGCTGGCGGGCGTCTTTTCAAGCTTTGCGCACCGCTTCGTCTCTTCGCCCATGGCAAGCGCCGTCAAGGGCGTGCCGGTCGAAGTGACGATCTCGACCATTCCGCATTGGGGGGCAGCCCTTGCGCTGTCGCTGGTGACGGTTGCCTTCGGCCTTGTCGTCTATCTGCAGCTTGCCCGCATCCGCGCCCTGATGGTGCGTTTCATCGATGCGCTGGGGCCGGGGCCGGACCGTGGTTTCGATGCGGCCATCGCGGGCCTGGTGAAGCTTTCGGTCAAGGTGACGCGCTTTGTCCAGCCCGGACGCCTCGAGATCTATGTGACGGCGACCTTCCTGCTTCTGGCGCTCACCCTTCTCGTGCCACCGGTGCTTTATGGCGAACTGCCGGCCATGCCCTCCTGGCCGGGCGACATGATGGTGCAGGAATGGGCTTTCCTGGCGATTGCGCTGATCGGGCTTGTCGCGGTGCTGCGCGCCAGCAACCGGCTGACGGCCATCGTCTCGCTCGGCATCCAGGGTTTTGCCGTGGCCGTCATCTTCCTGCTGTTTGGCGCGCCGGACCTGTCGTTCACGCAGTTCATGGTGGAGACGCTGTCGGTCGTCATTCTGGCGCTTGCTATGACGCGGCTTCGTCTCCTGCCGTCGGATCACCGGCCGATCGGCCAGATGCTATGGGATGCAGCGATCGCCATTGCCTGCGGGCTGGGCTTCATGCTTCTCCTGATGAAATCCGTCGAGGGCGTCTTCAACACGGCGCTCACCGATTTCTTCAACACCTATTCGAAGGTGATCGCCCACGGCGCCAATGTGGTCAACGTCATCATCGTCGATTTCCGCGGCACGGATACGCTGGGCGAGATCGCCGTGGTCATGGTGACGGGACTTGCCATCCTGGCGCTCATCCGTGTGCGCGTCGGTGCACAGAAGCCGGCCGACAACGATCCGGATGCCCATGAACCGGACCATAGACCAGAGCCGGCCGGGCAGGCGGGAGGACGCTGATGAACACGCTGATCTTTCGCACCATCGCGCCATTTCTCACCGCCCTGATGCTGGTCTTTTCCGTCTTCGTGCTGTTGCGCGGCCATAACGAGCCGGGCGGCGGCTTTATCGGCGGGCTGATCGCCGCCTCTGCCTTTGCCATCTACGGGATTGCCTATGGCGTGGCCGCCGTGCGCCGGGCCCTCTGGTTTCATCCGATGGCGGTTGCCGGCTTCGGGCTTTTCGTCTCGACCCTGTCGGGCCTGCTGTCGATCCTTGCCGGCGTGCCCTTCATGACGGGCCTTTGGATCACACCGCATCTGTTCGGCGTCGAAATCGCGCTGTCGAGCGTTATGTCCTTCGATATCGGGGTTTATCTCGTCGTGGTCGGCGCCATCACCTCGATTGCGCTGGCGCTTGAAGAAAAGGAGAGCGATTGATGGAGTTTCCGCTCGCCATCCTGGTCGGCACCTTCTTTTCCGCCGCCATCTATCTGATGTTGTCCAAACATTCGGTGCGCATGCTGCTCGGCATCGCCATTCTAGGCAATGCCGTCAACCTTCTGCTGTTTACCGGCGGGCGGCTGACGCGCGAAGTGCCGCCGATCATCGGGGCGGGCATGGAGACGCTGCCGGCCGGTGCCGCCAATCCGCTGCCGCAGGCGCTCATCCTGACGGCCATCGTCATCTCGTTTTCCTTCTTTGCCTTCCTGCTGGTGCTGACCTACCGCGCCTATCAGGAGCTTGGCACCGACAATACCGACGAGATGCGGCTGGCCGAGCCGAAGGATGAACCCATGCCGCCCATCGGCTACTGAGGAGGTTTTCACACACCCATGGCTGCCACGCCTTCGACGCCCGTCGACCTGTCTCTCGCCTTCGTCCTGACGCCGCCGCCGCTCGGCAACTGGCTGGTCATTCTGCCGCCGGTGCTGATGATTACGCTCGGCGCCGTGCTGATGATGATGCGCCACGCCACCCGCCTGCACGGGCTGGTGGCCGTGCCGGGCCTTGCGGCGCTGGTGGTGCTGGATGCGCTTCTGTTGTGGAAGGTCGCGGTGGAGGGACCGATCACAATGGTGATGGGCCGCTGGCTGCCGCCCTTCGGCATTGCCTTTACCGTGGATGTGTTCGGGGCACTGCTGGCGCTCGTCTCGGCCATGGCCGCCCTTGCCGCGGGCATCGCTGCCCTCTCCGACATCAGCGAGACGGGACGTCGCTACGGCTTCTTTCCCTTCCTGATGCTGTTGATGGCGGGTGTCTCCGGCGCCTTCCTGACGGGCGATCTGTTCAACCTCTATGTCTGGTTCGAGGTTCTGCTGATCTCCTCCTTCGGTCTCCTGATCCTGGGATCGGAGCGCGAACAGATCGATGGGGCGCTGAAATATGCCGTGCTCAACCTGCTCGGCACGACCTTCTTCCTGATTGCCGTCGGCTATACCTATGCGATCTTCGGCACGCTCAACATGGCAGATCTTGCGGTGCGGGCGCGGGAGATGTCCGGCGCGCCGCTGATGACGCTTGCCGGGCTGTTTCTTCTGGCCTTTGCCATGAAGGCGGCCGCCTTTCCGGTCAATTTCTGGCTGCCGGCCTCCTATCACACGCCGCGTATCACAGTGTCTGCGCTGTTCGGCGGACTTTTGACCAAGGTCGGCATCTATGCGCTGATGCGGGTGATGATCATGCTGTTTCCGGTGCAGCATGAGGCCTGGAGCTTCGTGATCGGCGTGGTGGCGTTTCTGACCATGGTGCTGGCAAGCCTTGGCATGCTGGCGCAGAACGATCTGCGCCAGCTCGCCGGCTATGCCGTCATTCTGGGCATCGGCAACATGCTGGCCGGCATTGCGACGGGCACCGTGTCCGGGCTGGCCGGTGCCGTGCTCTATGCGCTGCATTCGATCCTCGCCATGACCGCGCTTTATCTAGCCGTCGGCCGCGCTGCGGCGCTCTCCGGCCAGTTTACCCTCTCGTCGCTTGGCGGGCTTTATCAGCGCGCGCCGGGCTTTGCCTTCGTCTCGCTGGCGCTGATGCTGGCGGTTGCCGGTCTGCCGCCGTTTTCCGGGCTCTGGCCGAAGATCATGCTGGTGAAGGCCTCGATCGATATCGGCGCCTGGTGGCTGGCGGCCGGCATTCTCGTGTCCGGCTTCCTGTCGACGGTCGCGCTGGGGCGCGTGTTTCTCATCGCCTACTGGCGACCGGCCCCGGCGCAGGCTGAGGGGAAAATGCCGGCGGCGGCGGCCGGGCCGGATCGCCCGGGCGGTAGCGCCGGCTGGCTCTCCTTCGGGCCGCTTGTCGGCCTCACCGTGATCATCACCCTGTTCGGCCTGTTTCCCGAAGCGCCGATGTCCTTGTCGCAGACGGCGGCGATCGGGCTCATGGAACCGGCCGCCTATATCGGCTCGGTCTTTCCCGCAGGAGGGCGCCCATGACCGCCTTTACCATGAATGTTGTCTTTGCTGTGGTCTGGGTGGCGGTGAGCGGCAGCGCGACGCTGCTCAATTTCGCCTTCGGCTTCCTCATCGCCGCGCTATCCATCGGCCTCATCCGCGAGCAGGCACAGGGCGTCAGCTATCTGAAGCGCATCCGGCGCATCGTCTCATTGCTCATTCTCTTCCTCAAGGAACTGGCGCTGTCGGCCTGGAAGGTCGCCGTGCTCGTCACGCGGCCAAAGCTTGACGTGAAGCCCGGCATCTTTGCCTATCCGCTGACGGTGGACCGCGATTTCGAGATTACGCTTCTTGCCAATCTCATCACGCTGACGCCCGGCACGCTGTCGGTCGATGTCTCGTCCGATCGCCGTTTTCTCTATGTGCACGCGCTCGACTGCTCCGATGTCGAAGGCACCAGGCGCGACATTCGCGACGGCTTCGAGGCCAAGATCATGGAGGCCTTCCGCTGATGACCGAACAGGGTCTGCTGACCGCCGCCATCTTTGTCGCCAACGGCCTGCTGGCGCTGTCCTTCCTCTTTACCGTGGCGCGCGTGGTGCGCGGCCCGACGCTCGCCGACCGGGTGGTGGCGCTCGACATGCTGGTGGGGATCGCCATCGGCTTCATTGCGCTCATCGCCATCAAGACCGGCTTCGTGCTTTATATCGATGTTGCAATAGCCCTTGGCCTTGTTGGCTTCCTGGCGACAGTCGCCTTTGCCCGCTTTATCCTGTCGCGCCGCACCGCCGACGAGGAGGGAGAGGCGCACGGCCGCCCGCTCGACGGCGGATCGGCCGGTTCTCCGGCGCCGGATCGCGTCAAAACGATACAGGATCACAGATGATAAGCTGGTTCTTTACCTTTCTGACAGTCCTTTTGATTATTACTGGCGGTTTGTTTGCGCTTGTTGCCTCCATCGGGCTTTTGCGGCTGCCCGACGTCTTTTCGCGCATGCATGCCGCTTCGAAGGCGGGAACCGTCGCTTCGGGGCTGTTGCTGATTGCCGTTGGCGTTCATTCAGGCGATATATCCATATTTGTCAGAGCCTTGGCCGGCTTCGTCTTCTTCATCCTGACAGCCCCGATATCGGCCCATCTGCTCGCCCGCGCCGCCCATCACGTGGGCTATCCGCTGCATTCCTCGACGGTGATCGATGAACTGAGGAATGGCTCCCCTTGATTATCGGGGGTCCTGACACAATTACTTGTTCCCTCCCGCTCCTGTCCGATAATCAATCAGTAAGTGTGGAGAACGCCCGCTCATCTCCACAATAGAGCAAATATTCGAAGATTGTATTTGGACTTTGCGGCAAACAATGTTAATCGCATGTCAGTAGAGCACGAATATCGATGACATTCGCCGTGCCTCTCTCTGCGGAATTGGCATCCTGCGCGATGGTCTGAAGCAAAGACGAGGCCTTCAAAAGGTCGATATTGCCGAAAACGTTGGTAAGAACGGCCGTATCAGTCGGGATCTAGGGGTGGATCCCGCTTCCTGCGGGAAGAACGGAACGCGGTTCAGGCCTTTCCAGCGTCGCTCTACGGAGTTTGTGTATCAAGGTGATACAACTCCAGTGGAACGAACAGGAGATAACACATGACAGAATCAATTGCAGGCAAGGCGTCGGATCTTCTCGTTGAACTGACCGCCGATATTGTTGCTGCTTATGTCAGCAACCACGTTGTACCGGTCGGCGATCTGGCCGGCCTGATCTCGGACGTTCATGGCGCATTGAACAATACGGCATCGCCGGTTGCGGTTCCCGCCACCGTCGAAAAGCCGAAGCCGCCCGTGCCGATCCGCAAGTCGATCGAAGACGACTACCTGATCTGCCTGGAAGACGGCCAGAAGTTCAAGTCGCTGAAGCGCCACCTGATGACCCATTACAACATGACGCCCGAAGAATATCGCGAAAAGTGGGGCCTGCCGTCCGACTATCCGATGGTGGCACCGGCCTATGCCGAAGCCCGTTCGCGCCTTGCCAAGGAAATGGGCCTCGGCCAGCGCCGCAAGCGCGCCAAGTAAGTCGTGCCAGTAAACAGCGCCCAATAACCGCGCTGTTTTTGACAATCGCCGGTGCTGGCTCTGAAGCCAGCACACGGTTCTCTTCCGCCGCATGCGAGATTTTTCGCACGTCGCGCGCCCGGACCAGGCAAACTGGCCGGCGAGATTTTTGGCGAAGTCGGTCCAGCAGTGAAGGCGGGCGGCACGGTCGTGTACACCGCAGGTCAGCATGCTCCGCTCGCTGGTCGTTGTCCTGACGACGGCTCGTTCTACCTCATTGTCTTTGCGCACCAGCGCCCTTGCCGCAACGGCGGAAGCGGCCGGCATCGAACGGTTGATACATCTGCCGCGTCCAGCCCGCTCGTCCCTTTGTCGTGCCTGCCGATCCCTTGGGCAGTGCCCGTTCCCGCTCCGTTGCGCCTCACGTTCGATTGATGGCCGAGGGCCGCCAACGGCTTGACCGTGCGGTCCCGCGCCCCCACGGCGGGCCCTGTGCCTACTGATCCGGACGAGAGGGAGAAGAGCGGCGATCGCGGAGGTGGCTTGCGAGGGTGAGGAAAATAATCCCATACTTTTCACGCGCCGGACGAAATAGTTCACGAAAAACAATGGGAAATTTCAGAGCAGGGCTTTCGTTCATCCCCGCTCTGTGCATAGGGTGTATGAATTAATTCCTATCAAAGGAGTTGTTCATGTCTCTTGAAGCAAAATCGGAGGCCTTTGTCTCCCCCCGCCCTGGCCCGCCCGTTCCCCATGGCGGTGCGGCTTTTGCCATCCCCGATGAGGGGCCGGTGTCTGATCTTGCCGGCCAGGCGCGCGCAGAAAGCGATGCGACTGGCCTCTCGGATCCGGTGCCGCTTGCCGTGCCCTCTGCCATGCCGCCGCAGCGGGCCTGCGGCGTCGTGCGCCACCTCGTCGGCGAGGTGCTGATGCTGATGGGCGACCGCCCGCAGATGCGGCGCGACCGTCGCCGCGCGCTCATCCATATCCGCCAGATCTCGATGTATGTCTGCCATGTGTCGCTCGGCATCCCGCAGAGCGAGATCGGCGAGGCCTTCGGGCGCGATCGCACCACCGTCGGCCATGCCTGCGCCGTGGTGGAGGAGCGGCGTGAAAATGCCGCCTTCGACGATTTCGTCGCCACCATCGAGCGGATCGCGAACGCCATGTTCGGGTTGAGCGAGGTGCCGCGGCATGACTAGGCGAGGAGACGCGCCCGAAAGCGGGCTTTTGCAGCCGAGCCGCCCGCTGTTGCGCCTCCTGCGCCAGGTCTCGCGCGGCACCTGCAGGATCGAGGCGGGCGAAGGGACAGCGGAGGTGATCCTCTCGCGCGGCGATGTCCGTCACAGGCATCCCGCGCGGCTGATCGAGGCGGCGGTGACGGCAGGTCTTGCCGAGCGGCGGGGCACGGAACTTCTCCGCCGCCCCGAAACCCTGACCTATCTGCGCCGGCATCTCGGTGATCCGGGCTATCCCGGCGCGGACCAGACGACCGCGGCGCATGCCACGGGGAAACACTCTGCCGGGACGTCCCGCAGCAGGGCCGTGAGCGGACGCCCGCCCAAAAGCCTGACGGCGGACATCTCTTCCGAAACAGCCAAAAATCTCTATGGCGACCAGCACCGCGATATCGTTCCCGACACGGTGGCGCTGGACGACGGGCGGCGCGAAACCGTGCGGCGCAACCGCCTGGAATCGCCGCTGTCAGCGCTTGTTCGTCTGAAGGACCGCGACGGCGCGCCGTTTCTGAGCGCCGATGCTATCGCCGCCGGCGAGCGGCTGGCGCGCGATTTCGACCGCGGCCATCTGCAGCCCGGCATCACCGCCCGCTGGGAGCCGCGGCTGTCGGTGCGCGGCAAGGGCGGGGCAGGGGGCAAGGTGGAGCTTGCCGAAAGCGCCATGGCGGCAAGGGCGCGCGTCAACCGCGCCATCGATGCCATGGGGCCGGAGCTTGCCGGCGTGGCGCTCGATATCTGCTGCTTCGAAAAAGGGCTGGAACTGGTGGAGCGGGAGCGCGGCTGGCCGGTGCGCTCGGCAAAGCTGATGCTGCGCACCGCACTTCTGGCGCTTGCGCGCCATTATGCGCCGCCACCGGTGCGGACCGGCACCCGCAGCTGGGGTGCGGACGGTTTTCGCCCGCAGCTTTGACGGCAGGAGCGTGACGGGCCGCGTGAGGGCGAGTGGGATGAAGGCGGTGGAAGAGGTGTCGAAGGTCGGGAGGGCCGGGGCGGAAGGGCGCGCACCGGCCGCATTCCACTATCAGGCGGCCGCTGCCAGCCGGGCTTCGTCGCGAATGCGCTTCACCATCGAACGCAGTCCGTTCGCCCGCTGCGCCGACAGGTTTTCCACGAGCCCGATGCGGTTGAACGTGTCGATGACGTCATGCTCGGCGATCTCGGAGGCATGCTTGCCGGAATAGGCGGCCAGCACGATGGCCACCAGACCGCGCACGATATGGGCGTCCGAATCGCCCTCGAAAGTCAGAATGGGATCCTCGCCTTCGCCGCGATGGGATACGAGCCAGACCTGGCTTGCGCAGCCGTTCACCTTGTTCTGCGCCGTCCGCTTGTCCTCGGACAAGTCCGGCAGCGCCTTGCCGAGCTCGATCACATAGCGATAGCGGTCTTCCCATTCCTCCAGATAGGCGAAATCGTCGATGATCTGGTCGATGCCAGGAAGGGAAGCGGTCGTCATGCAAGGCTCCAGCTTTGGGCGCACCCCTTCACGCCGCATCGGGCGGAACGGGCCTCAGTCACGTCACGGTCCCAAGTGGAAGGCGTCGCCGCAGGATGGCTGCGCGGTCTTGGGTTTGACGTTCATATAGGCACCAAAGCCTGAGACGGAAATGAAAAAGAGGAAAGCTGCGCCGAAGGGCGCGATATGGGCGACGCGCGTTCCTTAGTGCAGCGGGCGCTTCAGCGGCACCGGCACGGAACCGGTCAACAGGCCATCGCCGGTCGCGGCCGCCTGGCCAAAACTCTGGTTGCTCACCAGTTTGTCGGGCATGGGCTGGCGAACGGCCTGGCCGCGGGCATCGGGCTTGGCGGTCTCGCCGCTGGAGAACTGGCTGTCGAGCAATTCAAAGGCAACGCGGGCGCCTTCCTTGGCGCGGTAGCCGAGAGCGGTGAAGGTTTCGGCACCTTTTTCGCAGACATCCGGCTTCTGGACGCAGAGCGCGCTGACATAGTGATAGGCATCGGTTAACGCAGACAGCGTGTCGGTCAGCGGAACCGGCTTCTCGTCGGGCGCAGCGATGTGCGGGTTCGTGCTGAAATAAGACAGCACCACCAGACCCATCGCAAAGAACACGCTACCCTTGATCAGAAACCACATCCGCCTTCACCTGCCCGCTTCAGAAGCCCTCCGGTCTCACCCGGAACCCTTTCGTGAAGCTTAGGAACATTGGAAAAACACGCCGTTACAACGCCCGCTAAAGTTTAATCGCAATTTGATCTGCATTTTAAATATCCGCCGCCCGAACCCTTTCAAGCGGCATTTCAATCAAACTTTACACATCCATGTTCACCATATTTATGGCAGTTGTCCCAAAAAACAATCGGATTCTTTTCGCCGCCTGCTCCAAAACCTAACACGATCGATAAAACTGAAAAAGTTCCAATGCTTACGCCCTGTTAACCATATTGGAAACTGCATCGTACCGAAACAGCCAAAGCGCCGGTTTGGCGGCTTTCGGGGCCCGCGGGGCGCGGATTTTTATAGTTTCCTTAAGTCGATGACGCCTATGGTCGGGCCTTACAGAGTTCGCGGTAAGGTATAGGCGTGCGCGTATTCAATTCCATCGGCGCAAGGGCAATCCAGGGTCTGGATCATCTGGCGCTCGGCTGGCTGCAGCAGGTTGGCGATCGCGATGCACCGCGTGCATCCGACGTGACGACACTGCGCGTGGTGGCGGGCGCGGGGATTGCCTGCCTCATCGCCGTGCCGTCGACGCTCGCCCTTGTCGTCAGTCCAGCCCTTGCGCTGCCGCTCGGGGCGGCCGTCGTGGTGGCCGGCATGCTCTCCGCTTCGGCCGCCGCCCTTGCCCTGTCCAGGCTTTGCCGCAGCGAGCCGGCGGATGGGGCCGCCGAGCCGACTGACTTCTCTGATCTTGTCTTTGAAGCCTGCCCCGGCGTTGTTTTCGCCTGCGATCCGCAGGGAAGCATTCTGCGCACCGGCGGCCGCGACCGCTATCTCCTGCCCTCTGCGCTGAGCGAGCGCCAGGGGCTGGTCCTTGCCGAACTCGTGCATGTCTCGGATCGCATTACCGTTCTGCAGGCGCTGGACAGCCTGCGCCAGGGGGAGGCGTCTGCCGTTGCGGATGTGCGCATCGAGCAGGGCATCTGCCCCATCGGCGGCCGGCAGTTTCTGGCGGTGCGGCTCGACCTGTCGCCAATTGCCGGCAGCGACGGGTGCCTGCAGCAGGTTCTGGTGCAACTGACCGACATGTCCGAAGAGCAGTGCCTGCGCGACGAGGTGGAAGCCTGCGCCATCGAGGTACAATCGGCCAATGAGGCGAAATCGCGCTTCCTCGCCGCCGTCAGCCATGAAATGCGCACGCCGCTCAATGCCATTCTCGGCTTTTCCGATGTGCTGGCGGGCGAATATTTCGGCCGGCTCGAAAATGACCGTCAGCGGGAATATGTGGCGCTGATCCGTCAGTCGGGCGCGCATCTTCTCTCCGTCGTCAACACCATGCTGGATATGAGCCGTATCGAGGCCGGCCGCTATGCGCTGCTGACCGAGCCGTTCCGGATTGCGGACGCAGTGGAAAGTTGCCGGGCGATGCTCGACCTGCAGGCCCGCACCAAGGGCGTCACGCTTGCCACCCGCATCGCGCGCGGGCTGGGCGATGTGGTGGCGGATCGCCGCGCCGTGCAGCAGATCCTCATCAATCTGGCCGGCAATGCCATCAAGTTTACCGAGGCCGGCGGCGCCGTGACCATCGATGCGCTTGCGGAAGAGGGTCTGCTGAAGCTCATCGTCAGCGATACCGGCATCGGTATTGCAAGCGACAAGATCGAGCTTCTCGGCCAGCCCTTCATGCAGGTGGAAGGCAGCCTTGCCCGCGCCTATGAGGGAACCGGGCTTGGCCTGTCGCTGGTCAAGGGCCTCGTCTCTCTGCACGGTGGACAGATGCGCATCGAAAGTCGCCTTGGCGAGGGAACTGTGGTAACGGTGAGCTTTCCACTCGATGGAAAACCGGCCGATGAGCGGCCGCTCGACGGTGCGGATGCGCCGGACGGCCTGCCACGGAGCGTGGAGCCGCTGGAGTTTCCGCCACGCCTGCGCCAACCGGCAAAGGGCAGCGTAACGGGTAGACAGGGATTGGCGCATGACCGCGCGAAAGCGAAAACCGGCTGAACGCAGACGGGCGCCGGCCAAGCGGCCGGGTCTTGTCCTGCGGGCCCTTTCGGGGGTGGCAGGGCTTGGCGCGCGTTATCCGCGCACGCTCGGCGGAAGCACCGCGCTTTTCGTGATCTTTTCCTTCATCGCCGCCAATGCGCTCTGGTATCAGCCGCGCAACCATCCCCACCCCTTCCTCGCCACGCGCGATCCGCTGGATCCGAACGCGATTGCCGGCTACCGGCCGCAGCGGCGCGCAGCGCCCGAAACCGTCACGACATTCCGCATCGAGCGGGCAGCGGATCTGCCGACGGACGAGGTGGCGGGCGTCCCGGCATCGCCGTCTACGGATCCTTCCGGGACAGGCGCACGCGGGACGTCCGGCCATGCAGCGCCGATGACGTCCCAGACGGTGATCGGCGACGATACGCCGGCTGCCGGTGCCTCGGTCGTTCCGCTGCCGCGCCCCGCTGTGGCGAATGCGGCGCCCGCCGGGGCTGCGGCCCCGGCTGCAAAATCGGCCGGCGCACACGCCCCTGCCGATGCCGATCCGGTGGCTGCGGCCATCCGGGCTGCCGGAAATCTGCCGGTGCCGGTCGCCCGCACCGGATCAGGAACCACCACTTCACCGGCTGGCCAATCTCAGCGGCCGTCCTCTCCAAAAGCCGCTCTTGCCCAATCGGCTGGCGTGCCGCCCGCCGACATTCCGGCCGCATCCCGTGCCAGCAAGGCGCGCGAGAGCGCCGATCTCAAGGCCATGCCGGTTTCGATGGGCTCGCAAGCCGAGCTTGTGCTGCAGATCCAGCAGGGCCTCTCCAACATCGCCTATTCGGATGTCTCGATCGATGGTGTGGCCGGCGAGCAGACCCGTGCCGCCATCCGCCACTTCCAGAAGCATTACCGCCTACCGGTGGACGGTGAGCCCTCCGAGGCGGTGCTGGCCAAGCTGAAATCCATCGGCGCGCTCTGACGCCGGCTTTGCGACACTTGGTATAAGGCGCTGGCGTTATTTCGGGTGTTCCTGGGCAAAGACCAGCATGGTCCAGATGACGGGGCCAAGCACCGTATGCTGGTGATGGCTGTTCGGCAGCGGCTGACCTTTTGCCACGGCAACCTCGTCGCCACAGTTCTTGCAGCGATAGATGCCGGCATTCGGCGGCGTCTGGCCCGGCAGCCACTGCTTGTCGAAGGCCGGAACATTGGTCTGGACCAGATGCTCGTCATATTTGAATTTCGCCATGTCACCTCCTGGTTCGGGATGCGGAGCCTGCGGCTTTCCCTGCCATAGCGGTCGAAGCTTGCCCGAGGCGCGAGGCGCGCGATGCGGGGGGGCGGCGCCGGCATTTCCTTTGCCTTCAAAAGCCTCTAAAGCGTAACCTCATGCGTTTGAGATCCGATATCTTTGTGGCAGCGCTCACCCGCCGCGTGTTTTCTCAAGGCGGCTTTGCCGCCGTCGAACAGCGTGGCGCCGATCAGGCCGGCGCCATTTTCGTGCGCCTGCGTTTCCGCGACGGCCGCGAGGATCTGTATGGCCCGGCGCCGCAGATGATGATCGAGGAGGATGGCGAGCGCCGCTTCGAGAAGCGCTTGAGCCTTGCCGAGCGGGACGAGGTGGATGCGGCAATCGCGCGCGAGCGCCGCTTCGACAGCGATCTCTGGCTGGTGGAAATCGAGACGGATGCGCTGGGCGATCTGCTGACGGTGATCGACGGGACGTGATCAGCGCGCCGCGCGCAGGCGGGGGACGGGCGTTGCCTCGGTGCGGATGACCGTGCCGCGATTGGCCGGCGCAGTGCCGGCAAAGCCCTGATCTTCCGCGCCGGTTGCCGGATCCGCCGTGCTGTGGCGGTCGGCGCGGCGCCAGGCTTCCACGCGCCGTGCGCATTCGTCTTCCTGCAGCGATTGCCAAAGGATCTGGCTGCGGCGCGTGCCGCCGATCTCTTCCTGCAGGGGCTCGTAAAAGCGCTGAAGCACGGCAAGCGCTTCGGGCTCGCGCATGCCGAGCGCCTTCAGCGTGGTCGCAAGCTGCAGGCCGGACAGATCGAGCATGATGCGTTCGGCAAGCCAGCGGCTGGCCGACAGCGTATCGGCAAGCGTGGTGGCAAAGCCATCGGCTTCGCGGGCGCGGGCAAAGCGCACCAGCAGCGCCTCCTGCACGTCGGTCAGCGTGCGCAGCCCCAGCCGATCCTCCGGGGCGCGGTGAAGATGGGCTGCCATGCGCTTGATCTGCTGGCGAAGGACCTCTTCGCGCTCACGCCGCGCCTCGGCTTCTGCCTCCTCGGCTGTCCGCTCTGGCGGGGCAACATCCGGCAGGCTTACATCTGTCAGGCTTACGTTGGTCAGGCTGGCGTCTGGCGTTCCCTGCGTTCCGGCAGCCAGCTGGCCGGTCAGGTCGTCCTGGATCTCTGCCACCGTCTGGCGGGCATGGCGCATGCCGACCAGCGCATCGATCACCATCGGCGACAGGTTTTCGCGCCGCACGATGGCGCGGGCATGTTCTGCCCCCTGCATGCGGGCAATGGCAATCAGCGTCTCGTCGTCGAGGCAGGCGGAACTGACGAGGAAGGGGGCGGCAATCGAGATTGGCTGGCTGGAAATGAAAAAGGCAACGGCCGGCGGCACATGGCGCGACTGCGACAGAGCCGCCACCGCCTGGCGTCTTGCCTCGTCGCTGGAGGCGTGAAATAGCGGCAGGAACAGCTCGGCGAATTGGCGCAGTTCGGATCGTGTCGGATGCTCGAGTTCCTCGAAACTCGTGACGGTCGCCATGAGCACCACATCCTTCCTGCGCATGGCCTGCGGCCTTTCAAGTTCACGATACCGATCCACGGTCATATCCACCGACGCACTACACAAGATACAGACTTCAAGGTTCGGCGTGGCGGGGACCGCCACGAAGACGCTCATGCGGGCATGCCGGCCGAAGGAAGCACTGGGGCGGCCGACAGGCGGCGCGGCACGGCGTCCTTCACATTCCGGCATGGTTAAAAACACGCTACCGGAACGAGGTTAATGTCTGGTGAAGGAGTGTGGCAGAGCGGGACTTATCCCCAGCCGCCGTATCAAAGCGCGTCAGCGATTTTTACCGACATGTGCCGTCCTCTTTGATGCGCATGAGGGGATTACGCCGACGATCGCGCGGCAGGACAGGCAGGGCAGCGGCGAAACGGCCTTGGGATAAGCCCGGCAACATCGCTCTCCCCAAGTTCTCACGGGTGCGCCGGGGTTTATGAGCATTTACTTGTCGTTAACCTGCCTGTGGCCCAATCCGCGACAGACAGCATGACACGAATCAAGGCCGTTCGGGCCTGGATGAGGGCTTAAAAAGCCTTGCAGCGCGGCAAGAGACCCGGTTTGAACCCGGTCGCCTGTCCCGCGTCATCCCGGTGAAACCGCCTGCCGTTTCATGTGTTGTTGGAGTCGCTGGTGCCTGTGGCAGAATTTGCCACGGGCCCGACGAGAAAGGCGCAGAATGCCTCTTGAGGAGGATGCGCCGGCCCCTTGCGGGCAGGGTGAAATCGGTTCTTGTCCTTCATCCGTCTCGAACCCTTTTGAGGAGACGAGCATGGCAGAAATTGTTTGCATGAACACATGGCGGCATGCTCACCCGCAGCGGGGAGCCTTGCCGCAGCGGCAGGACAAGACGGTGGTGACCACCCGATCGGGGGCGGCCTTGCTGATGTTTACCGGCGTGCGCTACGAGCGGCCGGCGGAACTGACGCATCGCGTCCTCGACGAGACGGCGCTGCGCCTCGACAGCCATTGAGCGCTGCCGCGGGGATCGTCATCTGCGCGCTGCGTTGCTGGGTCAGCGCAGTTCCACGGGGCTGCAATCCGCCCCGGCGAGAAACTGTGTCGTCATCGGCCGGTAGCTTGCCTGAGGCGCCATGGCGCGCAGCACCGCATAGCCCTGGACGGCGCGGGTTTCGACGATGATCGATTGCGCAAGCGGCGAAGGCTGCGCCTTGCGCAGGGCCGTTGCCTGCACCGGCGTTGCCAGCAGCACATCGAGCCCGCTGCCGACCGAGGTGCGGTCGTTGATGCTGAAGATCTCGTTGGAGGCGCTGTCGAACGCGGAGAGCGACCAGAAGGGCAGGGCGCCGCGGGCCGTCAGCCGCACCGGATTTTCCGAAAGATCAAAGGCGCAGACCGCCAGATCCAGAAACGGATCGGTCTTTTGCAGGCCGGCGGCATCCTCCCGCGCGGCAAGCGCATGAAAGCGGTGCGGCGGCCCTTCGCCGAGCACCCGGCTATAGGCATCGCGTTCGCTGAAGGCCGGCAGCGACAGGATGATGACGAGATGCAGCAGGCCCGCCCCGACAAGCCCGATGATGACGGCCAGCATAAGCTTAAGCATGGGCGCATCCGATGCGGTCGATGCGCGGCATGGCAAGGTCGATGAGGCCGGAACTGCCGGCGGTTGGCGTGTCGAGCAGGGTAAGCGTCAGATAAAACGATCCGTCCCGCGGCACCGCCAGCCAGTTTCCGGCGCTGGCGTCTGGCGACAGCGTGATGATGAAGGCGCCCGTTGCATCGCGCAGAACCGTGCGTGAATTGAGCGCCACCGGCAGATCCTGACCGGTCAGCGGCGCCGCTCCCTTGACGGTGGCCGCAAACAGCGTCCAGGCACGGGCCACCGGCGTCTGGCCGGAGAGGAGATAGGTGCAGCGGCCGGACAGCCGCTGACCGGTCTGATCGACACTTGCGGTAAAGCTCAAGCCCTCGGCCGTGCCATAGAGCAGGCGGCCGCCATTGGCGCGGTGCGCCTTGGCATAAGGATCGGCATCGGCCGTCTGCGCCTGCGGAAACGCCTCCCAGGCCCCGAGCCTGATCGCGCCGAAGCCGGTGGTGGCATCGAGCGCCACCAGCGTCGACCAGATGCCACCACCAAAGGCGACGACCAGCGCGACGAGCACGAGAAAGGGAAGGCGAAACAAGCGCGGCAAAACCTTTTGCAAATCAGCTCAGACGGATAGCACTGTTTACGGGTCGAGAAAATGGCGAAGGGAGCGTTTGCCATTGATAAGGCGATGCGTCATTCTGGAGATCCGGAAGCGCCTCACATGTCGAAATCGTCGATGATCATGGCTGATGACGAACTCTTGCCCAACCCGCATCCGGGCGAAATCCTGCTGGAGGAGTTCTTCAAGCCCATGGGGCTCAGCCAGTACCTGCTTGCCCGCGCCATTGCCGTGCCGCCGCGCCGGATCAACGAGATCGTGCTTGGAAAGCGGGCGGTGACGGCCGACACGGATCTTCGGCTGGCGCGTCTGTTTGGCATGTCCGACGGTTTTTTTCTCGGCCTGCAGAGCGATTACGACCTGATGAACCGCCGCCGCGCGCTTGGGGCACAACTGGAGCGCATCAAGCCCTGCGCAGCGTGAGGTGAGCGTCAACCTGGCTCAAGGCCCGGTTGTCTTGCGCCGCCGTGCCTCCAGTTCCTTGAAGAAGGCTTCAGGCATCATCTCGCGGGCCGGACGCATGGCGGCGAGCTCCTCGTCGGTGAGTTCAGGGAAATCGACGCTTTCCCATTCCTCGCGGCTATAGCCGGAGTCAGCACGAAATTCTTTCGATTTGCGGTCTGTCATGCGGATCTCCTTTGTGCCACGGCATCATCCCCTCACGGCGCGCTCTTCACCTTCACCACCTGCGCCTTGCCGCCGGCAAGCGTCTGCGGCGGGGCCTTGAGCGGAGGGGCGGCTGCGAAGGACTGGGCGATGCGGCGCAAGAGCCGCGTGGTATCGGCCGAGAGCGAGCGGGGGCGGGACAGCGCCGGCAGGCCGTTTGCCTCGCCCTTGTCGGCGAGCGCCGGACCTTTGACATGAGTGCCCGACGGCAACGGATTGTCGATGCCGGGGATGGGCTTCAGCTCGATGCCCTGATGGGCGTAATCCATCAGCTTCTTGAAGGTCATGGCCGGCAGCGAGCCGCCGGTCATGTTGTTCATCGAGGTGAAATCATCGTTTCCGAACCAGACGGCGGCGGTGTAATTGCCGGTAAAGCCGATGAACCAGGCATCGCGGTAGCTCTGCGAGGTGCCGGTCTTGCCGCCGGTGACGATGCCGCCGTCAAGGGCTGCGCGCTTGGCGGTGCCGATGACCGGGATCTGCGTGAGGATGCGGTTCATCGACGATGTGGCTTGTTCGGAGACGACGCGGGCCGGCGCCGGTTCGTCGCGCTCGAAATCGTAGAGCACGTCGCCGTCGTAATCGACCACCTGCGCCACCCCGTGCCGGCGTGACTGCACGCCGCCGGCCGGCATCACCGCATAGGCGGTCGCCTGATCCATGACGGTGACTTCCGACGTGCCGAGCGGAATCGTCTTGTCGGTGCGAAGCGGCGTCTCGACGCCCATTTTCCTCGCCGTTTCCGCAATGATTTCCGTGCCGAGCTCCTCCTTGGCAAGGCGCACCGGCACGGTGTTCAGGGATTGCGCCATGGCCGACAGAAGCGTAACACGGCCCTTGTAGGAGCGGGCATAATTCTGCGGCGACCAGCCGCGCCAGGTGATCGGCGCATCCGAAATCATCGTTTCCGGTGTAAAGCCCTTCTCCATGGCGGCCGTATAGGTATAGAGCTTGAAGGAGGAGCCCGGCTGGCGCAGTGCCTTGGTGGCGCGGTTGAACTGGCTTTCGCCATAGTCGCGCCCGCCGACCATGGCGCGCACGGCACCACCGTTTTCGATCATCACCAGCGCGCCCTGCTTGACGCGGTAGCTCTCGCCATATTCGCGAAGGCCCGATTCCATCGCCTCTTCGGCGGCCTGCTGCAGGCCCATGTCGATGGTGGTGCGCACGATGACGGAATGCTTCTTCAGCTTGCCGGCATCGGCAAGTTTCTGCACCTCTTCGAATGCCCAGTCGAGAAAATAGTCGGGCGCGGTGGTCGCGGCCCGGTCGATGACGCTGGCCGGGTTGCGGCGGGCGGCGATCACCTGTCCCTCGCTCATCAGCCCGCCCTGCACGAGATTGGTCAGAACCTCGTTGGCGCGGGCGCGCGCGGCGGGCAGGTTGACATGGGGAGCGTATTTCGCCGGCGCCTTGAAGAGGCCGGCAAGCATGGCAGCCTCGGCGAGGTTCACCTGCGTGATGTTCTTGCCGAAATAGAACTGCGCGGCGGCCGCCGCCCCAAAGGTTCCGCCACCCATATAGGCGCGGTCGAGATAGAGCGACAGGATTTCCTTTTTCGACAGGTTCGCTTCCAGCCAGAGCGCCAGAAAGGCCTCCTTGATCTTGCGCTCCAGCGAGCGCTCATTGGTGAGGAAGAGATTTTTCGCCAGCTGCTGCGTCAGCGTCGAGCCGCCCTGCACGACGCCGCCGGCCTTGGCATTTTCATTGAGCGCGCGGGCAAGACCTAAGAAATCGATGCCGAAATGGGTGAAGAAGCGGCGGTCTTCGGTGGCCAGAACCGCCTTTACCAGATGATCCGGCAGCTGGTCGACGGGCACCGAATCCTCATGGATGATGCCGCGATGGCCGATCGTGTTGCCGTAGCGATCGAGAAACGTTACGGCAAAATCGCCGCGCGAGCGCCAGTCTTCCTTGGTTTCCTCAAAGGCCGGAAGCGCCAAGGCCAAAAGCAGCACGAAGCCGGCCGTGCCAAACGTCATCGCCTCGTCTGCGAGCTCCACCACCACGCGCTTCCAGCCGCGCACGCGAAACTTGCGGGAAAAGATGGTGATCTCTTCCCAGAGTTCTGACAGCTTGAAGCCGAGGTTCCAGACGGTGGAATCGATCCAGCTGTCGGCGCGCAGCAGAAGGTGGCGCCGGGTGCGCGGTCTCTTCGATCGTTGCGGGGGAGCGGGATCGTCCTGCACCGTGGATCTTCCTCGTCTGGACCTCAAGAGCTTGACGCTTGGCAAACAAACGACGAAAAGCCTCGGGGACTGCTTTAGGCAGCAATGGCTGATAAATGGTTGACGCGGGGTTTATGCCGCCGGCGCGAGCCATTCACAAAACCGTTCGGCAAACTATGTTCAGCCGGTGCTAAAAAAGACAAGATGGAAAATCAGTTCTGGAAAACGAAAAGCCTGGAGGCGATGAGCCAGGCGGAATGGGAAAGCCTCTGCGACGGCTGCGGTCTCTGTTGCTTGAACAAGCTGGAGGACTGGGACACCGGCGAAGTGGCCTTCACCTCCGTTGCCTGCCGGTTGCTGGACGGGGAAAGCTGTCGCTGCTCCGACTATGAG
Source organism: Neorhizobium fuzhouense (assembly GCF_042611105.1). Classification (NCBI taxonomy): domain Bacteria; kingdom Pseudomonadati; phylum Pseudomonadota; class Alphaproteobacteria; order Hyphomicrobiales; family Rhizobiaceae; genus Neorhizobium; species Neorhizobium fuzhouense. The sequence goes on along the minus strand of NZ_JBHFFP010000001.1, from coordinate 368,672 downwards.
AACCGCCAGGCGACCGTTCCCGAATGCATCCAGCTGACGCCTTCGGCCGTCGACGAAATCAGCTGGCTGCCGCCCACCTGCGGCTATCGGCTGGTGCGCGACGGCGAGGATCTCTACTGGTGGCACCCGCTCGTCTCCGGCAGCCCCGACACCGTCCACCAGGCCGGCATTTCGGCGAGGAACCGCACGGTGAGCGAGCTGGACGTGGATGTCGAGGATTTCGAAGACTACCTCATCGACTGGCCGCTGCATGTGGGCGAAACGGCGCAGGCGCGGCGATGAGAGTGCGCCCCGGCCAATGAGGCTGAAGGGGCTTCGGCACGCTGATCTCCCCCCTTGTGGGGGAGATTGGCAGAGCGGCTGGCCGCTCGCGTCCATGGCAGATGAAGTGATTAGGGCCCACGCAACGAGGCCTTTGCGCCCCGGCCAAAGAGGCTGAAGAGGCTTCGGCACAGTGATCTCCCCCCTTGTGGGGGAGATGCCTGGCAAGGCAGAGGGGGTTAACGTCTGGCGCGAACGTCTGTTGGGTTGGCATGCGGGGTCCACCCCCCTCTGTCCTGCCGGACATCTCCCCACAAGGAGGGAAATCGGCAGAGCGGCTGGCCGCTCGCGTCCATGGCAAGCGATCATCCGCCGCTCGGCCATTCCCATTTTGCGCCCGGCACCCTATGTCTTGCCCAGCCAGACACATACGGGAGGATTTTTGGTGATGGGCAAGCGGGTCATTTTTACCGGCGGCAGCGGCAAGGCGGGGCGTCATGCGGTGCCTTATCTCACGGCCAAGGGCTATGAGGTGTTCAACCTCGATCTCGTGCCACTCGACTGCGAGGGCGTGACGACGCTGAATGTGGACCTGACCGACAGCGGGCAGGTGTTCAATGCGCTCTCCATGCATTTTGATTTTTCAGGCCTCGAAACCGGCAAGGGGCCGGCGCCGGTCGATGCGGTGGTGCATTTTGCCGCCGTGCCGCGCATTCTGCTGAAGCCCGACAACACCACCTTTGCCGCCAACACGCTCTCCACCTACAACGTCATCGAGGCGGCGATGAAGCTTGGTATCCGCAAGGTCATCATCGCCTCCAGCGAGACGACCTTTGGTGTGTGCTTTGCCGAGGGCGACAAGGATTACCACCAGTTTCCGCTCACCGAAGAGTATGATGTCGACCCGATGGACAGCTATGGCCTCTCCAAGGTGGTGAACGAAAAGACCGCCCGCGCCTTTGCCATGCGCTACAAGTCCGATATCTACGCGCTTCGCATCGGCAATGTCATCTCGCCGGAGGATTACGCGAATTTCCCGGGCTTCCTCGCCAAGCCGGAAAGCCGCAAGCGTAATGCCTGGAGCTATATCGACGCGCGCGATCTCGGCCAGATCGTCTGGCGCGGCCTCGAGACGGACGGCCTGGGTTTCCAGGTGTTCAACGCGGTCAACGACACCATCACCGCGCGCGAACCCACCCGCGAATTTTTGGCCAAATACGCCCCCGGCACGCCGATCACCGGCGAACTCGAAGGTTATGCCGCGCCGATCAGCAATGCCAAGATCCGCACTGTGCTGGGCTTTGTCGAGGAGCATGACTGGCGGAATTATGTGAACGACTAATGAGGAACGTGTCGGGGGAAACGTAAGGGTGCCCCCTCTGTCTCCCCCCTTGAGGGGGAGATGCCTGGCAAGGCAGAGGGGGTAACCTCTCGCGCGAAGGCCAGTTTGGTTGGCATTGCGGGGTAGCCTCTGCCACGAACGCCTGTTCGGTTACCATGCGTCACCTTAGGCCCGCGCGGTCACCCCGAAGAGCGGCAGCCGCAAAATCCCTTGTGTTGCGCCCTGCGTTTTCGCACAACCGTGGCAGACACACGCCGGTTGCCCGATGAACACGATTCGCCGCTATCCTATCCTTGCCGCAACCCTTGCCCAGCTGATGGCGGGGGTGGTGACGTTTGGGCTGGCGGTGATGCTGGCGGGGCGGATGGGGCCGGGAGTGGGGATGGCGGTGCTCGTTGCCGTGCAGGCCTGCGTTGCTGCGGGGGTGAGTGTCTTGCTGCGCCTGCCGGTCTGGTGGCTGTGGATTGCGCTTCTGTTTCCGCCGGCGGTTTTTCTCGGGCTTCATCTCGGCGATCTGCCGGCCTGGCCGTTTGCGGCAGGGTTCGTGCTGCTCTACCTGTTCTTTTCCAACACGGCGCGCGAGCGCGTGCCGCTCTACCTCAGCAACCGTGCGACCGCGCAGGCGCTCTGCCAGCTGATGCGCGACCGGGGGGCAGACCGCTTCATCGATCTCGGCTGCGGCTTTGGCGGCGTGGTGCGGGCGCTCGATGCGGCGGGATTTCAGGCGTCGGGCGTCGAGACGGCGCCCATGGCCTTCATGATTGCGCGCGCGCTGTCGGCGCTGACGCACCGGGGCACGATCCGGCGGCAGGATCTTTGGGCGGCCGATCTTGCCGAGATCGATGTCGCTTACGCCTTTCTGTCCCCCGAGCCGATGGCGGCGCTTTACATAAAGGCCCGCGCCGAAATGAAGCCCGAGAGCCTGCTCGTCTCCAACAGCTTTGCCGTGGACGGTGTCGAGCCGGACGAAGTCTGGGAGCTTTCCGACCGGCGCCGCACGCAGCTCTTTCTCTATCGCATGGGATAGTTTTTGCGCCGGGTGCCCTTGACCTTCCCATGATGGGAAGCCCTACATGGGGCGGGTAATCCAAGGACCCCGCCCATGACTTCCGTGCCGTCTCACCTATCCCTCACTGCCGCGCCCGCCGGCCGCCCCGCGCAAGACCCGATCGTCATCCCGGTCGAGGGCATGACCTGCGCCTCCTGCGTGCGCCGCGTGGAACTGGCGGCGGCCAAGGTGGAAGGGGTCGCCGCAAGCGCGGTCAATTTTGCCACCGAAAGCCTGACGGTGGAGCCCGGCGCCGGCTTTTCCGCCGAAAAACTTGCCGCCGCCATCCGCAAGGCCGGCTATGAGCCGAAGGCGGAGCGTATCGCGCTGACGCTTGCCAACGCCCCGCAGGCCGAGGAAGTTGCCCGGCTGGAGGCAACGCTGAGGGCGGTTGAGGGCGTTGTCTTGACCGACATTGCGCCGGGACGGGCCGAGATCGCAGCCGAAATGTTTGGCCGCGACGGCAAGCGGGCGTTAATTACGGCACTCAAGGCGGCGGGGTTTGCGCTCGCCGCGCCAAAAGCTGCCGCCGCGGCGGAGGCGGGCATGCCCGCCGGATCGTCTCACGGCCAAGGTCATGACGGAACGGCAGAGGGCCACGCGCGCAACCATCATGACGAGGATGCGGGCCTTCTGAAGCGTGATCTCGTACTGTCCGCCGTGCTGACGCTGCCGCTCTTTGCGCTGGAAATGGCCGGCCACCTCTATCCGCCGTTCCACCATGTCCTGATGGGGGCGGTGGACACGCAGGTGCTCTATTCTATCTACGCGGCGCTTGCGACGGCCGTCATCTTCGGGCCGGGATGGCGTTTCCTGAAGGCCGGCTTTCCGGCCCTTTTCCGCGGTCATCCGGAAATGAATTCGCTGGTGGCTGTCGGGGTAACCGCCGCCTATCTTTATTCGCTGGTGGTGACCTTCCTGCCCGGGCTTTTGCCGGAACAATCGCGCTTCGTCTATTATGAGGCAGCAACCGTCATCGTGACGCTGATCCTGCTCGGACGACTGTTGGAGGCGCGTGCCCGCGGACGCACGGGTGCCGCCATCCGCCGGCTGATGGGCCTGCAGGCAAAGACGGCGCGGGTGGAGCGCGATGGTTCCGTGTTCGACATTGGAACCGACGAGGTGGTGCCGGGCGACGTGGTGATCGTGCGGCCGGGCGAGCGCGTGGCGGTGGATGGCACGGTGATCGACGGCGCCTCCTCTGTCGACGAATCGATGATGTCCGGCGAGCCGCTGCCGGTGGAAAAGACGGTCGGCACGATCGTCATCGGCGGCACCATCAATGGCAGCGGCAGTTTTCGCTTTCGCGCCGAAAAGGTGGGCAAAGACACGGTTCTTTCCCAGATCATCGCGCTGGTGGAACAGGCGCAAGGGGCAAAGCTGCCCATCCAGGCGGTGGTGGACCGGGTGACCGGCTGGTTCGTGCCGGCGGTGATTGCGGTGGCAGTCCTCACCTTCGCCATCTGGATGCTGGTCGGGCCGGAGCCGGTGCTGCCGCATGCGCTGGTGGCGGCCGTGGCCGTGCTGATCATTGCCTGCCCCTGCGCCATGGGGCTTGCAACGCCGACCTCGATCATGGTTGGCACCGGGCGGGCGGCCGATCTCGGCGTGCTGTTTCGCAAGGGCGATGCGCTGCAGGCGCTCTCCGGTGTGACCGCCGTGGTGCTCGACAAGACCGGCACGGTGACGGCAGGGCGCCCGGAACTCACCGATATCGTGGTGACGGACGGGTTCCAGACGGACGCGGTTCTTGTCCAAGTGGCCGCCGTCGAGGCGCGGTCGGAACATCCGGTCGCAGAGGCGATCGTCGCCTCGGTTGAAAGGCGCGGGCTTGCGATCAGCGAGGCACAGGCGGTGAAGGCTGAACCGGGTTATGGCATCGAAGCCGTGGTGGATGGGGTCACCGTTGCCGTCGGTGCTGATCGCTTCATGGAAAAACTCGGGCTTTCGGTGGCAGAGTTTGCGGAAGGGGCGGCGCGGCTCGGCGACGAGGGCAAGACACCGCTTTATGCGGCAATCGGCGGCAGGCTTGCGGCGATCCTGGCGGTTGCCGATCCCGTGAAGCCGACAAGCATGGCGGCGATTACTGAGCTGAAGGCCATGGGCCTATCGGTTGCCATGGTGACCGGCGACAATGCCCGCACGGCGCAGGCGATTGCCCGTGCGGTCGGCATCGAAGAGGTGGTGGCCGAGGTTCTGCCGGCCGGCAAGGTGGAGGCGATCCGGGCGATCCGTGCCGCGCAGGGCGCGGCAGGCGCGGAGCCAAAAATCGCCTTTGTCGGCGATGGCATCAATGATGCGCCGGCGCTTGCCTTTGCCGATATCGGCATTGCCATCGGCACGGGTACGGATGTCGCCATCGAAAGCGCCGACGTGGTGTTGTCGAACGGCGCGCTGACGGGCGTCGTCTCGGCCATTGCGGTTAGCCGGGCGACGATGAAGAACATCCGCCAGAACCTGTTCTGGGCCTTCGGCTATAATGTCGCGCTGATCCCGCTGGCGGCCGGCGCGCTCTATCCGGCCTTCGGCATCCAGCTATCGCCGATGATCGGGGCGGGCGCCATGGCGCTCTCCAGCATCTTTGTTCTCTCCAACGCGCTGAGGCTGAAGCGCCTCACGATCCAGAAGGAGGTCGCATGAATATCGGGCAGGCAGCAAGCGCATCGGGCGTTTCGGCCAAGATGATCCGCTATTACGAGGAGATCGGGCTGATCCGCCCAAGTGCCCGCACCGCCAACAATTACCGGATCTACAGCGAGGATGAGGTGCATGTGCTGCGCTTCATCAAGCGGGCCCGTTCGCTCGGCTTTTCGCTGGAGGAAACCGAACGCCTGCTGGCGCTCTGGCAGGACCGCGAGCGGGAAAGTGCCGCCGTGAAGGCGGTGGCGACAAGCCATATTGCCGATCTGGAACGGCGCATCGGCGAGATGCAGACCATGGTCAAGAGTTTGAAACATCTCGCCCATTGCTGCAGCGGCAATTCGCGGCCCGATTGCCCCATCCTGGAGGATCTCGCCGGCAACGGGGCGGAAGGCGCAGAGCCATCTTTCGCCCACACGCGGGACGGTTGACCTTGCCGCAAGGGCAGGGACTAGACGCGAACACACACAGACGACCATGAACAGGAGACATCGATCATGACGACAACTTTCCTCGTGCCGGACATGAGCTGCGGCCATTGCGAAAAGGCGGTGAAGGTAGCCCTTTCCGAGGCGCTTCCCGGCGTGCCGGTGGCGGTGGATCTCGCCGAACACCGGGTGACGCTCGACGGCGGCAATGCCGCGGTCGCGGAAGCGGCCATTCGCGAGGCCGGCTATACGCCGGAGAAGCTCGCCAACGCCTGAACGGCAATCTCGTTGCCCTTTCCCCGTGTCGACGGGGGAAGGGATTTTTCTTGCGACACCCTCCGCCCGGATCTTGCGGCGCGACGCTGGGTTAGCCGCCTTTCGGCACCCCTCCCACGACGCTCTTCTTACTGCCTGGGCCTGCAATCTGCGGCAAGCGGACGTCCGCTGCCACATCGCGTTAGAATAGAAATTCTATATCGGCATGATTTTGACGTATTCCGGCGGCTTCATCTGCCTGCTTCGGGTACGATATTTCATGCCGCGTATCCGGTGGCGAAGCGCAACCCATCCGCGATGCCCCTTGTGGCCAAGGATGTTCTGAAGGACGACAGGCCGTCTTCCCGTCGGTGCGACCGCGCGCCGGCGACGGCTCTCTGCGGCCCGTTGCTGCCTGTCGCCTTCGCAAACCCGGGGAAGTGCCTATGGTTCATGTCCTGTCGAGAAGCGAAACTCCTGCAACTCCTGCACCGATGCCACGGCTTGCCGCCGGCAAGAGCGTTGCCTTCATCATTCCGGTGCGCCATCCCGCCAATGCCCGCGACTGGCCGCGGCTGATCGAGCGCCTGTCGGAGACGATGCGATCGATTTCCGCGCAGCGCTCGCCCGACTGGCTGTGCGTGATCGTTGCCAATCGCGAGGCGCAACTGCCGGAGCTGCCTGCTGGGTTTTTTGCCGTGCGCGTCGATCTTCCGCCCAATCCGCTTTACGAGATGGATCATTCCAACCGCGAGGCGATCTACGAGGCCGTGCGCACCGACAAGGGCAGGCGGGTGCTGGCCGGCATGCTGGCGGCGCGCGGCGCGCGCTTCTTCATGGTGGTGGACGATGATGATTTCGTCAGCCGCGACATCGTCTCCTTTGCCGAAGGCCAGCCCGACCTGCCCGGCTGGTATGTCGACCACGGCTATCTGTGGAGTGAGGGCAGCTCCTTCCTGATGCGTCAGAGCGGCTTCAACACGCTCTGCGGCACCTCGCATCTGGTGCGCGCCGACCTTTACGAACTGCCGGAGCGCGCCGAGGACGCACCGATCGACTGGGTGAAGGCGATGATGGGCAGCCATATCAAGATAGAGAGTATTTTGCGCGCGCGCGGATGCGCTCTTGAGCCGCTGCCGTTTGCCGGGGCGATCTACCGCGTCGGCCATGGCGAGGCGCATAGCCGCTCGAAAGGGGTGCTGCGGGCGCATCTCCTCAACCGCGAGACGCTGTCGCATCCGCGCCGCCTGCTGCGCAATGCGCTTGCCCTTCGCCGTCTCGATTACGCGCGCCGGGCGCAGTTCGGCATGGAGATGTGAGGCCCGGGCCTTGGTCTGAGGCGTCGCCGCGGAAAAAAATCCGGACGCGAAAAAGCCGGGCCTGCAAGTGCCGGCCCGGCTTTTCCGATTCTGTTCAGATGCCTGACGTCAGGCGATCAGAACTTGACGCCGAGGCCGACATTGACCACGTGCTGGTCGAAATCGACATTGGTGCCGGCGATGTTCTTGTCGCCGTAATCGTTGTAACGGTATTCCAGACGGCCGAACATCTTGTCAGTGAAGGCGTAATCGACGCCACCGCCAACGGTCCAGCCGCTGAAGGTCTTGTTTTCATCAACGCCTGCGCCATCGACGTAACCGTTGGTGGCCGTCCAGCCGCCGGCTGCGAAGATCACTGCACGGTCCATGGCGTAGCCAACGCGGCCACGTACGGAGCCGGAGAAGTCGGTGCCGACATCGGCGCCGGCAACGGTTTCTTCGTTCCAGTCGTAGTTCACGTCGCCTTCAAGACCGACCAGGAAGCCCGAGGACAGTTCCCAGTTGTAGCCGACGAAACCGCCGATGCGGCCGCCGTCGAAATCTTCCGAACCGTTGACACCGCCGTCGAAATCGCCGTTGCCCCAGCCGTAACCGCCGAGAACACCGATATACGCGCCGGTCCAGGAGAAGGCCGGTGCGGCAACTTCCTGAGCCACAGGCGCCTGCGGTGCTTCGTAAATGGCATCAGCGGCAAAGGCAGCGGAAGAGCCGAAGAGTGCGACACTCGATGCGAGGAAGAGGATCTTTTTCATGGTGCATTCCCTTTCTTGGAGACAAGGGGGCATGTAGTGCACGCCGAAGAAAAAGCTGTAGCTAAAATACAACAGGGTGTCATGAATGCCCGAAAATGAATCGAACGCCCAAGAAAAAGGCGACGGCGGGCGCCGCCACCCATGGCTTGCGGGCGGGCCGCGCGACCCCATATGCTGGGGTGAACCAGAGGGCGGAAGGGTTGCGGCCACTCTTGCCGATCAAGGAGTAATTCATTGTTTCCTTTTGATAATTCCTATGCGCGCCTGCCGGAGAAGTTTCACTCAGCGGTCTATCCCGAAGCCGTCAAAGGGCCGGTGCTGATCAAATTCAACGCGCCGCTTGCGAAAAAACTGAAGCTCGACCTTGACGAGGCGGATACGGCGCGGCTGGCGGCAATTTTTTCCGGCAATGTCTTGCCGCCGGGCGCAGAACCGCTTGCCATGGCCTATGCGGGCCACCAGTTCGGCAATTTCGTGCCGCGGCTGGGCGATGGCCGGGCGATTCTTCTGGGCGAGGTGGTGGATGAGACGGGCGTGCGGCGCGACATCCAGCTGAAGGGCGCCGGGCCGACGCCGTTTTCCCGACGGGGCGATGGGCGCGCAGCACTTGGCCCCGTGCTGCGCGAATATATCGTCTCCGAAGCCATGGCGGGCCTTGGCATCCCGGCAACGCGCGCGCTTGCCGCCGTTTTGACCGGCGAGGGCGTTCAGCGCGAAACGGTTCTGCCGGGCGCCGTCTTCGTGCGGGTGGCGGCAAGCCATGTGCGCATCGGCACATTCCAGTATTTTGCCGCCCAGGGCGACACGGACGGAGTGCGCACGCTTGCCGATTATGTCATCGAGCGGCATTATCCGGCGCTGAAGCAGGCGGACAATCCCTATCTTGCGCTGCTGGATGCCGTCTCGGCCCGCCAGGCGGAGCTGATCGCGCGCTGGCTCGGCGTCGGCTTCATCCATGGCGTGATGAACACCGACAACATGACCGTGTCGGGCGAGACGATCGATTTCGGCCCTTGCGCCTTTCTCGACGACTACGACCCGATGAAGGTATTTTCCTCCATCGACCAGCAGGGCCGCTATGCCTATCGCAACCAGCCCGGCATCGGCCAATGGAACATTGCGCGGCTGGCCGAATGCCTGCTGCCGCTGCTTGATGCCGACGAGGAAAAGGCGGTGGAGGCGGCAAACGGCGTGCTGAAAGCGTTCGGCGAACGGTTCCAGGCCGCCTGGCTGTCGGTGTTTTCGCAAAAGATCGGCATTGCCGGCGCGCCCGAGGAGGGCGATGGCGAACTCATCCAGGCGCTGCTGTCTGCCATGCACGAAGGGCGGGCGGATTTTACGCTCACCTTCCGGCGGTTGACAAAGCTTGCGCTTGCCGATGCGCAGGGTGGCGACGAGAAGGTGCGGCTGGACGCGGAAGCCTCCTTCCTCGAAGGCTTTGCGCCCTGGGACAAGGCGGAACGCTTCCTCCCCCTCTGGCGCGCCCGCCTTGCCCGAGAGGCCGGCGACGCCGGCACCCTGATGCGCCGCGTCAATCCGGCGCTCATTGCCCGCAACCACCGCATCGAGGAAGCGATCGTGGCCGCCATGGCCGGCGATTTGTCACCCTTCGAAACGCTGGTTGCAGCCGTCGCCGACCCCTATACCGACCGGCCGGAATTTACCGCCCTGACGCAGGCACCACGCGACGAGGAGCGGGTGCTGCGGACATTCTGCGGGACGTGATTTCCTGCCTGCTGAAGATTGCCCCTCACCCTAGCCCTCTCCCCGTCACCACGGGGAGAGGGGACCCTGTTGCGGTTGCCGCCGCCGTTCGGTTTCCCCTTCCTGCTTCCTGCTTCCTGCTTCCTACTTCCTACTTCCTACTTCCTACCTCCTGCCTCCCACCTCCTACGATCCACGTCCTACGTCCTGCCTGACGGGTGACGGTTGTCCTGCTGTGGAGACGTTCATGTGGGCTGCCGCGGTGTCGGCAATCTCGTCCCCTCTCCCCGCAGGCGGGGAGAGGGTTAGGGTGAGGGGCCGGCTTCGGAAGGATGCAGTCTTCAGCGCGTCGATGCCGTGCCCACTTGCGAAAAGGCTGGGCCGGCGTACCCTTCGGTCTGCGATGGAAGGGGGAGCGGATGCGGGGGCGACGGGAGACGACCACGGCGCGGGCGCGGGCATTGCGGCAGGTGGAGAATGATGGGGAACTGAAGCTGTGGTCGCAGTTGCGCAATCGGCAACTGGGCGGATGCAAGTTCGTGCGACAGCTTCCGATCGGTCCCTATTTCGCGGATTTTGCCTGTCGCGAAAAGCTGCTGGTCGTGGAGGTGGATGGAAGTCAGCATGCCGGCAATCACCGGGATGTGGTTCGCAACGCGTTCATGGGCCGTTGCGGATGGTCGGTGCTGCGGTTCTGGAATGTCGATGTCTTGCGCGCGATGCCGCAGGTTCTGGAGACTGTTCTTGCGGTGCTCGATGGACGCCTGATTGAGAAGGTCGACGCTTATGACCTGCGGTTCTATCCGGCTTTCGAAGAGCTGCGGGGTGAGGATTGCCCCTCACCCTAGCCCTCTCCCCGCTTGGCGGGGAGAGGGGACCTGTTGCGGTGGGGGTTACTGCTTTGTTTCCTAACTCCTAACTCCTAACTCCTAACTCCTAACTCCTAACTCCCGGCTCCCGCTTCTGATCTTGCGATTGATGGCTTTCCAGGTATCGAGAGGTTTCAGCTGGGCTGCCGCGGTCTCGGCAATCTCGTCCCCTCTCCCCGCAGGCGGGGAGAGGGTTAGGGTGAGGGGCAGCAAAGCCGGCTGTGGGCGATATGCCTTACGGAAACACCCTTGCCCCCGTTTCCTCCACCACGCTTGCCGGTGTCTTGGGGGCGAAGGGGCAGGTGATGGGTTCGGTGACGGCGGTGGGGTTGCGCTCGGAGCGGAAGGCGGAGGAGCGTTCGTAGGCGAGCTTGCGCAGCCGCATGATCTGGCCGAGCGGCTGGTGGGCGACAAGGCCGTTCCAGGGGGAGAATTTCAGCCCGTCATCCACCTGGCGGGAGCGCTCCTCGCTCCAGGCGGTCTGCGGGCCGGCGGTGATGGTGGCGACGGTGATGTAGGGGCTTTTCTCCTCGTCCCACGGCGTCATCGGCGCCTCGATCGGCGTGGCCTCAAGGTCGGTGGCGAGCTGCACCTGCAGGTGCCAGACCGCCGTTTCGGTTTCAAAAAACTCCGCCATGAGGTGGCGCAGCGTGTCGGGATCGTTTCCGACGCTGATGCTGCGGTCGACCAGCGCCTTCAGGTTGTCGGAAGCCGGCACCACGCCGAGCTTTGCGATATAATCGCCAAAGCGGACCGGCACCTGGGTGAAAAAGCTTTCGCCGAGCATATGGGTGAGCGGCTGGCCGCCCATGACCTTGAGCGTCGTGCTTTCGCGTCCGACGGCTTCGAGCGCGCCTTCCACGCCACGCAGCACTTTCGAGACGAGTTTCTTGGCGCCTTCCATCCGGTCGGTGGTGGCGGCAAGCGGCGTGAGGCTCGCCAGAAACGCCTCGCCGCTCGGTGAGTTGAAAACCTTGCCGTTCACCATGACGAAATCCTGCGACCGCGACCGTTCCGAGCCCGGCAGTCGCTCGCCCGTCACGTCAAGGATTTTTAAGGCCATGCCGCGCGGGGCCGAGACGCTGTCATGCAGGATATCGCCGGGCGTCGTGGAGAGCCGGATGATCGCCTCATAGGTGCCGGGTTCGGCAAACACGCCCTGCGCGAGCTCGGGCGGCAGGTTGTCCAGCACCTCCACCTCGGCGCTCAAGAGGCCGTGGCTCTTGGCATGCACGGCGCGGATGGCATGGGCGCTGTCGGCATAGGTCTTGTAGGAAATCGACAGCAGCGTGTCTGCCAGCGCTTGCGCCAGCTGCGGTTCGTCGGGGTGGATATCCTCGACATCGGGCGTGTAGCGCAGCGGATTGTCCGGGAGATGGCGGGTCATTCGGCTGCCTCCTTGGCGTAAAATACCTTGTCGATCGTGATGGGCAGGTGGCGCACGCGCGTGCCCGTGGCGTGGTAGATGGCATTGGCGACGGCGGCGGCGATCCCGACAATGCCGATCTCGCCGAGCCCCTTGACGCCGATCGGGCTTGCCTTGTCGTCATGCTCTTCGACAAAGATCACCTCGATATCGTGGATGTCTGCATGGGCCGGCACATGATATTCGGCGAGATTGTGGTTCATGATGCGGCCGGTGCGATGGTCGATCATGCCCTCCTCATGCAGCGCCATGCCGATGCCCATGACGACGCCACCGAGGATCTGGCTGCGCGCGGTCTTCGGGTTGAGGATGCGGCCGGCGGCCACGGCGGTGACGACGCGGGTGACGCGGATGACGCCCAGCTCCTCGTCGATCATCACCTCGACGAAATGGGCAGCATGGGTGTAGCTGACGAATTTCTTCGCCTGCTGCGCATCCGGCGCTACCTTTGCCTCTTCCTCGATGAAGGTAAGGTTTTTCGATGCCAGGATATCGGTGAGCGCAATGCCGACCTGATCGTTGACATCAAGCACGAGGCGGCCGTCGCGGATCGCGGTCTGTTCGACCGTCACGTCCTTGCCGAAGGGCGAGGCATCCATGTCCTTTGCCGCATCGAGAAGCGTCTGGCGCACGGCAGTCGCAGCCGCGGCAACCGCCGATCCGGTGGAGGCTGCCGTCCATGAACCGCCCTCGACCGAGGTCTTGGGCAACTGGCTGTCGCCGATCCGAACGGTGACGTGTTCGGCGTCAACGCCAAAAGCTTCCGCGCCGATCTGGGCAAGGATCGTCATCGTGCCGGTGCCGATATCGGAAGCGGCGGCGGAGACGGTGACGCTGCCATCCGCACTGAGCCGCGCCCGGGCGGTCGCCTCCGTCAGCTGTGCCTCCCACACCCCGGTTGCCATGCCCCAGCCGACGAGATCTGGCCCGTCATGCATGGAGCGGGGGGCGTGCAGGCGTTTCTCCCAGCCGAAACGTTCGGCGCCTTGACGGTAACAGGCATGCAGCGCCTTCGAGGTTAGCTGCAGATCCTGGTTCTGGTCGACATGGACGAAATTGCGCACGCGCATGTCGAGCGGATCAAGACCGACCTGGTAGGACAGCTCGTCAATGGCCGATTCCAGCGCGAAAACGCCGGTGGCGGCACCGGGCGCGCGCATATCGCCGGGGGTGGAGACGGTCATTTCGGCCAGTTCATAGGTGAGCTTGACGTTGTCGCAGCGGTAGAGCAGCCCCGACCAGTTGACGACCACTTCCTGATAATCCTCGTAGAGCGAGGTGGCCTGCACGGCGTGGTGGAGGATCGCGGTGAGCCTTCCGTTGTCATCGGCGGCCATCTTGACCGTCTGCACCGTGGCCGGGCGCCAGGTAAGATAGAACATCTCGCGCCGGCTGAGTTCCAGCTGCACCGATTGTTTCAGATCCAGCGCGGCCATGGTGGCGAGAAACAGCTGGTGCTTGGGGCGAAGGCCCGAACCGAAGGCGCCGCCGACATAGGTGTTGAACACCCGCACATTCTCCGGCTTCAGCTCGAAAATGCCGCAGACATAGCCCTGGCTGTTCTGCGAGCCTTGCGTCTTGTCATGGATGGTGAGGCGGCCCTCGCCCTCATAGAGGACGGTGGTGGCGAACAGCTCCATCGGATTGTGGTGCTCGCCTTCCAGCGTATAGGTGGACGACAGCTTGAAGGGGGCGGCCGCGAAGGCCTCGTCGGCATTGCCGCGCGGAGAAGGCGGCGGCGCGATGCCGGAGCGCTTTTCCTTCGGCACGTAGGATTTTTCGCTTTCGACCTCGATGCTGGTCTTCGGCTGATCTGCCTCGTAAGCGATGCGGATGAGGGCGGCCGCATCGCGGGCGGCCTCGAAGGTTTTGGCGACGACGAAGGCGACGGGCTGGCCGTCAAACAGCACGCGGTCGTTTTCAAGCGGGCGGAACGGATGGCCGGGAAGCGCCACCTCATCCTTCCAGGCGCTGTCCCACCAGGCGGTGCGCGGGCGGTTGTCGTGGGTGTAGATTTTCACGACGCCGGGGAAGGCCGCCGCATCGGCGGTGTCGATGCGGGCGATGCCGCCGCTGGCGATCGTGGCAAGTGCCACGAAGCCGTGCAGCATGTCGGCGCTCTGGTGTTCGGCGGCATAGGGTGCCGTGCCAGTGACTTTCAGCGGCCCCTCAATGCGCGACAGCGGAAAGCCGATGACGCGATCGGCGGTCTCGAGCGGTCCGGTTCTGGGCTGTCTGGTCATAGGCTTTCTCCTTCGCGCACGCGCTTTTCCGACTGCACCTGTGGACGGCCGCAGGCTGCCTGCATCAGGGCGCGCACGATGGCCTTCTTCGCCATCGGGATCTTGAAATCATTGTGGCCCTGGCCCTTGGCGCCGGAGAGAAGACGGCTTGCGAAGGCCTCGAAGGTGTCGCGGGTGGCGGGCTGTCCCGAGAGTTCCGCCTCCGCAAGCGGATCGCGCCAGGGCTTGTGGGCGACCCCGCCAAGCGCCACGCGGGCGTCGAGGATCGTGTCGCCATCGAGATCAAGCGCTGCCGCGACCGAGACCAGCGCAAAGGCGTAGGAGAGCCGGTCGCGCAGTTTCAGATAGCTGTGGTGGGCGGCAAAGCGGCCACCCTCGACGCGGATGCCGGTGACGATCTCGCCGGTCTGAAGGGTGTTGTCGCGCTCGGGATGATCGCCGGGCAGGCGATGGAAATCGAGGAAGGGAATGGTGCGGGCCCCGGTCGGGCCGGTGACTTCGACGGTGGCGTTGAGTGCGGCAAGCGCCACGCACATGTCGGAGGGGTGGGTGGCGATGCAGGCATCGGAGGCGCCGAGAATGGCGTGGATGCGGTTGACGCCGCCGATGGCCGAGCAGCCGGAGCCCGGCTCGCGCTTGTTGCAGGGCGTCGACGGATCGTAGAAATAATAGCAGCGGGTGCGCTGCAGGAGATTGCCGCCGGAGGTGGCGGCATTGCGCAGCTGCGGCGAGGCGCCGGCAAGGATGGCCGAGGACAGAAGCGGCACATCGCGCGCGATGCCCGCATCATAGGCGACCTGGCTGTTGGTGGTCAGCGCGCCGATGCGGTAGGCGCCGTCCTCCAGCACCTCGATCTCCTTCAGCGGCAGGCCGTTGATGTCGATGACGGCACTTGGCTGGGCGACATCGTATTTCATGAGATCGACGAGGTTTGTGCCGCCGGCCAGAAGCTGGGCGGTGGGTTCGGCGGCAAGTGCTGCCACGGCATCGGAAATGCCTGTCGGGCGCAGATAGCTGAACTGTCTCATTCGGCAGCCTCCCGCACGGTGGTCCCGCTGTCCGCAGCCATCACCTCCTCGATCGCATCGGCGATGTTGGTATAGGCGCCGCAGCGACAGAGATTGCCGCTCATCAGTTCGCGGATCTCTTCCCGCGAATGCGCGTGACCTTCCGACAGAAGGCCCGCGGCGGAACAGATCTGGCCGGGCGTGCAATAGCCGCACTGATAGGCATCATGCTCGACAAAGGCCTTTTGCAGCGGATGCAGGTTATCCGGTGTGCCGAGCCCTTCGATCGTGGTGATCTCGGCGCCATCCAGGCTGACGGCGAATTTCAGGCAGGAATTGATGCGCACGCCGTTGACCAGCACCGTACAGGCGCCGCACTGGCCGTGGTCGCAGCCCTTCTTGGTGCCGGTCAGCGCCAGATCGCCCCGCAGCAGATCGAGCAGCGTGACGAAGGGCGCAAGCTCCAGCTGCTGGCGCCTGCCATTGACGGTGAGTGTGACGGGAATGGTGGGCGAGGGCGCACGCGCCGGGCCGAGATCCATGGCATCATCCTTTTCTTGAGGTCTGCGCTTGGGGGTCATGGAAGCCAGAACGGGAGGTCCGGCGGCTTTGTTCCGGCGGAAATGGCATTGGTCGTGATTGAGGCTCACAAAAAAACTTTTCCGTGATAGGAAAATAATCCTTGACGGCGTGACGGTGGTTTGATAGGGTCTTGCCATAGTCGAAGAATTGCGACCGGCCGCAGACGTCGGACGCCAGATGCTTCCAGTCTACGGCCTTCAGGTTTTCCCGACCTGGGGCCGTTTTTTTTATCCAGCGATATCGGCAATGGCAGGGTGCGTGCGGTGGTGCGCGGCCGGCGTTCGGCCGTGTCGGAGGGTGGGCTGTGGATCGAAGGAAGGATGCGGGGGTCATGCAGGACTTTGCGACGGTGGATCTTTCGCTGTTCGGCTGCTTTGACGCAGACGCGGTGCCGGCGCCCCTTGCCATCGAGACGGCGGCGCAGACGTCCGAGCGCGTGCAGCTTGAGAAAAAATCGGCCGATGCGCTGGCTGCGGCCTGCGACGCCTCCGGCGCCGAGGAGCTTCGGCTGCTGCTGAACGAGATGACGCGCGAAATGCGGGCGCAGTTTCTAGCGTTTCGCGCGCTTCGCACCGCTGCCGAACAGACGACGGGCGCAGGTGGCACCGAAGGGGGCGACGATGCGGCGCAGAAGCTGGCGCGCGCCGACCTGAAGGCGGCAACCGATGCCATGTCGCTCATCGTGCGCACGCTCGAAAAGGTCGACAGCCTGCAGCGCCAGCTGGCGCGCGACCGGGCCGCAGAGGCGGAGCGGCAAGCGGACGAGGGCGATTATGAGGAAGCCATGCGCACTATCGAGGCGCTTATCGAGGCTAGGGCCGGCGAGCGGGCGCATGCGCTCTTTCTGGAATGGCAGCGCGCACGGAGCGCTGATGGTGGCGAGCCGGGCGGTGCGGCTTGGGCCCTGCCCGGTGGCGCTGACAGCGGATGAGCAGAAACGACTGGACGACGTGTTGGACCTTTTGGCCGGGTATAGGCGGGACATGACGACGTTTCAGGAGGTCTGGCGGCAGGAGAGGGCGGCGGAAGACGCCGGCCGCACCCTTGCCCAGGAGATGCATGGCGCGACCCTTGTCACGGCCAATCCTGTCGCAACGGCTGGTGCATCGGAAGAGCCGGAGGCTCAGGCGGCTCAGGCGGCTCAGGCGGCTCAAGCGGCTCAGGCGGCGGGTGGCGGGAGCGCGAAAAATGCCTGCGCGGTGCCTGCCGGTCCCGCCGTCGAGGCGGTTGCCGAGGTGCTTTACCTTCCGGCGCTCGTCAAGCGGCATGCGCTTCGCGTGCAGCGGAGCTGGTCCGTTGCCGGGCGCACAGAGCAGCAGCCGCCGCAAGGCGACTGGCGCACCTGGCTGATCATGGGCGGGCGCGGCTCCGGCAAGACGCGTGCTGGCGCCGAATGGGTCCAGTCGCTGGCCAGTGCCGGATCCCGCTCCGACCTGCGCATTGCGCTGGTGGCCGAGACGCTGGGCGACGCGCGCGAGGTGATGATCGACGGCGTGTCCGGCATCTGCCGGATTGCCGGCAGCAAGGCGCCGGATTTCGAGATTTCCCGCCGCCGGCTTGTCTGGCGAAACGGGGCTGTGGCGCAGATCTTTTCCTCGGAAGATCCGGAAAGTCTGCGCGGGCCGCAGTTCCACTATGCCTGGTGCGATGAGCTGGCGAAGTGGAAGCATGCGCAGGAAACCTTCGACATGCTGCAGTTCGGGCTGCGGCTCGGGCAGGATCCGCGCCAGCTGGTGACGACGACGCCGCGGCCGGTGCCGATCCTTAAACAGTTGATCGCCGATGCCGGCACGCGGCTCGTCAAGATCTCGACGCGGGACAATGCGGAAAACCTCGCTCCCGGGTTCCTCTCGGCGCTCGAAGGACGCTATGGCGGCACGCGGCTCGGACGCCAGGAACTGGATGGCGACCTGATCGAGGACCGGGACGATGCGCTGTGGAAACGGGCGCAGCTGGAGGCGCTGACGCAGCGCGTGCCGGCAGCGCTCGGCCGGATCGTGGTTGCGGTCGACCCGCCGTCCGGCATGGGGGCTGCGTCGTGCTGCGGCATTGTCGTGGCGGGGCTCGAGACGGCGGCCGTTGCGGAAGGCGGGGCAGGCGCAAAGGGCAGCCAGAGGGCGGTGGTGCTGGCCGATTGTTCGGTCGAGGGGTTCAGCCCCTCCGGCTGGGCACGGGCGGTGGTGAAGGTGTTTCACCGCTTCGGCGCCGATCGCGTCGTTGCCGAAGTCAACCAGGGTGGCGAGATGGTGGCGGCCATGCTGAAAAGCATCGACGAACAGCTGCCGCTGACGCAGGTGAGGGCGACGCGCGGCAAGTTCCTGCGCGCCGAGCCGGTGGCCGCGCTCTACGAGCAGGGCCGCGTGCTGCATGCGGCGCGCTTTCGCGAACTGGAAGACCAGATGTGCGACTTCGGCCCGGACGGGCTGTCGTCCGGCCGTTCCCCCGACCGGCTGGATGCGCTGGTCTGGGCACTGACGGCGCTGATGCTGGACGGGCAGGGCGAGCCGCGGGTGCGCGGGCTGTGATGGCCCGGCCAAGGGAAACAGCCCACAACAAGACGGCACCACAAATGGAAACGGCCCGCACGAGGCGGCCCCACCCAAACGGAAACGGCCCGCACGAGGCGGGCCGGCAACGGACGATCTCAGGCTGGAAATCAGCGCGCGGGGACCGGCACGGCTGCGGTTTCGCGCATCTGCTTCCATTCGGATTCCAGACGCTCGACCAGATGCTGGGGGATCTGCTGCTTGGTGCTGGAGGCACTGCCTGCGGCGGGGACGGTCTGCTGCATCATCATGATCTCCTTCTGGTGATTGCCGGGCCATATAACGAACCTGTGACCGCTAGGTTCCATAGCGTTAGGAGTTTGTAAAGGACGACTAAGGGTCTAAACCGATTAGCAAAATTAAAAATCGATTGAAATTTTTCGATGAATGCTGCGCTGCGGCATCTGCCTTGTAAAGAGACAGGTGGCTGACCGGAAAAGAGGCAGCGGACGTCCCGCAATGGTGCGTGCAAACGGCCGCAGATGTGGCATCATGGTTGCGGCGCCGGGCGCCGGACGACCCTGCATGAGGCAGGCGCGATAAAGGGGATGGGAGCAATGATCAACCACACGTTTTTCTTCTATCACATTGCCGATACGCTGTTTAAGACGGGAATGTCGCCGAGCCAGGGCGAGGGGCTTGAGGCCATCCTCGCCTATTGGGAAGGCCAGCATGCACAGAGCGACGACCGCTGGCTGGCCTATGTGCTGGCGACGGCCTATCACGAAACCGGTGCTGCCATGCAGCCGGTGAGCGAGAACCTGAATTATGGCGCGCCGGGCCTGCTGAAGACGTTTCCGCGCTACTTCACGCCGGCAGAAGCCGCAGCCTATGCCCGCAAGCCGGAAAAGATCGCCAATCGCGCCTATGCCAACCGGCTGGGCAATGGCAATGAGGCAAGCGGCGATGGCTGGACCTTTCGCGGGCGCGGCCTGGTGCAGATCACCGGGCGGGCAAACTACCGCACCTATGGCATCGAACAGACGCCCGATGCGGCGCTCGATGACGCTACCGCCACCCGCATCCTGTTCGACGGGATGATCCATGGACGGTTTACCGGAAAATCGCTCGGCGATTTCTTCAACGACAGAACCGAGGACTGGAGTGGCGCCCGCCAGATCATCAACCGCATGGACCGCGCCGATGACGTGGCCCGCTATGCGCGCGCCTTCTATGCCAGCATAAGCTACACGAAGGCGGCGTGACGGTTTTCCCCTCAACCGGCTGACGGCCGCTTCTTTCCCGGGAAGAAGGCGGTCAATCGGATGAGGGTCCGGGCCGTTCTCCCGCAAGACCATTCTCCTTCGAAAAAAGAGAGAGCTTCCATGACATCGATGTTTTCCCTGCCGTGGCGGCGCGCCGCGGTGGACAGGCGCGTGCGCGAGACGCCGGTTTCCGACGCAAAAGCGCAGGGCGCAGGCTTTGCCATCGTCTCTGCAGAGGGGGCGGCGCACTGGTCCGGGCGGTCCTATGGGGCGCTGTCGCGTGCGGGTTTCATGAAGAACCCGGTGGTCTACCGCGCCATCCGGATGATTTCGGAAGCCTCCGCCTCCGTGCCGTTTCTCGCCTATGAGGGCGACCGGGAAATGTCGACGCATCCGGCGCTGGCACTGCTGGCAAGACCGAACCCGCGCATGGGCGGCCCGGATTTTCTCGAAACGCTGTTTGGCCATCTGCTGCTCTCCGGCAATGCCTATGTGGACGGGGTGGTTCTAGGCGCAAGGCCGGCCGAGCTGCATCTGCTGCGGCCCGACCGGGTGAGCGTGGTGGTGGGGGCCGATGGCTGGCCGGTTGCCTATGAATACCGCGTCGGCGGCGCCGTGCGGCGTCTGGCGGCCGGTGGCGACCACGGGCTGGGACTGTTGCATCTGAAACTGTTTCACCCGCTCGACGACCATGGCGGCTTTTCGCCGCTTGGGGCGGCAGGAGCCGCACTTGACCTGCACAATGCCGCCGCCAGCTGGAACAAGGCGCTGCTGGACAATTCGGCGCGTCCCTCCGGCGCGCTCGTCTACCAGCCCAAGGAAGGCGGCAACCTGTCGCCCGACCAGTATGAGCGGCTGCGGGCGGAGCTGGAGAGCGGCTATAGCGGCGCCGTCAATGCCGGGCGCCCGCTTCTCCTGGAAGGCGGGCTCGACTGGAAGGCGATGGGACTTTCGCCGAAGGACATGGATTTCATCGAGGCCAAAAATGCCGCCGCGCGCGACATCGCGCTCGCCTTCGGCGTGCCGCCGATGCTGCTCGGTATTCCCGGCGATGCCACCTACGCCAATTACCAGGAGGCCAACCGCGCCTTCTACCGGCTGACGGTGGTGCCATTGCTGATGCGCACGGCGGCGAGCTTTTCTGCATGGCTTTCCGAGGCTTACGGCGATCGTTTAAGCCTTCGCCCGGATCTCGACCAGGTGCCGGGGCTTTCCGGCGAACGCGATGCGCTCTGGGCACGGGTGGGCGCTGCCGAGTTTTTGACGGATGATGAAAAGCGCCAGGCGGTGGGCTATTGACGAGGCGCCGGGCGCGCCGGAAGCGCGGGCCTTGAGACATCGGCGGTGAAGGCGTATTCTCTTGTAATACGGCGTATGACAGAGGAGCCCGTCATGAGCGACAAAGCCGCACTTTCCGACCCGATCACACTTCGCATTCCCGAGGATATTCTGGCCGAGGTGGAACAGATTGCCAAAGCCACGGAACGCAGCCGCAGCTGGGTGATCGTGCGGGCGCTGAAATACTATCTGATGGCGGAGGGTAACGAGATTCTCCAGATCCTGAAGGGCGAGGAGCAGATCCGAAACGGTGAGTTCAGCGACGCGGAGGATGTGTTCGACGAACTGCTCGGCACCTCCAGATCCGATGCTGCCTGATGCGCACCCTTCTGTCGAAGAGTGTCCGGCAGTTTCTGCGACGGGAAGCAGAGTACCTTGAGAGCCAGAACCCGCGTGCGGCAGTCGCCACGCTGCAGCAGCTGCGGGAAAGCATCAGGATGATCGGGGACTATCCCGGCATCGGGGCGCCGCTGCCCCTGCCGGGCCGGCGGCGGTTCGTATCCGGCGCTTACGTGATTGACTACCGCGTCGATGCCAAGAGCATCCTCATCTCCCACATGCGTCATGGACGCCAGCTGGATCCGGACCTCGAGCGGGACGACGACCTGGCCGACTGAGGCCAGGATGACGACCGGCCGCACGGGGCCACAGCCTGACGGGGGAGGGTGGCCGCCTTCAATTGTCGGTCCGGGCTTACGAATTGAATCAACTTCTGAACATGCGGACTCAACCTGTCAGCAACGGGCCGCAGCATCCTTGAAATCATAGGATTTTTTGGAAACGCGCCGGTCTTGCCCGGCCGCGGCCAGCGCGTGCGGCGTTTTCCAGGCGGTCACTGCTTGCCGCGGCAGGCGGGCATTCATCGAAAATCATGAGGTGAGGCAATGGCGGATCTTGGCCATGATGGCGGCCTGATGGCCGCAAAGGTGATCGGGGCGACCGCCGGCGCCTGGGTATCGCTCGTCTACATGCTGCCGCAGGGGCGGCGCGAGGCGGCAAGCCGGTTTCTGACCGGCCTTTCCTGCGGGCTGATTTTTGGCGGACCGGCCGGGCTCTGGCTCGAGGCGCGTCTGGACCTTGTCGGGCAATTGTCGCCGCTTGAGGTGACGCTGACGGGATCGGCGGCGGCAAGCCTCTCCGCCTGGTGGGTGCTCGGCGCGCTCGGGCGCATCGCCAGCCGTTATGGGGCAAAGCCCGGCGAGGGCTGACGGCAGCGTTTCGGGTCCGGCCCCGCGCGGGCTGTTTTTCTCTCATCACGATTTTGGAGCATGTCATGCACGTTTATCGCGGGCCACGGCCCAATGCGCGCAAATTTGCCAGCCTCGCTTTGTCGGGGCTTGGCGGCGACGGGACGTTTTCCGGCTATGCCAGCGTGTTCGGCGAGGTGGATCTCGGCAAGGACACGATCGAGCATGGCGCCTTTGCCAATTCGCTCGTCGAGCGCAGCGCGTCGGGCGTGCGCATGCTCTACCAGCACGATCCGAACGAGCCGATCGGCTGCTGGACGACCATCCGCGAGGACAGCCGTGGGCTCTATGTCGAGGGCATGCTGTCGCCCGGCGTCGAGCGGGCGCGGGAGGTCTTTGCGCTGATGAAGAGCGGCGCGCTCGACGGGCTCTCCATCGGCTTTCGTACGGTCAAGGCCAGACAGGACGCCAAGACCGGCGTGCGGCGCATTCTGGAAGCCGATCTCTGGGAAATTTCCGTCGTGACCTTTCCGATGCTGCCATCGGCCAGGGTCTCCGACGTCAAGCATGCGCGGTTCTTCCGCGACCGTGAAACCGAACTCGTCCGCAGCCTGCGGCGAACGGCGAAACTGATGATGGCAACCACCTTCAAGGGATGACGACATGAGCGAGATGATGATGAACCGCGAACCCGAGGCCGTGCCGGGCTCACAGACGGGCGCCAAGACGGGCACCAAGGCGGGCCGGGCCGAAAAGATTGCGCCTGAGGTGAAGGCGGTGCCCGACACGGTGACGGCGGCCTTCGAGGACTTCATGGAAGCCTTCGAGAGCTTCAAGGACGTCAACGACCGACGGCTCGGCGAAATCGAGCAGAAGCTGACGGCCGACGTGGTGACGCGCGACAAGATGGACCGCATCAACCGCGCCATGGACGAGCAGAAGAAGGTGCTGGATCAGCTGGTGCTGAAGAAGGCGCGCCCGCCGCTGTCGGGCCGCGGCGAACAGGGCCCGGATGCGGCTGAGCACAAGGCGGCGTTTGAGGCCTATATGCGCCGCGGCGACGAGGGCGCGCTGCGCGAGATCGAGGCCAAGGCGTTTTCCGTCGGCACCTCTGCCGATGGTGGCTATCTGGTGCCGGCCGAGACCGACAGCGAGATCGGCCGGCGCGTCTCGGTGGTTTCGCCGATGCGGGCGCTGTCCAGCGTGCGCACGGTATCTGCCTCCGTGCTGAAGAAGCCGTTTTCCACCGCCGGGCTTTCCACCGGCTGGGTGGCTGAAACGGCAAGCCGGCCGCAGACCACGACCAATGCGCTGGTGGAACTGGCCTTCCCGACGATGGAGCTTTACGCCATGCCGGCCGCCACCCAGGCGCTGCTCGACGACGCTGCCGTCGATGTCGAGGACTGGATTGCCAGCGAAGTGGACATCGTGTTTGCCGAGCAGGAAGGCGATGCCTTCATTCGCGGCGATGGCACCAACAAGCCGAAGGGGTTCCTCTCCTACACCACGGTTGCCGATGCGAGCTGGACCTGGGGGAGCCTCGGCTATCTGGCAACCGGCGTGGCCGGCGGCTTTGCGGCCAGCAATCCCTCCGATCTTCTGCTGAATGCCGTCTATGCGCTGAAGGCCGGGCATCGCCAGAACGCCAGCTTCATGATGAACCGCAAGACACAAGGGGAGATCCGCAAGTTCAAGGATGCCCAGGGCAATTACCTCTGGCGCCCGCCGGCAACGGCCGGCGAACCGGCAACGCTGATGGGCTATCCTCTGGCCGAAGCGGAAGAAATGCCCGACATCGCCGCAAGCTCGCTGTCGATTGCCATCGGCGATTTCCGTGCCGGCTATCTGATCGTCGACCGCGCCGGCGTGCGCATCCTGCGCGATCCCTATTCGGCCAAGCCCTATGTGCTGTTCTACACCACCAAGCGCGTCGGGGGCGGCGTGCAGAACTTTGAGGCGATCAAGCTGGTGAAGTTTTCCGCAAGCTGACGGCCGGCTGTCGTCTGCTGTCTGGCGGGCCGGGTTGCGGCCCGCCGGTTTTCTCCTTCGATCGACAAGGACCTGTCATGACCATTATGCTGACCGAACCGCCGGAGGCGGAGCCGCTGACGCTTGCCGAGGTGAAGGCGCATCTGCGCATCGACCAGACGGACGAGGATGCGGGCCTTCAGGCGCTGATTGCCGTCGCGCGCCAACATCTGGAGCGCGAGACGGGCCTCTGCCTGATGGCGCAGACCCTGCGCCTCATCCTCGACGACTGGCCGGCGACGGGCGTGATTCAGATTGCCAGGGGGCCGGTGCAAGCCATTGAGGACGTTTGCTATTACGATGAAAATGGCACCGTCGTTCATGTGTCGCTTCAAGGCCATGTGCTCGACGGCCAGAAGAGGCCGGCGCGGCTGTGGCTGAAGAACCGGCCGCTGCCGGGGCGGGCGTTGAACGGCATCGAGGTGACGTTTGCCGCCGGTTTCGGCGAGGCGGCAACCGACGTGCCGGGGCCGCTCAAACGCGCCATGCTGATCCATGTCGGCTATATGCACGCCTTTCGCGGCGTGCTGTCGAGCGACCAGCAGCCGGCCGGCATTCCCGACGGCTATGAGCGGCTGATCGCCGCCTACCGGCTGCGGAGGCTGTGATGGGCGCGCTGTTTCTCGATCCCGGCCAGCGGACGACGCGCCTCATCCGCGAGGTGATGGCAACCACCGCGGACGGGCAGGGTGGCGCGACCGTGACCTGGGCCCAATCAGGGGCGCTCTGGGCGCGGGTGGAACCGGTGTCGCATACCGGCTCGGAACTTGCCGGTGCCGAACGACAGGTCGTGACCCATCGCATCTGGATCGCGGCCCAGACGGGCGTGGCGGCCGGACAGCGGCTGCGCAAGGGGGCCCGGATCTTTTCCATTCTTCTGGTGCGCGACCCGGATGAAAGCGGTCGCTATCTCGTCTGCGACTGCGAGGAGGAGGCGACATGAGTGCCGAAAACGCATTGATGAAGGCAGTCTTTGCGCGGCTTTCGACCGATGCGACGCTGAGCGCCCAGGTGGGGGCTGACGGCATTTTCGACCGTCTGCTGCCCCGCATGCGCCTGCCGGCGATCGTCTTCGGCGAAATCGAGACGCGTGACTACTCGACCGCCACCGAACCCGGGGCCGAGCATTTTTTGACCCTTGAAGTCTGGGCGGACGGCGAGGGACGCCGGACCGCGCAAGCGCTTGCCGCACGCGTAAAACTGCTGCTGGCCGATCAGGCGCTTGCGCTGGAAGCGGCTGTTCTGGTGAGCCTTACCTTTCAATCGAGCCGTAGCCGGCGCGAGCCGAAGACGAGGCTCTTCGTCATCGATCTTCGGTTTCGGGCGGTGACGGAATAGGCGCCGCGCGAGCGGCCTCTGCCAGCCGGCGAAGCTGGAGAAGCAGGACGATGACGATGCCGGAGAGGAGGGTTGCCATGAAAAGGGCGGCCGATGCACCGGCGCCATCCATCAGCGCCGCAAAGGCGACGGGGGCCGCCGCGATGGCAAAATTCTGCGGCAGCGAGATGCGCGCCGATTGCAGCCCGAACGCAGCGGGCGAGAACACCGCAAGCGGCAGGACGGCGCGGGCCACCGCCATGATGCCGGAGCCGAGGCTTTGCAATACGACAAAGGTGACGAGGACGGGTGACGAGGCGGGAAGCGCCAGAAGCAGGATGTAGGAGGCAAGCGTCAGCAGCATGCCGACAAGCGCCGTCAGGATGGGATTTCCGCGCCGGCCGAAGAGGAAATCGACGCCGCGCGCCAGAATGGCAAGCACGCCGCGCGCCATGCCGAGCTGTAGCGCGAGCGCCGGCGTTGCGCCCGACTGGTGGAGCAACTGCAGGAAAGTGGCCGACAGGCCGAAGGACACGAAAGCGGCCATGGTGATGGCGGCGGCAATCAGCAGGAAGGCAAAGCTAGCCTGTGCAGGTGATAGCGCCACGGGTGCCATGTCCTGCGCGGTCTTTTCCGCCTGGCTCGCGACGGGCTTGGGCAGGGCAAACAGATGCAGCGGCAGGCAGACGAAAAGCTGCAGCGCCGAAAGCACCATCAGCGTATTGCGCCAGCCGAAGCCATCCGCAAGCCAGGTATTGACCGGCCAGAAGACGGTGGCCGATAGGCCGGTAAAGATCATGGTGAGCGCGATGACACGCTTTCCGTCGGCACCTTCCCGCTCGACGATGGCCGCATATGCGGCGGTGGAGAGCGAAAGCGCGCCGCCCCAGCCGAAAACCAGCCAGGTTGCCGCATAGGCAAGCAGCGAATGGCAGGCACTCAAGAGCAGCAGCCCGAGCGCCAGCGAGACCGAGCCCATGGAAAGTACCCGTGCGGCGCCATGGCGCGCCAGCAGGCGCCCGACCGCGGGACCGGCAAGCCCGCTCGTCAGCATCATGATGGTGAGGCCGGAAAAGACGACTGCATTGGACAGCCCAAGCTCTGCCCCGATGCGTGGCCCCAGCACCGCCGGCATGTCGAAGCTCGTGCCCCAGCCGATGATCTGCGAGACGGAAACGGCCGCGATCAGCCGGATACGGCGAAAGGTGAGGGACATGGGGAGGTTCCGGGGGAAAGGGGCAGGGGGTGGGCAGTAGGCAGTAGGCAGTAGCGAATAGCGAATAGCGAATAGCGAATAGCGAATAGCGAATAGCGAATAGCGAATAGCTGTCCGGACGATGGGCTAGCGGATTCGGTCTGAGTGAGGAAGCGGGAAATGCGGGGCTTGGCTTGTTGCGCTCGTCTCGCTGTGCCTGCGTTTGCTGCGGGCGCCCTGCCTTAGCCCCTTGTGACCGATGGCACGCGATGACGCAACGGAAACAGATGGAGAGATCGCATGGTGGCGCAGAAGGGTAAGGATCTGCTGTTGAAGGTGGATAATGGCGGCAGCTGGTTGACGGTGGCGGGGCTGCGGTCGCGGCGGCTCGCCTTCAATGCCGAGACAGTGGATGTGACCGATGCCGAAAGCGCCGGCCGCTGGCGTGAACTGCTGGCGGGCGCGGGCGTGCAGCGGGCCGCGCTGTCGGGCGGTGGCATTTTCAAGGATCAGACGTCTGATCTGCTGGTCCGGTCGACCTTCTTTGCAGGCACGATCCTGTCCTGGCAGGTGCTGATCCCGGCCTTCGGCACGGTGAGCGGCCCGTTCCAGATCACGGCGCTCGAATATTCCGGCGATCACAACGGCGAAATCCGTTTCGAGCTGGCGCTGGAATCGGCGGGCAGCCTGACCTTCGGAGCGATCTGATGGGCGCGACCTTTTCCGGAGGCGTCCTCGGCCGGGCCAATCGGCGCCGGGGCGAGATCGAGGCGGTGATCGACGGCGAGCGGCGCATCCTCTGCCTGACGCTTGCAGCTCTTGCCGAACTGGAAACGGCCTTTGCCGTCGACGACCTGACGGGGCTCGCCATGCGCTTTGCCGAGGGGCGGCTCAAGGCGCTCGATCTTGCCCGCATCATCGGCGCCGGCCTGCGCGGCGGCGGCAATCTTCTGTCCGACGAGGACGTGGCGGCGATGAGCATCGAGGGCGGCGTTCCGGCCTATGCGCGCGTGGTGGCCGATCTTCTGGCGGCAACGTTTGGCGGCGAGGACGACCCGGTCTCCAGCGCCTCCGGCGCTTCGGAGGTGCGGCGAGCTTCGGAGCAGCCGGCAGCGGACGCAGCCGGCGCCAGGGGTGTCGGGGCAAACCCTTGAGAGCCGCAGCGGGTGAAGGAACGGCGGTCGTGCCGTTTCCCTGGGCGCGGGTGATCCACACCGGCCTTTGCCTGCTGCGGCTTTCCCCGAAAGACTTCTGGGCGATGACGCCGCGCGAGTTCTTTGCCGCATCTGGTGGGGTTGTGCCGCGCGCACCGGCGTTTTCCCGCGACGGGCTTGCGGCACTGATGCGGGCCTATCCCGATGATGGGTTGGCCAAGGCCTGATTGCAGCTTTCTCATGATCTTTGGAGACCACCATGGAAACGGATGAAGGTTCCGTTGCAGAGACCCTTGCCTCGACGCAGGCGCTGGCAACGGCGATCAGCGATCTGGAGGGCCGCTCGCAGCGCTTCGGCACGGCACTGTCCGGCGCGCTCAAATCGGCGGCGGTGAGCGGCAAGAGCCTGGAGGATGTGCTGAAGGGGCTTGGTACGCGGCTGACCGATATCGCCCTGTCTTCCGCGCTGAAACCGCTGGATACGGCGCTTTCCGGCGCTGTCGGCAGCCTGTTCGGGTCCGCTTCCGGATCATCGGTGACGGCCTTTGCCGATGGCGGCGTGGTGCGCGCGCCGAGCTATTTTCCAATGGGTGGCAATATTGGCCTGATGGGCGAGGCGGGAGCAGAGGCCATTCTGCCCCTGCAGCGCGGTGCTGATGGCAGCCTGGGCGTTGCAGCCGGCGGCGGAGCCGGGGCCTCGCAGATCGTTTTCAACGTGACGGCAACGGATGCGGCAAGCTTTCGAAAAAGCGAAGGGCAGATCTCGGCCATGCTGGCGCGCAGCGTGTCGCGCGGGCGGCGCGGGCTTTGAGGGCGGGCCTTGAAGCGGAACAGGACGGAGGGTTTGGATGAGCGGCTTTCACGAGGTGCGGTTTCCGCTGCGGCTGGCGCTGGGGGTGACCGGCGGGCCGGTGCGGCGCACCGATATCGTCAACCTGTCGAACGGCCGCGAGCAGCGCAATGCCCGCTGGCGCTTTTCGAGACGCAGCTATGACGCCGGTTCCGGGATCAAGTCGCTCGGTGACCTTTACGAGGTGCTGGCGTTTTTCGAGGCGCGCTGCGGCGAGCTTTACGGCTTTCGCTTTCGCGATCCGCTTGACTGGAAATCCTGTGCACCGGCCGCAACGATCACCTCCGTCGATCAGTTGATCGGCACCGGCGACGGCGTGACGGCGGCCTTTGCGCTGTCGAAGACCTATGCGGATGCGGCGGCAGGATCGGTACGGCTGATTGCAAAGCCGGTGGCCGGCACGGTGACCGTCTCGGTCAACGGGGTGACGAAAGCCGCAACCGCCTTTACCTGCAACACAACAACCGGTCTCGTGACCTTTGCGGCAGGCCATGTGCCGGCAGCCGGGGCTGCGGTGCGCGCCGGTTACGAATTCGACGTGCCGGTGCGGTTTGCGACCGACCGTATCGAGGTGAACCTGTCGAACTTCAACGCCGGCAGCATTCCCGCCATCCCGATCACCGAAATCCTGCCTTGAGGAGGATCCTGCCATGAGAACGATCCCGCCGGCGCTTGCCGCCCATCTGGGCGGCGATGCGACGACCACCTGCAATGCCTGGCGCCTGACGCGGCGCGATGGCGTGGTGCAGGGCTTTACCGACCACGACCGAGACCTCTCCTTCGCCTCGACCGTCTTTGCCGCCGCAAGCGGCTTTCTGGCCAGCGACGGCGAGGAGGAGCAGGGCTTTTCCGCAAGCGCGAGCGATGTCGCCGGCGGCTTCTCGAGCGAGGTGATCAATGCGGCGGATCTTTCTGCCGGGCGCTACGACGGCGCTATGGTGGAACTTTTCCGCGTCAACTGGGCCGATCCGACACAGCATGTGCTGCTCAGCGTACGTGAGGTGGGCGAGGTAACGCGGGCGGGCGACAAATTCAGCGCCGAGCTGCGCAGCCGCGCCAACCGGCTCGACCAGCCGCAGGGCAGGCTTTACAATCGCCGCTGCGATGCAAGCCTGGGGGATAATCGCTGCGGTGTGAACCTTGCGCCCTATCGCGGCACCGGCACCATTCTTGCCATGAACGACCGCAGCCATCTCGTCGTCGGCGGCCTTGGCGCTTCGGCGACCGGCTTCTTCGATCGGGGCGTGCTGACGCTCACCTCCGGCGACAGTGCCGAGGTGGAGGCGCATGTGCGCGAGGCGGACGGCACGGCACGCCTGACGCTGTGGCTGCCGCTCGAGCGGGCGGTTTCTGCCGGCGAAAGTTTCTCGATCACCGCCGGCTGCGACAAGAGCTTTGCCACCTGTCGCACGCGTTATGGCAATGGGCTGAACTTTCGCGGCTTTCCGCATGTGCCCGGCAGTGATTTTGCCTATTCCTATGTGGACGGGGAGCGCGTGCACGACGGCGGCGCGCTGTTTGAATGAGCGGGCCGATGACGACCGGCGATAGAGTGGTGGCGATTGCCGAGGGTTTTCTCGGCACGCCCTATCGTCATCAGGGCGCCACGAAGGGGATCGGCTGCGACTGCATCGGCCTCATCCGCGGCATCTGGCGGGAGCTTTATGGAGAGGAACAGGAGACGGTGCCGCCCTATGCGCCCGACTGGGCGGAACGATCCGGCGAGGAGCGGCTGCTTGCGGCAGGCATCCGGCTTTTCGGGGCGCCGATCCCGCCGTCGGAGATGGCCGCGGGCGATCTCCTCCTGTTTCGCTGGCGGGTGGGCTGCGCGGCAAAGCATGCCGGGATCCTTGCCGGGCCGCAGCACTTCATCCACGCCTATGAGCAGGGATCGGTCATCCGCTCCGTTCTGGTGCCTTCCTGGCGCAGGCGCATTGCAGCGGTGCATCGCTTTCCAGACCCGCTGGATGCTTGAAAACAAGGGGTTTCGGGGGTATGGTGATGGAGTGGTGAGCGGGGGCTAGCCCGCCCACCCTTTCTTTATACCCAGACTATTATCCGGACGGAGAGTAACCAGCCCGTCCGGGTTTTTCTGAGCATAAGCGAAATACCAATCGGCGTGAGCCTCATAGCACTTCCTCCATGATCGACAGCAAGGCCTATGCCGAGGTCAGCGTGGCCCGTCCTCGCTGATGCGGCGGCTGGCGCGCCGCGTGCTGCTTCATGCTGCCGAGTTTTTCCAGATTAACACAATTTTAGCGTGCGCAAAGACGTGCGGGGGATGAGCCATGGCCACCATTCTGTTTCAGGCGGCAGGGGCTGCGCTCGGTTCCGTGTTCGGACCGATCGGGGCTGTACTCGGAAGGGCGGCGGGCGGTCTTGCCGGCGCCGCCGTCGACCAGGCGCTCATTTCAAGCTTTACGACGGTGACCGGATCACGGCTTTCCACCGCCCGTGTACCGGGGGCCGACGAGGGCACGCCGATTGCCCGCGTCTACGGTACCGCGCGCATTGCCGGTACGCTGATCTGGGCCACGCGCTTCGAGGAGGAGGTGACGACAGAGCGGCAGGGCGGCAAGGCCAGCGGCTCGCGCGTGGAAAACTTCAAATACTATGCCAACCTTGCCGTCGGGCTGTGCGAGGGCGAGATCGGTCATGTGCGGCGCGTCTGGGCTGACGGGCGCGAACTGGACCTGACGGCGATCGAGATGCGCGTCTATCGCGGCACCGACAGCCAGTTGCCGGACCCCCTCATCGAGGCCAAGCAGGGCACCGGCAAGGCGCCCGCCTATCGTGGCCTTGCCTATGTGGTGTTCGAGCGCCTGCCGATCGACGATTTCGGCAACCGCATTCCGCTCCTGCAGTTCGAGGTGGTGCGACCGGTCGGGGTGCTGGAAAGCCAGGTGCGGGCCGTCACGCTGATCCCCGGGGCGACCGAATTCGGCTATGCGACGGTGGCCGTCAGCGATGACGACGGCTCGGGCACGGCACGGCTGCTCAACCGCCACACGCTGACGGCGGCGACCGACTGGCAGGCCTCGCTCGACGAGTTGCAGGCGGTCTGCCCCAATCTGCAGCGGGTGGCGCTGGTGGTCAGTTGGTTCGGCACGGACCTGCGCGCCGGCGAGTGCCGTATCCTGCCGGGCGTCGAGGTTGCCGCTCGATCCGGGCTCAGCATGCCCTGGCAGGTGGTAGGGATCTCGCGCGCCGGTGCGCATCTGGTGAGCGACAGCGGCGATGGCCCCGCTTTTGGCGGTACGCCCTGTGATCAGAGCGTCACCCAGGCGATCCGCGACCTCAAGGCGCGAGGCCTCAAGGTCTATCTCTATCCCTTCGTGATGATGGATGTGCCGGCCGCAAACAGCCTGCCGGACCCCTATGGCGGCAGCCGGCAGGCCGCCTATCCCTGGCGCGGGCGCATCACCTGCCATCCGGCGCCGGGCGTGGCGGGCTCGCCGGACAAGACAAGTGCCGCCCGGCTGCAGGTGGAGACCTTCTGCAACAGGACCGATGGTTACCGCCGCATGGTGCTGCATTACGCAACGCTTGCAAGAGATGCGGGCGGCATCGACGGACTGATCCTGGCCTCCGAACTTGTCGGGCTGACGCGGATCAGGGGCGAAAGCGGCCGCTTTCCCTTTGTCGAGCAGTTGATCACACTGGCGGGTGACGTGCGCGCGCTGCTCGGAACCGCCACGAAGCTGACCTATGCCGCCGACTGGAGTGAATATTTCGGCTATCATCCGGCCGACGGTTCGGGTGACGTCTATTTTCCGCTGGATGCGCTCTGGGCCGCAAGTGCCATCAATGCGGTCGGCATCGACAATTACATGCCGCTTAGCGACTGGCGCGACAGTGATCTCGGCAATGCCAATCCCGACGGCGCGCGCCTCGCGGACGATCCGGTGGCCCTGACCGCCGCCATTGCCGGCGGCGAGGGATTTGACTGGTATTATGCAAGCGACACAGCGCGAACGCTGCGTGCGCGCACACCGATCACTGACGGGCTTGCGGCAAAACCCTGGGTGTTTCGCTACAAGGACCTTGCCGGCTGGTGGAGCCATTACCATTACGAGCGGGTGGGCGGCGTCGAAAAGACGGTTCCGACCGCCTGGGTTCCCGGCGCAAAGCCGATCTGGTTCACCGAGCTTGGCTGTTCTGCCATCGACAAGGCGGCAAACCAGCCGAACCTGTTTCCGGACGCCAAATCGGCCGACAGCGGCACGCCGCATTTTTCGAACGGCGCGCGCAGCGACAGCATGCAGCGCCGCTTTCTGGAGGCCCACCACGGCTGGTGGCAGGGCACGCAGGCGCCAGCGGGAATGGTGGACCCGAACCATATCTTTCTCTGGTCCTGGGATACGCGGCCTTACCCGGCCTTTCCCAACGAGCTGTCCGTCTGGAGCGACGGCGACAACTGGAAGACCGGGCATTGGCTGAACGGGCGGCTGGGCGCCACCACGCTTGCCGATGCGATTGCCGCCATCCTCACCGACCACGGATTCACCGCCTTCGACGTCTCCGAGGTGAGCGGCGACCTGATCGGCTATGTGCAGGGGGACACGGTTTCGGCGCGGGCGCTGATCGAACCCTTGACCAATGCTTTCCTCATCGATGTCATCGAGGAGCCGGAAGGCTTGCGGTTCCGCTCGCGCACGCGGGCAAGCCGCGTCGCCCGCGTCATCGATGTGCTGGCCGAGCAGGAGGAGGAGCCGGCCTGGACAGAGGTGCGCGGCCATGACAGCGATTTTGCCGCAGAGGCCGTCGCAAGCTTTGCCAATCCGGTTCTGGATTACGAGCAGGCTGCCGTGCGCTCGCGCAAGATTGCCGGCACGAGCAACCGTATCCTGCGCGCCGACCTTGCCGCGACACTTTACGAGGAAGCCGCACAGGCGGCGGCGGAAAGCCTGTTGCGCGACAATCATCTGTCGCGGCGCAGCCTGAGCTTTGCCCTCTCGCCCGCCGATGTGGCACTTGCGCCCGGCGATGCGCTGCGGCTGACCGACGGACCGGACGGTGTCTATCTGGTGACGCGGATCGAGGAAGGGGCGGTGCGGCGGGTCGAGGCAAAGCGCCATGAGCCTGCCGCACTTCTGGCCAGCGCGGCGGCGGCCGGCGGCCGCTCGACGGGCGGCGGGGCGGTCTCTGCCGGGTTCTCACCGATTCTTCACCTGATGGACCTGCCGCGCTTCGAGGCGGGGGAGGCGGAAAGCTTTGCCCGCGTGGCCGCCTATGGCAGCCCGTGGCGGCGCATTCTTGTCTCGAGTTCGGCAACCACGCAAGGATACCGTGCCCGCACCACCCTTGACCGGCCCGCGCAGATGGGGCGGCTGACGGCGGCGCTTGCGGGCGGCGTCTCCGGTCGTTTCGATCGGACGAATACCGTCGAGCTGGATCTCTTCTTCGACGGCCTGTCATCGGTGGGCGAGGCGGGGGTGCTTTCGGGCGAAAACCGCCTGGCGATCCTCTCTGCCAACGGCGCCTGGGAGATCCTGTCGTTTGCCGAGGCGCTGGAAACGGCGCCGGGACATTTTCGCCTGACGGTGCTGCTGCGGGGACTTGCCGGCACGGAGGATGCGATGGCGGCCGGTGCCGTCATCGGCGCGCCGGTGGTGGTGCTCGGGGCGGGCGTTGGGTCGCTCTCCCTTGGCAGCGACGAGCGCGGCGTCGTCTACAACTGGATTGCCGAAGCCATTGCATCCTCCGGCGGACGGGCCGGCCCCTATTCGTTTGCCGGCGGGGTGCGCGCCGAAACGCCGCTTTCGCCTGTGCATCCAAGGGCGGTGCGCCAGGGTGCCGGCGTGCTGTTTTCCTGGGTGCGGCGCGGACGCGTCAATGCCGACGACTGGGACGCCAGCGACATTCCGCTCGACGAGCCGGATGAACGCTACCGGCTCGAACTTTTGTCCGGCGCAACCGTGGTGCGGATGGTGGAGGTGGCAGAGCCTGCCTTCCTCTATCCGGCAGCAGATGAAATCGGCGACTTTGGCGCAGCCGCGAGCACGTTTCGCATCAGGCTTTGCCAACTGGGGCGGGCCGTGCCGCTCGGACTTCCTCTCGTCACGGACATCATCGTGAAAAACCAAGGAGATGAATGATGGAAAGTTCGAAAGCCTGGTATCAGTCGAAGGCCGTCTGGGGTGGCCTGATCGCGATTGCCGCCTCCGTGCTTCAGGCCACAGGCACGGAGGTTTCGCCGGTTGCCCAGGGCGATCTCACGGCGGCGGCCACCAGCCTTGCCGGTGCGGTCGGCGGCCTTCTGGCCGTCTACGGGCGCCTCTCGGCCAAGACAAGCATTACAGGGAATTAATGCATTCGTGACCCAAAGTTGGACGGCTGAATGGCGCATTCATTTGCCATTCAGCCGCCTTTCGTTACATAATTCCACCAATGGTTCGGTTCATAAACCGTGCGTCACCGCGAGTGAAAGTTGTAGTCATGGCATCAAACAGGATGATCGCGATACTTGCCGCGGCCCTCTTTACCCTTTCGACAGGGCAAGCCTCAGCACGCGATTACCTCGTTCTGGTTGCCGGTGATTGCGGTGATGCCGCCTCCAAAGTGGTGCGTGACACCGGTGGGCAACTCCTCTCCGCCCAGCCTTCCAACGATGGCCGCACCTGCATCGTCACCGTTCTGGTCCAGGGCAGCGGCGAGCGTCCCCGCAAGGTGACGGTCCGGGTGCCGATGTAGTAGAAGACGGCTCGCAACCCTCACGCCCAAGCCTTCCAAAGGTCTCACATGCGCATTCTGGTGATCGAAGACGACGTCAACCTCAACCGGCAGCTCACCGATGCGCTGCGGGAGGCCGGCTATGTGGTGGATCAGGCATTCGACGGCGAAGAGGGGCATTTTCTCGGCGAGACAGAGCCCTATGACGCGGTGATTCTCGATATCGGCCTGCCGGAAATGGACGGGATCACGGTCGTGGAAAAATGGCGGCAGGCCGGCAAGGGCATGCCGGTGCTGATGCTGACAGCGCGCGACCGCTGGAGCGACAAGGTGGCCGGCATCGATGCGGGCGCCGACGACTACGTGGCAAAACCCTTCCATGTGGAGGAAGTGCTGGCGCGGGTGCGGGCGCTCATCCGCCGCGCCGCCGGCCATTCCTCCTCCGAGCTTGCCTGCGGGCCGGTGCGTCTGGACACCAAGGCGTCCAAGGCAACGGTCAACGGCGTTACGCTGAAACTCACCTCCCACGAATTCAGGCTTCTCTCCTACCTGATGCACCATATGGGCCAGGTGGTGTCGCGAACCGAGCTGATCGAACACATGTATGACCAGGATTTCGACAGAGACAGCAATACGATCGAGGTTTTTGTCGGTCGGCTTCGCAAGAAGATCGGCGTTGACCTCATCGATACGGTGCGCGGGCTGGGATACCGGATGCAAGCGCCCGACGATGTACATTAAATCGGTCACAGCGCGCGTTCTGCTGCTGGCGACCGCCTGGTCGGCGCTGGCGCTGGTGGTGATCGCGCTGGTGATCTCGGCGCTCTATGCCAAATCCTCGGAACGCGCCTTTACCGACCTGTTGCGGGCGCAGCTCTACAACGTGATCAACTCGATCACCATCGGCGACGACAACAGCCTTGCCGGCAATCCGCAGCTCGGCGACCTGCGCTTCTCGCAGCCCGAGACCGGCTGGTACTGGATCGTCGAACCGCTCGGCACCTTTGCCGCCACGCCTTTGTCCTCCTCCTCGCTCGGCACCTCCAATATCCAGGTGCCGTCGATCCTCAGCGTGCCGTTCAACAATCGCTACGAGCGCTTCTACCCGGCCACCGACGCCTATGGAAACCATGTGCTGGTGGCCGAGACGGAGGTTGTGCTGGATGCCGATGGACGCGCGGCGCGCTTTCGCGTCTCCGGCAATCTCTCGGTGGTGGACGAGGATATCAGCGGCTTTACCCGCAATCTCTATATCGCCCTCATCGTCTTCGGGCTGGGCAGCCTGGTGGTGAACGGCCTTGCCATTCTCTTCGGCCTTCGCCCGCTCGACGAGGCGCGCCGGGCTCTCGAAAAGGTGCGGCGCGGCGAGGTGGAGCGCCTGGAAGGCAAGTTCCCGCGCGAGGTGCAATCGCTTGCCGTCGAGATGAACGCCCTCATCGACAGCAACCGGCGCATCGTGGAGCGCGCCCGCATGCAGGTCGGCAATCTTGCCCATTCGCTGAAAACGCCGATTGCGGTTCTCCTCAACGAATCGCGCCTTCTGGAACGGCCGCAGGGCGAGCTGGTGCGCAGCCAGGCCGAGGCCATGCAGGGGCAGGTGCAATCCTATCTGAACCGCGCCCGCATTGCCGCCCAGCGCGAATCGCTTCTGGCGCGCACCGAAGCCGAGCCGGTTCTGGAACGGCTGGTGCGGGTGATGCGCCGGCTGAACTCCGAGCGGGAGTTCCAGCTGGAGGTGAGCCCGCCCGGTCTGGCGCTGGCCATGGAGCAGCAGGACGTCGAGGAAACCGTCGGCAACCTTCTGGAAAACGCCGCGCGCCATGCGTCAACCACGGTCTGGCTGTCGGTTCATCCGGCGCAGGGGCCGGAAGGGGCAGAAGCCGCCAAGCGCAGCTGGGTCGAGATCATCGTCGAGGACGACGGGCCCGGTCTTGAGCCGCACGAGATCAAGGAGGCGCTGAAGCGCGGGCGGCGGCTGGACGAGAGCAAGCCGGGCACCGGGCTCGGCCTGTCGATTGTCGGCGAAATTACCCGGGAATATCAGGGCGCCTTCGAACTGTCGCGCGGCGAGCGCGGTGGGTTGCGCGCCCGATTGACGCTGCCGGGGCCCGCCAGGGAGATCGTCTGAGCAAGAGCGGTGCCGATAAACACGGTGCCAGCACGGGGTAAGGCAGGTTCGGGCTCGACCTTGCCCACGAAAACGCTAAAAGAACTGGTGAGGCAGGTTCGGACGTCTGGTCCGCATCGCTGTTTTTGAGAATATGTTGGAGAAGAATGCAC
This sequence comes from Neorhizobium fuzhouense, assembly GCF_042611105.1. NCBI lineage: Bacteria > Pseudomonadati > Pseudomonadota > Alphaproteobacteria > Hyphomicrobiales > Rhizobiaceae > Neorhizobium > Neorhizobium fuzhouense. The sequence continues at coordinate 331,024 of NZ_JBHFFP010000001.1, read as the reverse complement.
TTGCGCTTTGCCACACTCGTCTTGTCCGCCCTTGTGTCAGTCAGCATTCTGAACGGCTGTTCCACCACGGGAACCAGCGGTTCCCGCAGCGGGATGTTCTTCGGCCGTGCCGCGCCCGGCGTCGACTATATCAGTGCATTGCAGGGCGGCATCATCGGGCGCATTCCGGTGAAGATCTCCAGCAGCGACCGGCAGCGCGCGCTCGAGGCGGAATATCGCGCCCTGGAACAGGCCGCCGTCGGCCAGCCGGTCGCCTGGACCGGCAGCAATGTGCGCGGCGAGGTGGTGGCGGCCGCCCCCTATCAGGTGGGATCGCAAAACTGCCGCCAGTATACCCATACCGTCACGATCGACGGGCGCGAAGCCAAGGAACGGGGCGCCGCCTGCCGCAACGAGGATGGCACCTGGACGCCGCTGACCTGAGGCGGTGCCGCCTTGGCCACGAGGACCGGCTCTGCTCGCGAAATTCTGGGTTGTTTTTATCCGAAGTGATGCGCGCAAAGCGCGTGAGGCGTTCTTGCCAATTGACGTAGATCAAGGCTGCCGTCACAGTCGGTGGCAAGAGGTGGGGTGAGCCTGTGCGGGCCTCGCGGCCCGGCGTGTCCGGTGGACATGCCGGAGGGGGGCCGGTGTCGTCATGGCCTCAAATTCGTGTCATCGCCTGCCTTCCGATTGGAATGGGGGCCCGAGTGCAGTAATTGGCCTTCATGACTTTATGGATCCTTCTTGCAGTTATCACCGCGGGCGTTTCGGCGGTTCTGATCTGGCCGCTGATGACCTCTGCGCGGCCCGTTGAAGAGTTGCGCGAGGATGAGGCGGCGGTCTATCGCGACCAGCTGCGCGAGGTGGACCGCGACCGGGCGCAAGGGCTGATCGGCGTCGAGGAGGCGGGTTATGCCAAGGCCGAGATCGGCCGGCGGTTGCTGGCGCTGGCCGACAAGCGCGCCGATGACAAGGGAACAGGTGGCGGGGCCGCATCCCGCGCACGCCATCGCCTGGCGCCGCTGTCGGTGATCCTCAGTGTGCCGCTCATCGGGCTCTGTCTTTATCTGTTTCTCGGAAATCCCGACCTTCCCGCCCAGCCGCTGGAAGCGCGGCTGGCCAATCCCGGCAATAACATGGCGCTTCTGGTGGCCAAGGCCGAGCGTCATCTGGCCGAAAAACCCGATGACGGTGCCGGCTGGGACCTTCTGGCGCCGATCTATTTCCGCGCCATGCGGCTCGGCGACGCCGAAATGGCCTATCGCAACGCCATCCGCCTCAATGGCGAAAGCTCCGAACGGCTGGCGGGTCTGGGCGAGACGCTGGTGGCGTCCAATGAAGGCGTGGTGACGGAGGATGCCCGCCACGCCTTCGACAGGGCGGTGGCGCTCGACGGCCGCAATATGCGCGCCCGCTTTTATGCAGCCCTTGCGCTGGAGCAGGCCGGCCGCACCGATGACGCGCGCCGCGCCTTCGAGGCGATCCTGAAGGATTCGCCGCCCGGTGCCGCCTGGATTGCACTCGTCAGCGAGCATATTGGCAAGAATGGCGGTGCGCCGCTTGCCGCGGCCCCGACCGCGCCTGCGGCCGCTCAGAAGGCGCCGGGCAATCCGAACGCGGCACAGGTCGAGGCCATGCAGCAGCTTTCGCCGCAGGAGCGCCAGCAGATGATTGCCGGCATGGTCGACACGCTTGCGGCGAGGCTTCGCGACGATCCCGACAATATCGAGGGCTGGCTGCGGCTGGTGCGATCCTACATGGTGCTGGGCGACAAGGCGAAGGCATCCGATGCGCTGAAGGCCGGGCTCAAAACCTTTCCGACTGATCAGGAGGCCGGCAGGCGCCTGCTGGCGCTGGCCAAAGAAACCGGCCTTTCCGCCGAGGGAGTGACGCCATGAGCCGCAGGATGACCCGCAAGCAGAAGCGCCTTGCCGTGATCCTCGGCGGCATGAGCTTCATCCTGGTCGCCGTGCTTCTGGTGATGTTCGCCTTCAGCCAGTCGGTTGCCTATTTCTTCATGCCGAGCGACCTGCAGAAGGCCGCCGTGCAGCCGGGCACCCGCATCCGGCTCGGCGGACTGGTGGAGGAGGGCTCGGTGAAGCGTGGCGCGGGCTCGACCGTCAGCTTTCACGTGACCGATGGCGGCGCAAGCGTTCCCGTCACCTATACCGGCATCCTGCCGGACCTGTTTCGCGAGGGACAGGGCGTGGTGACCGAAGGCGCCTTCGACGGGAGCCATGCCTTCGTCGCCGATTCGGTGCTTGCCAAGCACGACGAGAATTACATGCCCAAGGAAGTGGCGGACGGCCTGAAGAAGAAGGGCGTCTGGAAGGAAGGCGAGGGGGCGAAGCCATGATCATCGAGATCGGCCATTATGCGCTGGTTCTGGCGCTGGCGACGGGGTTTTTGCTGTCGGTGCTGCCGCTCATGGGGGCGCGGCGCGGCGATGCGGCGCTGATGGCCTTTGCGCCGGTCGGTTCCGTGGTGCAATTCGTGCTGGTGGCCTTTGCCTTCGGCGTGCTGACCTGGGCCTATGCCGTCTCGGATTTTTCGGTACTGAACGTCTGGGACAATTCCCATTCGCTGATGCCGATGATCTACAAGGTGAGCGGCGTCTGGGGCAATCACGAGGGCTCGATGCTGCTGTGGCTGCTGATCCTGACGCTGTTCAGCGCCATGGTCGCCCTGTTCGGCCGTAACCTGCCCGACACGCTGCGCGCCACGGTGCTGTCCGTTCAGGCCTGGATCACGGTTGCCTTCCTGCTGTTCATTCTGCTGACCTCCAACCCCTTCCTGCGGCTGGACCCGGCACCGGCGGAAGGACAGGACCTGAACCCCGTCCTGCAGGATTTCGGCCTCGCCATCCATCCGCCGCTTCTTTATCTCGGCTATGTCGGCTTTTCGGTCTGCTTCTCGTTTGCCGTCGCGGCCCTCATCGAAGGACGCATCGATGCAGCCTGGGCGCGCTGGGTGAGGCCCTGGACGCTCGCCGCCTGGACGTTCCTGACCGCCGGCATCGCCATGGGCTCCTACTGGGCCTATTACGAACTGGGCTGGGGCGGCTGGTGGTTCTGGGATCCGGTGGAAAACGCCTCTTTCATGCCCTGGCTCGCCGGAACGGCCCTTCTGCATTCGGCGCTGGTGATGGAAAAGCGCGAGGCGCTGAAGATCTGGACCGTGCTTCTGGCCATCATGACGTTTTCGCTGTCGCTGCTCGGCACGTTTCTGGTGCGCTCGGGCGTGCTGACATCGGTGCATGCCTTTGCGACCGATCCGTCGCGCGGCATCTTCATTCTGGCGATTCTGACCTTCTTCATCGGCGGCGCCTTCGTGCTGTTTGCCTGGCGCGCGCCGACGCTGAAAAGCGGCGGCCTGTTTGCACCGATCTCGCGCGAGGGGGCGCTGGTGCTGAACAACCTCATCCTGACCGTTTCGACCGCAACCGTGCTGACCGGCACGCTCTATCCGCTGGTGCTGGAAACGCTGACGGGCGAAAAGATCTCGGTCGGCGCGCCCTTCTTCAACCTGACCTTCGGGCTTCTGATGATCCCGCTGCTGCTTGCCGTGCCCTTCGGGCCGTTGCTCGCCTGGAAGCGTGGTGATCTTCTGGGCGCGCTGCAGCGGCTCTACGTGGCGGCGGGACTTGCGCTCGCGGCAGGATTCGGCCTGCTTTATGCGCAAAGCGGTGGCCCCGTTCTGGCCGCCCTCGGCCTTGCCATCGGCTTCTATCTCGTCTTCGGGGCGCTGGCGGATCTCTGGTACCGCGCCAATTTCGGCAAGCTTTCCTTCAAGGTGGCGTTTGCGCGCCTGAAGGGCCTGCCGCGCTCGGCGTTCGGCACGGCACTGGCGCATCTGGGGCTTGGCGTCACCGTGCTTGGCATCGTTGCGGTCACCACCTTCCAGACGGAACATGTGGTGGAGATGCGCCAGGGCGAGACGGCAGAGGCGGGCGGCTACACGCTGCTGTTTGACGGCATGCGCGAGGCGGTCGGACCAAACTTCACCGAGGAGCGCGGGCACTTTACCGTCAGCCGCGGCGGCGTCGCGGTCGCCGATGTCTGGTCGTCGAAGCGGCTTTACACGGCGCGCCGCATGCCGACGACGGAAGCGGGCATTCTGAGCTTTGGCGCAAGCCAGCTCTACGTCTCGCTGGGCGACCACATGGAAGACGGCGGCCTTGTCGTGCGCATCTGGTGGAAGCCGTTCATCCTGTGCATCTGGGGCGGCGCAGTCATCATGATGATCGGCGGCTTCGTGTCGCTGTCGGACCGCCGCCTGCGCGTCGGTGCGCCCAGTCGCCGCGCCAAGATGGCAAAGGTTGCACTGGAGCCGGCCGAATGATGCTTCGTATCGGGCGCCTGCCTCTTACTCTCCTATTGTACCTGACGCCGAGGGTGCCCTTCACCCTAACCCTCTCCCCGCAGGCGGGGAGAGGGGATTTTTCGCGTTTAACGAGGCGCCACAAAATCAGGGGGTGGTGGAATGGACTGGCGATTGCTGCGCTCATCGGGCTGACGGCGCTTCCTGCGCTTGCGGTCAATCCGGACGAGGTGCTGAAGGATCCGGCGCTCGAGCAGCGGGCACGACATCTGTCGGCACAGCTGCGCTGCATGGTGTGTCAGAACCAGTCCATCGACGATTCCAACGCGGAACTGGCGCGCGACCTGCGGCTCTTGGTCCGCGAGCGGATCGAAGGCGGCGACAGCGACGCGCAGGTGATCGATTACGTCGTTTCCCGCTACGGCGAGTTCGTGCTGTTGAAGCCGCGCCTGAGCGGCAAGACAATGGCGCTGTGGGCGATGCCCGTGGTGCTTCTGATGATCGGCGGCGTGACGGTGGTGATGATGTCGAGGCGCCGCAGAGAGGCGCCCGAGGAACGCGCGCTGAGCTCCGACGAGCAGGGCCGACTGGACAGACTGCTGGGCGACTGATTTTTACCTGCCCATTCATAAAGTCGTTTCGATACAGCCGCTTAACTGCGCACTGCGCCTTGGCTTGCGCAAAGTTTTCACCGGCCAGCCGGCAGTCCCTCCGGTTGTCGGCAAACATTACAAACAATTCATGGGTCGGACACGTGCAGTTAAGGTCGGGGCTCCTATATCTTCAGTCATCCACCGCCGCCGGACCTCCGGCACCCCAGTCTGAATGACCTGAAGAAGAAGGTATCTCACAATGCTCAAGAGCAAGATCGGACGTCCCTCGTTGAAGACAGTGCTGAAGGGCTCGACCGTGGCGGGCCTCGCGGCTGTCATGCTCTCCACCGGTGTTCCCGCCTATGTCGCGCAGACCTATGCGAACCCGGTGACCGTCAATGCACCGCAGGCTCCGAGCTTTGCCGATGTCGTGTCGGCCGTCTCGCCTGCCGTCGTGTCCGTGCGTGTTCAGTCGGATTCAACGCCGGTATCCGATGATGACCCGGGCAATTTCTCGTTCAATTTCGGCGGTCGCGGCCTCGACCAGCTGCCGGACGACCATCCGCTGAAGCGCTTCTTCCGCGAGTTCGGCGGTCAGAATGGCCCGGGCGGCAAGGGCGATCAGGGCGGCCGCAACCAGCAGCGCGCCGACAAGAACCCCAACCGTCCGCATCATCTGCGCCCGACGGCGCAGGGCTCCGGCTTCTTCATCTCCGAAGACGGCTATCTCGTCACCAACAACCACGTCGTCTCCGACGGTTCGGCCTATACGGTCGTGCTCGAAGACGGCACCGAGCTTGACGCCAAGCTGGTCGGCAAGGACAGCCGCACGGATCTCGCTCTCCTGAAGGTCGATGCCAACCGCAAGTTCACCTATGTGAAGTTTGCCGATGACAGCAAGACCCGCGTCGGCGACTGGGTGGTGGCTGTCGGCAACCCCTTCGGTCTGGGCGGCACGGTAACGGCGGGCATCGTTTCGGCCCGCGGTCGCGACATCGGCTCCGGTCCCTATGACGATTTCATCCAGGTGGATGCGGCCGTCAACCGCGGCAATTCCGGTGGCCCGACCTTCAACCTGAACGGCGAAGTGGTGGGCATCAACACGGCGATCTTCTCGCCGTCCGGCGGCAGCGTCGGCATTGCCTTTGCCATTCCCGCCTCCACCGCCAAGGACGTGATCGCCGACCTCATGAAGGATGGCAAGGTTGAACGCGGCTGGCTCGGCGTGCAGATCCAGCCGGTGACGCAGGATATCGCCGATTCGCTTGGCCTTTCGGAAGCCAAGGGCGCGCTCGTCGTGTCGCCGCAGGAGAATTCCCCGGGCGCCAAGGCCGGCATCAAGCAGGGTGACGTGATCACGGCCGTCAACGGCGAGCCGATCAAGGATGCCCGCGACTTGGCCAAGAAGGTGGCAGCCTTCGGCCCCGGCCATAAGGTGGATGTCTCCATCTGGCGCAACGGCAAGGCGCAGTCGGTCGCCGTCACGCTCGGCAATCTTGCGAGCGACGATGCCGCCAAGGCGGAAAACAGCGGCAAGGCGCCGGAACAGGCACAGCCCTCGACTGAAAAGGCTTTGGCAAGCCTCGGCATCACGGTTGCCCCCGCCGAAGACGGCACCGGCGTTGCGGTGACCGATGTCGATCCCGACTCCGATGCTGCCGCCAAGGGCCTGCGTCAGGGCGAAAAGATCACCTCGGTCAACAACCAGGAGGTTTCCTCGGCCGCCGATATCAGCAAGGCGATCGAGCAGGCCCGCAAGGATGGCCGCACCCGGGCACTGTTCCAGGTGCAGTCCGATAACGGCAGCCGCTTCATCGCACTGCCGATCAACGAAGGCTGACCGGTCCCGTCAACGGTTAAAGGCGGGGGCGTCGGGCTGGTCAGCGCGGCGCCCCCTTGTCGTCAGTCGAGGAGACATTCACAGATGCAGATGAATTCGCCCGAGACCCCGTTGAGCGGTGAAACCGCTTTTACCGAGGGCCAGCCTCGGTCTATTGTTCCGCACATGAAGATTCTGGTGATTGAAGACGATCTTGAAGCGGCCGCCTACATGACGAAGGCTTTTCGTGAGGCCGGCATTGTGGTGGACCACGCCAGCGATGGCGAAAGCGGCCTCTTCATGGGCTGCGAGAACACCTATGACGTGATGGTCATCGACCGCATGCTGCCGCGCCGCGACGGAATTTCCGTCATCAGCGAGCTGCGCAAGCGCAACATCAACACGCCGGTGCTGATCCTGTCGGCGCTCGGACAGGTGGATGACCGGGTGACCGGGCTTCGCGCCGGCGGCGATGACTACCTGCCGAAACCCTATGCCTTCAGCGAGCTTCTGGCCCGCGTCGAGGTGCTGGGACGGCGCAAGGGTGCACCCGAGCAGGACATGATCTACCGGGTCGGCGACCTGGAGCTTGACCGGCTGTCGCATGAGGTGCGCCGTGGCGGCAAGGAGGTTCTCCTGCAGCCGCGCGAGTTTCGCCTGCTGGAATATCTGATGAAGAATGCCGGCCAGGTGGTGACGCGCACCATGCTCCTGGAAAATGTCTGGGATTACCATTTCGATCCGCAAACCAATGTCATCGACGTGCATGTGTCGCGGCTGCGCTCCAAGATCGAAAAGGAGTTCGACAAGCCGCTTTTGAAGACCATTCGCGGCGCCGGCTACATGATCAAGGACGAGGCGTGATCCCGTCATGAGCCGCCTGCGCATGCTGTTCCGCTCCACCGCCGTGCGGTTGTCGGCGCTCTACATCGTCCTCTTTGCGCTCTGCGCCGTCTTTCTCGTCGTCTATGTGACGGCGATGTCCGAGCGGATTCTGGCGCAGCAGGTGCGCGAGGGCCTGAACCAGGAAATCACCGACATACGCGGGGCCTATGATCGCGGCGGCATCAATCTGCTGCTGCGCATGATGGAGCGGCGCGCGCGCCAGCCCGGCGCCAATCTCTACGTCATTGCCGGTCCGACCGGCGAAATGCTCGCCGGCAACGTGCAATCGGTGCAGCCGGGCGTTCTCGACAAGGAGGGCTGGACGGGCATGCCGTTCCGCTACGAGCCCTATACCGAGAACGGCCCGCCGCGTCCGCATCTGGCAACCGCCAACGTGTTCTTTCTCGACAATGGCCTGCGCGTGATGGTGGGCCGCGATCTTGGCGAACCGGGACGGTTTCGGGGCATCGTGCGCCGCGCTTTGATGGTGGCGCTTGCCATCATGGGTCTTGGTGCGCTGTTCATCTGGTTCGGCATCGGCCGCAATGCGCTGCGCCGCATCGACCGGATGTCGGCAGCCAGCACCAAGATCATGGCGGGTGACCTGTCGCAGCGCCTGCCAGTCGGCGTCTCCGGCGACGAGTTCGACCGTCTGTCGGAATCGCTCAACCTGATGCTGGAGCGCATCGAAAAGCTGAACGAAGGCCTTCGTCAGGTTTCCGACAACATCGCCCACGACCTGAAGACGCCGCTCACACGCCTGCGCAACAAGGCAGCCGATGCCCTCTCCGAGGACAGCGCCGACATTCGCCGCCAGGCGCTCGAGGGCATTATCGGCGAATCCGACCAGTTGATCCGCACCTTCAACGCGCTGTTGATGATTTCCCGCGTCGAGGCAGGTTCGATCGCCGCCGAAATGAGCGCCGTCGATCTGTCGGCGATCTCAGCCGACAGTGCCGAACTCTACGAGCCGGTGGCCGAGGAGGCGGGGCTTTTGCTGACGACCGAGATCGAGCCGGGGCTGATCGTGCAGGGCAATCGCGAACTGATCGGGCAGGCGATCTTCAACCTGCTCGACAATGCCATCAAATATGCCTGCGACGGCGGGCACGAGCCGGCAATCCGTGTCCTGTTGTCGCGCTCCGGCGACAGTCTGCAGCTTGCGGTCGCCGATAATGGCCCCGGCATCCCGGCCGACAAGCGGACGGAGGTCAAGAAACGCTTCGTGCGGCTGGACGAGAGCCGTTCCAAGCCCGGCACCGGCCTTGGCCTCTCGCTCGTCGAGGCCGTAATGGAACTGCATGGCGGGCGGCTGGAGCTCTCCGACACGCATGGCGAGGATGCAGGCCGCCCCGGTTTGACCGTAACGATGGTCTTTCCCGCCCAAAAGCCCTAACTAATCCCGCAAGGGATCAGGGAGGAAGAGATCGTGGCGACACAGGCGATAGGCCTCGGCGACGTGGCGGCGGATGCGTTGAAGCCGTTCAACCAGACGGAGGCGAAGGCGGCTCTTGCCGCCTTGAAGGAGATGGGAAGCCGGGAGCCTGCGATTGCCGGCATGCTGGCTGAGGCCGGGGCGCTTAAGGATTTTTTGGTCGCCGCCTTTTCGCTATCGCCTTATCTGCGCGACCTTGCAGCGATCAGCCCGGAGCTTCTGGCACGCGCGCTTAAAGCTCCGCTGGACGTCCTGATCGAAGAGGCGATCCGGCGCGCGCGTGTGAGCTGGCAGCCCGATGGACAAGACAGGATACCTGGCGAGGGCGAGGTGATGACGGCCCTGCGCCACGCCAAGCGGGAGGTGAGCTTTCTGCTGGCGCTCGGCGATCTTGCAGGCCTCATCGAATGCAGGCAAACGACCCGGTGGCTGAGCCTCTTGGCAGATGCCGCGGTAGCCGCTGCCATCGACCACCTGTTGCTTGCCCATCACCAGAGCGGCAAGCTGAGACTGCCCGATCCGGCAAATCCTGCGGAAAATTCCGGGCTGATCGTGCTCGCCATGGGCAAGCTCGGCGCCTACGAGCTCAACTATTCCTCCGATATCGACATCGTCGTATTTTTCGATCCGGATGCGGCGAGCGTCATTGATCCGCTGGAGGTGACGGAGCTTTACGGGCGCATGATGCGCCGGCTGATCCGCATCCTGCAGGAGCGCACCGGCGACGGCTATGTGTTCCGCACCGATCTGCGGCTGCGCCCGGATCCCGGTTCGACGCCGCTTGCCGTGCCGGTGGAGGCCGCCCTCATCTATTACGAAGGACGCGGGCAGAACTGGGAGCGCGCAGCCTATATCAAGGCACGCCCGATGGCGGGCGATCTTGCTGCCGGCGAGGCCTTTCTGCGCGACATGGTGCCCTTCGTGTTCCGCAAATATCTCGACTACGCCGCGATTGCCGATATTCACTCGATCAAGCGGCAGATCCACGCCCACAAGGGGCATGGCGCGATTGCCGTGAAGGGGCATGACGTGAAACTCGGACGCGGCGGCATCCGCGAAATCGAGTTCTTCGCCCAGACCCAGCAGCTGATTGCCGGCGGCCGCATGCCGGAACTTCGCGAGCGTGAGACCGAGAAGGCGTTGAAGGCCCTTGCCGATGCGCGGTGGATCCGCCCCGAGATCGCCGAGGAGCTGACGCAGGCCTACTGGTTCCTGCGCGATGTGGAGCACCGCATCCAGATGGTGCGCGATGAGCAGACGCATCGCCTGCCCGAGAGCGAAGCGGAGCTGAAGCGCATCGCCTTCATGCTGGGCTTTGCCGATACGGCCGCCTTCTCGGAAAGGCTGGAGGCGGTGCTGCGCACGGTGGAGCGCCGCTATGCCAAACTCTTCGAGCAGGAAAACAAGCTCTCGGCGGGCGATGGCAATCTGGTGTTCACCGGGCAGAACGACGATCCGGAAACGCTGCAGACATTGTCACGCCTCGGCTTCGAGCGACCGGCCGACATGTCGCGGGTGATCCGCACCTGGCATTACGGGCGATATCGGGCGACGCAATCGGTGGAGGCGCGCGAGCGGCTGACGGAGCTGATGCCCGAGCTTCTGAGCGCGTTCGGGCGCAGCAAAAGAGCCGACGATGCGCTGTTGCGCTTCGACGGCTTCCTGAAGGCGCTGCCAGCCGGCATCCAGCTGTTTTCGCTGCTGAACACCAATCCGGGTCTTCTCTCGCTGCTCGTTATGGTGATGTCGGCGGCGCCGCGGCTGGCCGATATCGTGGCGGCGCGCCCGCATGTCTTCGACGGCATGCTCGATCCGGGGCTGATGCAGGAAATCCCGACGCGGACCTATCTCTCGGACCGGCTGGCATCCTTCGTTGGCGCGGCCCGCCATTACGAGGAGGTGTTGGACCGGCTGCGCATCTTTGCCGCCGAGCAGCGCTTCCTGATCGGCATCCGGCTGCTGACGGGCGCCATTACCGGAAGACAGGCGGGGCGCGCTTTCACCGATCTCGCCGACCTTGTCATCGATGCGGCACTTTCAGCCGTTCTGCGGGAGATGAAACAGACCCATGGCCGCTATCCGGGCGGACGGGTGGCCGTTATGGGCATGGGCAAGCTCGGCAGTTTCGAGCTGACCGCCGGTTCCGACGTCGACCTCATCCTGCTCTACGACTATCCCGACGACGTGGCGGAATCGGACGGCGCAAAGCCGCTCGATGCGATGCGCTATTTTACCCGGGTGACGCAGCGGTTGATTGCGGCGCTGTCGGCGCCGACCGCCGAGGGCATCATATTCGAGGTCGACCTCAGGCTTCGCCCTTCCGGCAACAAGGGGCCGGTTGCCACCCGCATCAACGCTTTTCGCAAGTACCAGCTGGAAGAGGCCTGGACCTGGGAGCATATGGCGCTGTCGCGGGCGCGCATGGTGTGCGGCGAGGAAAGCCTGATGGCCGAGGCGTCCGGCGTCATTGCCGAGGTGCTGGCAGAGCCCGCGGATCGGGCAAAAATTGCAGCGGACGTCGCCGAGATGCGTGGGCTCATCGACAAGGAGAAGCCGCCGCGCGACCTCTGGGATCTGAAGCTCATCCCCGGGGGGCTGATCGATATCGAGTTTCTGGCGCAATATCTGCGGCTGGTGGCCGGCAGCGAACCCCCGCTCGGCGACGATGAAAGCGGGGACGAGAGCCAGACGAACGGCACCGAGGCGGCGCTCAAGCATCACGGCCCTTCGGTTCTGTCGCCCGACGACCTGGAGACCTGCCTTGCGGCATTGCACCTCTACACGGAGCTCTCGCAGATCGTGCGGCTGTGCGTGGAGGGCTCCTTCGAGCCGAAGGACGCGCCGGCAGGGCTGATCGAGCGGTTGCTGACGGCGGCCGACGCCCCGAGCCTCAAGCTTGTCGAAGCCGAGATCAAGCGGCTGTCGAAGCGGGTTCGGGCAATTCTGCTGTCTGCGCTATCGCCGCGGCGGTCTTCTCCTGGGGGATGAACAGGCCGACGACGGTGCCGCATTCGATCTTGGAGCGGATGCGCATCGAGCCGCCATGGAGCGCCACGAGCGAGCGGGAGATGGCAAGGCCGAGACCCGAGCCGCCCTTGCTCTTGGCATACTGGCTCTGCACCTGCTCGAAAGGCTGGCCGATCTTGCCGATGGCCGTGCGCGGGATGCCGATGCCGGTATCGGCAATGGTAAGCTGCAGCCCACGCTCCGACTGATGGGCGCGCAATTCGACACGGCCGCCCTCGTTGGTGAACTTCACCGCATTGGACAGAAGGTTGAGCAGGATCTGCTTCATGGCGCGCCGATCGCCGCTCATGCACAGGCCCGCATCGACGCGCTGGGTTACGGTGATCGACTTCTCCTCGGCCGGCATGGAGGTCAGCCGGATGCTCTCTTCGATCAGCGGCGCCAGATCGATCGTCTCGCAGACGATCTTCATGTGGCCGGCCTCGATCTTCGACATATCGAGGATGTCGTTGATGACGTTCAGCAGGTGCTTGCCGCTGTCGTGGATGTCGCGAGCATATTCGCTGTATTTCGGCGAGCCGACCGGGCCGAACATGCCGTTCAGCAGGATTTCCGAAAAGCCCAGGATGGCGTTGAGCGGCGTGCGCAGCTCATGGCTCATATTTGCCAGAAATTCCGATTTTGCCTTGTTGGCGGCCTCGGCGCGCTCCTTCTCGGCCTGATAATTGGCGTTTGCGACCGAAAGCTCCGCCTTCTGGCGCTCGAGCTTCTTCTGCGACGACGAGAGGTCGCCGATGGTTGCCATCAGCCGGCGCTCGGATTCGCGCAGGCGCTCCTGGTGGCGCTTGAGAAGCGAGATATCGGTGCCGACGGAAACCATGCCGCCATCTGCTGTGCGCCGCTCGTTGATCTGCAGCCAGCGTTCATCGGCCAGCTGCACTTCGGTGGTGCGCGAAAAGCCGTTGTGATCGGGGTCGGCAATGCGCCGTTCGATGACGGGGCGGGCCGCGGCCGCCGTGACGACGTTCTTTTCCGTCCCGGGCACCAGCACGCTGTCCGGCAGCCCATAGGCCTGCTGGAAGTGGGTGTTGCACATGACCAGACGGTCGTTCTTGTCCCAGAGCACGAAAGCTTCCGACGTACACTCGATGGCGTCCGCCAGGCGCTGGTCGGCCTCGGCATAGCGCTGGGCAAGGCGATGCTGTTCCGTCACGTCCATGGCGATGCCGATGACGTGGGTGCGGCCGCTGCTCGATTTCATCACCTGGGCACGGGCGCGCATCCACACATAGTGGCCGGCGGCATGGCGCATGCGAAACACCTGGTCGATTTGCTTTTCATGGCCGCGCCCGACAGAGCGCGCCAACGCAAAGAGATTTCCGTCGGAGGGGTGCATCATGCGGGCCGCTTCGCTGAAGGACAGCATGTTGTTGCCCGGCGGCAGGCCGAGCATTTCATACATGGAGCGCGACCAGAACAGGCGGCGGTTGGCGAGATCGAAATCCCAGAGGCCACAACGGCCGCGTGACAGCGCCGTTTCCACGCGCATGTTGGATTCCAGAAAGATTTCGTCGGCGTCGCGGGCGCGCTTTACCTGCATGTAATAGGCATAGAGGATGACGAGTAGCACCGAGGAGATGCCGGTAAACAGCGTGACGTTGAGCGAAACCTGCTGGCGCCAGAACTGATCGGCGGCTTCCAGCGAGTGGCCGGCGACCACGAGCCCGCCGGCCGGACCACCAATGGCCTTGATGGCGGCATAATGGGGAATGTCGTTGAACCGGGTCTCGATGACACCGTCATCGTCGCCGAAGCGGCGAAGCGCCACCATTTCCGGCAGGAGCGTGTCGAGGCGCTCGCCGATATAGGGGCGTGCCTGGAAACTGCTGCCGAAAATGCGTCCCGTTGCATCGACCAGGACGATGAAGGCGCCCGGCTGCAGCTTGGTCTGCGGCAGGAAGAGGGCGAGCCGCTCCTCGGCCGCCTTGCGATCGGCGCTGGCAAAGGGCTGTTCGTGACCGGCAAAGGCGGCGGCACTCGCCGCTGCAAGAAGCGCCGTCGACTGGCGCGCGGCCTCTTCCATGCGCGCCCGTTCCGACACGAGCCCGAGCAGGCGCGAGGCGGCAACGACGGCCAGAAAGGCAATGATCAGGATCGGGATCGAGCGTTTGAGCCAAAGCTCGGCGCTCGGCAGGCGGTCCAGCCGATGCCTGAGCGCCGACAGCATGCTTCCATCCATGGCCGGTAGAGTGAGGCCGTCCGGAAATTTGAAGCGCAGCCGTTCCTCGGCTGCGGTCTCCCGCTGCACGTTCGCCATAGCTCTGATTGATCCCTCGTCGTGATTCGCAATGCCGCTTGCGAACTATGCACAGTGAATCAAAGCCGATTCGCCTTGTCCAGAGCATGTGGTCATAAAATCTTAACCATATGGTCCGGTTTTTGCGTTTGAGTCGTTTTCGCGCAATTTCGCGTGTTTTCGCGGAATCAGAGGCTGCGGAAACGGGCGCTACAACTGAAAAGATTGCAGTCGGAGCCCGCTGAACGTCATTCCTTCAGCATGCGCTCGACAATGTCGCGCACATCGGTGGAGAGGCCGGCCGTGCCGCTGATCTCTGAAAGAGCCGCCCGCGCATGCTCGGCGCGCGCCGGTTCCAGCGACCGCCACGAGCGCATGGCCGTCAGGAGGCGTGCGGCAAGCTGCGGATTGCGCGGATCGATGGCAAGGATCTGGCGGGCAAGGAAGCGGTAGCCTTCGCCATCGGCACGGTTGAAGCCGGTGGGGTTGGAGAAGGCGAAGGCGCCGATGAGCGCACGCACCCGGTTCGGGTTGCCGGCGACATAGTTCGGATCTTCCATCAGCGCGCGCACGCGCGCCAGCGCGGCGTTGCCGGGAATGGTCGCCTGCAGCGAGAACCACTTGTCGAGCACCAGCGCATTGCCTTCGAACCGCTTGAGGAAGGCTCCGAGCGCATTGGCCGTGGCGGCCTGACCGGGGAAGCGATGCGCAAGCACCGTCAGCGCCTGCACCATGTCGGTCATGTTGTCGGCCTCTGCAAAGGCGCTCGACGCACGATCGACGCCGCCATCCAGATAGGACAGGTAGGAGAGGGCGCTGTTGCGCAGCGCCCGCTTGCCGGCGCTTGCCGCGTTGGGTGTAAACGGGCCCGAACCGCGCAAGGTGTTGAACAGCTGTTCAAAGGTTTTCGCGCCGGCCTCTGCCACCAGGGCCAAGATGGCCTGGCGACCGGCATGGATCGCGTCCGGATCCGTATTGCCGCCGAGTTCACGGGCAATGTCGGCTTCGCTCGGCAGGGCGAGAACCTGCGCGCGGAAGGCCGGCTCCAGGCTCTCGTCACCGACGGCTTCCAGTAGGGCCGACAGCAAAGCCGGATCGCAGGTGATGTCGTTGCCGGCGCGGGCATCGCGCGCGGCCTGCATCAGGTTCGGCAGGGCCAGGTCCGTAAGCGCCTGCCAGCGCGCAAACAGGTCGCTGTCGTGGCGGGCGATATGGGCAAGGTCTTCCGGCGTCTGGGCAAAATCGAGATTGATTGGCGCCGAAAAGCCGCGGTTGAGCGACAGGACCGGGCGCGTGGCGATGCCGGCAAAGGTGAAGGTCTGCGCGCGCTCCTGAAGATGCAGCACGTCGCCTGTTGCCTCGCCGCCCGACACCGAAGCCGGCTCGGCAATGGCGCCATTGTCCAGAAGCAGCGCGAAGGAGAGGGGGATGTGCATCGGCTCCTTGACCGGCTGGCCGGGCGTGGCGGGAATCGCCTGCTCCAGCAACAGGCTGAAACTCTGGGCTGCGGCATCGTAGCGTGCCGAGACGGTGACCCGCGGCGTTCCCGCCTGATGGTACCAGCGCGAGAACTGCGACAGGTCGCGACCACTCACCTCTGCAAAACACGCGACGAAATCTTCGACGGTCGCCGCCTCGCCATCGTGCCGGTCGAAATAGAGGTCCATGCCCTGCTTGAAGAGATCGCGACCGAGAATGGTGGCGATCATGCGGGTGACTTCCGAACCCTTTTCATAGACGGTCGTCGTGTAGAAATTGTTGATTTCGCGATAGGTCGTCGGGCGCACCGGATGCGCCAGCGGGCCGGCATCCTCGGGAAACTGCTCCGACTTCAGGTGGCGCACTTCGGCGATGCGCTTGACGGCGCGCGAGCGCTGGTCGGCTGAAAATTCGTGATCGCGGTAAACCGTCAGGCCTTCCTTGAGGCAGAGCTGGAACCAGTCGCGGCAGGTGATGCGGTTGCCGGTCCAGTTGTGGAAATACTCATGCGCGATGATCGCTTCGATATTGGCATAGTCCTGGTCTGTTGCCGTATCCGGGTCGGCCAGCACATATTTGTCGTTGAAGACGTTGAGGCCCTTGTTCTCCATGGCGCCCATGTTGAAGTCGGACACGGCGACGATCATGAAGATGTCGAGATCATATTCGCGCCCGAAGCGTTCCTCATCCCATCGCATCGAGCGCTTCAGCGCATCCATGGCATAGGCGGCGCGCGGCTCCTTGCCGTGCTCCACATAGATCTTCAGCGCGACCTCGCGGCCGGATTGCGTGGTGAAGGTATCTTCGACGACGCCGAGATCTCCGGCGACCAGCGCAAACAGATAGCTCGGCTTGGGGAAGGGATCGAACCAGGCGGCGAAATGGCGCCCCTCGTCATAATTGCCGCCACCGAGGAAATTGCCGTTCGACAACAGCACCGGATTGGTCGCCTTGTCGGCAATGATGGTGATCGTGTAGGGCGCCAGCACATCCGGCCGGTCGGGGAAATAGGTGATGCGGCGAAAGCCTTCCGCCTCGCACTGGGTGCAATAGACGCCGCTGGTGCGGTAAAGCCCCATCAGCTGCGTATTGGCTTCAGGGTTGATGACGGTGATGACCGTCACCTCGAAGGGAGCCGTCTCCGGCAGGTCGCGGATCACGAGGCTATCCGGCGTCACGTCGAATTGGGCGGCCGGCAGTTCGTTCTGGTCGAGCCGCAGTTCGGCAAGCGTCAGCTCATCGCCATCGAGGATGAGCGGTGCTTTGCCGTCCGCACCGGGCCGACGGTGAAAGATCAGGCGGGCTTCCAGTCGCGTGGCCGTCGGATCCAGTTCGAAGGTCAGATCGACACGTTCCAGAACGAAGTCAGTGGGGCGGTAGTCTGCCAGATGGACGATCTGACCCGTATCTGTGCGCATGTTATTTCCTGGTCTGGACTTGGCAAATGGGGCCGAATATTTCGTCGACGGTGAGGAAGCGGCCACGAATATTGCACTGAAAACTGAATGATTGCTAAAACTCGGCCCAAAGGCGACCGATGTCGAGGCCTGCAGCCGCAATTTTTCCAGATTGATCGATTCATCACAAGAGATGATGATTCAGGGCGGCAGTTTGGGTTACTGTCGAGACTTCCTGAGTCCTTATATTTCTTTGGTCGGTTCTGTCAGGTCCGGCGGCGAGTTAGCGTTATGAGTCCCGAGGCCCATGATCCCTTGCGGGGGATTGCCATGAAAATTCTGTCCGTCATCGTCTTTCTCGGCATGCAGACATGCATCAAGGCGGCCGGCGACGGCATTCCCGCCGGCCAGATCACCTTCTACCGGTCCGCCTTTGCGCTGGTGCCGATCCTGATCTATCTCGCCATGCGCGGCGACCTCAATACCGCCTTTCGCACCAGTAGCCCGTTCGGACACCTGAAGCGGGGCGTGCTCGGGATTGGCGGCATGGCCTGCGGCTTTTACGGACTCATTCATCTGCCGCTGCCCGATGCGATTGCCATCGGCTATGCCTCGCCGCTGATGGCGGTCATCTTCGCTGCGCTGATCCTGAAGGAGACGGTGCGCGTCTATCGCTGGACGGCGGTTGCCATCGGCATCTTCGGTGTGCTGATCATTTCCTGGCCGAAGCTTTCGCTGTTCAGCCATGGCGGCATGGAAAGCGGTCCGGCCATGGGGGCGGCCTCCGTGCTGCTGGCGGCGGTGCTTGGGGGGCTCGCCATGGTGCAGACGCGCCAGCTGGTGCGCACCGAGAAAACCTCGACCATCGTCGTCTATTTCTCGCTGACGGCTGCGGTGCTTTCGCTGCTGAGCCTGCCCTTCGGCTGGGCGGAGTTGTCGACCGAGGTCAAGATCTTTCTCATTGCCTCCGGCTTCTTCGGCGGCCTGGGACAGATCTTTCTCACGGAAAGCTATCGGCATGCGGATGTCTCCACCGTCGCGCCGTTCGATTATTCCTCGATCATTCTCGGCATTATCATTGCCTATGTGCTGTTTGGCGACGTGCCGACGATCTCCATGCTGATCGGGACGGCGATCACCATTTCGGCCGGCATCTTCATCATCTACCGTGAACACCAGCTGGGGCTGGAACGCAAAGCAGCGCGAAAGGCATCCGCGCCGCCTGCCTGACTTTTCACAGGGGATAATTGTTCAGAGTGGAATGCCGCTCGACTGCGTCACGGTGCGCTCGCAGGCGCTGGCCGCGCAGGTGAACTCGCGGCTGGCGCGCACGGCGGCGCCGATAGAGGCAAAGGCATCATACATGCGCAACAGGGGGCGGATCGAATGCTTCATCGACTGTGGTCTCCGGCATGTCCGGCAGCGCTGATAAGCCTAGTCCGGACCTTAAATTGCAATCCACTGCGGCGCTTCAGTCTTTTCGACCGGTTTCAGCGCTCGCGAAAATCGGCAAAGACTGCGGTCGGACGCGTCAAGCTGCCACGGCGCGACAAGGCGCGCGCGGTCAGCTGCTCATGCGTCGCAGAGCCGAAGCTGTGATACCCTTGCGTGGAGCGGGGCGAAAGACCGGCGAGACGAAGGGTCTCGAAGCCGGAATGAATGGGGCGAATGCGCGTGGTCATGGCCTTGGTTCCTGTACCGTTTTCCTCCCAAGACACAGTGCTTATATTGCACTGCGGTATGGATTCGGCAACGGGAGAGAACGGTTCGCTGCCCTGCGTTTAGCGCATGGCTCGCTTCATAAAACATTAACGCTGCGCAATTTCGCGGCAATCAGCCTGCGAGGCCCTGCTTGAAGCTGAGAAGATCCTGCCAGGCGAGCGCCTTGTTGGCCGGCGCCGTCAGAAGATCCTGCGGGTGCAGGCTGGCAAGCGCTTTCACCGAAAGGCCGCCCAGGACGAGGTCGCGCCATTCGCCGCGCAGGCTGAAAATCGTGCCGTCGCTGTCAAAGAAGAAGCGCACGGTGAAATTGCCGAGCAGCAGCAGGTGCTGCGGCCTAGCAAGCGCGATCTGTCGCTCGATGAAGGGCCGGCAGATTTCGATTTCGGCGGGAGAGGGCGGACGGTTGCCCGGCGGGCGCCACGGCACGACGTTCGATAGATAAACACTCTCGCGCGACAGCCCGATGGCGGCCAGCATGCGGTCCAGCAACTGGCCCTGGCGTCCGGCAAACGGCGTGCCGTCACGGTCATCGTCGGCAGACGGCATCGGGCCGATAACCATGATGCCGGAGGACGGATTGCCGGTGCCAAAGACGGTGGACCGTGCGCCGTTCTTCAGGTTGCAGCCGGAAAACGCTTCAAGCGCGGTCTTTAACTCCTCCAGCGAGCTTGCGCCCTCAGCCGCAAGGCGCGCCGCGGCGACCGCCTCCGCATCGGGAATGGCAACGGCGGCCGTCGGTGCCGGCGACCGCGGCGCAGGCGCCCGCGCCTCTGTCTGTCCCGGGCCACGGCGGCCGTTGTCCGAAGGCGCCGCTGCCGGCGGCGGCGTGCGATCGCGCATCTGGGCGGCGCGGGCCGCCTGTTGCTCGGCAAAGGCTGCAATGCGATCGACGGGCGCATCCTCAAGCAGCCATTCGACTCCGGAATCGGCATAGAAATGCAAAAGGGCTGCAAGTTCTGCCGGGGCAAGGTGGCTGGCTTCGATCATGCGGCCACTCTAGCCGATCTGCCCTGCCGGTTAAACCCGCCTGGCAGCCGTTCTCCCCGGCGAACTTGCCTCAGGCGGCCCATTGCGCAATGTCGCCGCTCTCGCCGATCAGCGCCAGGCCATGGGCAATCGACAACAGCTCGCCGCCGCTTTCGATACGCCCGGCATCGAAACGGCGCGTGAAAATCTGGCGCACGGCGGGCACGAAGGAGGTGCCACCGGTTAGGAAGACCTTGTCGACGGCATCGGCCGGCGTATTGGTCTTCTGAAGAACCTCGTCCAGCGCCTCTTCGATGCGGGCCAGATCGTCGGCAATCCAGGTTTCGAAATCGGCGCGCTTCACCAGCTTTCTGCCGGCCTTGCCAAGCGGCGAGAAATTGAACTCCGCTTCCTCCTCCTTCGACAGGGCCATCTTGGTGGCCGAGATCGCCTGGTAGAGCGGATAGCCCTCATCGTGCTCGATCAGTTCGATGAAGAGTTCCAGCTTTTCCGGCTCGCTTGCCGAGCGCACCAGCGATTGCAGATCGGCAAATTCGCGCGTCGTCTTGAAGATCGACAGCTGGTTCCAGCGGCCGAAATTGGCATAGTAGCCGGCCGGCACGTCGAGCAGCTTGCCAAAGCTCTTGAAATGGCTGCCCTTGCCGATCTCCGGCGAGACGAGATTGTCGATCAGCCGGTAATCGAAGTGATCGCCGGCGATGCCGACGCCGGAATGGCCAATGGGCACGGCGCGCAACTGGCCGGCGTGGCGCTCGAAGCGGATGAGCGAATAGTCGGTGGTGCCGCCGCCGAAATCGGCGACCAGCACGTTTGCATCCCGCTCCAGCGACTGGGCAAAGTAGTAGGCGGCCGCCACCGGCTCGTAGACATAATGGATTTCGGGAAAGCCGAAGCGGGTCAGCGCCGCCTGGTAGCGCTCGATCGCCAGCTTTTCATCCGGATTGCCGCCGGCAAAGCGCACGGGACGCCCGACCATCAGGCGCGAGATCTCCTCAGGCCAGCCGTCGCCGGCATAGGTCTGCAGGCGGCGCAGGAAGATCTCCATCAGATCCTCGAACTGCTGGCGGCGCGCAAACACCTGGGTGGCCTGGAAGGCGGCGCTGGCGGCAAAGGTCTTGATCGACTGCAGGAAGCGGCAATCGCCCGGATTGTCGATGAACATGCGGATCGCCGCCTGTCCCGCTTCCACTTTCAAGGCCTGGGCGCCGAGGTTTTGATCCTTCATGAAGGATAGCGCCGTGCGCATGCTGTCCGTCACGCCGGCACTGCTGGTGAAATCCAGCGAGCGGGTGGTGCTACCGCCGGCTTCAGCCTGCGCCAGAACGGTATTGGTCGTGCCGAAGTCGAGCCCGAGCGCACGTGCCATGGCCGTCATCCTTCCTGTCAAATATGCCTGAGGCGGCGCGCCGCAAGCGCGCCGAACGCAAAGGGGCGACCGGCGCCCCGCCTTTATGGTGAGGGGGCGCTGATCGCACAGGACAAGGGACTTGGCAAGTCGCTCTCTTTGCAAAGGGCGTCAATCCGCGCTTGTTCCAAGACGGCGCGGATTGACTTGGGGGCTCCCCTATTCGGCGGCGGCTGCCGGCGTGTGGTGGCCAAGTCCTTCGGAATTGGCCGGGGCTTCGGAATGTGGCCGGCGCGTAAACAGGCGCGTCACCGCCCGCCCCATGCGGTCCATCTCCACGAAGATGACCGGGGTGATGAACAGCGTCAGCAGCTGCGAGACGAGCAGGCCGCCGACCACGGCAATGCCAAGCGGCTGGCGCAGTTCCGAGCTGGCGCCGGAGCCGAGCGCGATGGGCAGTGCCCCGAGCAGCGCGCAGAACGTCGTCATCATGATGGGCCGGAAGCGCCGCACGGAGGCTTCGTGGATGGCAACGGCTGCCGTCTCGCCCTTGTCGCGGATCAGTTCGACCGCCACGTCGATCATCATGATGGCGTTCTTCTTGACGATGCCGATCAGCATCAGAAGACCGATCAGCGCGATGACGGAGAGGTCGAAGTTCATGATCTTCAAGGCGAGCAGTGCACCGAAGGCCGCCGCCGGAAGACCGGACAGGATTGTAAGCGGGTGGATGAAGCTTTCATAGAGCACGCCGAGCACCACATAGATGGTCAGCACGGCCGCAAGGATCAGAAGGCCGGTATTGCCCTGCGAATCCTTGAAGATCGCCGCCGTGCCGCCATAGGAGGTGAAGACGTCCGCCGGCATGGCAAGGCCTGCCTTGATCTCGTCGATGCGAGCGGTTGCCTGGCTGAGCGAAACGCCGTCGGGCAGGTTGAAGGAGACGGTGGTGGAGACCAGCTGGCCGGTCTGGTTGATGGTCACCGGCGCCTTCTTGCGCTGCACGGAGGCGAAGTTGGAGAGCGGCACCAGGCTGCCATTGGACGACAGCACATTGATGTCGCGCAGGAACTCGTCGTTCCAGGGCTTGTCCTTGTCGAATTCGACGATGACGTCATAGCTGTCGCCGGTGGACTGGATCTGCGCGGCCGTGTAGCCGCCGAACGCCATTTCGAGCGTCTGGCGCAGCTGGTTGTTGGCAACGCCATAGGCGGCTGCCTTTTCCGGATCGACGGTGATGTCGGCGGCAATCGCACCATTCTGCGCGTCCGAGGTGACGTCGGTGAAGCTGCCGTCGCGACGCATGGCGGTCTGCAGCTTATCGGCCCATTCGTCGGTGGCGCTGGCATTCAGCGCCTGGATGACCAGCTGGTACTGGCTGGCCGTGCTGCGGCCGCCAAAGCGCAGGCTCTGCTGTGGCGTGATGAAGGTCTTGATGCCGGCGATCTTGCCGGTTGCCCGGCGCAGCTCGTCAATGGTCTGGGCAAGCGGCGCGCGCTCATCCTTGTCCTTCAGTTCGACGAACATCGAGCCATTGTTGAGGGGGCTGCGCGAGCTGCCGCCGACGATGGAAGTGACATGCTTGACCGCCGGGTTCTTGCCGATGATGGCCGCCACCTGTGCCTGCAGATCCCGCATGGCCGTGTAGGAAATGTCTTCGCGCGAACGGGTGGACACCGACAGGCGGCCAATATCTTCCTGCGGGAAGAAGCTGGAGGGCAGGGTGGCAAACAGCCAGCCGGACGCGCCAAGCGAGGCGAGAAAGCTCATCAGCACGATGAAGCGGTGCCGCAGGCACCAGGCAACGGCTGCCCCGTAACCGGCAAGCGTGCGATTGAAGCCCGCATCGAACCAGCGGATGATGGCGGGCGGGCGGCTGGAATGGGCGGACAGCCGTGCGCCGAGCATCGGCGTCACGGTCAGCGACACCAGCGCCGATGCCATGATGGCAAGCGTGACGACCATACCGAACTCGTTGAACAGGCGCCCGACGACGCCGCCCATCAGAAGGATCGGGATGAACACGGCCACCAGCGAGATGGACATGGACAGGATGGTGTAGCTGACTTCCGAGGCGCCCTTCAGCGCCGCCTCGCGCATCGACATGCCCTCTTCGGAAAGCCGCAGGATGTTTTCCAGCATGACGATGGCATCGTCCACGACAAGGCCGACGGAGAGCGTCAGCCCGAGAAGCGAGATGTTGTCGATGCTGTAGCCCATCACATACATGGCGCCGAAGGTGGCAATCAGCGACAGCGGCACGGCAAGGCCCGGAATGAGGGTTGCCGTCAGATGGCCGGTGAAGAGGTAGATCACCAGCACCACCAGGGCAATGGTGAGGAATAGCGTGAACTGCACGTCGCTGATGGCGTCCTTGATGGACGTAGAGGCGTCGTTCATCACGTTGATATGAACGGATGGCGGCAGTTGCTGCATGAGCGCCGGCAGCTTGGCCTTGATCTCGTTGACCACATCCACCGTGTTGGCGTCCGGCTGGCGCTGGACGGCGAGAACGATCGCCTGCTTGCCGTCATACCAGCTGCCGGCATCGAGATTCTCGACACTGTCCTTCACCACGGCGACATCGCCCAGATGGACGGGCGAACCGTTCTTCGTGGCGATCACCAGCGACTTGAACTCGTCGGCATTGGTGCGCTGGGTATGGGCGTTGATCGTCAGCTGCTGGCTGGTGTTTTGCAGCGAGCCGACCGGGGTCTGGCTGTTGGCGTCGGAAATGGCGGAGGTGACGGTATCGACTCCAAGCCCGCGGGCCTGCAGATTGGCCGGGTCGAGTTCCACGCGCACGGCATAGGTCTGCGAGCCGTAGATGCTGACTTCTGCGACGCCGGACAGGGTGGACAGAAGCGGAGAGATGACGTTCTGCGCGATATCATCCACCTTCGAGCGCGGCATTTCATTCGAATTGATGGTCAGCAGCAGGATCGGCGCATCGGCCGGATTGGTCTTGCGATAGCTCGGGGCCGTCGTCATGTTGCTGGGCAACTGGCGGGTGGCCTGGGAGATGGCGGCCTGCACGTCGGCGGCGGCGGCATCGATGTCGCGGTTGAGATCGAACTGCAGGACGATCGACGTATTGCCGAGCGAGTTGGTGGCGCTGATTTCGCTCACACCCGGGATCGTTTCGAATTTCTTGATGAGCGGCGTGGCAACCGAGGTTGCCATGGTTTCCGGCGAGGCACCCGACAGCGAGGCCGACACGTTGATGGTGGGAAAATCGACCTTCGGCAGGGCTGCGACCGGCAGCAGCCGGTAGCCGGCAAGGCCTGCCAGAACAAGGCCGACGGCCAGAAGAATGGTGGCAACCGGCCGGTTGATACAGAAGGCAGGGATCATGGTTTGATGCCTCCCGTCATGGAGGTCGCATCGGCGACGGGCAGCGGCCGGTTGGCATCGTCGCCGGAGAACTGCTCAATGACCGACTGGCCGTTGGCGAGCTGGACCTGACCCTCCACCACGACATGATCGCCGTCGCGCAGACCCTCGGCAATCGCCGTCTTGTCGCCATTGGCGCGGATCACGGTAACTGGCGTTGCATGCACCTTGCCGGTGCCATCCACCGTATAGACGAAGGAGCCGTCGGCGCCGGGGCGTACGGCCACTGTCGGCACGATGATCGAGCGGTCGCTCGGGGTGAAATGGGCGGTGACATTGACGCTCTGGCCCGGCCAGAGAAGCCCCTTGTCGTTCTTGAACTGTGCCTTGACCAGCACGGTGCCGGAACTCTGGTTGACGGCATTGTCGAAGAAGATCAGCTTGCCGCTGTCGACCACGCCGCCCGTTGCGGCCGGATCTGCATCGACCGCGGCGCCCGTATCGATGCCGACACGCAACTGCGGCAGGTAACGCTGCGGCAGTTGGAAGGCGACCGAGATCGGGTCGTAGCGGGTGATGGTGACGATGGTGGCGCCGGCACTGACATAGGCGCCCTGGCTGACGGCGATGTCGCCGAGGCGCCCGTCAAACGGGGCGCGGATATCGGTGTGCTCGAGTGCGACCTCATCGACCACAAGCGTTGCGCGGTCGGCATCCACCTTGGCCGCGGCCTGGTCGCGCGCTCCCTTGGCCTGTTCGAAGCTCTGCTGCGATTGGACATTCTGCTTCAGCAGGTTTTCAGCGCGCTGAAGCGCGGCTTCCAGTTCCGCAAGGCTTGCCTCATCGCTGACGATATTGGCCTTGTCCTTGGCAACGGTTGCAGCAGCAGTGCGATCGTCAAGCTTTGCGATCAGCGTGCCGGCTTTCACCTCGTCGCCGTCCTTTGCGGCAACAGAGACGACGAGACCCTGCTGAAGCGCTGCAATCGTGGTTGTTTCATCGGCCTCGGCCCAGCCGGTTGCGGCAACGTCGAGGGCAAGAATGCCGGTGGTGGCGGGAATGGTCTTGACGACGGATGGTCCGCCGCCACGCCGGCCCTGGCCTGCGGGTTTGCCACCGCCCTGACCCTGGCCCTGATTTTGCGCCTGTTCTCCGCCCTGGCCTGCTGCCTGCTCGCCCTTGCGACGCTGGCCCTGGGCCTGTTCACCGCCGTCGCCCTTCGAAGCCGCCGCTGAGCTGTCGCCCGGAATGCTGCCGAAGCCGGCGGCTGCGGCCAATTGCTTGACGGAGGGGATGCGCAGGTAGGATGGCAGGGCATCCTGAAAATACCAGGCGCCCGCTGCGCCGATTGCGATAATGCCGGTAAAGGTCCAGAGCTTTTTCATGAAGGGGCCCGGTGCGTCGATGATCTTCTGTCGACATTTCCGCACTGCGAAACGTCGACAGAAGAAAACGCCCAAAGCCTGGCGAAATCACCTTAAATTCCGGTAATGTCGTAGAAAGATGAACGGCCGCCGCGAAATGTGCTTTCGCGGCGGTTACTTTCGTCAGAGAGACTTTGCTGCACCGCCGTCGACGCGGATCATCGAACCCGTCAGATAGGCGGCCGGCGCAGAGCAGAGGAAGGCGCCGACAGAGGCGAATTCCTCGACCGTGCCGAGCCGGCCGGCGGGGATGGTCTTGATGGAGGCGCTGCGCACCTCGTCCAGCGACTTGCCCTGGCGCTTGGCATTGGCGCCGTCCAGTTCATCGATACGGTCGGTATGGATGCGGCCGGGCAGGATCAGGTTGGCGGTGACGCCATGGCCGGCGATTTCGGTTGCCAGCGTCTTGTTCCAGCCGACGAGCGCCCCGCGCAGCGTGTTGGAGAGCGCAAGATTGCCGATCGGTTCAATGACGCCGGATGAGGCGACCGTGAGGATGCGGCCCCAGCCCTGTTCCTTCATGGCCGGCAGGAAGGCGTTGGTGACCGAAATCACGCTCAGCACCATGCTCTGGAAGAACAGTTCCAGCTTGTCGGCATTCATGTCTTCGGCCGTGCCCGGCGTCGGGCCACCGGTATTGTTGACGAGAATGTCGACGCCGCCGAGCTTTTCGGAAACGGCCTTCTTCAGGGCTTCGACCGCATCCGGTTCGGCGAGATCGGACCAGATCCAGTCAGCCTTGCCCTTGCCCTCGGCGTTGATCGCATCGCAATTGGCCTGAAGCCGGTCGCCGCTTCGTCCGCTCAGAAGTACATGTACGCCTTCGCGGGCAAGAGCGGTTGCAATGCCAAGGCCAAGGCCGCGCGAAGAGGCAAGCACGAGGGCGCGCTTGCCGGAAATGCCGAAATCCATCAAATAATCCTTCCTGAGACTAAATCTGCTGCGCCAAGCTTACCAAGCGGCAGCTCCGGTTTCAACGCGGCCAGCCCCGCTAACGGTGCAGCGGCACGTCAGCCGGGGGCATAGGACGGTGTCCTGCTGCGATCAATGGGTGGAGCCGGATGGCTCGTCGGCATCGAGGAACGAGCGAATGCCGTCGCGCTCCACGGTTGCCAGAAATTCCTCCCAGGCGTCGCGGTCCGTGGCAAAGGGTTCTTCCCAGGAGGTGACGTCATCATCCTGGCTCACCACCTCCATTTGCCAGTCCTGCTGGGTGCCGGCGGGGCGGAAGATATCCACAAGCACCGTGATGCCGTCATCTTCGAATTCGCCGGAGAATTCGGAATGTTCGAGTTTCGGTTCCTTGGCCATGAGGGGGCGTTCCTGAATTTCATAGGTGCTGCGATAGGAGGCAAAACGCCCGACGATTGCAAGCTGCAAGCGGACGCGATACCCGGTTATCATCCGCCAAATGCCAAGAGGGTCGCGCATCTTTTCGAGGGCCTGCGCGTTTGGCCTCGTTCATAGAGCTCGTTTGCGGCACGGGCGACATCAAACGGACATGGGTGAGGATGAGTATCCCGAAAGACGAAGACGAGGCATTTGCGCTATTCGACAGTCTTCAGCCGGTCGAGCCCGGCGCGATCCACGGGCTCTGGCGCGGCCGTGGTCTTGCGACCGGCCATCCGCTCGATGGCGTTCTCGAAAATCTGGGCTGGTACGGCAAGCGGTTCCATCCTGACGGGCGCGCCGACGCGCTGCTGTTCTTCTGGGATGATCGTCGGCTGATCCCGGTCGATCCGGCCGGCGTGCCGCTGCGCCTTGGCCTGCGCTTTTCCCGGTTCGGGCGCCGCCCGATCGCGCGAAACCTGTTTTCCTATCTGATAAAGGCGCTGCGTGCGCGAACAACCGTCGCTGCCCTCAGAACCCAGCGCTTTCGCGGCGTCGCAAGCGCGGCCATGGCCTATGACCGCCAGCCGATTATCGATCATTTCCGCAAACTCGATGATGACCGTCTCCTCGGCGTCATGAGCATTGCGGGCGATACGCGGCATTACTTTTTCTGGCTTGATCGCGTGAAGGGCGAGGAGGCGTAAGGAAAACTCGCTACCGCAAGGCATTGCAGGCTTTGGCGCCGGTCAACACCTTCGCCGTTGCGCAATATTGACGTGGACGTAAACGTAAGATAGCTTTTTATGGAAAACGAGGAGGAGCCTGTCCACAACTGCGAGCCCCTGTCGCAACTTGGCTCGACAAGCGGTGTTTGTTTTGACAAGGAGGAGGGCACAAAATGGGGAACAGGTCGAGCGGAGTACAAGAATGAGCGATATGGAGCTTCCTGAGCGCGAGAGCATGGAATTCGACGTGGTGATCGTCGGCGCGGGGCCGGCAGGCCTGTCGGCAGCGATCCGCCTCAAACAGGTCAATCCGCAGCTTTCCATCGTCGTGCTCGAGAAGGGGGCGGAAGTCGGCGCCCACATCCTGTCCGGTGCCGTGGTCGATCCGATCGGCATCGACCGGCTTCTGCCGGGCTGGCGCGAGGAGGAGGGGCATCCTTTCACGACGCCGGTGACCGACGACCATTTCCTGTTTCTCGGCCCGGCCGGTTCGGTCCGGCTGCCCAATGCCTTGATGCCGCCGCTGATGAACAATCACGGCAATTACATCGTGTCGCTCGGACTTGTCTGTCGCTGGCTTGCCGAAAAGGCCGAGGGCCTTGGCATCGACATCTATCCCGGCTTTGCCGCCACCGAAGTGCTCTACAATGACGACGGCGCTGTCATCGGCGTGGCAACCGGCGACATGGGCATCGAAAAGAACGGCGAGCCCGGCCCCAACTACACCCGCGGCATGGCGCTGCTCGGCAAATATGTGCTGATCGGCGAGGGCGTGCGCGGGTCGCTGGCCAAGCAGTTGATCGCGAAGTTCAAGTTGGACGAGGGCCGCGAGCCGCAGAAATACGGCATCGGCTTCAAGGAACTGTGGGAGGTCAAGCCGGAGCACCACAGAGAGGGCCTTGTGCAGCACTCCTTCGGCTGGCCGCTCGGCATGAAGACCGGCGGCGGCTCCTTCCTCTATCACCTGCACGACAATCTGGTGGCCGTCGGCTTTGTCGTCCACCTCAACTACAAGAACCCCTACCTGTCGCCCTTCGAGGAATTCCAGCGCTTCAAGACGCATCCGGCCATTCGCGACACGTTCGAGGGGGCCAAGCGCCTCTCCTATGGCGCGCGCGCGATCACCGAAGGCGGCTACCAGTCGGTGCCGAAGCTGTCCTTCCCGGGCGGCGCGCTGATCGGCTGTTCCGCCGGCTTCGTCAACGTGCCGCGCATCAAGGGCAGCCACAATGCCGTTCTGTCGGGCATGCTGGCGGCCGACAAGATTGCCGAAGCGATTGCCGCGGGCCGGGCAAATGACGAACCGGTCGAGATCGAAAATGCATGGCGTTCGACCGATATCGGGCGTGACCTGAAGCGGGTGCGCAACGTCAAGCCGCTGTGGTCGAAATTCGGCACGGCGCTCGGCGTGGCGCTTGGCGGCATCGACATGTGGATCAACCAGATTTTCGGCTCCTCGCCGTTCACGCTGAAGCACGGCAAGACCGATGCGGCCTCGCTGGAGCCGGCGGCACAGCACAGCAGAATAGCCTATCCGAAACCCGACGGCGTCCTGACCTTCGACCGGCTTTCCTCGGTTTTCCTCTCCAACACCAACCATGAGGAAGACCAGCCGGTTCATCTGAAGGTCAAGGATATGGAACTTCAGAAGCGTTCGGAGCTTGGGGTCTATGCCGGCCCTTCGGCGCGTTACTGTCCGGCCGGTGTCTATGAATGGGTGGAAAAGGATGGCGACGAGGTTTTTGTGATCAACGCGCAGAACTGCGTTCACTGCAAGACCTGCGACATCAAGGATCCGAACCAGAACATCACCTGGGTGCCGCCGCAGGGCGGCGAAGGTCCTGTCTATCCGAGCATGTGACGCGAGAGAATTATGCAGATCGGAATTAATGCCGTAAGATCTTCATGACGACAGGATATGAGGTAGCGGCAAGAACCTGAAAGGGACGGTTGGCGTGAAAAAGGCGGTGTTCGGCAGACGGTTCAGGCTGTGGATGGCAACATGTCGCCGCAGCCGCTTGCGCTCTTTCGTGCCGGTCATTGCCGTGGCCGGCGGCCTTCTGGTGATCTTTCCCGCCAAGCAGACAAGCGCCGTCGGCAAGTGCCGCCAGGATGCCGGACCCTCCATCGACTGGAGCGATTGCAAGAAGCGCATGCTGATGCTCGACGGCAGCAATTTCGACGGGGCCAATCTCTCCAATGCCGATTTCAGCATGACGGATCTCGGCCGCAGCAGCATGAAGGGCGCCAACGTCACCAAGGCAGGCCTCGTGCGCACCTCGCTTGCCCAGTCGGACCTCACCGGCGCCGATTTCTCCAAGGCGGAAGGCTATCGCAGCGATTTCACGGCGGTAAAGGCAACGGGGGCAAGCTTCGTGGCCGCCGAGCTGCAGCGCGGCAATTTCAGCAGCGCCGATCTGCGTAACTCCGATTTCACCAAGGCGGAACT
Source organism: Neorhizobium fuzhouense (assembly GCF_042611105.1). Taxonomy (NCBI): domain Bacteria; kingdom Pseudomonadati; phylum Pseudomonadota; class Alphaproteobacteria; order Hyphomicrobiales; family Rhizobiaceae; genus Neorhizobium; species Neorhizobium fuzhouense. The sequence goes on along the minus strand of NZ_JBHFFP010000001.1, from coordinate 300,534 downwards.
CGGCCGTGCCATCTTTTATCGCGCGACCTTCGAAAACACCCATTTTGCCATGGCCAATCTGTCGCGGGCGCTGTTCCACAATACGAGCTTTGCCGGCCCGGTGGATTTCACCGACGCCTTCATGTTCCTCACCCGCATCGAGGGCGTCGACCTGACGCGCGCGACAGGCCTCAAGCAGGAGCAGATCGCCCTTGCCTGCGGCGACGAGACCACCAAGCTGCCGCAGGGCCTTACCGCACCAGCCGGGTGGCCGTGCCCTGACGAATAGGGCTGGCCTCCAAGAAAATTAACGGTCGGGCGCTCGAGCCTGCCACCGTTAGATATTCGTTAACCATGAAGTCCTTAAGTTGCGGCGGATCACGAAATCACCGCAACAAGGACACATTCATGTCGATCTCGCGCCGCGGCCTGATGTTCGGCCTTCCGCTGTTTCTGGCTGGCTGCTCTTCAACGACCATCAATCCGCAACTGAACTACGCCGCCCTGCCGGATGAAAAATTTCCCCTGCGCCAGGTTCCGATTGACAAGATCAAGCCTGAGCTGCGCCGCACGGAAGTGGATTACGTCACGACCGAAAAGCCGGGCACGATCGTTGTCGATACGCCGGCGCGCCGGCTCTACTACGTGCTGGAAAACGGCCGCGCGCTGCGCTACGGCATCGGTGTCGGCCGCGCAGGGCTTGCCCTGTCCGGCAATGCCTATGTGGGTCGCCGGGCCGAATGGCCGAGCTGGACGCCGACCGCCAACATGATCCGCCGCGATCCGCACAAGAACCTGAAATATGCCGCCGGCATGCCGGGCGGACCCAACAACCCGCTCGGCGCGCGCGCCATGTATCTCTACCGCGCCGGCAATGACACGCATTTCCGCATTCACGGCACCAACCAGCCGGAATCGATTGGCCACGCCATGTCGAGCGGCTGCGTGCGCATGATGAACCACGACGTCATCGATCTCTACACCCACGTCAAGGTGGGCGACCGCGTGGTGGTCATTCAGGAAGCGAAGGTCTGACCAAGACGGGAGGCGCCCGCTCTGCCGGGTGCCTCAGCGGCTTTTCCAGGCCACCAGCATCAGCGCGCCGACGATGCTGACATGTTCGACCACCACGTAGAATTCGAGCGTCTTCAGCGGCTCCTGCATCGCCCAGAAGTTATGGGCGATGGGAATGGTGAGCAGGGTGAAGACGGCAAGCGCGCCGGCACCGATCCAGGCATGCCGGTTGAGGATGATCAGCGCCGATCCGCCAAGCTGCGTGATGATGACGGCGATGTTGAACAGCACGGCCGGCTGGAGCCCGAAATGGGCCATCTCCGCCACGCCGCCCTGAAAGTCGATCAGTTTCGACAGGCCGCTTCCCCAGAACATGAATGTCAGCACAGTTCGCGCCACGTAGCCGAACCAGCGTGTGCCGAACAGGCCCGCGACCGGCGACAGGCTTGCGCTCTCTGAAATTGCCATGGCAGTTGTCCCCCTCTGCTCTATGAGGACATCATAAATGACAAATGTTCAGATTGCAAAAGGGTAACTGCACACTGAGCGCGAGAAAATCCGCCGGAAACCGCCCTTTCAGGCGGCCTGACGGCGCTCAAGCGCCACAGAGACCAGGAAGACGAGAAGGCCGATGACGGAGAGGGCGGCGCCGACATAGCCGGTGGCGGCAAAGCCGTAGCCCCAGGCAATCACCAGCCCGCCAAGCCAGGCACCGAGCGCATTGGCAATGTTGAAGGCGGAGTGGGTGGAGGCGGCTGCCAGCGTCTGCGCATCGGCGGCCACGTCCATCAACCGCGTCTGGACGGCAGGGCAGGCGGCAAAGCCGCAGCCGATCAGAAAGACGCAGAGGCACAGCATGATCGGATTGCTCGCCGTCAGCGCAAAGACGGTCATCACGACGATGTTGAACACCATCACGCCGCCGATCGTGCCGGTGAGCGACAGGTCTGCCAGCCGCGAGCCGACGACATTGCCGACATTCATGCCGATGCCGAAGAGGGCAAGCACGATGGACACCATGGCGACCGGCATCATCGCCGTCTGGGTCGTCGTGGCGGCGATATAGCTGAAGATGGCAAACATTCCGCCAAAGCCGGTGGCGGCCACGGCGAGCGCCAGCCACACCTGCACGCGTTTCAGCGCCCCCAGTTCCCGGCGGATGCTTGCTCCTTCCTGCACCTTGTCCTGCGGCAGGAAGAACCAGAGAAGCGCCATGGTCACAAGCCCGATGCCGCCGACCAGCAGGAAGGCGGCCCGCCAGCTCAGCATCTGGCCGGCAAAGGTGGCAACCGGCGTTCCGGCAAGTGTTGCGATGGTCAGCCCCAGCATGACGCGGCCGACTGCCCGCGCCCGCCGGTTCGGCGGCACCATGGAGGCCGCAACCAGCGCCGCCACGCCGAAATAGGCGCCGTGCGGCAGGCCGGAGATGAAGCGCAGAAGCGTGAAGCTGGAAAATTCCGGCGCAACCGCGCTCAGGATATTGCCCAGCGCAAACAGCGACATCAGCATCAGCAGCAGGGTGCGCCGGCTGAGCCGCGCGGCAAGCGCCGCAATCACCGGCGCACCGATGACCACGCCTAGTGCATAGGCGGTAATGACGTGGCCCGCCTGCGGGATGGTGACGCCATAGGTGTCGGCGACATCCGGAAGCAGGCCCATGATGGCGAATTCGCCCGTGCCGATGCCGAAGCCGCCGACGGCCAGCGCGCATTCGATCAGGGCGATGGTGAGGGGCGAAAGCGTGCCGGGGGCAGAGGGGCGTGCCGTTTCGGAAGCGGTGGCGGAGGGGGCAGTGATATCTGTCATGATGTTCGCAAGCATGAGCCGAGCGCCGGGCCGGCGTTCAGGGGCTGTCCGTGATTGGGATCTGGCCGAAATTGGCAGGCGGCCGGAGAGATATGTCAGTATTTGCTAAGGCTACCATACTATTTTGCAGTGCGGGAGAGCCGAAATGACAATCGCGAGATTATCATGATCATGCCTTATATCTGTCGGGCCCTTGCCCCGACCGGCAGACGCAACCATTTCCCAGGCTGCGCCGTTCTGTGGCGCTGCCAACTCGGAACCCTGCCATGAAGCTCATTGCCATCTTCAACCGCGACGGCGGTACCTTCAAGACGACAGACATGGAGGCTTATTGTGCACGCGCCGAACAGGCGTTCCGGGACGGAGGCCACGATATCGAGTGCCGCGTCGTTGCCGGTAACGAGGTGGTGGAGGCGATGGAGAGGGTGGCGGACACGCCCGGCATCGACGGGCTGATCGCCGGTGGCGGCGACGGCACGATTTCGGCGGCCGCCGGCATTGCCTGGAGAAGCGGGCTGACGCTCGGCATCGTGCCGGCCGGAACCATGAACCTTTTTGCGCGCTCGCTGAAACTGCCGCTCGATATCTGGCAGGCTCTGGAGGTGCTGGCGGAAGGCGAGGTTCTGGCGGTGGATATTGCCAGCGCCAATGGTCGCAGCTTCGTCCACCAGTTCTCCGCCGGCCTGCATTCGCGCATGATCCGCTATCGTAACAAGATGACCTATGCCTCGCGGCTTGGAAAAATGCGGGCGAGCGCCCGGGCAGCGCTCGGCGTAATGTTCAACCCGCCGGTCTTCGAGGTGGAATTCAATGCCGAAGGCAAGCGCGGCGTGCGCAAGGTATCGGCCATCTCGGTGTCCAACAATGAGTTCGGCGGCGATTCGCTGATGTATGCCGAAAGCGTCACGGGCGGCCATCTCGGCTTCTACACGGCCGATGCGCTGACGCCGATCGGCGTTGCGCGCCTGACCTTCGATATCCTGCGCGGGCGCATGACGGACAATGAGGCAGTAACGGCCGTAACGGTGACGGAGCTGGAGCTGCATTTTCCGCGCGCCCATAAGGACATCCGCTGCGTCATGGATGGCGAGCTGTTGCCGATGGACCCGGATGTGTCTCTGAAGATCCATGCCGGCGAGCTGAAGGTGCTGGTGCGCCAGCCGCAGCAGCCGGGCATCCAGGTTCAGGCCCAGGAAGGCCAGGCGGATGCACCGGCAGCACTCTGACGGCGATCAGATGCGCGGCAGGTAGGTGCGATAGTCGAAATCCGACACCGTGCGCAGGTAGGCGATGGCTTCCTTGCGCTTGGTGTCGCCATAAAGCTTCGCATAGCGGGCGCCAAAAATATCCGCGATGAAGGGCGAGGCCGAAAATTCGTCGACCGCCGTCAGGAAATCATGCGTCAGCTTGCGGCTGCCGGGCGGCTCGCCGCCCGGTTCCGTCGCCGGCCCCGGATCGAGCGTTTCATCGAGGCCGCGCAGCATGCCGCCGAGAATGGCCGTCAGCAGCAGGTAGGGATTGGCGTCGGCACCGGCGACGCGATGCTCGATGCGGGCTGCCGGTCCGTTGCTGTCGGGGATGCGGATCGCGGTGCCGCGATGGCCAAAGCCCCAGTCGATATCGACAGGCGCAAAAGAGCCGGGCTGGAAGCGCCGGTAGGAATTGGCAAAGGGGGCAAAGATCAGCTGCGCCTCGCGCATCGTGTCGAGCATGCCGGCGCAGACGGATTTCAGCCGCACCGGTTCGCCGCCTTTTGCGTCCAGAATATTGTGGCCGTCGGCATCAATGAGGCTGGCATGCACATGCAGGCCGGACCCGGCATGATCGCCATAGGGTTTGGCCATGCAGGTGGATTTGAGGCCATGCCGGCGGGCTGCCTGTTCGGCAAGCCGTTTCAAGTAGATGCAGTCGTCGGCGGCCGCCAGCGCATCGGCGCGGTGGAGAAGGTTGATCTCGAACTGGCCGGGTCCGAATTCGGCCGTCGTCGCATCGGCAGGCAGGGCTTGCGCTTTTGCCCAGGCGCGCAGCGTCGTCAGGTAGTCGGCAAGCGCGTCGACTGCACCCATGTCGTAGAGCTGAAACCCGTTCGGATCGCCGCGATAGGTGAGGCGCTGCGGCGGGCGCGGCCGTCCCGTCTCGCGAAAATCATCTTCCACCAGATAGAATTCCAGTTCCGTCGCCACGACTGGCGTCAGCCCGCGCGCTTTGTAGCGGTTGAGCATGGCGGCAAGGATGGCGCGTGGATCCATGAAGCTGGGGCTGCCGTCCATCTCGTGCATCGTGGCCAGCACCTGCAGCGACCCCTCGGGCGCCCAAGGCATGGGGGCGGTGCTTCGTGGATCGGGGATACAGAGCCCGTCCGGATCGCCGATCGTCAGGGAAAGCCCGGTAATGTCGTCATTGTCGTCGCCCCAGATATCGAGCGACTGGGTGGAGGAGGGCAGCCGCACGGTCCCGTCCCACACCTTCTTCTGCGCCGAAAGCGGGATCTGCTTGCCGCGCAGGTCGCCGTTCATTCCGACCAGCAGGATTTCGATGCGCGGTTCGGGCGCTATGGTCGGTGTGGACAAAGGCGTGTCGGTCATGCGGTGCCCCGGTTCGTCGGGCAGGCTCAGCCTTGCCAAACATGGTGTCGTCAGGCCATGTTCGTAGCCGATCAGAAACCGCCTTACAATCAGGCACATCGCCCGCCGCCTGCGTGCGGAAAGGCGCATGTGTGGAGGGATGCCGTGACCGCCTTGACCACCCTGTCCAACCTGTCTGCCATCGATGCCGCCCATCATCTGCATCCCTTCTCCGACATGAAACAGCTGAACGAGAAGGGCACCCGGATCATCGCACGCGGCGAGGGCGTTCACATCTGGGATGCGCAGGGCAAGAAATATCTGGATGCCTTTGCCGGCCTCTGGTGCGTCAATGTCGGTTATGGCCGCCGGGAGATCGCAGAGGCGGTGTCGCGGCAGATGAACGAACTGCCCTATTACAACACCTTCTTCGGCACAACGAACGAGCCCGCCACGCTTCTCGCGCAAAAGATCACCGGCCATGCCGGGGGAAGCCTCAACCACGTCTTCTTCACCAATTCCGGGTCTGAAGCGACGGATACCTGGTTTCGCATGGTGCGCGTCTACTGGAAGACGCTCGGCCATCCGACGAAGACCCATGTGATTGCGCGCCGCAACGGCTATCACGGCTCAACCGTTGCCGGCGCGTCGCTCGGCGGCATGAAGCCCATGCACGAGCAGGGCAACCTCCCGATCGAGGGCATTTCCCATATCGGCCAGCCCTACTGGTATGCCGATGGCGGCGATCTGACGCCGGACGAATTCGGCCTGAAGATGGCCCGCGAACTGGAGGCGCGGATCGACGAGCTGGGCGAGGAGAATGTCGCCGCCTTCGTCGCCGAACCCATCCAGGGGGCGGGCGGCGTCATCGTGCCGCCGGACAGCTACTGGCCGGAAGTGGCCCGCATCTGCAAGGCGCGCAACATTCTTCTGGTGGCCGACGAGGTGATCTGCGGGTTCGGCCGGCTCGGGCGCTGGTTCGGCCACCAGCATTTCGGCTTCGAGCCGGATCTGGCGCCGATCGCCAAGGGCCTGTCCTCCGGTTACCTGCCGATCGGCGGCGTGCTGGTGAGCGACCGCGTCGCGCGGGTGATGATCGAGGAGGTCGGCGATTTCAACCACGGCTTCACCTATTCCGGCCATCCGGTCTGTGCTGCCGCAGCGCTCGAAAACCTGCGCATCATCGAGGAGGAGGGCCTGGTGGAGCGTGTGGCAACCGATATCGGTCCCTATTTCGCTGCCGCCCTGAAATCGCTGGAGGATCACGAGGTCGTCGGGGCGGTCGATGCGGTCGGGCTGATCGCCGGCGTACAGCTTGCGAGCGACAAGGCAACGCGCCGGCGCTTTGAAAAGCCCGATGATGCGGGCATGACCGTGCGCAACCATTGCCTGGAGAACGGGCTCGTGATGCGCGCCACCGGTGACCGCATGCTGGCCTCGCCGGCGCTCGTCATCACGCGTAGCGAGGTGGACCAGATCATCGAGACGCTGCGGGCCGGCCTCGACCATCTGCGCGACACGGTTTCCCGGTAAGCTGGCGGAGCACCACGGTTCAACGAACGGGCAAGGGTGCCTGCTTTACGAAAGCATAGCCGAAGGGAAAGGTCGCCCGGCCACGCGAGAACAGGTAGGGCACCGCCATCTGGCGGGCGTTGCCGTTCGCCTCTAGAATGAGGCCATGCGCCGCCAGAAGGGCGGCCGCCGATACGGGAAGCGGCTCGCCCGCCTTCGCCGGCCAAGCGATCAGGCCGCTACCGATTTGGGCCGCGGCCTCAAGCGAGACCGGAAGCGGCGTGTCCGGCATGATCACCGGCACGTCTGGCCATTGCAGGCGCAGATTGCCGGCAAGCATCAGGTCGTCGGTGATCACATAGGCGGGCCGTTCGCCCCGTTCTTTGACGACCTGCTCCACAAAAGACCGGTAGGGAATGTGTTCCTTGCCATAGTCGCCGATCAGAGGACCGATCAGGTTGCTGAGCGCCAGATAGAGGGAGAAGGCGGTGACGATACCAAGGAGCGGCGGCGCCATGCGCGCCACGCTCTGGCGCATGTCGCCTTCGATCGCATCGAGCTTCAGCACGAGGTATAGCGGCAGGAGCAGGAGGAAGGGCGACAGCCACTTCTGGCGGATGCTGGACGCGCCAAAGCCGATGCCGATCAAGGCCACCAGAACGAGCGAGGCGATGATCATGCCGCCAATGAGGCGCGTCCAGCGGCTCTGCGCCCGAAAGGCGGCCCCGATATCGCGATAAAATACCAAAGCGAAGACGGCGAGCACCGGGATGGAGCCCGCAAGCGTTGATTCGAGAATCGAGATGAGACCCCGCATCGTATCCTTTGCCGCATTGCCCGATGCACCATCGTGCATGGCCTGTACGGTGCCGGTGGTTGCAAGGTCGAGGTGGTAGAGAACCCACACCAGATGCGGCGTGACGATGGCGATTGCGATGAGAACCGCCGGGATGACGCGCCAATCGAAGAGGCGGCGGCGAAACTGTGCATCTGTCAGCATGGCGAGAATGGCCGCGACCGGCAGGATGACGAAGTTGTACTTGGTGATGATGCCAAAGCCGACCGTCACGCCCAGGGCGAGATAGCCGAAGAGGCCCGGGCGCTTCAAAACGGAGAGCTGGGCACACAGGAACAGCGAGACCAGACAGAGCGTTCCCACCGCATGGGTCAGGTCACGCTGCGCAAGGACCGTCACCGACGGAACGGCCAGCACGCCGAGCATGGCGACGAAGGGCAGGCGCCTGTCGCGCACCACGATGCGGGCGGCGACGAGATAAAACAGGCAACAGAGAAAGAGAAGCCCGTTCTTCAATAGGGAGATGGTGGCCACCGACAGGCCGAAGACATGGACCACGCCATATTGCAGCCAGTTGTAGAGCGGTGGCTGCCGGCCATAGCCGAGAAGCAGCATCTGCGCCTGGAAGGCCTGCTCGGCCTCGTCGTTCTGCAGGCTGTCGGAACGGATGACCCGCAGCAGCACGCACAGCACGAAATAGCCAAGAACAAGCCAGATGACGATGTCCGGGCGGCGGACGAGGAATTTATGAATTCGGGTGCTCACCGCTGAAAACATCTCTCACGATATAGCTCAGGGAATTTTCGTCTCGGTAATAGGTGCGCGCCAGCATTTCGGCGAGGATGCCCGTGGTAATCAGCTGCATGGACGACAGAAACAGCATGATGCCGACGAGAAACAGCGGCCGCGTGCCGATATTGTTGCCCATGATGAACTTGTCGACGAACAGGTAGGCGAGGATCAGACCGGCGAGCGCGCCCAGTGCCAGCCCCAGCGATCCGAAGAAATGCCCCGGCCGTGCCTTGAAGCGCATGAAAAACATCACCGACAGGAGGTCGAGGATGACGCGGAAGGTGCGCGAGATGCCGTATTTGGAGGTGCCGTGCTGGCGCGCGTGATGGGTCACCGGCATTTCGCCGATGCGCGAGCTTGGCACGACGCCGGCCACCCAGGCGGGGATGAAGCGGTGCATTTCACCCATCAGCCGCACCTGCTTGATCACCGAGCCGCGGTAGATCTTCAGGCTGCAGCCATAATCATGCAGACGCACGCCGGTGATGCGACCGATCAGTCGGTTGGCGATCCAGGAGGGGATCTTGCGCAGGACAAGTCCGTCCTGGCGGTTCTTGCGCCAGCCCACCAGAAGATCCAGCTCGCGCCGCTCCAGTTCCTTCACCATCTCCGGAATGTCACGCGGATCGTTCTGCAGGTCGCCGTCGAGGGTCGCGATCAGGCGTCCGCGGGCCTGGGTAATGCCGGCCTGCATGGCGGCCGTCTGGCCGAAATTGCGCTGCAGCGCCACCACCTGCAGGTCAAGGCCGGGACGGCCGATAGCCGAGCGGGCATTGGCAAGCGTGGCATCGGTGCTGCCGTCGTCCACGAGGATCAGCTCCCAGCGGTAAGCGATGCCGGCCATGGCCTCCTCGATGCGAGCAATCAGCGGGCCAACGCTTTCCTCTTCATTGAAGATCGGCACCACCAGGGAAAGCTCCACGGCCGAAGCATCCGTCGCCGGCATCCCGGCCCGTTCCGCAACTGTCTGCACCTGACATTCTCCTTGATCCGCCGGGCTGCTCTTTCCGCCACAGGCTCACGCTGCGGCTCAGGCGCCCGAGGCCTGCCACGTCTTTGTTGACGCCCTGTATAGCAAGAGCATCGCTCTTGCCAGCGCAGGCCATCGTCAATTTGCCGGATAGAGAACGGCGTAACCCAAGTGATACACGTCCCCCGGCCGTCCGTTGATGTAGGGCACGTCGACAACGCCGGTCTTCATGCGCGCACCGGCACCGGCAAAGCGGTCGATGGACGGGCGCAGATTGTCGGGCAGTGTGAGCGGGTCTGCCGTGCGGCGGTTCCAGACGGCAAGGATCGGCCTTTGCGCGCTGAACTCGTATTTCGGCTGGAAGGCCGGAAAATAGATCGAGTAGACGGGCACATCCGGCAGGTAGAGGCGCATATTGCCGCCGATGTGGGAATCGTTTGCAATCAGCAGGCCCGGGCGCGTGCCCACCTCGTTGACCAGCCGTTCGACAAGTTCACGCTGGGGGTAGTTCAGCTTCTCGTAGGAGCCGGTCCATTGCGGCAGGTGAAGCCGCACGCCGAGGATGGTCGGGATGATGACCATGACGGCGAGCGCAATCGTGAGGAAGCGCCGTGCCCCGGTCTCCGAAAGCCGGCCGGCGGCCGAAAGCTTCAGCGTCAGGTAAAGCGGCAGCACGACGAGCAGGGGGGCCAGCCAACGGTCCTTGATGTGTTCGGCGCCTGTCACGAGAAGCATCAGGATGAGAACGAAGGCCAGGGCAAGCAGCATGCGTTCGATAAAGCGTGTCCAGTCGTTGCCGCCGGCGCGCAGGCTCGCCACGAAATCACGGCCGAAGGCAATCCAGTAGGCGAGAATAGTGAGGCCGGCAAAGCCGATGATGGCGATGACCAGCGAGGTCAGTCCCTCAAGGAAGGGAAAGCGTGTCGCGGTCGCGCCTGTGTCCTGCAATTTCGACAGGGTGCCCTGCGACGCGACGGAGAGATTTTGCAGAAGCCACCAGCCATGCGGCGCAACGACGATCACGGTCAGTACGGCGGTCAGGAGGAAGCGTCGGTCGAAGATGCGGCGGCGCCACTGCGGATGGGACAGCACCGCCAGAAAGGCGGCAGCCGGCAGAAGAGCAAAATTGTATTTCGCCAGAAGCCCGAGCCCGGTGGCAAGGCCGGTGATGGCGTAGCTCGCGAGACTCGGTTTTTTCAACGTGAAGAACAGGCCGGACAGGAAGAGGACCGCGCAGAAGATCACGGCGACCGTGTGCGTGAGGTCGCGCTGCGATTCGAACGCTACCTGCGGGATGGTCAAAAGCCCGAGCGTCGCGATGGCCGCATGCTCCTTGCGCGGCAGCAGCAGCTTGGCCGTCTTCCACGAGATCAGGTAAAGGCTGAAGAGGATGGTGTTCTTCCAGATGGCAAGCGTGGCGATGGATATGCCGCCGATCGAAAAAACCAGGTGTTGCAGCCAGTTGTAGAGCGGGGGCTGGGTGGCATAGCCGAGCGCCAGCCATTGCGTGACGAGGACCTGTTCGGCCTCGTCATATTCCAGTGAATCGGACACGGTCAGGCGCACCAGCAGGTTCACCAGAAAATAACCGGCAAGCAGCAGCGGCAGAAGGATATCCCAGGAAACGAAACCGCCGGCGCCCGCTGCAGGGCGAGAGGCCTGTTCCGGCGAAGCGTCCGCGGAGGAGGCGGGAGAAGACAAGTCAGGTTTCATCAGCACAGTTCTTTTTGACGTCTGCGGACAAGGCTCTTCATCCGGCATTCACCGGCCTTGTCGCAAGCATCCAGGGGTGGAAGACGGCTTGGGCGTCAAAACCGTCCACGCTCTCTGCGCGGCTGCAGTTGTCGATGCCCTGCCTTTCTCCTAAAGGTCAGTGATACATGGTGGGGCGTTTTGCTATTGCCAGTCCCCGTCGATCTCCGATCTGACATTCCAGGCGGCTTTTATATGAAGAGTGATGGGCTTGCGAGCCAAAACCCTTGGATAGTGCGCCATGCGATGACCCTCGTGACGGTCATTGCCATCGTGGCTTATATCCTGTTCATCCAGTGGTTCTTTGGCTGGGGGCAGATCATCGGGCTCTGGCGGGAGACCGGCTGGACGACGCCGCTGGTTGCGATGGCGCTTCTCCTCGTCACCTATGTGCTGCGCACCTGGCGCATTCGCGATTATTTTCCGCGCGAGACGGGCGGGCATTTCAGGTTGTTGCTGCGGCTGGTGCAGGTCCACAACCTCCTCAACATCATGCTGCCCTTTCGAAGCGGCGAGATGAGCTTTCCGCTGTTGATGAAGCGCGAATTTGGCCTTTCCATTGCCAGAGCCAGTTCGGCGCTCCTGGTCATGCGGCTGCTGGACCTGCATGCGCTGCTGGCGGCGGCCGGCATCGGCCTTGCGCTCCAGGCAACGCATGCCGTCGCCTGGCTGGCGTGGTGCCTGTTTGCGCTGATGCCAGCCCTGGGCTTTGCCGCCCGAAGGCCGCTGTTTCGCCTGTTGCACGGCAGCCTGCCGGCAAGGCTCGAGGCGCTGCTGGTGGAAATCGAGGCGGGCCTGCCGCCCACCACCACCGCCTTCCTGCGCGCCTGGGCGGCGACGCTGATCAACTGGTTCGTCAAGATCATCGTGGTGGCCTGGGTGCTGGTGCTTCTGGGCGGACTTGCCGTTCCCGCCGGCTTCGGCGGCGCGCTCGGCGGTGAGCTTTCCTCCGTCCTGCCGCTCCATGCGCCGGGCGGCGTGGGAACCTATCCGGCCGGCATCACCGCCGGTGCGCTGGCCTTCGGCAGCCCGCATGACGGGGAGGCGATGGCGGCGCTGGGCAAGGCCGCCGTCAACGCCCATCTGATGATCATCATGACATCCGTTGCCGGAACCCTGCTGGCGATGATGGTCGCCGGGCGGACGAAAACCGCGCCATAGGCTCGGCGGGCCCACGCCTCTTCGTCATCCGCGTGGTTCCGTCTTTCGCAACGGCAGACGCGGGAGGCGGCCGGGCGTGATCCCCACGCCTTAGCCGCACCGGCCGTCGCTTACTGGAATGCCGTCTCGTAAAAGCTGCGCAGTTTTCGCGAGTGCAGCGTTTCCGTCGGCATGGCCGCCAGTTTCTGCACGGCGCGAATACCGATCTTCAGGTGCTGGCGCACCTGCGTGCGGTAAAATTCCGTCGCCATGCCCGGCAGCTTCAGTTCGCCGTGCAGGGGCTTGTCGGAGACGCAGAGCAGCGTGCCATAGGGCACGCGGAAGCGGAAACCGTTGGCCGCAATCGTTGCCGATTCCATGTCGAGTGCGATGGCGCGCGCCTGCGACAGGCGTTTCACCGGTCCGCGCTGGTCGCGCAGTTCCCAGTTGCGGTTGTCGATGGTGGCAACGGTGCCGGTGCGCATGATGCGCTTCAGCTCAAAGCCTTCAAGACCGGTGATTTCCTCCACCGCATCCTCCAGCGCCTTCTGCACCTCGGCAAGTGCCGGGATCGGCACCCAGACGGGCAGGTCGTCGTCCAGCACATGGTCCTCGCGCATATAGGCATGCGCCAGCACGTAATCGCCCAGGCGCTGGCTGTTGCGAAGGCCTGCACAGTGGCCGACCATCAGCCAGGCATGCGGGCGCAGCACCGCGATATGATCGGTGATCGTTTTGGCGTTGGACGGCCCGACACCGATATTGACCAGCGTGATGCCGGCATGGCCCTTCTTCTTCAGGTGATAGGCCGGCATCTGCGGCAGGCGGGCAATCGGCTCCGGTGCCGTGCCGCTGCCCGGCAGGGTGACGAGATTGCCCGGCTCGACAAAGGCCGTATAGCCCTCGCCACCATTCGCCATCAGTTCGCGGGCAAAGGCTGCGAATTCGTCGATGTAGAACTGGTAGTTGGTAAACAGCACGAAATTCTGGAAATGCTCCGCGCTGGTTGCCGTATAATGGCTGAGGCGCGCCAGCGAATAATCGATGCGCTGGGCGGTAAACGGCGCAAGCGGCGCCGGTTCGCCGGGCACCTGGTCATATTCGCCATTGGCAATCAGGTCGTCGGTCGTATTGAGGTCCGGCGTATCGAACAGGTCGCGCAGCGGCATATCGTTCAGCACCGTCGAAGACGAGGCCTCGACATGGGCGCCTTCGCCGAAGGCAAAGTGCAGGGGGATCGGCGTGGTCGATTCCGACACCGTCACCGGCACATGGTGGTTGCGCATCAAAAGGCCCAACTGCTCCTTCAGGTAATGGCGGAACAGTTTGGGCCGGGTGATGGTGGTGGTGTAGACGCCGGGCGCCGTGACATGGCCATAGGACAGGCGCGAATCGACATGGCCGAAGCTGCTGGTTTCGATGCTGACCTGGGGATAGCAGGCGCGGTAGCGGCCGCGCACGGCACCGCCCTGCGCCAGATCATCGAAGCCGCTGATCAGGAAGGCCGTGTTGCGCTCGTAAAGGGCGGCAAGGGCATCGACCGCCTTGACGGGATCGTCAAAGCTTTGCGCCTCGAAAGGCTCCGGGCTGATGCAGTGGGCGGGTGCGAAAGGCAGGATGTGTTTGCTCATGATGCATTATAAGGCGCTCTTGCTAACAAGCAAATTACGCTTTTCCGTCGTTTTGTAGGATCTTTGATGGCGCTTTGCGTGACGCTGGCCGTGTAACAGGACGGCCACGGCGCGCTTCACGCCTTTTCTACGTCCGGGTCCCGCGATGGCCCTTAAAGCCGGGTCCAGGTCTGCGCCTTGCAGAAGACCGCAAGCACGCAGCCCTTCATCTTCAGCGCATTTCCGGTGATGGCGCCGGAGCCGGCATAGGTCTTGTCGTTTTCCGGGTCGGTGATCTCGCCGGTATAGTCGTTGCCCTTGCCGTCCATGCGGCCGATTTGCCGGCCGGCGAACTTGCCCGTCTTCAGCGTCACGCAGAAGGACTTGCCGCAGGGGGCGATGACGGCCGTCTCGCCGCTTGCGGTTTTCCAGCTGCCCTCGATCGGCTCCGCCGCCTGCGAAACCGGGGCCAGTGCCAGGACAAGGCCAGCGGCCAGCATTGCTTTGCGAAACATCCCGTCTCTCCTCTCTGATATCCCCGCCTTCCGGCATCGACGCGTGTGGCCGTTCCTCTCCTCCAGAAGATCGTCCCCGCGCGACGTCAAAAAGCTAGCTGACGCTCACGTAAAGGTAAACAGGAATTGCGGGCGGTTTCAGCCCTTTGCGATGGTGTCGCGCCTCGCCTTTGCCGGCCCGGCGCAAAACACGGTGAGCAAAGGGTAAAGATGCCATGGTGAACAGCGGGTAAACCGGATCCGAAAATCCTTAATTTGCAAGGGCTGCGATGTTTAACGAAAAGCGAGGTTTACCAGCCGTTTAGATTTTGTTTTCAGCAAATTAAGCATGCATTTTAGACAAATTTTGAAGCCCGTACGGCACACTGAAGTCATCAAACGAGCAGGAAAACCTGCCGGTCGGAAGGATCGCAAAAGCCGCAGAGACGGCAGATCCGGACGGCGCCCTTCAAGGGCAAGACAAACAGGGTTCGTTACAACAGGCACTGAAACAGGGATCGACGCAATGGCACACTTTGACATGAACAATTCGGATATAACCGCCATGGGCACGGAAGCTCGCGCCGAGACCTTCTGCGACATGGGCCTGAAATATGCGACCGGGCGCGGTTGTCCGGTCGATCTGGTGGCGGCGCACAAGTGGCTTAACATCGCCGCGATCCGCGGCTCCGACCGGGCGGCCGAGCTTCGCGCCGATCTGTCGCAGTCGATGACGAAGATGCAGCTGGCCGAAGCGCTGCGGGCCGCCCGCGACTGGATGACCATGCACTGAACCGGGCGACAACCGCCCGGATCGGATCTTGTTCAAAAGCCGCGCATCGTCGCGGCTTTTGCCTGTTTGGGGATACTCAGCCGAACGAGGCCAGAACCTGCGGCAGCGCCTCTGCCAACAGAGCCATATCCGCTTCCGGCCCGGTGCTCACCCGGATGCAGCGGTTGAGCGGGGCGACACCCGGCATGCGGATGAACACGCCATGGTCCATCAGCCCATCGACGATCGCACGCGCATAGGTGCCGTCGCGTCCGCAATCGATCGCCACGAAATTGGTGGCGGACGGCAGCGGCGAAAGCCCGTTCTCAAGCGCGATCGCGGCAATCGTTTCGCGCGAGCGGGCAATGCGCGCCGTCACCTCCGCGAGATAATCCTGGTCCTGCAACGCCGCAAGTGCTGCGGCCACGCTGATGCGCGCCATGCCGAAATGGTGGCGGATCTTGTCGAAGGATTTCGCATTCTCCGGCGTCGTCACCACATAGCCGACACGCGCGCCGGCAAGCCCATAGGCCTTGGAGAAGGTGCGCGTGCGCATGACGTTCGGTTGATCGAGAAGGGAGGCGATGGATGGCGTCGTGCCCGCAGGCGCCGTTTCGCAATAGGCTTCGTCCAGGATGAGAAGGCAGGTTTCCGGCAGGGCCCTGGCAAAGGCTGCAACGCTTTCGCCATCCCACCAGCTTCCCATCGGATTGTCGGGATTGGCCAGATAGACCAGCGGCGCATTTTCGCGGCGCACCAGGTCGAGGAGGCCGGCGAGATCCTCGCGGTCCTCCACATAAGGCGTCGTCACCAGTCGGCCGCCATAGCCGTTCACATGAAAGTTGAAGGTGGGATAGGCGCCGAGCGAAGTGACGACCGGCGTTCCCGGCTGAACGATCATGCGGGCGATGTGGCCGAGCAGCGAATCGACGCCTTCACCCACGGCGATATTGTCTGCCCCGCAGCCGAGATGCGCCGCAAGCGCCTGCTTCAGCGCAAAGTTTTCCGGGTCGGCATATTTCCACGTCTCGGACGCCGCCTCGCCGATGGCCCGCAGCACGGAAGACGCCGGGCCGAAGCCGCTTTCATTGGCCCCGATGCGCGCCTTGACGCTCAGTCCGCGGCTGCGCTCGATGGCTTCAGGGCCGACAAAGGGCACGGTTGCGGGCAGCTGGCTGACAAGGGGAGTGAAACGCGTAAACGCCGACATGCTGAACGTCCGATGTAAGGAAGACCTGACGCCAGCATAGGTGCGTTTGACGCCCGTGCAAGGCCGCTGTGGCGCTGGGCGGTTCGCCCAACGTCGCAAGACCGGCCTCCCATCAGCGCATCAATGATTCAAATCGAAGCTCACGCGGATGACATGGTGGAGAAAATCGGCGTCGATCAGCATGTTGAAGCCGACGGTGACCTTCTCCTCTTCGCGGCGAATCAGCGTGCAGCCGATCTCGTCGCGAATGCCGAGGATCTCCAGGAAGAAGTTCTTCGGCACCGAGAGGCTGGGGCTCACCTCCAGCTGGGCGCCATACAGCGAGATCTTGCGCACCAGGCAGCGCAGTTGCTGCGCGGTGCTGAGGCGATGCCCGACGAAAATGATCTTGCCGGGGCGGTCGATGTCGAATTTTTCAAACACCTCGTCATGAGGAATGAACGGTTTTGTATCTCTGACGATGTTCAAGGGCATGGAACCCTCCCATGACTGCGACAATCCAATGACTGCGACGATCCGATCTTGACCGTATAGTGATGATACATCTTGAAGGTGAATGATAAAATACCGCTGAACAGGTCAGTTTTTGTCAGTGGTTTCCATGCCTTGACTGTCTCTGAGCGGCGCGGTTGACGAAGGCCGGGCAGGGCGGTACCCCAGAGGCCGTGCACGCCATCTGCCGCGCGGTTCGGCACCGGCTTTGCCAAGGAGAAAAGACAGTGTCGGACAAGCTGGTGATCATCGGGGGCGGGCAGGCAGGCTTTTCGCTGGCCGCAAAGTTGCGTGCGCTGAAGGACGAACGTCCCATTACCATGATCAGCGCGGAAGCCGTGCCGCCCTACCAGCGCCCGCCGCTGTCGAAAAAATATCTCCTGGGCGAGATGGAGTTTTCAAGACTGCTGCTGCGTCCGCCAAGCTGGTTTGATGAGAATGCCGTGGAGTTGCGGCTTGCAACCTTTGTCGAGGAGATCGACCGGGCCGCCCGCACGGTGCGCCTGCAGGATGGCACGCGGCTCGATTACGGCACGCTGGTTCTGGCAACGGGGGCAACGCCGCGCACCCTGCCGGCGGCCATCGGCGGCGATCTCGACGGTGTCTATGTCATGCGCGACAAGCGCGACGCAGACCGTCTCGCCGGCGAAATGCTCGCCGGACGCCGGGTGCTGGTCATCGGCGGCGGCTATATCGGGCTCGAGGCGGCGGCGGTTGCCCGTCACAAGGGGCTCGAGGTGACACTCATCGAAATGGCCGAGCGCATCCTCAACCGCGTCGCCGCCCGCGAAACCGCCGACATCATCCGCGCCATTCATCTGGACCACGGCGTGGATCTGCGCGAATCGACCGGGCTTCGCCGCCTGATCGGTACGAACGGCCATGTCAGCGGCGCCGAGCTTTCCGATGGAACGGTTCTCGACGTGGATTTCGTCATTGTCGGCATCGGTGTGACGGCGAACGACATGCTGGCAAAGACCGCCGGCCTTGAGATGGCCAACGGGATTTCGGTCGATTCGTTTGCCCGCACCTCCGATCCGCAGATCCTTGCGGTCGGAGATTGCGTGAGCCTTCCCTATGAAGGGGCGCAGATTCGGCTCGAATCAGTGCAGAACGCCGTCGACCAGGCCGAATCAGCCGCGGCCACGCTTGCCGGTGCCGCAACACCTTATCTGCCCAAGCCCTGGTTCTGGTCGGATCAGTATGACGTCAAGCTGCAGATTGCCGGCTTCAACCAGGGATATGATGAAACGCGCCTACGCCCGGGCGCACGCGAGGGGGCAGCCTCCGTCTGGTATTTTCGAGAGGGCCGGTTCATCGCCGTTGATGCCATCAATGATGCGAAAGCCTATGTGACGGGCAAGAAACTGCTCGAGCTTGGCCGGCAGCCGGATGCAGCGATTCTGGCCGATGCGGCGCAAGACCTGAAGCTGCTGCTCGCCTGAAAGCCTTTTGGTCTGGTGCTTTCCCGGGATTTGCGGGCTTTCCTTTGGGATTTGTGTCGAAACGCCGGAAAATGCCTTGCAATCGCCGGCCGACCGCAATAATCACCTCCCCACCGGAGAGGTGGCCGAGTGGTCGAAGGCGCTCCCCTGCTAAGGGAGTATACCAGAAATGGTATCGTGGGTTCGAATCCCATCCTCTCCGCCACGCAATTTTTGCGTGGCAAAAGCCCGCCAGAACGCGGTTCTCCATTTTCCTGTTTCTTTAGTTGTTCCGTGCCACTGATAGTGCGCCATCCGTAAACCCGGATATCGCGCGTCGCGCGTAACATCCTGTGGCTTAAGGACTTTCTTAAGCAAACGTAAATTTCTCTCCCCGTCGCCTCACGCTTTTGTGTCCTTTTCGCAACAGGGGTTTCTTAAGCATCTGCATCGGAACGGAACGGGTTCAGTTCACGATTGCATGAGTAAGTCTCTCTTGTATGTTCACCATCAGAAGCGGCGGTGGATCGTTGTCTTCTAAAGAACCGACGGGGATGGGGCAGGGAATGCTGTCCTTCAGCCAAAAAACCCAGACCCTTACGAAACTTTGACTGGAGGTCAATATGAACATCAAGAGCCTTCTTCTCGGCTCCGCTGCAGCCCTCGCTGCAGTATCTGGCGCACAGGCTGCTGACGCTATCGTGGCTGCTGAGCCCGAGCCCCTGGAATACGTTCGCGTTTGCGACGCTTTCGGCGCCGGCTTCTTCTACATCCCGGGTTCTGAAACCTGCCTCAAGATCGGCGGCTACGTTCGTTTCCAGACGAACATCGGTCGTGACGCTTCCAACGGTGGTACGCCGAGCGCCACTTCCACGTCGGACTGGGATTCCTTCACGCGCGCCCAGCTCGAAATCGACACCCGTTCGGACACCGAATTCGGTGCCCTGCGCGGCTTCATCGGCCTGCGTGGCGATGCTGACAGCTCTTCGAGCCGCGGCGTAAACGTCGATCAGGCCTTCATCGAAATCGGTGGTCTGAAGGTTGGTTACTACTACAACTGGTGGGACGATGGTCTCTCTGGCGAAACCGACGATCTGGCAGCTGGCACGACCCGCTTCAACTCCATTCGTTACACCTACACGGCTGGCGCTGCATACGCTGGTGTGGCTGTTGACGAACTCGAAGGCGTTGCTCGTCCGGGCGAAACCGACAACAACGTCGGCATCGAAGCCATCGTTGGTGGCAAGTTCGGTCCGGCTGCTGTTGCGCTGCTCGGCGGCTACGACACCGACCAGAGCGAAGGCGCCGTTCGCATTATCGCTACGGCTGACCTCGGCCCGGGCACTCTCGGCCTGGCTGGCGTATGGGCAAGTGGCCCGAACGCTTACTACGACACGTCGGAGTGGGCAGTCGCTGTTGAATACGCTGTGAAGGTCACCGACAAGTTCAAGATCACCCCCGGCTTCCAGTACTACGACAGCCTGAAGAATGCTGCCGGCACTGACTTCGGCGACAACAACGCTTGGAAGGCTGGTCTGACGTTCGACTACCAGCTCGCCAAGAACCTGTCCGCCAAGGCTTCGGTTCAGTACCTCGATCCGGACAACGCTTCGGAAAGCTGGTCTGGCTACCTGCGCCTGCAGCGCGCATTCTAATCTGATCTCACCATCGGATGAACGGAAAGCCCGGCTTCATGCCGGGCTTTTTGCTTTTGGATCGGGGCACGTCGGGCGGGATGTCGCACGCAAATCCCGATTGCGCGGCGGCCCTCACGCCAGCCTGTAGGCCAAAACTGGCCACTCTGGCTAGATCGAGGAATATTATCGGCTGCTTTTTGGTGGGCGCCCTTGAGATTCGTAAAAGCTGGCAGCGGCGTGTCCAATGGGTCGTGCGCGTAGACGCCTGGCTGCGTCCATTGCGAAGCTACCTCAGGCCCATGACGCTTGCTTACCCGACACCTGCGACCTCGTGGACGAGGACCATGCAATTCACGCTTACGGATTTTGCTCTTGTTCAGGGTCCACGTGGATGTATGACATCTTGTCGAGTGTTTGGCATCGATTCTTCGCGGTGCAGGTTGCGCGTGGAGAGCCGTGCATGACGAACGTCATGCGTTTGCGGCTGAGCGCCAGAGGCTGGTGCATGCGTTGCCGCTTGCTGAACTCACCGGTGAGTCGTGCAACTGAGTCGGCAGCCAGAGCCGCAGCCCGCGAGTCGGCTGACAATTTTGCGAAAATGCGTCCGCTATTGATGAACGAATTGCCGTCACAATGTGCTGAGGGTGAACGATATCCTTAAGGAATTTAACAGGTTAGGCGCAAATGTGGCGGCACTGTGCGCTGCAGTAAGGCTGAATGCCTAAAAAAAAGGCGGCGGTGGGTGACTCTGTCACGAAAGCGCAACACATTGTCTGCTGCGGAACGTGGAGCGACAAATTCGGGACGTTTTTAATTTTCCCCGTCCGGCGATCGGTGGTTAGATAACAGCAATTCAGGCGACGGTTCGTTACCTGATTGTTTCTAAACAACGTCCCGAGGAAAAATCATGAACTTTAGAGCTGTCGTCCTGAGCTCGGTTGCCGCACTGTCGTTCGGCTCCGTCTCCTACGCCGCTGATGCCATCGTGGCTGCAGAACCTGAGCCCATGGAATATGTCCGTGTTTGCGACGCCTTCGGCGCCGGCTTCTTCTACATCCCGGGCTCGGAAACCTGCCTCAAGATCGGCGGTTACGTTCGTTTCCAGACCGATTTCGGCCGCGCTCTGTCGGGCACGTCTGACTGGAACTCCTTCACCCGCGCTCAGCTTGAGCTCGATACCCGCTCTGACACCGAACTCGGTGCCGTTCGTGGCTTCATTGGCCTGCGCGGCAATGCCGACAATTCGTCCGATCGCGGCGTCAACGTCGACCAGGCCTTCATCGAAGTTGCTGGCCTGAAGGTTGGTTACTTCTACAGCTGGTGGGATGACGATCTGTCCGGCGAAACGGATATCCTGTCGTCCAACACGACGCAGTACAATGCCGTTCGTTACACCTACACGGCTGGCGCCTTCTACGCTGGTATCGCTGCTGAAGAGCTGGAAGGCCGCCTTGCTGGCGACGTGACGGGAAGCTTCAACAACCTCGGCGTTCCGAGCGCATACATTGCTAAGGCTGATAACAATGTCGGCATCAGCGGCACGGTAGGCTTTGCTGCAGGCCCGGTCACGGCTAACCTGATCGGCTCCTACGACACCGACGCTGAAAACGGCGCGATCCGCGGTATCGCTTCGGCCAAGATCGGCCCCGGCACGGCAAGCATCGCTGCTGCATGGGCAAGCGGCGCAAACGCCTACTACGAAGAATCCGAGTGGACGGTTGCAGCTGAATACGCTCTTGCCGTCAACGACAAGCTCAGCATCACCCCCGGCTTCCAGTACTTCGGCACGGTTGACGTCAATTCTTCGGGCGACTTCACCGGCAGCCGCGATGCATGGCGCGCTGGCGTAACGCTGGACTACAAGCTGGCTGAAAACCTCACCACCAAGATTGCTGCCAACTATCAGGATATCGATGGTTCGCGTGCAAACGGCGGCGGCGACTCCTGGACGGGCTTCTTCCGTCTGCAGCGCGGCTTCTGAGGTCAGCCTCAGGAAGGCTTGATGCCTTCAGTGCCCAAACTTCGAAACCCGCCTCACAAGGGCGGGTTTTTTGTTGTTATCTCCTACCGCGATGTGATCCTCGGCGTTGCGACGGCCCAATAAAGGCAAAGCGTTGGAGATGCTCGTGACAAGCCCGAGCATGACGGAGGAATGCAAAGGCAATTTCGGCTCCCTGATCGTCGTGGCGCCGCGACCTCATGCGCCGGGCGTCAGTCCACCTGATACAAAAAGGTTCTGATCGCGGCGGGCAACTCGCCAAGATGCAGCAGCGGAGCGTGGCCCTGGCCCGATGCCGTGATAACGGTGAGGGAAGGGCGGTGCTCTTTCATGCGTATAACCGTCTCCGGCGTCAGAAGCTTTGAATGCGCACCGCGAATCACCATCATCGGCACGTCTGGAAACGCATCGAACTGGGGCCAGAGCGCCGGGAGCGGTTGGGTGAGGTCGAGACTTGCAAAGCCTTCGGCAATCGCCGGGTCGCAGTCGGGCTCCAGTCCGCCCTCTCGCTCCACATAGACTGCGTGGGCGAAGGTTCTCCAGTCGGCCTCGGCAAGGGCCGGGAAGTCGGTTCCGTGTATGCTTTTCAGCAGCGCCGCCGCCTCGGCCCAGGATGTCGGCCGTACCGGTGAGCGCAGATAGTCCTGGATCTGGCGCAGTCCCTCCACACCCAGTTCCGGTCCGATATCATTGAGGATGACGGCAGAGATCCGCTGCGGCGCAAGACCCGTCAGCACATGCAGGATGAGACCGCCGCGCGAGGTGCCGATAAAGGCGGCCTTGTCGATACCGCAGCGGTCGAGCACCGTGAGCAGGTCCTGCGCTTCGACGACCGGCGTATAGGTGGCCGGGTCGGTGGCGCGCTGCGAACTGCCGCGCCCGCGGTAATCGATGGCGATCACCCGGCGCGGCTTCTCGCTATCTTCTGCAATCGTTTCGGCGATCTCGTGAAAGTCGCGAGCGTTACGGGTGAGCCCCGGAAGGCAAACGAGGGGAAGCCCGTCCGATCCGGCGCGCGCATCGTAGATCCGGTAGCCGAGCCTCAAGCCGTCCCCGGCCGTGACATACTGCTGCAGCCATTCCATGACACGCTGCCTCCCATTGCCATTCCCCAAGGCTAGCCGATCAGAGGCTGGAAGGGCAGGGCGAATTTGATCGCGTAAGGGATGGCGTCAGCGCCGGCCGAATCGGAGGTCGTCCTCGATATCGGCGCTCTGGCCAAGGCGTGTCTTGTAGACCTGATAGTTTT
The DNA here is from genome assembly GCF_042611105.1 of Neorhizobium fuzhouense. Lineage (NCBI taxonomy): Bacteria > Pseudomonadati > Pseudomonadota > Alphaproteobacteria > Hyphomicrobiales > Rhizobiaceae > Neorhizobium > Neorhizobium fuzhouense. The sequence goes on along the minus strand of NZ_JBHFFP010000001.1, from coordinate 277,322 downwards.
CCATCACGCGCTGCACATAGTTGCGGGTTTCCGGAAAAGGAATGCGCTCGATCCAGTCGACCACCTCGTCCAGGGACTTGCCGCGCGGATCGCCGTATCGCTCGATCCATTCGGGAACGCGGCGCGGGCCGGCATTATAGGCAATGAAGGTGAGGATGTAGGAGCCGCCAAAACTGTCGATCTGTTCGCCGAGATAATGCGCGCCGAGCGTGGCGTTATAGCCGGGGTCGTTGGTCAGCCTTGCCGGTGTGAACGTCATGCCGTGACGGGTGGCGACACCCTTTGCCGTGCCCGGCAGGATCTGCAGGAGGCCGCGTGCATCGGCGGATGAAACAGCGGCCGGGTTGAAGGCGCTTTCCTGGCGCGCGATCGCATAGGCCAGCGCCTTGCCGGAGCCTTCGATATGGGCGCTCGCCGGAATGACGCCGATCGGAAAGGCGAGTGCCGCCACATCGATGCCGCGGTTGAAGGCGGACTTTCCGATCTGCAGCGAGAGCGCATGGTTGAAATTGCGCTCGGCGCGGGCGGCGAGAATCGCGAGTTCCCCGGGGCTCGTCAGCTGGTCGGCAAGGGCCCGGTAGAGGGCGTCGGCCCGCTCGTTGTGGCCGCTCGCATCCAGCCGGTCGATCGCCCGCACCGCCTCGCGCGCATCAAAGGTCCGCCGGTCGCTCGGCGTCGGCACCGGATAGGAGACGTTGATCGATTTCGTCTTCAGGCGCGCCGCCGCCAGCTGACCATAAAAGGTTGCCGGATAGCGGGCAGCCTTGGCGTAGAATTCCGACGCGTGGCCCGTGCCGCCCTGTTCTGCCGCGCGGCCCAGCCAGTAGAGCGCGCGCGAGGCCGATAGCGGTCGCGAGGAGGCGGAAAGGATGCGTTCGAAATGTTTTGCAGCCGTGGCGGGGTCGTTCAACCCGCGCAGCGCATACCAGCCGGCATGAAATTCGGCGTCGACGACATCCACCGTGTTTTTGGCGTCATGACCGGCCGCGATGCGGTAGGCTTCGCGGAGGTCTCCCTTGTCGGCAAGGCCGCGGGCGATGATGCGTCGCTCATTCCACCATTCGGTGGAGTTTACCTGCTCGCTGTGGTCGCGCGGTGTCCGCTCCATCACGGCCGCCGCCTCGGCATAGCGATCCTGCTGGCGCAGATACTCGATGCGGGCAAACTGGTAGGCCGGATCGCGCGCAAAGCCGGAGCCGGCCGCATCAAGAAGTGCACCGGCATTTTTGGCCTTGCCGATCACCGCGCTCCAGGCGGCGTAGAGCGGCTGGGCATGGCCAAGCCCGGCAAACCGCTTCGCTTGCGCCGTGCGGCCGCGATACATCAGGTAATCCATCCGCGCCCGGTGATCGGAGATCGAGATCAAAGGCAGAAATTCGGCAAGGATGCGATCCTCCAGATCCTTGTCGAGACCGTAGCCCGTCCAGAACGGCCGAAGGGTCGCGGATGCCTGCGCCGCCTTTCCGGTCGCAACCAGCGCGCGGGCAAGAAGAATGGCGCCTTGCGGCGTTTCCGGCGCAGTGCGGCCAAAGGCTGCCAGCACCTCGCCGGTCGAGGGGTTCTCGTTAAACAGCGCCCGCTCGGAAGCGCCGCGCAGCCGGCCAAGACCCGGCCAGCCCTGCAGCTCGCTTTCGGCGGCTGCAATCTCCTGCGAAGGCACGGTGCGAAGGCCGGAGGTGACGATCGCCCAGGTCATCAGATGGCGGTCGAGCGATCCCTCCGGAAGCCCGTCGCGCACGGCAAGCGCATTGGCAACGTCATTGGCCGACAGAAAGTCCAGCCCCGCCTTCAGCTGGGTGGTCGGTAGCGTGGCTTCGGGACGCACGGCGGTGCGGGAAATGGAACCGGTATATTCCGGCACGGACACGCGCTCCAGCGCCGCCGGCCGCTCGATCGGCAGCGGCACGGACCCATCCGGCAACGGTGCGGCCGGAAGACTTCCCGCGCAAAGGCAAAGCCCGAGGCCTCCTGACAGAAACGACTTTCTCATCCCTCAATCCGCGGCAAGAATTCTTCTATCCTATTAGTTGACGTGATGATTAACAGAGGCTTACCAAAACACGGCGGGGGGCGGATTTCCCGATCACGATCCGCTCAGAAACCGGAAAGACCCTGCTTGTTTCAACCTATTGGCCGCACTATGGTGCCCGCCACATTATCAGACAATACGGCCGAAGCATGAAGAGCGGTCGTTCGGGAGTTATCGCATGTTCAAGGGGTCCATGCCCGCGCTTGTCACGCCGTTCACCGACGCAGGCGCGGTGGACGAGGATGCTTTTGCCGCTCACGTCGAGTGGCAGATCACCGAGGGCAGCACCGGCCTCGTGCCGGTCGGCACGACCGGCGAATCGCCGACGCTGTCGCATGCGGAGCACAAGCGCGTCATCGAACTGTGCATCGAGGTTGCGGCAAAGCGCGTGCCCGTCGTGGCCGGCGCCGGCTCCAACAACACGCGCGAGGCGATCGAGCTTGCCCAGCATGCCGAACAGGCCGGCGCCGACGGCCTGCTGGTCGTCACCCCTTATTACAACAAGCCGACGCAGAAGGGGCTGATCGCCCATTATGCGGCAATCGCCGATGCCGTGTCGCTTCCGATCATCATCTACAACATCCCCGGCCGTTCCGTCATCGATATGACGCCGGAGACGATGGGTGCGCTGGTGAAGGCGCATTCGAACATCGTCGGCGTCAAGGATGCGACCGGCAAGATCGAGCGCGTCTCTGAGCAGCGCATGACCTGCGGCCCGTCCTTCGTGCAGCTCTCGGGCGAGGATGCGACCGCGCTCGGCTTCAACGCCCATGGCGGCGTCGGCTGCATCTCCGTGTCCGCCAATGTCGCGCCACGGCTCTGTGCCGAATTCCAGCAGGCGACGCTTGCCGGTGATTACGCGCGCGCGCTCGACTATCAGGACCGGCTGATGCCGCTGCACAAGGCGATCTTCATGGAGCCTGGCGTCTGCGGGGCAAAATATGCCCTCTGGCGTATCCGGGGGCTGAACCGCACGGTGCGCTCGCCGCTCATGTCGAGCCTCGAAGCGTCCACGGAAGCGGCCATCGATAACGCCCTGCGCCATGCCGGCCTGTTGAACTGACGGCGTCTTCGCGCAGAAGGGCCGCGGTTTTGCGGCCCGGCTTTTCTTCCGCCCTGCGCCACACTACATAGGGGAGGACGGCCGCTCCGGCGGCCCAAACGGACTTCCTCAGACACTCAGACGGATCGGATGAGCTTCCATGGCACCCAGGGGCAGCCAGCGCGTCGTAAACAAGATCGTTGCGGAAAACCGCAAAGCGCGCTTCAACTACGAGATCATCGACACCTACGAGGCCGGCATCGTGCTGACCGGCACGGAGGTCAAATCCCTGCGGGACGGCAAGGCGAATATCGCCGAATCCTATGCGTCCGATGAAGGCGAGGAAATCTGGCTGATCAATTCGCATCTGCCGGAATATCTGCAGGCGAACCGCTTCAACCATGAGCCGCGCCGACGCCGCAAGCTTCTGCTCAACAAGCGCGAGATCAACCGGCTGCGCGTCGGCATCAACCGCGAGGGCATGACGCTCGTGCCGCTGAAGATCTATTTCAACGAAAAGGGTCGGGCGAAGCTGGAACTGGCGCTGGCCAAGGGCAAGAAACTGCACGACAAGCGCGAGACCGAGAAGGAACGCGACTGGAACCGGCAGAAGAGCCGGCTCTTGAAAACCGGCTGACGCTTCTGCCGCTTTCCATGTCATCATCAAGGCCGTGGTGCGATGTGCCCCACGGCCTTTTTCATGTTTTTTGGAGCTGGCTCCTTTTAACGCCCGCCAAACCCCATCGCCATCATCGATGCGGCCCGGTGTGCCTCGCGCAGAAGTTCATCCTGCCGGCGGGCGCGGTCTCTTGCGTCGTGAAACCCCTCGCGGCCGTCCTCAAGCCCGATATCACGCAACTGATAATCATTGAGCCCCACGGTCGAATTGCGTTTGGTGCGGCGGCGAACGATCCAGAACAGGCCGGGAAAAGCAAAGAGGCGACGGATGCGGTTGCCCGGCATCGTCTCGGTTGCTGGCAAGATTTCTGCGGTCTGGTCGATCGTGCGCATGGCTCACTCCTTGTCGATGAGGCACGAAATAGTGTTCCCGTTCTGCCGGTGGGGCAGCGGGCAACGGTGATGGGTTGGGGGTTGCGGGTATCGCCTCAGGGCGGCTGCGGGAAATTGTCGCAGAAGGACCCATTCGTCCAGCAAATGTTTTGAATGATATCCATCAGCCGGATTGATCCTGCTCCCGGGCCGTCACCCGACGAGGAAGGGGCGCAGGCACCGGGCCGGTCACCACACAGAGCACGGCGGACCTGTCTGCGATCAGAATTCTCGTCACGCTTTAAACGGCCATTAAGGTTAGCGATGCATAAATTTGGACATCAGCAAATTACCGAACCGGTAACCATGTTTTTTTACCGGTTCGGCCCCCCTGTGTTCGTGTATCGTTTGAGTAGAGTGTCGTATGACGAGTATCATGACCAATACGGGCGCCATGGCGGCGCTTGCCACCTTGCGCGACATCAATCGCGGTCTGGAGACGACGGCAGACCGGATGGCCAGTGGTCAGCGTATCGGCCAGTCGAAGCAGAATGCCGCCTACTGGTCGATTGCCGCCACGATGAAATCCGACGACAAGGCGCTGGCGGCCGTTCAGGACGCGATGAATCTTGGCGCGGCCACGGCAGACACCGCCTATGCCGGCCTCACCGCCTCCATCGATGTGGTCGATGAGATCAAGTCCAAGCTGATTGCCGCCCGAGAGCCCGGCGTCGACAAGGAAAAGGTCAACAAGGAAATCGACCAGCTGAAACAGCAGCTCGTCTCGATTACCGATTCGGCAAGCTTCAACGGCGTCAACTGGCTGAAGCTCAACGATGGTGCCGCCACCACGGCAAAGGTCGCCGCCTCCTTCTACCGCGACCTCAACCGCAGCGTCTTCATGGATATGATCGAATTCGATCTGGTGGCCCGAGACGGTACCATCACCACGCTGGTCGACAACCGCTCGACCGGTACCAATGGCGGTGCCGGCATTTTCACCAACACGCAGTTTGCCATCAATGCGGGGGCAAGCGCCAATTATGTTCTGGTCGTCAACCAGAGCAACAGCACGTCGGGTGTGGAAATCGCGCTCACCAGCAGCACCACCAACGCCCAGCTGGACGACATGATCACGGTCGTCGAGGATATGCTGCAGATGATGGCTGATGCCGGCGCGACCATCGGTTCGGTGCAGTCGCGGGTGGATACCCAGCTCGACTATACCTTTAAACTCCGCGACTGGATGAAGGGCGGCATCGGCACGTTGATCGATGCCAACATGGACGAGGAAACCACCCGCCTCAAGGCGTTGACGACGCAGCAGCAACTGGCGATCCAGGCGCTCTCCATCGCCAATACCCAGCCGCAAAACGTTCTGTCGCTGTTCCGCTGACCGGCGGTCCACGCGCCATCGGGAAGGTGAGGGGCCGATGACGGCCCCTCGATGACGATTACGGTCGGTAGGTCACCTTTGAGCCGGAGCCGTTGGGCGTGAAGACGAGCCCCGCATCATCCGCCTGCGTGATCTGATAGGTGCCGGGCTGCCGGCTGTTGCCGGTAAAAGTGCCCGCCGCGTAGTTGAACCTGTGATTGTTGTTCCAGGTGCACGGCGTCGGCTGCTCGTCGATCTGAACAGCCACGCCATCGTTCACCGCAACTCCGCCAAGCGTCAGCGGCGCCACGTTGAAATTTCTGAAATAGATTTGGACCCAAACCATCTGGCTTTCCTTTTGTGGGAGTGGATCCGCCCACACTCTCTATAGTGATTTACAACCATTAACGCAATTATAAATTGTATTTGCGCGGCACGGTTCGTGTCTGCAATCAATTTCGCTGATGGATGCGCCAGCAAAACTTGCTTTAGCCCCGCTGCATGTTCCGCTATTGTTCGCGCAAACGGGAGCTTCAAAAATGTCGGACAGAACGGCGCCGGGCCTGCCCTGGCCAATCATCGCCAGCGGATCGCTGATCGTGCTGCTGGTCTTCGGGCCGCGCTCGGCCATGGGCTTCTTTCAGCTGCCGATGCTGGCGGACAAGGGCTGGGACCGCTCGACCTTCGGGCTCGCCATGGCCTTCCAGAACCTGTTCTGGGGATTGAGCCAGCCGTTTTTCGGCGCCATGGCGGATCGATACGGCACCGGGCGCGTCCTTGCCGCTTCCGGCGTGCTCTATGCGCTGGGCCTTCTCGTCATGGCCCATGCGGCGGCCCCTCTCTGGCTGCATGTCGGCGGCGGCATTCTGGTCGGCACGGCGATCGGCGCCGGTTCGTTCAGCGTCATCCTGTCGGCCTTTGCCCGCAATGTCACGCCACAGCAACGCTCCATGGCGTTCGGCATCGGCACGGCGGCGGGCTCTGCCGGCATGTTCCTGTTTGCGCCGATCAGCCAGACGCTGATCAGCCTGTATGGCTGGTCGGACAGTCTGGTCATCATGGGCGTCATGATGCTGGCCGTGCCGCTTCTCGCCTATCCGTTGCGCGGCAATGCGCTCTCGGGCACGCAGAGCAAGGCGCAGTTCGAGCAGAGCGTGGCGGGCGCGCTGAAGGAAGCCTTTGCCCACCAAAGTTTTCTCCTGCTTGTCAGCGGGTTTTTCGTCTGCGGCTTCCAGGTGGCGTTCATCACCGCGCATTTCCCGGCCTATCTCGGCGATATCGGCATCGATGCGCGCTATGCGGTCATCGCCATGGCCTGTATCGGCTTCTTCAACATCATCGGATCGCTCGCCGCCGGCGTCATTGCCCAGCGCTATTCCAAGCCTTACTTTCTGGCGCTGATCTATGTCGCCCGGTCGATTGCCGTGACGGCCTTCCTGCTTCTGCCGCAGTCGCCCACCTCCGTCGTCGTCTTTGCCATCGTCATGGGCTTGCTGTGGCTTTCCACCGTGCCGCCCACCAATGCGCTGGTCGCCATCATGTTCGGCACGCGCCATCTCGGCCTGCTCGGCGGCATGGTGTTCCTGTCGCACCAGATCGGCTCGTTCCTCGGCGTCTGGATGGGCGGCTTTCTCTATGACCGCTTTGGCTCCTACGATGCGGTCTGGTGGCTCGGCGTCGCCCTCGGCCTGTTTGCAGCGGTCGTCCACTGGCCGATCCGCGAGCGGCCGGTGGAGCGGCCCCTGGTGCCGGCGCTCTAAGCCTCGCTCCGAAGCCTTACTCCTGAAGACTCACTCAGGCGGCGCGGCGGGAAGGCGTGAAAGCGCCTTCAGCGCCGCCTGCACGAAACCGTGGCGAGCGGCGTTTTCAGTGATGCCGCGCGGCTCATAGACATGCCGGTTGAGGAAGAAGCCGCTGAGGCGGAAGGCGGCGGCGAGGCTTTGCGGATCGGCGCTAAGTTTTGCCTGCGGCGCAAGAAAGGCCGGCAGCGCCAGAAGCCGGTCCGCATAGGGCGCGCCGGCGGCACGGCTGACTGCCCGCCCGCTTTTCGGCGACACATAAACCAGATCCTCCAGCGTTCCCGTCGCCGCACATTCGGCAAGATCCAGCCCGAAGCCGAGATCGTTCAGCACCGCAAGCTCGAAGCGCACGAAGAGTTCGCCGGCGCCGGCCGGATCGTCCATGTGGTCGAGGATGAGATCGAGCGCCTCAAAAAGATGCGGATGCGGATCGCGTTCCGGCAGAAGCCGCAGCAGCGAGCCCATGGCCTGCACGCCGTAAAGGGCGGTGGCGCTTTCCATCAGGCGGGCGGCGCGCAGATTGACCGGTTCCAGCTTGAAATCGCCCAGATGCTCGTCGAGCCGGGCGCGCCACACGGCCTCCACGCGGTTGCCCGGCTGCAGCACCGGCTGCATGCTGCGCGAGCGCCCGCCGCGCACCAGGCCCATGTGGCGGCCGCGCGTGCGCGTCATCAGTTCGGCCACGACGCTGGTTTCGCCGTGGCGACGCACGCCGATGATGATGCCTTCGTCCTGCCACTGCATGCCGGCCAAATTCCTGTCAGTCTATCCGCATGTTAGCCCATCGCGATACGGCATTGAACCGATTTGTCCGGCATCGGCTGGAGCCATGGAACAAAAAGCCGGTGCCGGGTGTTGCTGGCGCGAAAACAAGACAGGGAGTTCCCATGCGCCACGCCATTGCCGCCGCCTTTCTCTTCGCCATGCCGACCATCGTTGTCGCCGCACCGCCGGCATCCGCCCAATCTGCCGGGCTTGAACAGGCCTGCGTCAATGTCGCGAAGAACTTTCTCCTGTCGCCCAAGCTGACCACCGGCGTCGTGCAGTCCTTCCCGGAACTCGATCCGCCCGGCGCGCGCCTCACCTATGCGACGCGCGACAATCCGCAGCCGGTCGATTTCACCAATCAAATCGAATGCGAGTTCAACAAGGCCGAGCCACCGTACGGCCTTACGCGCTTCTGCATCTCCAGCACCTGCTATTCGTCCACTGAGGAAGAGCCGGAACATCGCCGCCGCTATCTGGAGGTCAAGGCGCTGATGGACCGTCAGAAGTAAAACGGGCCGCAAGACGCCGTCAGACTGCTGGCAGAAGGAGCTTTCAGCTTTCTTCCGTCATGCTCGGACTTGTCCCGAGCATCTGCAACGCCATGATATCATTGAACTTTATGGATCCTCGGCACAAGGCCGAGGATGACGCCGGGGGAATGAGACGACCGTATCAGCAATCTAACGGGCCGCAAGGCGCATGATCCATGATTGCGAGCATGGCCAGTTGCCTGAAGGGCGGGGCTGGCGTTTGCCACCCCAACCAACCCATCAGCCGCGCGGAAATTCCAGCCCCATTTCGCGAAAACGCTCCGGGTCGTCGCCCCAGTTTTCGCGCACCTTCACGAACAGGAAAAGGTGCACCGGCTGCTCGAGGATTTCGGAGATTTCCTTGCGCGATGCGGTGGAAATCGCCTTGATCGCCTCGCCGTTCTTGCCAAGCGCGATCTTCTTCTGGCTGTCGCGCTCCACATAGATCACCTGCTCAATGCGCACCGATCCGTCCTTGCGCTCTTCCCACTTTTCGGTTTCGACGTGGGAGGCGTAAGGCAACTCCTGGTGCAGGCGCAGGAACAGCTTTTCGCGGGTGATTTCGGCGGCAAGCTGGCGCATCGGAAGATCGGAAATCTGGTCTTCCGGATAATACCACGGTCCCTCCGGCAATTCCTTGGCCAGATAATCCATGAGGTGCGTGCAGCCCGAACCGGTTGTTGCCGAAATCATGAAGGTCTGCTCGAAGGCGACCTTTTCATTGGCGATCTGCGCCAGCTTCAACAGGTCTTCCGGGCGCACCCGGTCGATCTTGTTGAGAACGAGGATCTTCGGCTGGTGGACATCCTTCAGCCCGTCCAGAATGGCTTCCGCATCGCCGCGAATGCCGCGCTCGCTGTCGATCAGCAGCATGATGCGGTCGGCATCCTTGGCACCGCCCCAGGCGGTCGTGACCATGGCGCGATCGAGCCTGCGGCGCGGCTTGAAAATGCCGGGCGTGTCCATGAAGACGATCTGCGTGCGGTCATGAATGGCGATGCCGCGCACGATGGCGCGCGTCGTCTGCACCTTGTGGCTGACGATCGATACCTTTGCGCCCACCAGGCGGTTCAAGAGCGTCGACTTGCCGGCATTGGTGGCGCCGATCAGCGCCACGAAGCCGGAGCGCGTCGGGCGCTCGTCCACGGGCGTATCGGTTTCGCTCACCGCGTCTTCGGCGGGAATGTTGTCTTCTTGCGTCATCAAGTCCTTCAGCCTTCGTTGGCGGGCTTTTGCCACACGCCTTCACGTTCGAGCATTTTCGTCGCCGCCACCTGTTCGGCCGCGCGTTTGGAGCGTTCCACACCGGTTTCCGGGGCAACGCCCTTGATCGACACGGTGACGGTAAAGCGGGGATCGTGATCCGGGCCGGAGCGGTCGTCAACCGTATAAAGCGGCGTCGTGCCGAAACGGGCATGCGACCATTCCTGCAGCTCGGTCTTGGCATCGCGCTTGGCCGCATCGGCGCGGGTGGCGCGGGCCTGCCAGTTGCGCAGGATGAAGCCGCGCGCAGCCTCCAGGCCGCCATCGAGATAAAGTGCGGCAATCAGGCTTTCAACCACGTCGGCGCGCACGTTCAACATGCGCTTTCCCGTGAGCTTCTTCACGTCGGCGCCGGTGCGGATGAACTCGTGCAGACCAAGCTCATCGGCAATGCCCGCACAGCTTTCGGCGCTTACCAGCTGGTTCAGGCGGACGGAAAGCTCGCCTTCGGTGGCGCTGCGAAAGGTCGTGAACAGCATTTCCGCCACGCAGAGGCCGAGAACACGGTCGCCCAGGAACTCCAGGCGCTCATAATTCGCGACCTTTGCGCTGCCGGTGCTGGCATGGGTCAGCGCCCTGTCCAGCCATTGCTTGTCCGAGAAAGCGTGGCCGATGACTTTCTCAAGCCTCTGGCGTTCTTCCCCGGATAGCGATGTCGACTTCATCAGTTGACCACCTTGAACAGACGATCCCAGCGCATATTGGCCGGCCAGTTCCAGATCTCGCGGAACGAGGTATCGTTGCCGAGCGAGAAGAAGATCACGCTGGCGCGTCCGACGAGGTTTTCCGCCGGAACATAGCCGACATCGAAGCGGCTATCGAGCGAGTTGTCGCGGTTGTCGCCCATGAAGAAGTAATGGCCTTCCGGCACCATGAATTCGCGGGTGTTGTCGCCGCGCGAGACGGGCGACTGGTCGAGCGTGTCATAGGTCTTGCCGGTGTCGAGCGTCTCGCGGAACACGGGCACGTCGGCGCCCGGATCCAGGCGGTAATCGGAGGTGAAGGTGCCATCGGCCTGTTTCGGAACCGGCTGGCCGTTGATGTGCAGCACGCCGTTGATCATCTGGATGCGGTCGCCGGGCAGGCCGACGAGGCGCTTGATGTAATCGACATCCGGATCGGTCGGCAGGCGGAAGACGATGACGTCGCCGCGCTTGGGAGGCGAGAACTCAAGCACGCGGCCGGAAAACAGGTTCGGCGAGAACGGCAGCGAATATTTCGAATAGCCGTAGGCGAACTTGTTGACGAAGATGTAGTCGCCCACGAGCAGGGTCGGCATCATCGAGCCGGAGGGAATGGTGAAGGGCTGGAACAGCACGGTGCGGATCACCATGGCGAGCAGCAGCGCCTGGACGATGACCTTGATGTTTTCCCAGAGGGCGTTCTGCTTCTTGTCGGTTCGTTCTGCCACGTGTGCGTCTTTCGTTTCCAGCGTTTTGCGCTTCTCTAAACTCTTAACCCAAGGCGGGCAATGGGCTTGACCGTAAGGGCCTTTTCACACCGCCGGAAGCGGCCGGGCCTCGATCACGACAAAGGCCTGCGCATAGGGAAATTCATCGGTGATGGTGAGGTGGATGATGGCTTCGTGGCCCTCGGGGAGAAGGCTCTGCAAGCGCTCGCCCGCGCCGTTGGTCAGCGCCATGGTCGGCTTGCCGGAGGGCAGGTTGACGACACCCATGTCGCGCCAGAACACGCCCTGCGCAAGGCCGGTGCCGAGCGCCTTGGAACAGGCCTCCTTGGCGGCAAAGCGCTTGGCATAGGAGGCCGCGCGCATCTTGCGCCCGTCGGATTTTTTCCGCTCGATCTCGGTGAAACAGCGATGTGTAAAGCGATCGCCAAAGCGTGCGATGGATTTTTCCACCCGCCGGATATCGATGAGGTCGCTTCCCATGCCAATGATCATGCCCGTTCTCCCTGCGGCCGGTCTGACTGATGTCAGGGCGCGCGCTCATTGTCCACCGCCTGGGTGGCGTGACTGCGCGCGAGGAAATTTGCCCGTCGCGCGGCACGGTACCTTCTGATCCCCACAAAAGTGGCGATATAGCAGCAGAGGCCGGTCAAAATCGCGGGAGGAAGTGCGCCGATGGCCAGCGGTTCGAACACCGGCTGCCACAATTCACGCACATGAAAGCCTTCAAGCAGATGCAGAAGATCGCTCGTGGAGGTCGCGGCGTTGGGCGCGCGACCGAGCATTTCGTGGCCGATCTGCCAGGTGATCGGCAGAATGAAGGGAATGGTCAGCGGATTGCTGAACGCGGTGCCGAGCGTCGCGGCAATGAGACTTGCCCGAAACAGGAAGGCAAGCGCGAGCGCCATGGCAATGTGAAAGCCGAAAAACGGCGTCCAGGCGGACATCAGTCCGATGGACAGACCTGCGGCTACCGCATGGGGGGATCCACCCATTCGCAAGGCTCTTGCCCGGACATAGCGCCAGGTTCGCAAGAGGCCCTTGCGACGTCTGTTCTTCAGCCCGCGGGAAGGGGCGGGATGAGCTTTCTTGAAAAGACTGAACGGCATGAAAGCGCGCATGGGTGTCTACCGGTCCTTGCCGGCAGGGCCCGGCGCTTCGCTTGCGCGATCAGAGGCCCTTGCGGAACATGCCGCGATCGACCTGGCGCATGCGATATTCGAGTTCGATCGCATCGTTCGATTCATTCAGATAGGCCATTTCACGATCCTGAACAGTGGGAGCGCGAAGGGCGCGGGCGATAGTGCGAAGCGGCTTGAACATTGTTATCTCCTAATGTTGCGTTGCACAACATATAGTCGATGCCCGTGCGTTCCACCAACGCGACCTTCCCTCATCAGCCTTGCGTCTAGTGCATAGCGGCAGGACATCATCCTGCCGCAGTGCTTAACAGGTGGTCAGTCGTAGACACGCTTGACCGTGGAAACGCAGTCGAGATCCTTCAACTGTGTCAGAAGCTGGTTCAGATGGCGCAGGTCCCAGACCTCGACTTCCAGCGCAAGCTCGGAGAAATCGGCCGCCACCCGTCCCATCGTCATGGTGCGGATATTGATGTCGAGGCCGGCGATCTTCTGGGCGATGGTGGCAAGCGTGCCCGGCTCGTTCAGCGCATTGATGGCGATCTTGGCCGAGAACCGCTGCTTGTTGGCGGCGTCCAGATCCCAGCGCACGTCGATCCAGCGCTCCGGCTGGTCGTCGAAGCGCTGCAGGGCCGAGGCCTGGATCGGGTAGATCGTCATGCCCTTGCCTTCGTCCATGATGCCGACGATACGGTCGCCCGGAACGGCGCCGGCGGGCGCGAAATGTACCTCCATATGGCCGGAGAGCCCGCGGATCGGCAGGGGATCGGGGCCGTCGATCTCGCTTGCGGCCTTTGTCGCATCATGGGCCGTACGCTCGCCGCCCGGCAGACGGAACATCATGCCCGACGCGCTCTGCATGTTGAACCAGCCCTGGTCGGCGGCGGGCTTGATCGTCGTGCGCTCGTCCTTGAAATCCGGATAGACAGCCTTCAGCACGTCGAGCGACGACAATTCGCCGCGCCCGACGGAGGCGATGGCATCCTCCACGTCCTTCTGGCCGAGCCGGTGCAGCGCAGGCTTCAGCACCTCGCGCGAAAAGGCCTTGCCCGCCCGCTCGAAGGTGCGTTCCAGAATGCGGTGGCCAAGCCCGGCATATTGTTTGCGGATCGCCATGCGGGTGGCGCGGCGGATGGCCGCGCGGGCCTTGCCGGTGACGACGATCTCTTCCCAGGCCGCCGGCGGCACCTGTACGCCGGAGCGGATGATCTCCACCTCGTCGCCATTGGCAAGTCGGGTGACGAGCGGCATGATGCGGCCGTTGATCTTTGCGCCGACCGTGGTGTCGCCGATATTGGTGTGAACGGCATAGGCAAAATCGATCGGCGTTGCGCCGCGCGGCAGGGCGATCAGCTTGCCCTTCGGCGTGAAGCAGAACACCTGGTCCTGGAACAGTTCGAGCTTGGTGTGTTCGAGAAACTCTTCCGGGTTGTCGCCTTCGGCCAGCGCCTCGATGGTATGGCGCAGCCACGAATAGGCATTGCTCTCCCGCGACAGCAGTTCGCCCGGCTCGCCGCCCTCGCCATCCTTGTAGAGGCTGTGGGCGGCAATGCCGTATTCGGCAATGTCATGCATGCGCCGCGTGCGGATCTGCAGCTCGATACGCTGGCGTGACGGCCCAACGATCGTGGTGTGGATGGAGCGGTAGTCGTTCTGCTTTGGCGTCGAGATATAATCCTTGAACCGGCCCGGCACGACGCGCCAGCGGGTGTGGACAATGCCGAGCGCCCGATAGCAGGCTGGCACGTCATCGACGATCAGGCGGAAGCCATAGACATCCGACAGCTGTTCGAAGGACAGCGACTTTGACTGCATCTTGCGGAAAACCGAATAAGGCTTCTTCTGTCGCCCCTTGGCGGTGGCGTTCAGCAGGCCGTTCGCCACCATGAGTTCGCGCAGCTCATCCTCGATCTTGGCAATCAGCCCTTCGTTGCGGGCCGACAGTTCGGCCAGCCGCTTGGTCACCGTTTCATAGGCTTCCGGGTTGAGATAGCGGAAGGAGAGATCCTCCAGCTCGTCGCGCATGTCCTGCATGCCCATGCGGCCGGCAAGCGGCGCATAGATATCCATCGTCTCTTCGGAAATGCGGGCGCGCTTGTCGTCGCGCATATGCTCTAGCGTGCGCATGTTGTGCAGACGGTCGGCAAGCTTTACCAAGAGAACGCGCACGTCGTCGGAAATGGCGAGCAGCAGTTTGCGCAGGTTTTCCGCCTGCTTGGCCTTTTTCGAGACGAGATCAAGCCGCTTGAGCTTGGTCAGGCCCTCGACCAGGCGGCCGATGTCCTCGCCGAACAGTTCGTCGATCTCGGCGCGCGTGGCGGTCGTATCCTCGATCGTGTCATGCAGCAGTGCGACAGCAATGGTGGACTCGTCGAGATGCATCTCGGTGAGGATCGCGGCGACTTCCAGCGGATGCGAAATATAGGGATCGCCGCTCGCGCGCTTCTGCTGGCCATGCTTCTGCATCGCATAGACATAGGCCTTGTTGAGCAGAGCCTCGTTTGCGTCGGGCTTGTATTTCTGGACCCGCTCGACAAGCTCGTATTGCCGCATCATGCTGTAGAAGATCCTTTGATATGGCCCGGACAAAAAAGAAAAAGGCGCGCCAACCGTGAGATTGGCGCAGCCATCATTATTCAGACAACAAGATTATGGCGAGATCATTGACGATCGGTAATCGTCACCGATCCTCAATAGTCGTCGCTTTTTTCCGGCGGGACCAGACCCTCGATACCAGCCAGCAGGTCTTCTTCCGACATCTGGTCAAAGGTCAGCGTTTCCGGCAGGTCGTCTTCGTCCAGACCCTTGTCGGCGCCAGCCGATGCGCCGGCATTGGCGGCGATCAGCGTCGACGGATCGGGCTCGGGCTCGTCCACTTCCACATGCTTCTGCAGCGAGTGGATCAGGTCTTCCTTCAGGTCGTCGGGCGAGAGCGTCTCGTCGGCGATTTCGCGCAGGGCCACGACCGGATTCTTGTCGTTGTCGCGGTCGATGGTGATCGAGGCGCCCTGCGAAATCTGGCGGGCGCGATGGCTGGCGAGCAGCACCAGCTCGAAACGGTTATCGACTTTGTCGATGCAATCTTCTACGGTGACGCGGGCCATTGCCTGTCCTTCTACGATCGGTATTCAGATGATTAGGACGCCGGATACAGGCAATGGGCGAGGAATTCAAGTTTTTCCTCGTCCGCCCTTGCGCTCCATCCCGCCCACGACCAAATGAGGCCGGGATAAGCGTTCGAAATTGCTTTGATAAAGCCGAATCGTGAATTACACGTCTTTTATATGAAGATATAGTAATGTTGCAGATCCAGCCTCGCCCATTTTGCGTAGGGGGCGCCAGGGAGAGGCCGGTGACTCATAATTAATTTGAGAATGAATGGAGGAAACCATGTTTGACCCCAGGGAAAAAATTGCCCTTTTTATCGACGGCGCCAATCTTTATGCCGCCTCGCGCAGTCTTGGATTCGATATCGATTACCGCAAGCTTCTGAAGGCGTTCCAGAAGCGGGGCTATCTGCTGCGCGCTTATTATTATACGGCGCTGATCGAGGATCAGGAATACTCGTCCATCCGGCCGCTCATCGACTGGCTGGATTACAATGGCTACAAGGTCGTGACCAAGCCCGCCAAGGAATTCACCGATTCCATGGGTCGCCGCAAGGTGAAGGGCAATATGGATATCGAGCTGGCCATCGATGCCATGGAGCAGTCGGAAACCGTCGATCACCTGGTCCTGTTTTCCGGTGACGGCGATTTCACCACGCTGGTGGAAGCCCTGCAGCGCAAGGGCCGCAAGGTCTCGGTCGTCTCGACCATGGCCACCCAGCCGCCGATGATCGCCGACGACCTGCGCCGCCAGTCCGACCACTTCATCGACCTCATCTCGCTGAAGGCCGAAATCGGGCGCGATCCCTCCGAGCGCGTGCAGCGCCCGGTGGAGCCGACGCCCGAGCAGGCCGAGGTCTGATCGTCGGCGTCAGGCGCAAAATGCGTCTTATACGGGAGAGCGCCTATCCCAGCATGCCGCATGGCGTTGGGACAGGTGTTAGCGGCGCTTGATCGGCCAGGGCGCGCGCCGGTCGAGGACTTTTGCGGCATCTCCGACGGCAATCCTGCCCGAGCCCACCGGGACGGCGTTCCAGCCGAACAGCGGTCCCGGCACGCGCCGGTCTGCCGACATGCGGATGCGGCCCATGGCCGGCATCGGGCTTGCGCCCTCGCGCGAGCCGGTCTTCTGGTCCTGCGTCGTCATGATGCAGCGTGCGCAAGGTTTGACGAGGTAAAGCACCACGCCGCCGATCTCGATCGAGCCCCAGCCGTCCTCGGCAAAGGGCTCGTCATGGTCGATCACCACATTGGCGCGAAATCTGTCCATGCCGACCGGTTCCTCGCCATGGGCTGCCATGTCGGCATTGAGCGCGGCCAGCGATCCGGTTGTGGTCACCAGGATCTGGTAGCCATCGCCAAAGGCAACCGGGGTGTCAGGGCCGGCCCAGTCCGCGCTGGCGCTGCGGCGTGACATCGCGTCGAAATGGACAAGCTTGACCGGGCGGCCGAGCCACTGCGACAGCGTGGCATTCGCCGCATCATCGGCAAGTGCCGCGCTGACAGGCGTATCCCAGACCGTCACGTCCAGCCGCCGATCGACCGGCGGCGTCTTCACGTCCAAGGCCTCTTGCCCGTCGATGGACAGTGTCAGTCGCGCGTCGCCCAGAGCTGCCGAGATTTGCGCCAGCGCCGGCAGTTGCCGTTGCGTGATGAAGGTGCCGGAGGGATCGGTCAGCATCCAGCGGCGGTCATGCTCAAGCCCCCAGGCATCGATCGGGCTTTCGGCGAGCGCCACGCCGCGCGCGCTCTTCAAGGGATAGATGCCAAGGGCTGAGATGCGCATGAAAAAATCCTCAGATTTCGTCGAGAAACAGATCGCGGAACTCGGCAAGGCGCCGGTGCCGCTCGCTTGCCAGCTGAAGTCCGGTCGGGGTCTGGAAACCATCGGCCAGCCGCAGCAGCTTCAACTCGAAATGATCGAGCGAAAACGCCTTGTCGTCCAGCACGCGGTATTCTCCTTTCGGATCGGCCGGCTCATAGAGTTTCGAGCCCATGCGGCCGGCCGTATAGAAGGTGCGGGCAATGCCGATGGCGCCGAGCGAATCAAGCCGGTCGGCATCTTGCAGGATTTTCGCCTCCAGCGTCTGCGGCGCAAGGCCTGCCGAAAAACTGTGGGTGAGGATGGCATGGGCCACCGCCGCGATTTTTTCCGAAGGCCAGTTCATGTCCCGCAGGATGCTGCTCGCCTTTTCGCTGGCAAGCCGTGACGACTGCGCCCGCTCGGGATGGTTCTTGGGCAGGGATACGCAATCATGCAACAGGACCGCGGCGGCAAGGATTTCACCGTCGCCGCCTTCCTGCGCCTGGATGCGAAGGGCGTTGTGGAACACGCGCAGAAGATGGGCGAGATCGTGGGCGCCGTCTGCCTCTTCCACGGCGTGGGCGAGAAGCCCTTCCGCCAGCGCTTCGAACGGTGCAAAACGCTGAACGATGGGGCTCAATTCTGCCTCAGGCATCGGCTGCTTCTTTCTTGTCGGCCAGAGTTTCCGTGTCGCTCTTTTGCGCCAGAATGCGCTGATAGAAAAGCCCGATGCCGATCAGCACGCCGCCAAGGCCGATGAAGGACAAGGCGCGCAGGATCCCTTCCAGATTGGCCATGTCGATGAGAAACACCTTGAGCACGGTAACCAGCACCAGGCCCGCCGAAACGAGCCGCAGGCTGCGCAGATTGCGCCAGGAGCCGATGACGAGCAGTCCGACGCCGATCAGCAGCCAGACCACCGAATAGGTATAGGTCTCGCCCTCGATAAATCCTTTCCAGGAGGCAAGGTTTTCCCCCTGCCAGAACCAGCGCACGGAAAGCGTCGCCCAGGCAAAGCCGAGAAGGGCGGCGGTGATGGCAATGAGGGTGACATAGGGCGCCGGCCGCCTCTGGCGTGCAAAGGTGGCAAGCCCCGCATAGGCGAGTGCCGGCAGGAGATAGCCCGGCGCCAGCAGGTTGAGGAGCGGCCAGCCTCCGGTGTTTTCTCCTGAGAAATACGGGTTGAGCGCCCCCAGATGCAGCGTCAGCACATTGAGCGTGGCGATGATGCCCGCCAGCATCGAGCCGTAACGCAGCGCGCGGCTCGGGCTTTTGATGTCGAGCGTCATCAGCACACCCGAGAGACCGATGGTCAGAAGCGTGTAGATCGACTGCTCGCCAAGCGTCGGCACACGGTCATCCAGCACGCCGCCGGAGGCTGCGTGGCGCACCAGAATGGCAAGCGTCAGCAACCCCATCAGGGCGGCCAGGCCCTGCAGCGCATTGAGCGCGCGCCGGCCGGGCCAGCGGCGCAACAGCCAGCAGGCGGCCACGAGAAGCAGCGCCGGCACGCCATAGCCGGGCAGCAGCGCATTGAAGACCGGCGTCGTGGACAGGTTCTGCGGGCCGACGATGGTCGGCTCATAGGCGATGCGCGCCATCACCACCAGGCTTGCTGCCACCATGGCCCAGGGTAGGCCCCGCCAGGCGCGACGGCGCGTGGCAAGAACGAAGGCAAAGCCGAGCATGGCCACGCCGAGCGTCGTGACAAGGCCGTGAGTCAGCGTGTGCAGGCAAAGCGTGAAGGCGCCGAACGCCCCCAGAATGAGGATGTCGCGTGCCAGAAGGTCGCCCGCGCCCGCTGGCTGCCGTCGGGCCTCGCGGTCAACGCTCCACAGGATGGCGAGCCCGAGGGCCAGCGCAAACGCGCCATGTAGCCAGTCGCGGCCCAGCGTCCCCTCGGCCAGAAAGGTGATTGTCGCAAGCGTGACCGGAACGATTGCCACGATGATGGCCCACAGGCCCGCCATCTCCCGGTCCGTGTGGCCACGGCGGTGCTGGAACAGCAGGCCGCAGGCGGCGAGAATGGCGGCAAGGGTGAGGCCGCCAAGAACGGTGCTGCCCGGCAGCGGCAGCCGGGCCGCCGTATCGGTAAGCTGCAGAGGGTCGGTGAGATCAACGCTGAGGTTCATCAGCGTCACCAGCGTCATCCCCCAAAGAGCCGCGAGGGTCGAAAACAGGGCCGGCCAGGCGCCGGGCCTGCGGCCTGCGCCAAGGCTTGCCAGCAGGCCTGTTGC
Source organism: Neorhizobium fuzhouense (assembly GCF_042611105.1). Taxonomy (NCBI): domain Bacteria; kingdom Pseudomonadati; phylum Pseudomonadota; class Alphaproteobacteria; order Hyphomicrobiales; family Rhizobiaceae; genus Neorhizobium; species Neorhizobium fuzhouense. The sequence goes on along the minus strand of NZ_JBHFFP010000001.1, from coordinate 257,831 downwards.
TGCCACGAAGATCAGCATCGGGTCGCCGTTCGTCCCGTTGGCGGTGGCTAGAAGCGTCATGATGGACAAAAGCGTACCAAGCGACACCGACAGCATGATGCCGCGCGGCCGGCGGCCAAGCAGATGGCGAATGCGCCGAAACCTGCCGGCCGCTGCCGCTTGCGCTTCGGCTGCATCCTCAAACAGGCTGCCGGGCCAGAGGAAGGCCGTGCCGGCGATCATCACCAGAAGCGCGATGCCCGGCGGTATAGGATCGCGCAGGTCGGCATAGAGGCAATAGCCGATGACCCACATCGACAGGCCGGCATTGGAGAGGATCGGCAGCAGATGCCAGCGGCGCAGGCGGGCGGCGGCATTGGCGGCAAGCCAGACGAGCGAGAGGAAGCCGAACAGGGCGGCGATATTCTGCGCCTCGGTGGAGACGAGCGCCGGCGTGACGAGCGATGCGGCAAGGCCAAGGCCCGCCAGCGCCTGCCCGTGCAGCAGCGACAGGGCAAGTGTTGCCAGGGAAACGGCTGCGAGCAGAAGGAAGGCGGGCAGGGGGCCGATGAACCCATAGACGCCATAGGCGACGTAGATGGTTGCAAGCAACGTGACGCTCGCAGCAGCCGTCAGCACGCCCGGGATCATTGCATTGGAAAAGGCCTCCAGCCGGTGGGCAAAGGACCGCCGCCGCAGGATTTCGCCGAAAGCTGCGAGCAACAAGGCGAACACGGCGGCAAGCATCAGCCGAACTTCCGGGCCTAGCAGCCCGCTCTCGATCGAATAGCGCACGAGGAAGACACCGCCGAGCGCCAGCGCAAGCCCGCCGACCCACACCGTCCAGCGCGCACCGAGCCGGTTTTCGAAGCTCTCGGCCGGCTTGGCGGTGGCGGGCTTTGCCGGCGCTGCCGGCGCTTCATCGTCCGCAATATTTGGCTCTTGCGCGGCGACCTCTTCCATTGGCGCGGTTATAAGGCGCGTCTCATCCTTGTCGGTCATCGCGGGCGAGGTGGCAGAGGCGATCTCGCCAGCCTGCCCCACGCCGTCAGTCTGGGCCGCGCGAAGCGCCGATACGTCCTTTTCCAGCGCCTGCAGCCGTTGGCCCAGCCGTCGATGCGATGCCAGAAGAGCCAGCAGCAGGACGAGAAGTAAAAGTTCCAGCATGATTGCTCCGCCATAGAGGTTGGGCCTGCTTATATCGTTGCCGCGCCGATAAAGGGAAGGCCGGCGCTGTTGATGCCGGTCTGGTGCGCCGCTGGCTTAATATGTGGGCAGGTTCCGGAGTGCTTGCGGGCAGACTGCCCAAAGGATGCGCAGGCAAGTTGTCGTGATCATATTATGTGCAATTTCGACTTGCAACTCGGCGAAAGACTGGCTTTGATGGCGTGCATCCGCATCATTCCAGGGGGAAACACTCAATGATCACGCGCCGCCTCTTTACCCGCCTTCCGGCCATTGCCGCCTTGGCGCTTGCCACCGGATTTTCCGCGCCGGCGCATGCCGATACGGCGATCAAGTTCACGCTCGACTGGAAATTCGAAGGCCCGGCCGCCGGCTTCCTGCTGGCGCTCGACAAGGGGTATTTCAAGGCGGAAGGCCTTGATGTGACGATCGATAGCGGAAACGGCTCGGTGGAGGCCATTCCGCGCGTCGCAACCGGCGCCTATCAGATGGGCTTTGGCGACATCAACTCCCTGATCAAGTTCCTCGACGAGGACCCGAGCCAGAAGATCAAGGCCGTGCTGATGGTCTATGAGCGCCCGACCTTTGCGGTTGTCGGCCGCAAGTCGCTCGGGATCACCACCGATCCGAAATCGCTGGAAGGCAAGAAGCTCGGCGCACCGCCGCCGGATGGCGCCTTTGCCCAGTGGAAGGCCTTCAAGCAGGTCGCCAAGATCGACGACAGCAAGATCAAGATCGAATCGATCGGCTTTCCGGTGCGCGAACCAATGCTCGCCAAGGGCGATGTCGATGCCGTCTTCGGCTTTGCCTTCTCGGTGATCCTCAACCTCAAGAAGCAGGGCATCAAGGACGAGGATATCGCCACCATCCTGATGGCCGAGCATGGCCTCAACCTCTATGGCAACGCAGTTCTGGTGAACTCCGATTTCGCCGCCAAGAATCCGGAGGCCGTCAAGGGCTTCCTGAAGGCGCTGACCAAGGGCTTCATCGCCTCCGTCGCCAAGCCTGAAGAGGGTGTCGCCGCCGTCCTGAAGCGCAACGAGACGCTCGACAGCGCGATCGAACTCGAACGCCTCAACATGGCGAACGCCATGAACATCAAGACGCCCTATGTCGTCGAAAACGGATTCGGCGGCGTCGATCCGGCACGTCTTGCTGCCTCCATCGAGACGCTGAAAGTGTCGATGGGCCTCAAGGGCGCGGTCAAGGCCGAGCAGGTGTTCGATGCCAGCTACCTGCCGGCCAAGGCCGAGCGCATGCTGCCTTGAACCAAGACCCCTCCCCAAACCCCTCCCCACAAGGGGGAGGGGCTTACCCTGCCGCACGGTCCTTGCGTAGCCATCTGACGTAAGTCTGCATGACGGGTTTGGACGGTGCCACGCCTTATCTCCCCCCTTGTGGGGGAGATGGCCGGCAGGCCAGAGGGGGTCTTGCTGCCCCCCCCCGCACGATCACGGACGGAGAACACATGTCCCATCTCGTTTCCATCGATCAGGTCGACATGCGCTATGGCGGTGCCGATGGCACGCTTGCCGTCTCCGGCCTCACCATGCGCGTCGACAAGGGCGAGTTTGCTGCCGTCGTCGGTCCCTCCGGCTGCGGAAAATCCACGCTCATGAAGCTTGTGACCGGCCTGCATATTCCCCAAACCGGTGTCGTGGTGGTGGCTGGCGCCCAGGTGACGAAGCCAGTGTCCATCGTCGGCATGGCGTTTCAGAACCCGACCATGCTGCCGTGGCGCACCACGCTCGACAACATTCTCCTGCCGCTCGAAATCGTCGAACGGCATCGCCATCGCCTGCGGGCGAACAAGAAGGAATATGTCGAAAAGGCCGAACACCTCCTGGAAACGGTCGGCCTCAAGGGCTTTGGCCAGAAATTTCCCTGGCAGTTATCGGGCGGCATGCAGCAGCGCGCCAATCTCTGCCGGGCGCTGATCCACGAGCCGGATCTCCTGATGCTGGACGAACCCTTCGGCGCGCTCGATGCCTTCACGCGCGAGGAACTCTGGTGCGTCATCCGCGACCTCCATGCCGCGCAGGGGGTGACCATTGTGCTGGTCACCCATGATCTGCGCGAGGCGGTGTTCCTGGCCGACACGATTTTCGTAATGAGCGCACGGCCCGGCCGCATCCTGAAGGAGCACCGCGTTCCATTCCAGCGCCCGCGCGACCTCGACATCATGTATCAGACCGAATTCAACGACATGGTGCATGAATTGCACGGCGAAATAGCCAAGGCGAGGGCTGTGGCATGACCAGCATCATCGAAACCGCCGTCACGCCCGTTGCGAAGAAGCCGCTTCTCGCGCGCATCAACTGGGTGCGCGCCGCCCCTTTCCTTTATACGCTGGCGCTGTTCCTTCTCTGGGAACTCCTGGTACTGGCGCTCGACATGCCGCTCACCATTCTGCCGTCGCCGACGCGGGTGTTCCAGGCGATCGTGCAATACTGGTCGCCGATCTGGAAGAATTCCCTGCAGACGCTCTACACCACGACGGTCGGCTTTGCGATTGCCGTGGTGGCGGGCCTTGCCATCGGCCTCTTCATCGGCTGGTCGAAGACGATCTATGCGGGGCTCTATCCGCTGATGATTGGCTTCAACGCCATCCCCAAGGTGGCGCTGGTGCCGATCCTCGTCATCTGGTTCGGCATCGGCACAGTGCCGGCCGTGCTGACGGCCTTCCTGATTTCCTTCTTCCCCATCGTCGTCAATGTGGCGACCGGCCTTGCCACCATCGAGCCGGAGACGGAAGACGTGCTGCGCGCGCTTGGCGCCCGCAAGATGGATATCATGCTGAAGGTCGGCATTCCCCGCTCCATGCCCTATTTCTTCGGCTCGCTGAAGATCGCCATCACGCTCGCCTTCGTCGGCTCCGTCGTGTCGGAGACGGTGGCCTCCAATTACGGCCTCGGCAACATGATGAGTTCGGCGCAGAGCCAGTTCAACGTGCCGCTGGTCTTTGCCGGCCTGCTGATGCTCGCCGTCGAAGGCATCGTCATGTATGCGCTGATGGCTCTTCTGGAGCGCCGCATGACCGGCTGGGCGCATCGCTCGACGATGGCGCAGTAGAAGCGATTGGGAAACTGCCTGTGCGGCGGGCGGCTCTCAGCCGTTACCGCCGTCTGCGTGATTGTCCACCTGCACCTTGCCCACACCGCGCTCGCGGTCGAGCGCGAATTTCACCGCCTGGGAAAGGTCGCGGCTGACGGTCCACCAGTCGCGGCTCTTGCTCCAGTAGCGCAGGGTGACGGTGGCGGAGGTCTCACCGAATTCGGCGACGAAGACGGTGGGCGCCGGGGCCTTCAGCACGCGGTCATCCGCCTCGGCCGTCCCGATCAGGATCTTTTGCGCTTTCTCGATGGTCAGGGTGTCGTTGGTTGCGATGCTGATATCGTTGCGGCGGTTCGGCAGGCGGCTGTAATTGGTAATGGGCACGTTCCACAGCGTCTGGTTGGGCGCCAGCCGGTAGACGCCCTCTGCGGTTTTCAGTTCCGTGGCAAAAAGGCCGACATCGACAATGGTGCCGCTGACATTGCCGGTTTCGATGTATTCGCCAATGCGAAAGGGCCGCAGCACCAGAAGCATGATGCCGGCGGCGATATTCTGCAGCGTGCCTTGCAGGGCAAGACCGATTGCAAGGCCGATGGCGCCGAGGGCCGCCAGGATCGAGGCGGTCTGCACGCCGAACTGGCCGAGCACCATCACGAGAACGATGACCAGGATCGCATAGCGGATGATATTGGAGAAGAACTGCGCAAGCGTCGCATCGATGCCGTGGATCTTGCCGAGGCCTTCCCGCGCCCAGCGGCTCAGCATGCCCGATGCAAACCAGCCGATGGCCAGCAGCACCACCGCCCCGATCACCGAAAAGGAATACTGCACGGCAAGCGCCGAAAGCTGTGCGAGGGCCGCCTGTGTGGCGACCACGATTTGCGAGGCCTGTTCGTCCATGCGTGAAACTGCTCCATCTTGCTAGACGAAACATAACTGGCGCCAGCGCCGGCAAGGTCAAGTTCTGAGGATGCAGGCTGCCGCACCTCTTCGGGCGTTAAAGCGGCAGGACGAAGCTTGCCCGCCCGTCCGTTTCGGCACCACGCCCGATGGATTTTATCGCGGCCGTCAGGCGGCCGTCGCGCTGAAGGGCGCGGTCGCCGATCTCGATAAGACGCGTATTGGGGGTGGCGTGCGGTGCAACCGAGCGCAGGCGCGCGGCAAGTTCAAATTCATCCTGATCCGGATCGACCGCCAGTGCTGCGATCACCGCGGCGGCCGGCGAGCGTGACACGCCCATCCAGCAATGGACGAGGAGCGGGGCGGTGCGGTCCCAGTCCCGGGCAAAGGCGATGAGGTCGGTCACATGCCGCTCGCTCGGCGCCACCAGATTGCCGGTGCCGGCAAACGTTATGTCGTTCATCGCAAGGGTCAGGTGTCGCTCGGCGCGGATGACGCCGGGGCGGTGAAAATCATGGCCCTCGGCGATCAGGCTCACCATCTCGCGCGCCTTGTGGCGCACGGCAAGCTCCGCGATCTTCTCAAGTGGACCAACGACGATGCCGGTCATGGTGTCGTGGCCCTTGGACGAAGCGCATCGAGCGCGTGAAAACGCTCGAGGAACCGTGCCTGCGCTTCGGTCGCCGCCATCGGTTCGACCGGCAGCCGGTCGCGGGTGATGCCGCGCGGCAGGCCAAAGAATTTCCTCGCCTCGGCAACGGAAAATCCGGCAAGCTCGGTTGCTTCGAAAAAGGCCGCCACCGTATCGGCCTTCTTGATGCGCGCCTTCAGATCGCGGCTCGGATGGGCCGAAAGGCCGAAGCGCAGATGCACGGCCGCCTCCAGCCGCTTCTCCACCACCTTGTAGCCGCCGCCGACCACGGCCTTGAACGGCGAGATCATGTCGCCGATCACATATTCCGGCGCGTCGTGCAAAAGCGCCATCATCAGGTCACAGGCGGAAGCACTCGGATTTGCCTCGCGAAAGATCGTCTCCACCATCAGGCTGTGCTGGGCCACCGAAAAGGCGTGGTCGCCGCGCGTCTGGCCGTTCCAGCGCGCCACGCGCGCAAGGCCATGGGCGATGTCGCTGATTTCCACATCGAGCGGCGAGGGGTCGAGAAGATCGAGACGGCGGCCCGACAGCATGCGTTGCCAGGCGCGCACGGAAGGAGACGGAGTGGTGGTCACGCGTCCGCCTCGGCTGCGCCCGTCGGGAAGGAGAGGCCGGTCCAGGCCGGCAGCGCAAGATCGACGGCGACATCGCCGGCAAGGATCGGCAGGTCCGAAGACAGCGCATCGCCCACCCGATCGGTGCGCACAATGGCAAGCCCCTTGCCGCCGACCACGGTTCCGAGCGTGCCAAGCGGCTTGCCGCCGGCGAAAAGCTCCGTGCCGGTCGCCGGAAGGTCGGTTGTCGCCGTGACCTTCACCAGACGCCGGCGGGCCGTGCCCCGGTGCTGCATGCGCGAGACCACTTCCTGGCCGACATAGCAGCCCTTGCGGAAGGACAGGCCGCCATCGAGATCCAGCAGGATATCGTGCGGAAAGGCATCCTGCAGGGCATAATCCTTGGCAGACTGGGCAAGGCCTGCCTCGATGCGCACCGCATCATAGGCTGCTTCGCTCTCCGCATCGGCCGCTTCGACCAGGGCGATGGGTGCGCGCTTCAGAAGACGGCCGGCCTTGGCAAATGCCATGTCGGTCACGCCTGCCGCAGAGTCTGCCGCTTCTCCCCAGGTGACGCTAACGCTTGCCTCCTCCTGCGTAAGGGTTACCGCAGCCCGCAGCCGGTACATCGTCAGCCGGCGCAAAAATGCCTCTGAGAGCGCCTGATCGCATTCCACCAGGAAACCGCCATCGGCGCGCCAGATAATGAAATCGAAGAGGATCTTGCCCTGCGGCGTCAAAAGCGCGCCGGGCCGGGCCTCGCCTTCGGCAAGCCCGTCGATATCGGTGGTGACGATGCCCTGCAGGAACGACTGCGCGTCGGCACCTTCGATGCGGATCAGGCGGCGGGTGAAGAGAGTGGCGGTGGTCATGGCAATCCTGTCTGGTTCTGCCTTCCAGACATACAGCGCCGCCGACATTTTTCAAAATGCCGGCAGGCCGAGGCGGAGCCGGGTCTGGTGCGCGGAGCGAACCTGCGGCTCAATCGCCGCCGGTAAACATCTTCCATTCGCCGGAAGGCGTAATGCCAAGCCGGTAGAAGTTGTAATTGTTGGTCTCTTCCATGGCGGCGAGATCACCCGCGGTGATGATCCGCAGGAGTTCGACGCGCTCGGGCGCCGACAGCGTATCGAGCGGCTTGCCGACGAAATAGGGCCAGACATACATCTCGTCCGGCGTGCCGGCATTGATACGGGCGGCACCCGTCTGCAGAAGATCCAGCATGATGGCGAGGATTTCCAGCCCTTCCGGATCGCCCGACAGGCTTTTCAGCGCATCGAGCGCGTCGGCGCCATCGGCACCGAGCTGGCGCATCTGGTCCACGTCGAAATGCACCAGCGGACGCAGGCGTTCGAACTCGCCGGAGGTTGCCGCTTCGACAAGCGCGCGCCGGGCGGCCTTCACCGGTTCGGGAAGAAGCTCGAGGTCGCGAATGATCTCTGCCGGTGCCGGCGTTGCCGCCTGCGCATCCTGGGGCGCGGCCTCAGGGGCGGCGGCACCATTGCCCGGCGGGTTCGATAACGGCCCGGAGGCCGGGTCAGCGCCTGAACCGGTTCCGGCGGCCGGCGCGGGGCCGCTTGCCTCCGTCACGCTTGCGCCGGACAGGGCAAAGGCGGTGTCCGTTACGACGGTCACGGACAGCAGAACGCCTGCCGCAGCCAGCGCCATCTGCAGGGCTGAGGGGCGAGCAATCTTCGCCGCTTGGGTCTTCATGGAAAAAGCCTCGGTTTCTTCGGGCTTGGGCCGTGGGTGGCATGATTCGCAAGAACGGGATGCGAGCACCATGCGTGCCCGGCCCTTACGCTTACTGAACGGTACGCTCAGGGGAGAATTCGCCGGCAAGCATGCGCGCGCGCAGCGATTCCAGCATGGCTTCCGCGCCGTCTTCGCCGTGAATGCGGATGGTTTCCCGCATGGCGAGCGCGATGGCTGCGTCGGCAATGATCTCCGGCTCGATGCCGTCTGCACGTCCGTCGGCCCAGGCTTCATTCTGGTATTCGAGCGCCGCCTGCATCTTCTCGTGCACAATCATGTCGTCGATGTCGTTGCGCGCTGTCTGCATGTGTATTCCTCTTGCAAGGGGTGTCCGTTGTTACCGGCACGTTAACAACACTAGCAGCCTTTTATCAAAACCACACGCCCCCAGCGCGAAAGAGGTAAATAAAAGCCTAATTTCCGTAGCGTGCAGCAATTTCGCCCGACAGTGTTGCACCTTCGTTACGGTAGCGTTCTTCCGCAACCCGGGCAGCCGGGGTACAGGTACTGTGCACCGCAGCAAACGCCCGATATCCGCGGTTGAAGGCCGCCGTCAGTCGCTCGCGCCGCTTGGGTTCCGCGCCGGTTTCCGCGTCCAGCAAAGACTGCATCGATGCCCGCCACTCATCCGAATCGGAGGCGCACAGCGTGCGCAGGTATTGGACGGAGCCGAGGATTTCCGCAAGCCGCAGCAGTTGCGCATCATAGGGCGCCGGCCGCTCCACGGGCTGTTGCGGCGGGCTTATGGGCTGCGATTCGGCGCCCTTCTTCTGCGCCGGCGCCGCAATGGAAGTTGCCGGCAGAAGCGATGCAGGACAGGCGAGGGCAAGGCTCAGGAGCAGAGACGGCAGGATCGGGCGGCAAAAGGCTTTCAATATCATGATGTTCCCGGTGAGGCGCGCCATGGGTCTATCAAGACGCGGAGGGGAGTTTGCGCTGCGCGGCCAGCCGTTCGACGCAATCCAGCACGCTCTCTGGCACCGGCAGCGCACGGATCTCCTCCAGCGTGAACCAGCCGGCGTCGGCAGCGTCATCGGCGGCAATCGCCGCGCGATCCGCATCGGCCTTCACCCGAAAAACCGACAGAAAGAAATGGCTTTGCAACGCACCGGAGGTGTCGCGGGTTTCCAGGTCATAGGTGGCAAACAGCTCCGGCTCGCGGGCCATGATTCCGGTTTCCTCGAAAAATTCCCGCACTGCTGTGTCAGCCGGCGTCTCTCCGGGCTCGGCTCGTCCGCCCGGAAAGGCAAACAGATCAGCCGAGGGCGGATTGCGTCGCCGGATCAGGAGATAGCGGCCCTCCCGTTCCAGAATGGCGGAGGAGGCCGCGCGCGGGCGGGGAAGGTGTGCGGTCTTGTCAGTCATCGTCATAGTGCCACCTTGACCGGCTGACGCGTCTTGCGCAAGCAGCCGCGCTCTGCAACGACTGTCGTCCATGAAAAGCACCTTCCTCTTCGTCCTTGCAGCCTTTGCGGAAATTTCCGGCTGCTTTGCCTTCTACGCCTGGTGGCGGCTGGAGAAACCGGCGTGGTGGCTGGCGCCCGGCCTGCTGTTTCTGGTTCTGTTTGCCTGGCTGCTCTCGCTGGTCGATAGCAATGCGGCAGGGCGCACCTTTGCCGCCTATGGTGGCCTCTATGTGGCCGCTTCGCTCCTGTGGCTCTATCTGGTGGAAGGCAAGGCGCCCGACCGGTTCGACCTCGCAGGCGGCGCACTCTGCCTCATCGGCTGCGCCGTTATCCTGTTTGCGCCGCGCAGCAGCTGACATTGCTGACGGTCCCCTTTGCTTGACGCCTCCGTCTTCGGGTGCGATCAACAGAGCATGTGTGGACGCTACGCCCTGACCGCGACGCCGGACGAGATCCTCGAATTCCTGAGCGTCATCGAGATCGACGATTTTCCCCGGCGCTACAATATCGCGCCGACGCAGCCGATTCTTCTCGTCATGGCCACGGATCGACAGGTGCCCGGCAGCAATCTTCCAGCGCGCCAGGCCGTGCTTGCCCGCTGGGGTTTCCTGCCCGGCTGGGTGAAGGATCCGAAGGAGTTTCCGCTTCTCATCAATGCCCGGGCCGAAACCGCCATCGGCAAGGCCTCGTTTCGCGCCGCCATGCGCCATCGCCGCGTGCTCATTCCGGCAACCGGCTTTTACGAATGGCACAGGCCTCAAAAGGACGAGGGCGGCAAGGCGCAGGCCTATTACATTCGCCCCAAGCAGGGCGGTCTCATTGCCTTTGCCGGCCTCATGGAAACCTGGTCCTCCGCTGACGGCTCGGAAGTGGATACCGCCGCGATCCTGACGACACGGGCCAACCGGCTGGTCGGAACGATCCATGATCGCATGCCGGTGGTGATCGATCCGCAGGCTTTTTCCCGCTGGCTCGATTGCAAGACGCAGGAGCCGCGCGATGTCGCCGACCTGATGACGCCGGCGCAGGAGGATCTGTTCGAGATGATCCCGGTCTCGGACCGGGTCAACAAGGTCGCCAATATGGGGCCTGAGATCCAGGTGCCGGTGATGCCGGTCGTTTCCCCGAAATCGGCGCCGCCCGAAAAGGGCGACGGGCAGCTCTCGCTGTTCTGATGCCCCGGCGGAGGCCTTTTCAGATCAGGCGGATTTCAGCGTCGTGCGCTTCAGCATCAGGGCTGCGGCAACGACGGCCTTGATGGCGAGCGGGCGCTGCGGTGCATGCAGGTCCTGCTTGGCGGCAGCCGTCGTGGTGGTCTTCTGTTCAGTCATGTCGGTTTCCTTCCCCATAAAGCACTTTTCGTGATCGCATCCGTGCGTCACAGCGGCTCTCGGCAGAAAACAGGGCGGAAATTTGGCGCTGCGCACGCGAACCGATCATACGTGATCCTGCACCGGCGAGCTTGCGGGAAACTGTTGTCGAAAAAGCGCAGTTATGCTGCGTTGCAACCTGATCTTGCAACGCAGCAGTATCGGCGATCCGCCGGAGGATCAGACGTTGGCGTGGTCGTCTTCGATGGTGAGCGTGCCGTAGCGACGCTTCCAGGCCCGCGCGCTGAACGGCAGAACCAGGAGATAGGCAACTGTAGTCACTGCAAGCACCTGCCACGTATAGCTCATCAGCAAAGCGACATAGATGACGACGCACAGGATCACCGGCAGCATGAGGTCGCGGCGCACACGAGTTTCCGACTTGCCGGACCAGACGGGAAGGCGCGAGACGAGAAGATAGCCGATCAGCACGGTATAGGCCGTCGCGCACCAGGCGATGCCGCGATTGGTTTCGAGGCCCAAGAAGCCGAGATAGACCGGCAGCAGAACCAGAAGCGCGCCCATCGGCGCCGGAACGCCGACAAAGAATTCCGATTGCCATTTCGCCTTGTATTCGCGATCCGCCATCACGTTGAAGCGGGCAAGACGCAGGCCGGCGGCAATCGCATAGATGAGCGCGGCGATCCAGCCGATGGAGCCGACCTGATCGAGCACGAAGACATAGAGAACGAGGGCAGGGGCTACGCCGAAATTGATGATGTCGGCGAGCGAATCCATCTGCACGCCGAATTTCGACGTGGCCTTCAGCGCCCGCGCCACGCGCCCGTCGATGCCGTCGAGGAAGGCCGCCAGCAGAACCATGGCGACGGCGAGCTCGAATCGATTTTCAAACGCGAGCCGTATACCGGTGAGGCCCGCGCAGATGGCAAGAACCGTGATGAAGTTCGGCACCATAAGCCTCAGCGGAATTTCCCGCAGGCGAGGCCCACGGGCCGCATCGTCATCCGTGCGGTGTTCGGCACTTTTCGGATGCACATCGTGGTCTGCGTCGCGGTGATCGTCCAGCGGCTGCATGGCATTCTCCAGGTTTTATCAGCTGCGGCGGCTGATGGTCGGGCCCTTGAACGAGCCGAATTCGGCAATCACGGTTTCGCCACCGATGGTGCGCTGTCCGAGTGACACGCGGGGCTGGCCACCTTCCGGCACATAGACGTCGAGACGCGAGCCGAAGCGGATGAGGCCGAAACGCTCGCCCGCATCGAGCGGCTCGTTGGCATGCACGAAGCAGAGGATACGGCGGGCGACGAGGCCTGCGATCTGCACCACGCCGAGCTTGCCGTGCTTGGTTTCGATGACCATGCCGTTGCGCTCGTTGTCGACGCTTGCCTTGTCGAGCTCCGCGTTGACGAACTGGCCGGGGCGATAGACGATCTGCGACACGCGGCCACGCGCCGGCGCGCGGTTCACATGGCAGTCGAAGACGTTCATGAACACGGAAATGCGCAGCATCGGCTCGCTTCCCAGATCAAGCTCCACCGGCGGCACCACCATCTGAACGGAGGACACGCGGCCATCGGCAGGGCTGATGATCACGTCGTCATCCTGCGGAACGACGCGCTCGGGGTCACGGAAGAAATAGGCGCACCACAGCGTCAGCACGAGGCCGATCCAGAACAGGGGTGCCGCAATCAGGCCCGCGACCAGAGATACGACGAAAAAGGCGATAACGAAGATATAGCCTTCCTTGTGGATCGGCACGAGCGTGTTGCGAATGGTGTCGAACAGATTGATCAACGGGTGTCTCTCCAGATTGTCCAGCCTTGGATCACGAACCTAGGTGACTACAGGCAAACCGTTTCAGGAGCAATGTGGTTCCGTGGCGCGCCTTTCAGCCGATGCCGAGAAACACCGCAAGCGAGCGGGTGATGGCAAGCATGGTCTCATCATCCAGTCGTCCGAACACAGGACCGAGCCCGCAGCCCCAGGGAACGATTGACGCCCCTCAGACCGCCGGTGTCTTGCGCACCACCACGCCTTCTTCGTCGCTTTCGCGCACCTGGCGCAAGTGTTCCTCGGCCTGCGTTGCCTCGCGCTGGCGGTTCCACATCGAGGCGTAGAGGCCGTTCTGGTCAAGAAGGCCGGCATGCGTGCCACGTTCGGCAATTTCGCCGTGGCGCAGGACGATGATCTCGTCGGCATTGATGACCGTCGACAGGCGGTGGGCGATCACCAGCGTGGTGCGGTTTTTCGACACGAGTTCGAGAGCCGCCTGGATTTCCTGTTCCGTCGTCGTATCGAGCGCCGAGGTTGCCTCGTCGAGAATGAGGATCGGCGGGGCTTTCAGGACGGTGCGGGCAATCGCCACGCGCTGCTTTTCGCCGCCCGACAGCTTGAGGCCGCGCTCGCCCACCATGGTCTGGAACCCGTCCGGCAGGCTGGTGATGAAATGGCCGATCTGGGCAATGTCTGCCGCCGCCAGCATTTCCTCTTCGGTCGCGCTCAGGCGGCCGTAGCGGATGTTGTAGGCAATCGTGTCGTTGAACAGAACCGTATCCTGCGGCACCATGCCGATCGTGGCGCGCAGGCTCTTTTGCGTCACGTCGCGAACGTCCTGGCCGTCGATCTCGACGGAGCCCTGCTGCACGTCGTAGAACCGGTAGAGCAGGCGCGAGATCGTGGATTTACCGGCGCCCGACGGCCCGACGATGGCGACCGTCTTGCCGGCCGGCACCACGAAGGAAATGCCCTTCAGGATCGGGCGTTCCGGATCGTAGGCGAAATGCACGTCGCGGAAGGCAATGCTGGCGTCACGTACGGCAAGCGGTGCGGCGCCCGGCTGGTCCACGACTTCGGCGTCCACCTCCAGCAGATCGAACATCTGCTCGATATCAGTCAGGCCCTGGCGGATTTCGCGATAGACGAAACCGATGAAATTGAGCGGCACCGAGAGCTGAATGAGCAGCGCGTTGACGAAGACGAAATCGCCGATCGTCTGCGTGCCGCGCTGCACGGCAAGCGCCGACATCACCATCATCACCGTCGTGCCGGCGCCGAAGATCAGGCCCTGGCCGAAGTTCAGCCAGCCGAGCGAGGTCCAGACCTGCGTGGCGGCTTTTTCGTAACGTGCCATGGAGGCATCGAAGCGGCTCGCCTCCATGTCCTCGTTGCCGAAATATTTGACCGTTTCGAAGTTGAGCAGCGAATCGATCGCCTTGGTGTTGGCGTCGGTGTCGCTGGCATTCATCGAGCGGCGGATGGCAATGCGCCAGTCGCTGGCACGGATGGTAAACCAGATATAGGCCGCAACCGTCACCGCCGTCACCGCCACGTAGGCAAAGCCGTAGGACAGCCAGAAGATCACCGCCGTCAGCAGGAATTCGACCAGCGTCGGCACCGAATTGAGGATGGTGAAGCGCACGATGGTCTCGATGCCCTTCGTGCCGCGCTCGATGATGCGCGACAGGCCGCCCGTCTTGCGCTCCAGGTGGAAGCGCAGCGAGAGCTGGTGCATGTGCACGAAGGTCTTGTAGGCCAGCTGGCGAACGGCATGTTGCCCGACGCTGGCAAACAGCGCGTCGCGCAGCTGGTTGAGGCCAAGCTGGATGATGCGGGTGAGGTTATAGGCAATGACCAGAACCACGGCGCCAAGCAGGAAGGCCGGCACCAGGCCCGCCATGTCCAGCTTGCCGTTCAGCGCATCGGTTGCCCATTTGAAGAAATAGGGCACGCCGATCAGAACGAATTTTGCCGCCAGTAGCAGAAGCGTTGCCCAGACCACGCGCGCCTTGAGGTCCGGCCTGTCGGCGGGCCACATATAGGGCCAAAGGTTCACGATGGTCGCCAGCGGATTGCTGGTGTCCGCCGCAACGGTCTTTCGTCTGTCTGCCATGAATGCCTCCGCAAGGAGACCAGCACATAGGCTGCATGGGCGGCCATTGCAACGCAGCTTTGGCCTTGCCGGCAAAGATCCTCTCTCTGCCGGCCGGTCGTTTCCCGATCAGCCCTTCTTCAGGCGCTGGCGGTGGATCTTTTCCGCTTCCGGGTCCGGCAGCGCCTCTTTCGGCACGCCAAAAATCTGGCCGGGCTGGATCACGTCGGGATTGGCGATCTGGTCCTGGTTGGCGAGATAGATCGTGGTGTAGCGCACGCCCTGGCCGCCATAGACGCGGCGGGAGATCTGCCACAGCGTATCGCCGCGCCGGATGATGACGGAGGAGGCCTCGCTCTGGGTCAGCGGCGCCTGCGCAATGGTGCGGGCGCCAGCCGCGACCTGTGCTTCAGCGGCTGCGGCCGGCAGCGGTGCGACGGTGCCGTTCGGCAGGATGGGGCCAACGGCGCGGGCAATCATCTCGCCGATCGTTCCGAGCTTGGCGCCAACCGAGCCCACATCGCGCGGCAGGGCGTCGAGTGCGGAGAGGGCGGCTGCCGCTTCACGCACGGTGTTGTCGGCAATCATCCGCGTCGTTTCGTCGGCGCCAGCCGGTAGGCGGTATTCGGTCAGCGAACGCAGCGCGATGCTGGTCGAGGAGCGGGCAGCAGCCACCTGTTCGTCCGTCGGCGTTGCGCCATTGGCATAGAGCTTCTGCAAGAGGTCGAAGCCGCGCGACACCTCGTTGCGCAGACGATCAAACGCGCCGTCGTCAATGGGCGACAGGCTGTTCGTTGCGCCAAGCGGGCTTGCAACGGCGGCCACCTGATCGCCGGCCGGCCGGTTGAACGGCACTTCGACGCGCACGATCACCTGGCCGTTCGGGCCGATCTGGTCGACCGCGATGCGGTGCTGGCCAACCGTCAGAGAAAGGGTTCCGTCGATGACGAAGTGACCGTCGGCGCCGGCAAGCGTTTCGCCGATGATGCTTGAGTCGGCATAACCCTTCAGCTTGGCACCGGGCTTGGAAATGCCGGCGACGAAAATGCGGTCGCCTTCGATTTCGACGGCGCTGACCTGCAGTGCCGGCTTTTCCGAAGGGGCGGTGGCCGGTGCCGCGGGTATCGGAGCGGTTGCCACGTTCGTGCCGGAGGGTGCCGGTTGGGCAGGTGCTGCGGCCGGGGCAGGCACGGTGGCTGAAGAAGCCGGCGCCTGGGGGGCTGCCGTTGCATCGCCGGCAGACAGCGCCACGCGCTCCGTCTTGGTTTTCTGGTTGATGTTCGGCACCGCCATCAGGCGGCTCGCCTCGCCGGGCTTGGTTACCATGGCCAGCAGTTCGCCGGCCTTGTTGTCGGGAATGGAGATGGTGGCGATTTCTTCGGAGATCACCGTGCGGCCATCCTTGGCGGTTGCCTTCAGCACCAGCTGATGGTCACCGGGGGCCAGCGGCTTGTCGATGATGGCGACGAATTCACCGGCCTTGTCCACGGCCGTGGTGGCAACCGTCAGGGCCTGGTCGTTGACGTCAAGCCGGGCTTCGGGTTCGGCGCGCCCGGCAATGACGGCCGTGCCGTCCGGTTCGACGCGCAGCACGTCGAAGGTCGGCACGATCAACGGCTTCAGCTCGGCGGACGCTGTGGCGGCCTTCGGTTCTGCCGGCACGTCGCCTTTGGCCGTCGTTGCGGGCGCCTTGGCCGGCGGCGTGTCCGGTGTCGGATCGACCAGCTCGCGGGTCGCATCGGCCTGTCCGTTAACCGCTTCCTTGATCTCGCGTCCGGCATCGTTGATGGCTTCGCCCACCGGATGATCGTTCGTCGACAGACGCGGCATGACGAAGAAAACCATGAGCAGGGTTGCAATCGCGAGTGCGGAAATAGCCAGCCAGACGGCGCGGTTCTTCATTATCAGACCTCTCCAGACGGAAACCCGCCAAACAACACGGAATTACAGGTTTCATGCCGTATTAACAAGCTTTTAGGCCCTTTTCGCTTGCCCGGGACTTGATTTCCCGTCACTTTTACAGGGCGGACCGCTGCTTTGCGTCCGCCTCGCATGCATCACGGAGACTCTTGTGCCAATTCGATCCATTTGTGTTTACTGCGGCTCGCAGCCCGGTCGTGATCCCGCCTATGTCGCGGCAGGTCGGGCTTTGGGCAAATCCATCGCGGCCCATGGTCTGCGACTCGTTTACGGCGGCGGCACCAAGGGCATCATGGGTGCCGTGGCGGCCGGCACCCTGTCGAACGGCGGCAAGGTTACCGGCATCATTCCGGAATTTCTTGTCGATATGGAGGCAACGCGCCATTCTCTCGGACAATTGAGCGAGCTGATCATCACCAAGGACATGCATGAGCGCAAACATGCGATGTTCGAGCGCGCCGATGCCTTCGTCACGCTTCCCGGCGGCATCGGCACGCTGGAGGAAATCGTCGAGATCATGACTTGGGGCCAGCTCGGCCGCCACCGCAAGCCGATGGTGTTTGCCAATATCGGCGGCTTCTGGGATCCGATGCTGGAACTGGTCGATCACATGCGCGCGCAAGGTTTCATCCACAACGCCAATCTGGTACGCCCGCTTGTCATCGACGCGGTAGAAGACATCGTACCGGCCATCCTCGACGCGCAGGGCGACGCCCCGGTCGATGATGGCACGCCAGCGGTGATCGGGAAGCTTTGAGCTAATCCACGATAAACAGGGTCGCGCCGATCTCTGTCGACGAGCGGTGCGGCTCGGCCCCGTCCGCCACCTGATAGCTCATGCCGGGCTTCAGCACGAAGATGCGTCCATCGGCCAGTTCCGTCGTCAGTTCACCGGAAAGGCACAACAGAATGTGGCCCTTCTCGCACCAGTGGTCTGCCAGATAGCCCGGCGTATACTCCACCATGCGCACGCGGATATCGCCAAACGTCTGGGTACGCCAGCTTGCCATGCCGGTGTCGCCGGCATGCTGCGTGGGGGTGATGGTTGTCCAGTCAGTGGTGCCGAAGGGAATGTCGGTCATGCGCATCGAAAGTTCCTTTCTCAGCGGGCGCGGTAGGCACGCAGCATCGACCAGGTATAGAGCGCAAGCGCCACCCAGATCAGCGCGAAGGCAAACAGTTTGACCGGGTTCATCGGCTCGTGGAACACGAAGACCGCGAGGAGGAAAATGATGGTCGGCGTCAGATATTGCATGATGCCGAGGGTGGAGAGGCGCAGCAGTTTTGCACCATTGGCATAGAGCATCAGCGGCACCGAGGTGACGAGGCCCGCGGCCGCCAGAAGCCACGCATCGCTGGCGGTGCCGCGCGTCAGGTGCCCGACGCCGTTCATTTCAAGCCAGATGACATAGGGAAGGGCGGGCACCGACAGCAGCGCCACCTCCAGGAAGAAGCCCTGGTTGGGGCCGACCGGCAGCGTCTTGCGCAGGAAGGAATAGGCACCCCAGCTCACGGTCAGCGTCAGCGAGATCCAGGGCAGGCGCCCTGCGTCATAGGTCAGGATGCCGACGGCGACGAAGGCGAGCGCAATGGCCGCCATCTGCACCGGCGCCAATCGTTCCTTGAGCAGGATGGCGCCCAGGAGGATGCTGAACAGCGGATTGATGAAATAGCCGAGCGCTCCTTCGATCGCCTGGCCAGAGCCGACGGCATAGACGTAGGTGAGCCAGTTGACGGTGATCAGCAGCGCGGTGACGGTCGCCATGACCATGGTGCGCGGGGAACTGACCGCCCGGCGAATATCGCCGAAGCGGCGGGTGACGAGCAGGATAAGGGCCGCAAAAGGCACAGACCACAGGATCCGGTGCGCCAGCACCTCGAAGGGCGGCATATGGCCGAGCGCCCTCAGGTACAGCGGCATGACGCCCCAGAACGCATAGGCGGCAAACGCATAGGCAAAGCCCTGTGGCGCGTCGCCCGTCTGAGCCTGGGGTGGAGCGGTTTCGGTCGCCATGATTGGTCATTCCTTCACGTCAGTGACGTCCGTCTACGACCCAAGCGGGCCGCTGACCAATTCATTTCGCTGAAGCGTCTATTCGCAGGTGTGAATAAGCCGCAGGGGCAGGCGCTTGACTGGTCACTCCGCCGCCAGCCGTCCGGCCATGTGGCGGTTCTTCATCAGCTTGTAGACGATGGAATCGATCAGCGCCTGGAAGGAGGCGTCGATGATGTTTTCCGATACGCCGACCGTCCACCAGCGGGTGCCCTCGCCATCGGTCGATTCGATGAGCACGCGGGTGATTGCCTCGGTGCCGCCGTTGAGGATACGCACCTTGTAGTCCACCAGCTCCAGATCGACGATTTCGGCGTTGAACTTGCCGAGATCCTTGCGCAGCGCCAGATCGAGCGCATTGACCGGGCCATCGCCTTCGGCAACCGACATCACCCGTTCGCCATCGATCACGAGGCGCACCACGGCTTCCGAGACGGTCTTCATCTGGCCATTGGCATCGAACCGACGCTCCACCATGACGCGAAACCCTTCGATGGCGAAGAAATCCGGGATGGTGCCGAGCGTGCGGCGTGCCAGAAGCTCAAAGCTCGCATCGGCCCCTTCATAGGCATAGCCTTCAGCCTCGCGCTCCTTGACGATGGTGATCAGCGTATCGAGGCGCGGATCGTCCTTGGCCACCTCGATGCCGCGCCGCTTCAGGGCGTTGAGGAAGTTGGACTTTCCGCCCTGATCCGACACCATCACCTTGCGGAAATTGCCGACCGTTTCCGGCGGCACATGTTCGTAGGTGCGCGGGTCCTTCAGCAGTGCCGAGGCATGGATGCCAGCCTTGGTGGCAAAGGCGGAGGCACCGACATACGGCGCCTGATGGTTGGGCGAGCGGTTGAGCAGTTCGTCGAAGGCATGCGACAGCCGGGTAAGGCCGCTCAGCCGCTCGCGGTCGATCGATGTGTCGAAGCGCTCGGCATAGGCTTCCTTCAGCGCAAGCGTCGCGATCAGGGTAATGAGATTGGCATTGCCGCAGCGCTCGCCGATGCCGTTCAGCGTGCCCTGGATCTGGCGCACGCCGGCCTCGACGGCGGCAAGCGAATTGGCGATGGCCTGGCCGGTATCGTCATGGGCGTGGATGCCGAGCGAGGTGCCGGGAATGCCGGCAGCGATGACGGCAGAAACGATGTCGCGCACCTCCTGCGGCTGGCTGCCGCCATTGGTGTCGCAGAGCACCACCCAGCGGGCGCCCGCCTCATAGGCCGCCTTCGCGCAGGCGAGCGCGTAATCGGGATTGGCCTTGTAGCCGTCGAAAAAGTGCTCGCAATCGATCAGCGCCTCGCGGCCGGACGCGATGACGGCAGCAACGCTGTCGCGGATCGAGCCGAGATTTTCCTCGTTGGTGCAGCCGAGCGCCACGCGCACGTGATAATCCCAGCTTTTCGCCACAAGACAGATGGCATCGCTTTTCGATTGCAGAAGCGTTGCAAGCCCCGGATCATTGGCAGCCGAAATGCCCGCCCGCTTGGTCATGCCGAAGGCGGTGAATTTTGCGGTCTGCGTACGCTTTTGCGCAAAGAAGGCCGTATCGGTGGGGTTTGCTCCCGGATAGCCGCCCTCGACGTAATCGATGCCGAAATTATCGAGCAGCGTGGAGATGGCAATCTTGTCCTCGACGGAAAAATCGATACCCGGCGTCTGCTGGCCGTCACGCAGCGTGGTGTCGAAGAGATAGATCTTTTCCCGTGTCATGTCGGTGCCTCCCCAGGCAGCTTTTGTCTTGCCGTATTTCCCTCTCTGGCCTGCCGGCCATCTCCCCCACAAGGGGGGGAGAGCCGCAGAGCGGCTGCCGTTCACCCAACACCACAAGCGTCCCTTCCCGTTCCGGGGGGAGGGCGCCGCGGCATGGTTTCTCCCCCCTTGTGGGGGAGATGCCCGGCAGGGCAGAGGGGGTTATCCCAGAATTCAGTTCTTGCCCGCAAACCGGTCCGTGGCGCGGATCAGCTGGTCGAGAATGCCGGGCTCGAGATAGGCATGGCCGGCGCCTTCGATCAGGTGGAAATCCGCTTTCGGCCAGGCCTTGTGCAGCGCCCAGGCATATTTCGCCGGGCAGGGCATGTCGTAGCGGCCGTGAATGATGACACCCGGAATGTCCTTGAGCTTGTAGGCATCGCGCAGCAGCTGGCCTTCCTCCAGCCAGCCGGCATGGACGAAGTAATGGTTTTCGATGCGCGCAAAGGCCAGCGCATAATCTTCCTCGCCAAAACCGCCGGAATATTCGGGGTTCGGCAGAAGCGTGATGGTTTCGCCTTCCCAGAGGCTCCAGGCCAGTGCTGCCCGCACCTGCTCTTTGCGGTCGTCGCCGGTCAGGCGGCGGCGATAGGCGGCCATCATTTCGTGGCGCTCGTCTTCGGGGATCGGGGCCTGGAAACGCTCGAACTTGTCGGGAAACATTTCCGAGACGCCGAACTGATAATACCAGTCCAGCTCGGCTTTCGTCAGCGTATAGATGCCGCGCAGCACCAGTTCCGACACCCGTTGCGGATGGGTTTCTGCATAGGCGAGCGCCAGCGTCGATCCCCAGGAGCCGCCGAACACCAGCCATGTTTCCACGCCCATCATCTCGCGCAGCCGCTCGATATCGGCGACCAGATGCCAGGTCGTATTGGCTTCCAGCGAGGCATTGGGCGTGGATTTGCCGCAGCCGCGCTGGTCAAACAGGATCACGTCGTAAAGGGCCGGGTCAAACAGGCGCCGCTGCGTCGGGCCGCTGCCGCCGCCCGGGCCGCCATGCAGGAAGACGGCCGGCTTTGCGCCTTTCGTGCCGACGCGCTCGAAATAGACGCGGTGACCATCGCCGACATCCAGGAAGCCGGTCTCATAGGGTTCGATCTCGGGATAGAAGGTGCGCAATTCGCTCATGTCGGTTGTCCTGCTCAGTCGTCCTTCGGCGGCCATGCCGCCGTATCGTGATCGGGGTGCTGGTGGGTCTTCCTCGCGACCGCCGCCATCCAGTCGGCGGACACCGTCGCCGCCTCCTCGGGCAGGTCCGCCAGCGCATGAAAGAAGGAGAGGCGTGAATCCTGACCGGATTGCAAGGCCGGTTTGGCCCGTTCCGGTTCGTCCAGCGCGCCAAGCGTCACATTCAGCCCGTCGCCGTCGAGCGGCTCGAAGAACAGCGGCGTGCCGCAGGCGGCGCAGAAGCCGCGCCGCACCAGGCCGGACGAGTGAAACCAGGCCGGTGTGCCGCGCGTCAGCTCAAAATCCTGGTGCGCCACGAAGCCGAGCGGCAGGGCATAATTGCCGGACGCCTTCTGGCACATGCGGCAATGGCACAGATGTGGATTGGTCGGTACACCACGGATGCGGTAGCGCACGGCGCCGCACTGGCAGCCGCCGGATAAATACGTGCTCATGCCTCCTCCGGTGGCCACTGGTCCGTATCGTGGTCGGGGTGCTGATAGCTTTCGATGGAGGCAAAGAAGGCCTCCATTTCGGGACTGGTATAGGCCGGCTTTTCGAACAGATGATCGATCCACGGCAGCCGCTTGTCGTGGTTGACCTGCACCTGCGGCTCCAGCGCAGCCGGATGATCGAATGCGCCGATGGCCAGTTCCACGCCGCCGGGATGCAGATAGGCAAGCGGCGTTCCGCATTTGCTGCAGAAGCCGCGCTTCACCTTGGCAGACGAGCGGTAGAGGCTCGGCTGGCCGCGAGTCCAGGCAAGATGCGCCTGATCGGCGGTGACGAAGGCACCGAAAAAGCCGCCGAACTGCTTCTGGCACATGCGGCAGTGGCAGATCGACGGGCGCCCGAGCTTTTCCGCCCGAAACCTTACTGCGCCGCACTGGCATCCGCCGGTAAACACGCCTGTCATGGTCATGGCTCAAGTCCCTGTTCTGGCCAATCGGCCGTGTCATGGTCGGGATGCTGGTAGGAGACGATGTCGGCAAGGTAGGGCGCCTGTTCGAGGTCCTCCTCCGTCGGATGCCCGGGAAGCGCATGCAGATGATCGACAAAGGCGATTTTGCATTCGATGCCGAACTGCGTGGTGGGCGGAAAGGCCGCCGGATCGTCAAACGCACCGGCCGCCACCGCCACGCCATCCGGCGCCTCGTAGGTGAGCGGCGTGCCGCAATCCCCGCAGAAGCCGCGCGAGACGACATTGCTGGACCGGAAGATTTTTCGCGTCCCCCGCGTCCATTCAAAATCGGTGCCGCGCACCGAAACCAGTGGCGCGTAGTAACCGCCAAAGGCCTTCTGGCACATGCGGCAATGACAGATCGAGGCATCCCTCAACGGGCCGCTCACCCGAAATCGAATGGCGCCACACTGGCATCCGCCGGAATAGCTGCTGGTCATGTCGTCTCTCCTCCGTGGTTTCCCCCCTCTGTCCTGCCGGACATCTCCCCCACACGGGGGGGATTATCGTGCCGCGCCGTCCTGCTTCCATTTGCTCGGGAGAGGGCAAGGCGCTTTGTCGGTCTGTGGCAAAAGGCCATCCGCTCCGCCGGCCCGCCTCTTGGGCGGCAGAAGGCCGTCCGCTCTGCCGATCTCCGTCTTGCGTGGCAGAAGGCAAGCCGTTCTGCTGATCTCCCCCCGTGTGGGGGAGATGCCCGGCAGGGCAGAGGGGGGTATGGCGGGGCGAAGCAGCCATGGCTAGCGCTTCATCTCCCAGGTCGTCACCCGCTCGCCGGTTGCCGGATCCTTGCCGTCCTTCAACTGGATGCCTTGTGCCAGCAGCTCGTCGCGGATCTTGTCGGCTTCGGCGAAGTTTTTGGCTTTGAGGAGTTCGAGGCGGGCCGCAACGGCAACCTTGACTTCATTCTCAAGAACGCGATCAACAACAGTTTGGGCCAGAAGCGTCCCAGAGTCGGTCTCTTCGTAAATTCCCAAAAACGCTAACGCGGCCCGCAATTCTCCGGCAGCAGTCGCTTGCTCCGCTCCGCTGGCCGCAGTTCTGACTGCCTTGCTGAGAGTATGAAGCACGGCGATCGCAGCCGACGTGTTCAAATCATCCATGAGCGCAGTGAGCAGAGCCTGAGGAACAGGCTGCATAGGCGCCGCAAAACATTGGCGGTGCCAATCGTAGAGCATCGTTCTTGTTTCGAACAAGCGATCGGCCGTCCAGTCGATGGGTTGCCGGTAATGCGTCATCAGCATTGCCAGTTTCAAGACATGGCCGTGCCACCGCTGCCCGCCAAACTTTTCCGTCTCCAGCAGTTCGTTGATCGTGACGAAATTGCCGTCCGATTTCGACATCTTGCGGCCTTCCACCTGCACGAAGCCGTTGTGCATCCATACGCTTGCCATCACGTCGGTGTCGAAGGCGCAGCAGGATTGGGCGATTTCGTTTTCGTGGTGGGGGAAGATGAGGTCGAGGCCGCCGCCGTGAATGTCGAACTGGTGCGGGAGCGCCTTGCCCTTCGGCGACAGCCGGTCCTTGATCTCTTCCCAGAGATAGCGGTCGGCCATGGCGGAGCATTCGATATGCCAGCCGGGGCGGCCGTAGATGGCAAAGGTTTCGCCCTCGAAGGTAAATTCCGCCGTCCAGCCGGGTTCGGTATCGGCCGATTGCTTCCACAGCACGAAATCGCCCGGGTTCGTCTTGTGGGCTTCCACGGCCACGCGCGCGCCGGCCTGCTGGTCTTCCATCCGGCGTTTCGACAATTGCCCGTAATCGGCCATGGAAGCGGTGGCAAACAGCACCTCATGGCCTTCCGAGCCCTTGGCCACATAGGCGTGCCCTTGCGTCAGCAGGCGCTGGATGATGGCGATCATCTGGGCAATGTTTTCGGTCGCACGCGGTTCATGCGTCGGGGCAAGGCAGCCGAGGCGCGCCACATCCGCCTTGAACTGGCTTTCCGTCGTGCCGGTCACGGCGCGGATCGCCTCGTTGAGGCTCATCGAGCCATCGGCGATGTTTTGGCCGAAATCGCGCAGCGCCCGCGCGTTGATCTTGTCGTCGACGTCGGTGATGTTGCGCACATAGGTGACGTGGTCTTCACCGTAAACATGGCGCAGCAGGCGATAGAGCACGTCGAACACGATGACCGGCCGGGCATTGCCGATATGGGCAAAATCATAAACTGTCGGGCCGCAGACATAGAGGCGCACGTTGTCCGGGTCGATGGGCTGGAAATCCGACTTCTCGCGGGTCAGCGTATTATAGAGCTTGAGCGTGTCGCTCATCGAAATTCTCCCGAAACAGGTATGATCCGGCCGGACCGGTTCCTGTGTCTTCTTTGAATTTCGAGAGACGAGAACGGCCAGGCCAGCGGTGCGCTAGCGAATAATCTTCCCGCAGATGATGCAGAGGCCGTTTTTCATGGAAACGGTTATGGCGCGCGCGCCTGCCGCGGTCAAGGGGAGGGCAAGGCGCATTTGTTCGCGCCGGGGCTTGCGCGTGAAATATTCGTTCAGCCGCGCTCCACACGGTTCAGGGCTGCAGCGGGATCTTGTCCTTGGCCGGCAGAAGGCCGAGCACCAGCGCACAGCCGGCGATGATGACGGCGCCGCCCGCCAGCTGCACGAGCGTCAGCGGCTCGTCAAGGACAAGCGCGCCGACGAGCACCGCAACCACGGTGACGGCAAATTCGACGCTGATCGCCCGCGTCGCGCCGATGCTCGCCACAAGCCCGAGATAGAGCACGTAGGTGAGCGAACTCATGAGGCCGGCAAGCGCCACCAGATAGAGATAATCGATCGGCTGCGGCGCAACCGGCACCGGCACGACCCAGATCAGCGGCAGCGCGATGACGCCGCCCGCCAGAAACGCCCCGATGGTCACTTCCCAGGGGCCGGTATCTTTGAGGAATCGGCTGGCATAATTGCTGCCGAAGGCGGCGCAGAAGGTGGAAAACACCATGGCCAGACAGCCGAGCACGAACGCGAAGGTGACAGGCACGGCCGGAAATCCGACCAGCATGACGATGCCGAGCGTGCCGAGCAGCAGGCCCGCGACCCTGACCGGCGTGATCCGCTCCAGCCCCCAGACCTGCGCGATCACCATCGAAAACAGCGGAATGGAGGCGACGAAAATCGCCGCCATCGCGGTGCCGATCAACGGGGTGGCGTAGGAGAGGCCGATCAGCTGGCCGGCAACGGTGGTGGCGCCCACCACGGCAAGCGGCACCCAGCTTGCGGGAAAGCAAAGCTTTCGCCCGGTGCTGCGGGCCAGCACCAGAAGGATGCCAGCGGCGATGAAGCAGCGAAACGTCACGGCCCCCACCCAGCCGAAGGCTGCCACCACCTTCAGGAGCAGCAGGAAGGAAAGGCCCCAGGCGAGAGCCAGAAACAGATAGGCAGCAATGTCACGGGGGCGCATGCGGGAAAATCCGCTGGAGTGAGGAGGCGACGAGGACTGCTGGCAAAACTATTCCGGCAGTCGGTAATCACGGAATGTATTGTCGCGCACGACAAAAAGCCGGCCGGTTTCCGTCATCTCGGGTGCGCAGAGCGGCAGGAGTTTCGCGGCGACCTCCGAGGGGTGCGGCAGCGTTGCCGGGTCTTCGCCGGGCATGGCCTGGGCGCGCATGGCGGTGCGGGTGGCACCCGGATTGACGTTGATGACGCGCAGTTTCGACTTCTGCGTTTCGGCAGCCCAGATGCGGCCGAGCATTTCGACGGCTGCCTTGGAGGCGGCATAGGCGCCCCAGAAGGGACGCGCATCATTGGCAACGCCCGATGACAGGATCAGCGCGCGGCCGGCATCCGATTGCAGGAGCAGCGGCTCGACGGAGCGGATCAGCCGCCAGGTGGCCGTCACATTGGTCAGCATCACCTTTTCGAAGACCTTTGCTTCGATGTGGCCGACCGGCGAGATGACGCCAAGAATGCCGGCATTGGCGACCAGGATATCGAGCTTGCCCCAGCGCTCGTGGATCGAGGCGCCCAGCCGGTCGATGGCGGCCATGTCGGTCAGATCGAACGGAACGAGGGTCGCCGTGCCGCCTGCCGCCTGGATGGCATCATCCAGTTCTTCGAGCCCGCCCACCGTGCGCGCGCAGGCAATCACATGCGCGCCGGCCTTTGCAAGCGAAAGTGCCGTGAAATAGCCGATGCCGCGCGAGGCGCCAGTGACTAGCGCGATGCGTCCCTTGAGATCAATCGTCATTACCCGTCCCGTACCGTCCTGTCCGGCGAAGGTTTTTGCCTTCGCCGGTCCTCCTCAACCGTTGCTGGCGAGAACCGAGACCTTCCGTCCCATCGGTTCGCCATGCTTGTCAAGCAGGCGCGTCGGATAGTCGCCGGTGAAGTAGTGGTCGGTGAACTGCGGGCGGGCCGGGTTGCGGGCTTCGCCGCCAACGGCGCGGTAGAGCCCGTCGATGGTGAGGAAGGACAGGGAATCGGCGCCGATATAGCGGCACATGGCTTCTGCGCCGTCATACTGGTTGGCGAGCAGCTTGTCGGCGTCCGGCGTGTCGATGCCGTAGAAATCCGGATAGAAGATCATCGGCGAGGCCACACGCAGATGCACTTCCTTGGCGCCGGCGTCGCGGATCATCTGCACGATCTTCAGCGAGGTCGTGCCGCGCACGATCGAATCATCGACCAGAACGACGCGCTTGCCCTCGATCATGGCGCGGTTGGCCGAGTGCTTCAGCTTCACGCCGAAGGCGCGGATTTGCTGCGTCGGCTCGATGAAGGTGCGCCCGACATAGTGATTGCGGATAATGCCGTATTCGAAGGGAATACCGCTTTCCTGGGCGTAACCGAGCGCTGCCGGCGTGCCGCCATCGGGCACCGGCACGACGACATCGGCTTCCACCGGCGATTCCTTCGCCAGATTGATGCCCATGTTCTTGCGCGCCACATAGACGCTGCGGCCGCCGACGACGGAATCGGGACGGGCGAAATAGACATATTCGAACAGGCAGAGCCGTTCCGGCTGCATGTTGGTGGACTTGCGCGATTCGATCTCGATGGAGCCATCCGGCTGGATCTCGCAGATGATGACTTCGCCGTTTTCCACGTCGCGGATGAACTTTGCGCCGATGATGTCGAGCGCGCAGGTTTCCGAACAGAAGATCGGCTTGCCGTCGAGTTCACCCATCACCAGCGGGCGGATGCCGGTGGGGTCGCGTGCGGCAATCAGCTTGGTGCGGGTGATGCCGAGCATCGAATAACCGCCTTCCATCTGGCGGATCGCGTCGATGAAGCGGTCCGTGGTGGAGGCGTAGCGCGAGCGGGCGATAAGGTGCAGCACCACTTCCGTATCGGAGGTGGACTGGCAGATGGCACCACCGGCAATCAGCTGGCGGCGCAGCGTCAGGCCATTGGTGAAATTGCCGTTATGGGCAACGGCAATGCCGCCGACTTCCAGTTCGGCAAACAGCGGCTGCACGTTACGCAGCGCCACTTCGCCGGTCGTCGAATAGCGCGTGTGGCCGATTGCCATGGCGCCGGGCAGTTTTGCCAGAGTCACCGGGTTGGTATAGTGATCGCCGACCAGTCCCATATGCTTTTCGGTATGAAACTGCGTACCGTCGAAAGACACGATGCCGGCGGCTTCCTGGCCACGGTGCTGGAGCGCATGCAGGCCAAGCGCCGTCAGCGTTGCCGCATCGGGATGGCCGAGAATGCCGAATACGCCGCATTCTTCATGCAGGGTATCACCATCCAGATCGAGAAAAACATCATGGGCAACCGGCTGATTCATGTCTGCAGGTCCTTGGGGCTGGTTCGGAACGGGGTGTGTCGCGAATATGGGTGTTGTCGGTTGAAACGGAAATAGGCCGGCGGGGAGCGCTATCGCTTCATCCTCTCATCCGGCCTTCTTAAGCTGCGCTATATCACAAGCGACGATGCTTGGCTTCCCTTAGAACGGTAACAAAGCGTCAATTATTTGGCGTCGTGGTTGCCGGAGCGTCATCAGAGGGCGTCTGTTCGGCGCCCGGCGCCTGCACCTTGTCGCCACGGCCGAGAATGCGGGCGCGGATCTGCGGTTCCATATCGGTCGGAAGCACGGCTTCCAGACGCCCGACGAGGCCATCGAGGAAGGGCTTTGATTTCGCCTGTGTGATCCAGGCCGGCTGCGAGCGCGCATCCACCAGCCAGTTCCAGAAGGCGACGGCGACGACCAGAAGCAGGATGCCGCGGGCAGCCCCGAACAGGAAGCCGAGCGTGCGATCCAGCGCCCCGATGCGGCTGTCGATGATGAAATCGGCAATGCGGCTGGTGATAAAGGTGATGATGATGAGCGCGATGAGGAAGATCACGCCGGCCGAACCGGCAAGTGCGATGCGATCATCGGTCGTGTAGTTCTTGGCATAGGGCAGAAGCAGCGGATGCAGGTAATAGGCCGCGGCGATCGCGCCTGCCCAGCTGGCAATCGACAGCACCTCGCGGGAGAAGCCGCGCACCATGGCGAGTACTGCCGAAAACAGGGTGACGCCGATGACAATGCCGTCGAAAATCGTGATGGGCATAAATGGTCTACTCCAAGACGGACCCGGCCTTCCGGCCAAGGGGTACACGGGTGGCTGCACGGGGGCAAGGCCATGGCTGCGGCCCGCCGTTGCGGCTCCTCTTACAACAGCGCGCCCGCCGGTGGAAGATCAATCCTCCTCCGGCTGCTTCCCCAGGTTCTTCGCGGAACCGGCTATTTTTACGACGAGATCCGGCAGTCCCTCGATCTCGCCCCAGCGGCTCTTGCTGCCCTTGGGCAGTTCGGCCGACGAGGCGGGCAGGACCGCCGAGGAGAAGCCGAGCTTTTCTGCCTCCTTCAGCCGCTGCGCCGTCTGCGACACCGGCCGCACCGCACCCGACAGGCTCACTTCGCCGAAATAGACGCATTCGGCCGGAAGCGGCGTATTGGCAAGCGAGGAGACGAGAGCGGCCGCGACCGCGAGGTCGGCGGCCGGTTCGGTAATCCTGTAGCCACCGGCGACGTTGAGATAGACGTCGTGCTGGCCAAGCCGGACGCCGCAATGGGCTTCCAGAACGGCCAAAATCATCGACAGCCGCGAGGAATCCCAGCCGACGACGGCGCGGCGCGCCGTGCCGAGCGAGGTCGGAGCGACGAGCGCCTGTACCTCTACCAGAACCGGCCGCGTGCCCTCCATGCCGGCAAAGACGGCAGCCCCCGGCGCCTTGGAATTACGCTCGCCCAGAAACAGTTCCGACGGGTTCGACACTTCGCGAAGACCGATATCCGACATTTCGAACACGCCGATCTCGTCGGTCGGGCCAAAGCGGTTCTTCACCGTGCGCAGGATGCGGTAGTGATGGCCGCGGTCGCCTTCGAAATAAAGAACCGCGTCCACCATGTGTTCGACGACGCGCGGACCGGCGATCTGGCCTTCCTTCGTCACGTGGCCGACCAGCACCATGGCCGCCCCCGTCTGCTTGGCAAAGCGGATCATCGCCTGCACGCCGGTGCGCACCTGGGTCACCGTTCCGGGCGCCGAATCGGCGGTATCGCTCCACAGCGTCTGGATGGAATCGATGATCACGAGGTCCGGCCGCTTGCCTTCGCCGATGGTGGCCAAGATGTCCTCGACATTGGTCTCGGCCGCCAGCAGCACGTCGGTGGAGGCGGCCCCCAGTCGCTGGGCGCGAAGGCGCACCTGGGCGACGGCCTCTTCGCCCGAGACATAGATGATGCGGTGTCCACGCCGCGAGAGGGCTGCGGCCGCCTGCATCAAAAGCGTCGACTTGCCGATGCCCGGATCGCCGCCGACCAGCACGGCCGACCCGCGCACGAAGCCGCCGCCGGTTGCCCGGTCGAGTTCGCCAATGCCGGTGAAGATGCGCGGCGCTTCCTCGGTCTCGCCCGACAGCGTGGTGAGGGTGACCGCACGCCCCTTCTTCGGCACCTTGCCGGGGCCCGACCCGATGCCGCCCATCGGGTCTTCCTCGACGATGGTGTTCCACTCGCCGCAGCCATCGCACTTGCCCGCCCAGCGGGAATGCACCGTGCCGCAGTTCTGGCAGACGAATTGGGTTTTGGGCTTTGCCATGAAATGTCAGTCTTGTTGTTGTTCTTGCGGAAATAGATCGGAGGACAGCTGCTGGTGGCCGTGCAGGACGCGAAGGATGACGATGGCGTCCTTCGTCACATGAAAAAACAGGATGCGCGACCGATGGACAACGCTGCGGATGTTTGGGCCCAGTTCGCTGCGGTCGCGGCCGCTGAGGCCACTTTTTGCCAGCGCTCTCGCCTTGGCCTCAAGATCGAGAATGAGCCGATCGGCCGCCTTTTCATTGTCTTGCGAAATGTAGCGATGGGCACTGGCCAGATCGGCCCTGGCTGTCTCGGTCCAGAAAAGGCGGCGCGATTTAATAGCTGCGTCCCTTCGCGTTCAGTCTTTTTGCCGGAGCGTCATCCGCGGCCCGCTGCCTCACATCCTGCAGCAGGTCGGATGCCGTCGCATATTCGTGCAGCCGCCCGGCTTCAAGATCCTCAAGGCCTTGCCCAACGAGCCGGCGCAGTTCCTCGGCTTCGTTCTCTTGACGCTTAAGCAAGCGCAGGCCGGCACGCACCACGTCCTCGGCGCTTTTGTAGACGCCGCTGCGCAGCTTGGCCTCGATGAAGGCGCGGTCTTCGTCGGAAAGCTGGATCTCAGTCATTTCGATCTCCTTTTGTTCTCTTTATAGCGCGGCCTCAGGCCGCTGACCAGAGGGCATTTCAAGTCTCAGATCTTGCCGTCGAGATAACGTCGCTCGTAGCGCAGCCCCAAGGAGGTCAAAAGTTCGTAGCCGATGGTGCCGCCGGCGCGCGCCACCTCGTCCAGCGCCATGTTATGTCCGAAGAGCTCGATGTAGTCGCCGGCCGCGATGGCGCCCTGCGGCAGGTCAGTCACGTCGAAAATGGTAAGATCCATGGTGATGCGGCCAACGACCGGCACGCGGTGGCCGGCGATGAAGCCGAAAGCCCCGGTTTTGACGCTGTCGCGCAGGGCGATGCCGGCGCCGGAGAGATTGCGCAGGTAACCATCGGCATAACCGACGCTTGCCACCGCAAGACGGCTGTCGCGAGCGAGGCGGTGCGCACCGCCGTAGCTTACCGTTTCACCGGCGCTTGCGGTGCGGATCTGCAGGATGCGGGCTTCGGCGGTTGCCACAGGCCGCATCGGGTTTGCTACGCTGTTCACGGCCTCGCCGCCGTAAAGGGCAATGCCCGGACGGGTGAGATCGAAATGGTAGTCTGCCCCAAGCGCAATGCCGGCCGAGGCCGAAAGGCTGGCCTCGACGCCTTCAAACGCGGTGCTCACCTCCCGGAACCGCTGCAATTGCGCCCGGTTGGCCTCGGCCGAGGGGGTGTCGCCGCTGTGAAGATGGGAGAGCACCAGAACGGGGGAAAAACTGGCTGGGCGCGACACGTCCTCAGCCAATTCCATCGCTTCTTCCACCGAAAGCCCAAGACGGTTGAAGCCGGTATCCACCTGCAGCGCGCAAGGGTGGTCGCCGCGATCCGCAAGGACCGACATCCAGAAGGCCAACTGCTCTTCCGAAGCAAGGACGGGCACCAGATCGTTGTCGAAGAAATGCTCTTCCTGGCCCGGCCAGATGCCGGAGAGCACGAAAATACGGGCCTCCGGCGCATAGGCGCGAAGCGTTGCCCCCTCGCTTGCCGCGGCCACGAAGAAGTCGCGGGCACCGGCATGGTAGAGGCTTGCCCCGCAGTCCTCGATGCCGAGCCCATAGGCATCGGCCTTGACAACGGCGCCAGCCCGCGCCCGTCCCGAGAGGCGAGAAAGATCGCGCCAGTTGTCGCAGAGTGCTGCCAGATCGACCGTCAGCCTCAGCGGCGCGACATCGAAATTATCGGCCTCGTCGATGAGGGCAGCCATCGCATCGGTCTCGTCAAAATCGGC
The DNA here is from genome assembly GCF_042611105.1 of Neorhizobium fuzhouense. Lineage (NCBI taxonomy): Bacteria > Pseudomonadati > Pseudomonadota > Alphaproteobacteria > Hyphomicrobiales > Rhizobiaceae > Neorhizobium > Neorhizobium fuzhouense. The sequence goes on along the minus strand of NZ_JBHFFP010000001.1, from coordinate 225,402 downwards.
GTCGTCAAATTCGGTCATGGCCTGGCATTATCCGTCTGGTCAGTCTGGCGCCCTGTTCGGGCAATGGCTTAAGGCTATCACTTTTGTTGAAGACGGTCATGACGAAGCAGGAGAAACTGTGTCTATGCACAAGGTTTCTGAGCGGCAGGCTGGCGGAGAGCCCCGGCCACGGACCGGACCCGCTTCTGGCGCGATCGATGCTTCGGCCATCTGGAACGCCTTGCCGCATCCATCATTCCGCATGCCGTGCTGACAGTGGTGGTGGCAGCCAGTGCGTTTGCCGCCGGCATGGCGAAACCCTGGCCTGCTCCGTCGAGGCGCTTGCCGCCCTGCGCAGGCCGGGTCCTTATGGCCTGATTGCAAGATCTGGCGCCCGCCTGTTTTCAAAGTTGTAAGGCCGCTTATGCCCTTCTGCGGGGGCAGGGCGCCGTTTGCCCTGCAGGGATCCTGTCCGCCGCAAGGCTCACGCGGCCGGCAGGCCTGTTGTTTCCGTTGCGTGAGAGATGTTTGCCGATGAAACGCCTTATCCCCCTTGTTCCCATCTTCGCCCTGCTGGCCGCTTGCTCGACGGGCTCGAGTCTGGACAGCCTGCGCAATGATCCGGCCACGTTGAAGGCGGTTCACACCTTTCCCGAAAGCTATGAGGTCGTCTATGCGCGCATCGCCAAGCAGGGCTTTCTCTGCCATGTCGCCTCAGGCACGCTCTATCCCGAGCAGGCGTATGGGCAAGTGGACCTGATCAACACCTTCGGCATTGCGCCCAAGTACACCTTCTCCGCCAGAATCGAAAAGGCGGGCACGGGTTCGAAGGTCACGATCTACAGCGGCAACAACTGGGTCAAGCAGGCTTATATCGACAACATCGTTGATTGGGCCTCCGGCTCCACGAAGTGCAAGGCCGGCTAAGCGCTGGCACTGCCTGAAGCGTCAGACGCGCGCCTGACGTTCGCCTCTTATGAAAACGCCCCGCTTTTCGGCGGGGCGCTGTCTTCAGGATCAGTGTTCCTCGTACTGGGTGAAGCTCGGATCGGCGAGATCGGCAAAGCGGGTATATTCCGACTGGAAGGCGAGCTTGACGGTGCCGGTCGGTCCGTGACGCTGCTTGGCGATGATCACGTCGGCCGTGCCCTTCACCTTGTCCATCAGCGCCTCCCATTCCGGATATTTCGGGTCGTTGATGTCGCGCGGTTCGAGGTTCTTGACGTAATATTCCTCGCGGAACACGAAGAGCACCACGTCGGCGTCCTGCTCGATCGAGCCCGATTCGCGAAGGTCGGAGAGCTGGGGACGCTTGTCCTCGCGGTTTTCCACCTGACGCGACAGCTGCGAGAGCGCGATGATCGGGACGTTCAACTCCTTGCCGAGCGCCTTGAGGCCCGTCGTGATCTGGGTCACTTCCTGCACGCGGTTTTCGCCGGATTTTCCAGACCCCGTCATCAGCTGGATATAGTCCACCACCAGGCAATCGAGGCCGCGCTGGCGCTTCAGGCGGCGCGCGCGCGCAGAAAGCTGCGCAATCGAGATACCACCGGTCTGGTCGATATAGAGCGGCACCTTCTGCATCATCTGGCTGCAGGCGACGAGCTTTTCGAAATCGGCCTCGGTAATGTCACCGCGGCGGATTTTTGACGAGGAGACTTCCGTCTGCTCGGAAATGATACGGGTTGCCAGCTGCTCGCAGGACATTTCGAGCGAGTAGAAGCCGACGACGCCGCCGTTCTTGGCCTTGAACGAGCCGTCCGGCTGCACCTCCGGCTCGTAGGCCGCGGCAATGTTGTAGGCGATATTGGTGGCAAGCGAGGTCTTGCCCATGCCCGGGCGTCCCGCCAGCACGATCAAGTCGGAGCGCTGCAGCCCGCCCATCTTGCCGTCGAGCGACATGATGCCGGTGGAAATGCCCGACAGGTGGCCGTCACGCTCGAAGGCCTGGCCGGCCATGTCGATCGCCTGCGCCACCGCATCGGAAAAGGCCTGGAAGCCGCCGTCGTAGCGGCCGGTTTCGGCAAGCTCGAACAGCCGCCGCTCGGTATCCTCGATCTGCGTCTGCGGCGGCATGTCGAGCGGCGCATCATAGGCGATGTTGACCATGTCCTCGCCGATGGTGATCAGCGCTCGGCGCAGCGCCAGATCGTAGATGGCCCGGCCATAGTCTTCGGCATTGATGATGGTGACGGCATCGCCGGCGAGGCGCCCGAGATATTGCGCAAGCGTCAGATCGCCGACCTTTGTGTCGGCCGGCAGGAAGGTCTTGATCGTCACCGGATGGGCGATCTTGCCCATGCGGATGATGTCGCCGGCCACCTCGAAGATGCGACGGTGCAGCGGCTCGTGGAAATGCACGGGCTTCAGGAAGTCCGACACCCGGTAATAGGCGTCGTTGTTGACGAGGATCGCACCCAGAAGAGCCTGCTCCGCCTCGAGATTGTTCGGGGCTTCGCGGTAATGCGGCTCTGCCGGCGCGGCATTGCCAAGCTTGCGCGCTACTTCATTCATCGAGATCTTCCATTTCATCGGTTGCCGGCGGCACCCTAGACCCAGAGGCCGAGGCGGGATACGTCCCGATCCTCTACCCACAGGGATTCACAGGCCATCCACGGCATTATTGGCATCCTGCACGATTCCGTTTGACTGTTGTCAGGGCCCGCGAATCGGCTGAGGCTGCACGGATATTTATACATCGCCCACAAAAAAAACGCCCGGAGAAAACTCCGGGCGCCCGATCCGGCCTAAGAGGCCAGGTCTTATTCGTCGTCGCCGTCCAGGTCGGCTTCCGGATCGAAGAAGTCTTCCGGACGCAGAGCGTCTTCGTCAACGCCGTAGATGGCATCAGCGGAGGTGAGGCTTTCGCCCTTCAGCTGGCGCTCGGCTTCTTCGGCCGAACGGGCAACGTTCAGCTCGACGGAGATTTCGACTTCGGCATGCAGGTGCAGAACAACCTTGTGCAGGCCGATGGCCTTGATCGGGTTGTTGAGGTCGACCTGGTTGCGGCCGATGTTGAAGCCTTCGGCAGCCAGAACGTCGACGACGTCACGGGCAGCAACCGAACCGTAGAGCTGGCCAGTTTCGCCGGCAGCGCGTACGACGATGAAGGACTTGCCGTCGAGAACGTCGGCAACCTTCTGGGCTTCCGACTTGCGTTCCAGGTTGCGGGCTTCGAGCGTCGAACGCTCGGCTTCGAAACGGGCCTTGTTGGCAGCGTTCGAGCGCAGAGCCTTGCCGAGCGGCAGCAGGTAGTTACGGGCGTAGCCATCGCGAACCTTGACGGTTTCGCCCATCTGGCCAAGCTTGGCGATGCGTTCAAGAAGAATGACGTCCATTTTGGTATCCTTTCGGTGTCAATCGGTGTGTTGGTGTGTGGTCTGTCCTGAGAGGGGGCGGTGCCTGTCCTGTCAGGGAAGCGGTTTGTCCGGATTGCGCGTCGGCGTCAGCGCAATCGTGCGGCGGGTATCGGAAAGGCCGACAAAAAGAATGGCCAGAAGCGGAAACAGCAGCATCGTCGACAGATAGACGAGGATGAGGCCCGGCACGCGCCAATCCTTGCCCTTCAGGCGAAAATGCAGGCCGGCGAAACCCGCCATCAGAAAGCCCGCGCCGAAGGTGCCGCAGATGGTGGCGCCGATCATTGCCGGCACGCCGCCCACAAAGGTCAGAACGATGCCGGCGAGGAAAACGAAGATGGCATTGCGGTTCATGCGCAGCGCAGACGGCATGTCCTCGCGCGGGCGCAGTGCCCGGCCGCTGCGCGACACGATGCGCACGGCAAAATAGAAGGCGGCAAACAACATCAGCACCCAGATGCCGCCCTGGATCAGCGGCAGCATCAGCACGATCATCGATTTCGTCTGCGTAAGCGCTGCGGCATCCGGCACCAGATCGGCGTTCTGCTGGTTGAAGTTTTCCACCATGGCATCGACCATGCGGTTGGTCAGCTCGGGGCCGTAGCCGATGACGGCGCCCAGGATGATGACGGCGACGGTGACGAGGCCGCAGAGGTGCAGGAGGATGTCAGAGATCGGGTACCAGGCAACGAGATCGTCCGGGCCGCCGAGTTCGGAGGCCGGGCGCGCAAGATTTGCCAGATGCGACAGCCAGCCGGCCGGGATCAGCGTGAAGATCGCCATGGCAAGCGCAAAGAGCGGCGAGATCAGTAACGCGCCGATCAAGGCAGCCGTTAGGATCGCGATGATGGCGGTGCGGTTGCCCCAGCCAAGGCCGGCGACGAGAACGGGAAGGGCGGAGGAGGCGTAGAGCACGGAGGCAAAGGACGGCTGCGCATTGGCGCCCAGCACAAGCAGGGCGGCGGCAATGCCGGCAAGGATGCCGGTGGTCAGCACTGTCTGGTTCAATCCGGTCACGTCTCGCTGTCCTGCTGTCGAGCAGTTAGGGGAGAGGCCTTTTGGCCGGTCGTCCCCAACATGGGTTTTCTAGAAGGGTTCCGATCCGCGCCCAACGCGGAAGGGAGAGACGGGGACGGCACGAATGCCATCCCCAAAATCAGGTCTTAGGACAGAACGTAGGGCAGCAGGCCGAGGAAACGGGCGCGCTTGATGGCCTGGGCCAGTTCGCGCTGCTTCTTCTGGGAAACGGCCGTGATGCGCGACGGTACGATCTTGCCACGCTCGGAAATGTAGCGCTGCAGGAGACGAACGTCCTTGTAGTCGATCTTCGGAGCGTTTGCGCCGGAGAAGGGGCACGTCTTGCGACGGCGGTGGAACGGGCGGCGTGCCGGAGCAGAGGATGTATCAGCCATTGTGTGTTCTCCTTGTGCTCAATTACGCGCGGTCTTCGCGCGGGCGACGCTCGAAGCCACCTTCGCGGGGACCACGATCTTCGCGCGGGCCACGGTCGGAGCGGGGGCCGCGATCGCGGTCGCCGAACGAACGTTCCGGACGGTCGCCGTCACGACGCGGACGGTCGTCGCGGTCGCGCTTCTGCATCATGGCAGACGGGCCTTCTTCGTGCTTCTCGACGGCGATCGTCATGTAGCGAAGAACGTCTTCGTTGATGCGCATCTGGCGTTCCATCTCATGCACGGCGGCTGCCGGTGCATCGATGTCCATCAGGGCGTAGTGAGCCTTGCGGTTCTTCTTGATGCGGTAGGTCAGGGACTTGAGGCCCCAGTTTTCTACGCGCCCGACCTTGCCGCCGTTTGCTTCGATAACACCCTTGTACTGTTCGACGAGGGCGTCAATCTGCTGTGCGGACATATCCTGCCGGGCAAGGAATACATGTTCGTAAAGAGCCATGGTAGCTTTGCCTTTCTTGCTGTTGTCGTGTGCCCGGAATTCGGCGGCTAAGCCTCAACGACTGGTCTTGGATGGGGTTGCCCCCGGCAAGAAAAGCGTGTGATCGAGACGGTCGAGAGCGGAGACACGGGAGACCGGAACCTTTTGGTTCCTGCGGTTCGCCTTGTCGGCGCACCTGCCCTCCGTACAGCCACCAGCCAGAAGACCGGGCGGTTCGAACAGGCGCGCTTATACGCGCATTTTCCCGGAACGCAAGGCATTTGTCGATTTTCTCCGCCGCGTGCGGCAATGCCACGCCCGATGTCCGGTCGTCAGGGCAGCAGGCCCGCGTCGCGCAGGCGGGCCGCATGGGTGCGGCTGACGGGCAGTCGCTCGTCGGTCAGCGTCTCCACCTCGAGGCGACCGTTGACCCGGTGGATTGCTCTTATCGCATCGACGGCCACCCAGTGCGAGCGATGCAGCTGCACGCCGTTCACCGCGCCTGCTTCCTCGATGGCGTCGCTGAGGCGCATCAGCAGCAGCGCCTTGCCCTTCAGCGTGGTAACCTCGACATAGTGGTCGCGCACGGTGAGGCTGACGATGCGTCCCCGCTTGTCGAGCGGCAGGCGGCGCACCAGAGCCGGGGTGGGGGCCGCAGCGGGGGCCGCCGGCCTGTCCGGTTGCGCCACCGTCATCTCCCGCTCTTTTTCCTGCCGCGTCGCATCGGCGCGCCGGAACACGAAGGAGATCACGGTGATCGTCATGCCGATTACCAGGGCATAACCGAACATGGTGGTTAGCGTGCGCAGCGGATCGGGCCTCAAGCCGAAGACCACACCTTCGATGAGCGTGACGCCGAGACCGGCGGCAAGCCCGGCCGCCAGACCGATCGGCACCAGCGCGCTTCGTCGGCGGATGCCGCGGCGGGAAAGGGTAATGCCCGTCAGCGTGCCGGCGAAATTCGCCAGACCGAAGGTGAGGAGAACCATCGCCGCCCAGTAAAGAAGTCGCCCGACCGGCGACAGAGCTTCATAGGTGCCGAAAGGGCCGGATAGGCTGAGGATGATGATCGCGCCGGCCAGTAGCACATGCGTCTTTGCCGAGGCGAGATCGGCCTGCATTTCACGAAGCGCCAGTCGCAGACTGCTTCCGCCTGCGGATTTTTCCGGCTGTTCACGCATGCCGTTTTGATTCCCGTCCCGCTTTCCTGCTGTCTGCCGCCGGTTGCGGCCGCCGGCTGCTGTGCAGGGAGTATAAAATGCAATTCCTCGTCAAAGTCATCACGGGCGCCCCGGTCTGGGTGTGGTTCCTGCTGGTTTTTCTATGCCTTCTCGGTGCCGCGCGTCTGCGCGACAGCCGGGTGTCGCCGCTGCGCCTGCTTCTGCCCTCGGTGATCTTCGTGCTGCTCGCCTGCAGCAAGCTGATCGCCACGCACGGCGATCCCGCGGCGCTGGCCGGTGCCTTTCTCGGCGCCCTCATCGGGGCTACGGCAGTGGCCGTGGTCAAGCCCGAGCGCCAGACGGCGCTGCTGCCGGACGGCCGCATGCTCATCGCCGGCGAATGGCACTCGCTGGCGCTGATCCTGCTGTTGTTCTGGACGAACTATGCCTATGCGGTGATGGCGGTGATCGCGCCGGCTGCGATCGCGACGCCGACCGCCCGGCTGGTCCTGTCGCTCCTCAACTTCTTCTCCACGGGGTTCATGCTCTGCCGCAGCCTCGCCCATCTGCGCAAGGCGCAGCGCCTGCAGCCTCCCGAGGCAGCAAAGGGATGAGGGAGCGCCAGTCCGCCGAGCGCCAGTCTCGGAGCCGCAGGTCCGGCAGGCCGAAGCCGTCGTAGACAGGTGCATCACCATCCGCGAGGGCGACTGCGCATGTATGTTTCGATTACCGGTTTCCGGGCCCATTCCGTCTGGCACATGCCTCGCTTCTGGTGGCATGCCGTCGCGGCGATGCAGCAGGTGAAGGCAGCGCCCGGCCTTGTCAAGGCGGATGCCCGCAGCATGGCGGGCGTCCAGCACACGCGTTCGGCCTGGACGGACCGCGCCGCCATGCTGGCCTTCATGACCTCCGGTGCACACCGGCAGGCGATGCGGGTCTTTCCCGAGATCGGCGCCGGCTATGCCTTCGGCTTCGAGGCCGAACGGATGCCGGACTGGGCCACGGTCCGCGCACTGTGGCTTGAGTACGGAGAGCGCCGGGCCAGCGAGGCGGCCCGGCGGCAGGTGGCGTGAGGCCTCAGATCGGCATCGGATACTGGCGGTGGATGGCGGCAATCGCCTTCATCACCTCATCCGAGAGCTTGACGTCGGCCGAACCGATGTTGAGCTTCAGCTGCTCCATCGAGGTCGCGCCGATGATGGCGGCCGCCATGAACGGCCGCGTCAGGCAGAAGGCGAGCGCCATCTGCGAGGGATCAAGGCCATGGGCGCGGGCAAGCTCCACATAGGCGCGCGTCGCCGGCTCCTGTTCGGGCACCAGGCGCCCACCGATATTGCCGTTGATCGAACCGCGCGACCCCGCAGGCTGCTGCCCGTCGAGATATTTGCCGGACAGAATGCCGCCGGCAAGCGGCGAATAGGCCAGAAGCCCGACATCCTCGTGATGCGACAGCTCCGCCATGTCGAGATCGAAATGCCGGTAGAGCAGGCTGTATTCGTTCTGCACGGTGGCGACGCGGGGAAGGCCCTTCTGTTCGGCAAGCGTCAGGAATTTCTGCGTGCCCCAGGTGGTTTCGTTGGAAAGCCCGATGGCGCGGATCTTTCCGGCCTTCACGCAGTCGCCGAGCGCTTCCAGCTTTTCCGAGATCTCGGCGAGCGTCTGCGTCTTGTCCTGGTTGAAGGGATTGTAGCCCCAGGCGCCGCGGAAATGGAAATGGCCGCGGTTCGGCCAGTGGATCTGGTAGAGATCGATATAGTCGGTCTTGAGGCGCGCAAGGCTCGCATCCACCGCCTCGTGAATGGCCTTGGCGGTAATCGGCGCGCCGCCGCGGATGTAAGGCCGGCCGGCACCGGCCACCTTGGTGGCAAGAACCACCTTGTCGCGCTTGCCGGTCTTTTCGAACCAGTTGCCGATCAGCCGTTCGGTGTCGGCATAGGTCTCCGGTGAAAGCGGCGTCGTCGGGTAAAGTTCGGCGGTGTCGAAGAAGTTGACGTCGTGGTCGAGCGCGTAATCCATCTGCTCGAAGGCTTCGGCTTGGCTGTTCTGCGAGCCCCAGGTCATCGTCCCGAGGCAGATTTCGGACACGCTGATATCCGTGCGGCCGAGTGTCTTGAATTTCATGAGAGGTTCCCGTCCTGGCAGGCTGTGGTGAAAGGCGAGGCGAATGTAGGCCGCTTTTGCTGCAACGCAAGACAAACTGACGAGGTCTCGGAGCATTTCCCGGCGAGATGCGCAATCGCGCAGATGGACTGCCTTGACAGATGCAACCATTCCATGGGGTGCACATTCTGTCCATTTGGGGCGATGACCGCCCCCATCGAAATGGGAGGACTGAATGGCGGATGTGAATACATCGGGCAATGTTTCCGCAGAGCGGCCGGATCTGTCGGCACCACCGTCGCGGGGGCAGTGGAAGCTGATCGGACCCGGGATCGTGGCCGCTGCCACGGGCGTCGGCGCCGGTGACCTTGTGGCAACGCTGATTGCCGGATCGCGCTTTGGTTATGCGCTGCTGTGGGCCGCCGTCATCGGCTGTATCGTCAAGATCGCGCTGGCCGAAGGCTCGGCGCGCTATCATCTCGCCACCGGCTCCACCATGCTCGACGGCTGGCGCTCGCTCGGGCGCTGGACCAGCTGGTATTTCGGCCTTTACATTATCGTCTGGGGTTTCGTGTATGGCGCAACGGCGATGAGCGCCACGGCGCTGCCGCTGGCGGCGCTCTTTCCCATCCTGCCGCTCTGGGCCTGGGCGATGATCTCTGGTCTCGCCTGCGCGACCTTCGTTGCCTTCAATCGCTACGAGATGTTCGAAAACGTCATGAAGGTGCTGATCGGCATCATGTTCGTCATCGTTGTCGGCGTGGCCATCATGGTCGTGCCCAATCTCGGCGCAGCCGTCACGGGCCTCATCCCCACCATCCCGGAAGGCTCGGCCATTTATACGCTCGGCCTCATCGGTGGCGTCGGCGGCACCATCACCATGGCCTCCTATGGCTACTGGGTGAATGCCAAGGGCTGGCGCACGCCGGCCTGGATGGGCATCATGCGTCTCGACAATCGCGTCGCCTATATCGTCACCGGCATTTTCGTCATCGCCATGCTGATCATCGGTGCCGAAATGCTCTATACGGCGCAGATTGCGCTTTCGACGGGTGATCGCGGCCTGCTCGATCTCGACCGGGTGCTGGAGGAACGGTTCGGGCCTTTCGTGTCAAAACTCTTCCTCGTCGGCTTCTTTGCCACCTCCGTCTCGTCGATCCTCGGCGTGTGGAACGGTGTCTCGCTGCTGTTTGCCGATTTCGTGCGCAATCATATCCACGGCGAGACCGGCACGCGCGAGGGCCTGGAAAAGACGCCCGCCTTTCGCTTTTACCTGTTCTGGCTGACGATCCCGCCGATGGTGCTTCTGTATTTTGGCCGGCCTTTCCTGCTCGTCATCATCTATGGCGCGCTCGGGGCCTTCTTCATGCCGTTTCTGGCGCTTACCCTGATCTGGCTGCTCAATTCCTCGCGTGTGCCGAAGGAATGGCGCAGCGGCTGGCTGTCGAACGGCCTGCTGGGGATCGCCGCCCTTCTGTTCATTGTCCTGTGCATCAACGAGGTGATCGGGCTCGTCGCATAGGGCGGAAATGCCCTCCGGCCTTGACTTGGGCGCGCAGAATGTGAATGGAAAGGCAAAAAAGGGAAGGAATTACATCCCATGAGCATTGCATTCACATTTCCCGGCCAGGGCAGCCAGACTGTCGGCATGGGCAAGGATCTGGCCGAGGCCTTTCCTGAAGCCCGTGCCGTCTTTGACGAAGTCGATGAGGCGCTGGGCCAGAAGCTCTCCGACATTCTGTGGAACGGACCGGAAGAAACCCTGACGCTCACCGCCAATGCCCAGCCGGCCCTGATGGCGGTGTCGATCGCCGTCCTGCGCGTGCTGGAGGCCGGTGGCCTGAAGCTTGCCGAAAAGGTGTCCTACGTGGCCGGCCATTCGCTCGGCGAATATTCGGCGCTGTGTGCCGCCGGCACGTTTTCGCTCTCGGATACGGCGCGGCTCCTGCGCATCCGCGGTGACGCCATGCAGTCGGCGGTACCCGTCGGCGAAGGCGCGATGGCCGCCATCATCGGGCTGGAGCATGCCGATGTCGAAGCTGCCTGCGCAGCCGCCCGCGATGCCGGCATCTGCCAGATCGCCAATGACAATGGCGGCGGCCAGCTGGTGATTTCCGGCTCGAAGGCTGCCGTCGAAAAGGCCGCAGCACTTGCCACCGAAAAGGGCGCCAAGCGCGCCATCATGCTGCCCGTCTCGGCACCCTTCCATTCCGACCTGATGGCGCCGGCGGCCCATGCCATGCGCCATGCGCTGGACAAGGTGGAAAAGCACAATCCGGTCGTGCCGCTGATTGCCAATGTGCGCGCGGCCCCGGTTCGCGATGCCGACGAGATTGCCCAGCTTCTGGTCAGCCAGGTGACCGGCCAGGTGCGCTGGCGCGAAACCGTCGAATGGTTCGGCGCAAACGATGTCACGACGCTCTACGAGATCGGCACCGGCAAGGTGCTGACCGGCCTTGCGCGACGCATCGACAAGTCGGTGACCGGCATCGCCGTCAACACGCCGGCCGATATCGACACCGTTCTGAAGACACTCCTCGGCTGATTGCAAAGGGATAAACCATGTTTGATCTGACCGGCCGCAAGGCCCTGGTAACGGGTGCAACCGGCGGCATCGGCGAAGAAATCGCCCGCATGCTGCACAAGCAGGGCGCGACTGTGGGCCTGCACGGCACGCGCGCCGAAAAGCTCGAGGCGCTTGCCGCCGAGCTTGGCGAGCGCGTTTTCGTCTTCCCGGCAAACCTTGCCGACCGCGCCGAAGTCAAGGCACTCGGCGAAAAGGCCGAAGCGGAGATGGGCGGCGTCGACATTCTCGTCAACAATGCCGGCATCACCAAGGATGGCCTCTTCGTGCGCATGAGCGACGAGGACTGGGATTCGGTGCTGGAAGTCAACCTCACGGCGACCTTCCGCCTGACGCGCGAACTGACGCATCCGATGATGCGCCGCCGGTTTGGCCGCATCATCAACATCACGTCCATCGTCGGCGTGACGGGCAATCCGGGCCAGGCCAATTACTGCGCCTCCAAGGCCGGCATGATCGGCTTTTCGAAGTCGCTCGCCCAGGAAATTGCCACCCGCAACGTCACGGTCAACTGTGTGGCGCCCGGCTTCATCGAAAGCGCGATGACGGGTAAGCTCAACGACAAGCAGAAGGAAGGCATCCTCGGTGTCATCCCGATGAAGCGCATGGGCGTCGGCGCCGATATCGCTGCCGCCGTTCTTTATCTTGCCTCCAACGAAGGCGGATACGTCACGGGTCAGACGCTGCACGTCAACGGCGGCATGGCAATGATCTGAATGGGTTGGACCTGCCGCGCGCTCGAGCAGCATTGCCTGTTGGTGGCGGGGCGGCGGGACAATTTCTGGCTTTGCGGTACGTTAAAACCGTGTTAAGCGGGCCATGACTGTGAACAGTCACCCCGAATATTGACGGACTTGGTGCAAATTGCGCATTGAAAGTTTAAAGTCTTGTTTCGGGTGAGCGAGTTTGCCCTCGAGCCGGCCTCAGCAAAAGGCGGTCAAGGGTTTCAACAGGGTGCGGATGCCTGTGTGGCAGTCCGGAAAGATAAAGGTCGAGGAAACCGACATGAGCGATATCGCAGAGCGCGTTAAGAAAATTGTCATTGATCATCTCGGCGTCGATGCCGACAAAGTTGTCGAAGGCGCGAGCTTCATCGACGATCTGGGCGCCGACTCGCTCGACACCGTCGAACTCGTCATGGCTTTCGAAGAAGAATTCGGCGTTGAAATTCCGGACGACGCTGCTGACTCGATCCTGACGGTCGGCGACGCCGTCAAGTTCATCGAGAAGGCCCAGGCCTGATTTCGATCGATATCTGAAGAACACGCCCTTTCGGGTGATGGTTCATGGGCGGCCCGGCATGCTCGGGCCGCTTCGATATTCTGATATAAGCTAGTACATGCGGGGGTGGGACGCTGGCATGAGGCGTGTCGTTATCACCGGTACCGGGATGGTATCTCCTCTTGGCTGCGGCACGGAAATCAGCTGGTCACGCTTGATCGCTGGCCAGAATGCCGCGCGCCGGGTCACCGAATTCGAAACCGACGATCTTCCGGCAAAGATTGCCTGCCGCATCCCCACGGATGCCGCGGTTGAAGGCGCTTTCATCGCCGACGACTGGGTCGAGCCGAAAGAGCAGCGCAAGGTCGATCCGTTCATCGTCTACGGCATTGCCGCCGCCGACATGGCGCTGGCCGATGCCGGCTGGCATCCGCAAAGCAACGAGGACCAGTGTGCCACCGGCGTGCTGATCGGTTCGGGTATCGGCGGCATCGAAGGCATTGTCGAGGCCGGCTATACGCTGCGCGACAAGGGCCCGCGCCGCATCTCACCCTTCTTCATTCCGGGACGCCTGATCAATCTCGTCTCCGGCCACGTCTCCATCAAGCACAAGCTGCGCGGCCCGAACCATTCGGTGGTGACGGCCTGCTCGACAGGCGCCCATGCCATCGGCGATGCCAGCCGTCTTATTGCCTTTGGCGATGCGGACGTGATGGTGGCCGGCGGTGCGGAAAGCCCGATCAGCCGCATTTCGCTCGCGGGCTTTGCCGCCTGCAAGGCGCTCTCCACCCAGCACAATGACGATCCGACCAAGGCCTCGCGCCCCTATGACCGTGACCGTGACGGTTTCGTGATGGGCGAGGGCGCCGGCATCGTGGTTCTGGAGGAGCTGGAGCATGCCAAGGCACGCGGCGCCAAGATCTACGCCGAAGTGATCGGTTACGGCCTGTCGGGCGATGCCTATCACATCACCGCGCCCTCCGAGGACGGCGATGGTGCTTTCCGCTGCATGACCGCTGCTTTGAAGCGCGCCGGGCTGAAGGCGTCCGATCTCGACTATATCAACGCCCACGGCACTTCGACCATGGCCGACACGATCGAGCTTGGCGCCGTCGAGCGTCTTGTCGGCGATGCGGCGTCGAAGGTGTCGATGTCGTCCACCAAGTCGGCCGTCGGCCATCTTCTGGGGGCGGCAGGCGCCATCGAGGCGATCTTCTCGGCGCTCGCCATTCGCGACAATGTCGCTCCGCCGACACTCAATCTTGACAATCCCGATGTCGAGACGAAGATTGACCTCGTTCCGCATGTGGCGCGCAAGCGCCAGATCGATGTGGCACTTTCCAACTCCTTCGGTTTCGGCGGCACGAACGCTTCGCTCGTGCTGCGCCGTTACGAAGGCTGAACGACAGACGGGTCTGGTAGACGTCTCTGCCGGGCTGTCGTCTTCTGAACCCTGTTTTTGCCGCATTGCTTGAGCAAGAGCTCATGCAATGCGCAAGTCTCAGAAGGAGTGCCGGTGACTGATCCGAACAACAGCAGCGAGATGGCTTCAGGGCGCGCCGCCGATCCGACCGGCCGCGGCCCCATCATTCCGAAATCGCCGAACGAGGCGCTGAAGCCGGAACGCGTGCCGGAGCCGCCGCGGCGTTCGAAGAAGGCCCGCAGCCAGATCGTCATCTTCCTGAATTTCCTGATGACCATGGTGGTGCTGGCCTGCGTCGTCGGCATTGCCGGGTTCTATTACATCATCAACACCTATCAGAAGCCCGGCCCGCTGGAGACCAACAGCCATGTAGTGATCCGCCAGGGCGCAGGCCTCGTCGAGATCGCCCAGACGCTGGAGCGCAACGGCATCATCTCGGATGCGCGCATCTTCCGCTACGTCACCGATACCTATCTCGGCGATACCAAGACGCTGAAGGCCGGCGAATACGAGATCAAGGCCGGCGCCTCGATGAAGGACGTCGCCGCAGTTCTCGAATCGGGCAAGTCCATTCTCTATTCCGTCTCTCTGCCCGAGGGCCTGACGGTGCAGCAGATGTTTGCGCGCCTTGCCGAAGATCCGGTCCTGGAAGGCGATCTGCCCCAGGAAAAGCCGGTGGAAGGCAGCCTGCGTCCGGACACCTACAAATTCTCCCGCGGCACCAAGCGCGCGGAAATCCTGTCGCAGATGAAGGCCGCACAGGAGCGCCTGATCGACCAGATCTGGGCCAAGCGCGATCCGGATCTGCCGATCAAGTCCAAGCAGGAATTCATCGTGCTGGCCTCGATCGTCGAGAAGGAAACCGGCAAGGACGACGAGCGCGCCCATGTCGCCTCCGTCTTCATCAACCGTCTGAACAAGGGCATGCGCCTGCAGTCCGATCCGACGATCATCTATGGCATCTTCGGAGGGGCCGGGAAACCGGCCGACCGTCCGATCACGCGCGCCGATCTCGACAAGCAGACGCCGTATAACACCTATCAGATCAAGGGCCTGCCGCCGACCCCGATCGCCAATCCGGGACGCGCCGCCCTGGAGGCCGTCGCCAATCCGTGGCGCACCAAGGACCTCTATTTCGTGGCGGACGGCACCGGTGGCCACGCCTTTGCGGCAACGCTTGACGAGCACAATGCCAATGTGCGCCGCTGGCGCCAGATCGAGGCGCAGCGCCCCGCCGCCGGCACGGCCGATTCGGAAGTGATTGACGGCCAGCCCGGCGGCGCCGAGGCGGAAAAGCCCGCCAACAATTAACAGTGCGGCAGCCCTGTGGCTGCCGCCAGCGTTTTGAGGACTATCGCATGAACGTTCAGTCCATGACCGGCTTTGCCCGGCATGAGGGCGCGGTCGGGCGCTATCGCTTTGCCTGGGAGCTGCGCTCGGTCAATGGCAAGGGGCTGGATGTGCGCCTGCGCCTGCCGCCCGGCCTCGAGCCTCTGGAAAACGACATCCGCAAGGCCATTTCGGCGCGCCTCAACCGCGGCAATGTCCAGGCAAGCCTGTCCTTGTCGGTTGCCGAGGCGCGCATGGAGGCGGTCGTCAACCGCGAGGCGCTCGACGCGGTTCTGGCGCTGCGCACCGAGCTTGGCGATCTCGTCGATGCTTCGCCGCTCAGGCTGGACAGCCTTCTGTCGATCCGCGGACTGGTGGATATCCGCGAAGCCGAAGACGGACCGGACGCCACCGAGGCGCGCAACCTTGCCGTCATGGCCGGGCTCGAAGCGGCGCTCAATGATCTGGTGGACATGCGGCTTGGGGAAGGGGCAGCCCTTGCCGCCATTCTCGACCAGCAGGTTCGCAGCATCGAGAGCCTGACGCAGGCGATCGAGAAGGACCCGTCGCGCACGCCCGAGGAGGCGCTGCGTCGGCTGTCTGCGCAGCTTGCGCCGCTGCTCGACGCCGGAAGCGGCCTTGACCGCGACCGGCTCTACGCGGAAGCCGCACTTTTGGCCACCAAGGCCGATCTGCGCGAGGAACTGGACCGGCTGAAGGCGCATGTCGCAGCCGCCGACGAGCTTCTGGCCAAGGGCGGCCCGATCGGCCGGCGGCTCGATTTTCTGGCCCAGGAATTTAACCGTGAATCCAACACGATCTGTTCCAAATCCAACTCGGCTCAGGTCACGGCTGCTGGTATAGAGCTGAAAGTGGTCATCGACCAGTTTCGCGAACAGATCCAGAATTTGGAGTAGCGCATGAGCCAGGCGCCATCATCACCCGTCAAGATTGCCCGTCGCGGCCTGATGCTGGTCCTGTCCTCGCCATCGGGGGCGGGCAAGTCGACGATCGCCGGAAATCTCTTGCGCGACGACCATAGCCTGGAAATCTCGGTCAGCGTCACGACGCGCGCCAAGCGCTCCAGCGAAATCGGCGGCAAGCATTACCACTTCATCACCATCCCGCAGTTCGAGCGCATGCGGGACAACGGCGAACTGTTGGAATGGGCCGAGGTGCACGGCAATTTCTACGGCACGCCGCGCGAGCCCGTGGAAGCCGCCATGGCGGCCGGCCGCGACATGCTGTTTGACATCGACTGGCAGGGCGCCCTCCAGCTGCAGGACAAGATGAAGGCCGACATCGTCTCGATCTTCGTGCTGCCGCCCTCGATGGCGGAGCTGCAGTCGCGCCTGCACCGGCGGGCGGAAGATACCGAGGAGGTGATCCGCACCCGTCTCCTCAATTCGCGCGCCGAAATAGCCCACTGGCGCGAATACGACTATGTCATTGTCAATGACAACCTGGATGAGGCATTCGGCCATGTGAGCTGCATCGTCAAGGCAGAGCGCATCCGCCGCGACCGCCGCTACGGCCTGTTCGATTTTGTCGAAAGTCTTCTGCAGGAAGAGCCGGAGCTTTCCGCCCGCTGAGAGGTCCAGCCACATCGTTTCCGCCACAAATAGAAAGGGCACCGGCATCCTGCGATGCGGTGCCCTTTTCCGTAAGACATCAAGGCTCAGATCAGGTTGGCGAGCGTGACGAATTCCTCGACCGACAGCGTTTCGGCGCGCCGGGCCGGATCGATGCCGGCGCGGTTGAGAAGCGCCTCGCCGCCAACCGGCTTCAGGCTCTGGCGCAGCATCTTGCGGCGCTGGCCGAAGGCGGCCTGCGTCACACGCTCCAGCTTTGCGACGTCGCAGGGCATCGGGGTTTCGCGCGGTGTCAGATGCACCACGGTGGAGGTGACTTTCGGCGGCGGCGTAAATGCCTGCGGCGGCACGTCGAAGGCCATGCGCGCTTGCGTGCGCCAGCCACAGAGGACGCCGAGCCGGCCAAAATGGTCGTCATTGCCGCCGGCAACGATGCGCTGGCCGACTTCCTTCTGGAACATCAGCGTCAGCGATTGCCAGAAGGGCGGCCAGACGGGTGGCAGCAGCCAGTTGATCAGAAGCTGCGTGCCGACATTATAGGGCAGGTTTGCAATGATTTTGACCGGGCCTTCCGGTACGAGCGACGCAAAATCCGTCTTCAGCGCATCGCCCTCGATCACCTCGAGGCGACCGGGATAGTGAGCACCGATTTCGGCAAGCGCCGGCAGGCAGCGCGCATCGCGCTCGATGGCGATCAGTTTCTTGGCACCAAGCGACAGGATGGCGCGCGTGAGACCGCCGGGGCCGGGGCCGACCTCGATGACGGTTGTCTCCTCCAGCGGGCCTGCCGTGCGGGCAATCTTCTGGGTGAGGTTGAGATCGAGCAGAAAGTTCTGCCCGAGCGCCTTTTTCGCATCAAGGCCGAAGCGATCGATGACATCGCGCAGCGGCGGAAGACCGTCGAGTGTCGCCATTGTCAGGATTGGCCCTGCGGTGCGCCGCTGTGGAGCGCGGTATCGCTCAGCCGGCTTGCAAGTTTCAGCGCGGCAACGAGGCTCGTTTCGCGTGCCACACCCTTGCCGGCAAGGCCAAAGGCGGTGCCGTGGTCGGGCGAGGTGCGGATGAAGGGCAGGCCGAGCGTGACATTCACCGAATCGTCAAACCCGAGCGCCTTGGCCGGGATCAGGGCCTGGTCGTGATACATGCAGATCGCCACGTCATAGCGGCCGCGCGCCTCGTCATGGAACATCGTGTCGGCGGGAAGGGGGCCGAAGGCATTGATGCCCTCCTGGCGCAGCAGCGTGATGGCGGGCTCGATGAGATCGCGATCCTCAAGGCCGATGGCGCCATCCTCGCCCGCATGCGGGTTGAGCCCGGCCACCGCCAGCCGTGGATGCGCCATGCCGAAGCGGTGGCGCAGATCGTGATCGGCAATGCGGCAGGTCTCAAGCAGGAGATCCTGCGTCAGCGCCGTTGCCACGTCCTTCAGCGGAATATGGATGGTCACCGGAATGGCGCGCAGCTTCGGGCCGGCCAGCATCATTACCGGAGTGACGGGCGTTCCGGTCGCTTTTGCGGCGAGATCGGCGAGAAATTCCGTATGGCCGGGAAAGCCGAAACCAGCCTCGTAGAGCACGGACTTGGCAATCGGATTGGTGACGACCGCCGAGGCCTTGCCGGCAAGGCAGAGGCTGACGGCGGTTTCAATGGCTGCAATCGTGCTGCGGGCGGAGGCGACATGCGGCCGTCCCGCCTCGATCTCTGCACCGATCGGCACGGGAAGCACGGGAAACGCATCGGCGAAGTGCGAGGTGGCGCTCCCGGTATCCGCTTCGCGAAACGGCACGTCCATGCCGATGAGATGGGCGCGCGCCGCCAGCACTGACGGATCGCCGATGTAAAGGAAAGGTCGCAGGCCGAGTTCGAGGCGCCGTGCCCAGGCGGCCAGCGCAATATCCGGGCCGATGCCGGCCGGATCGCCCTGGCTCAGCGCCAGCGGCCGGTCGTCGCCTTCAAGAGCCCCGGACGAGACGTCCTTGAGCGCGCTCAAGGATAGACGATCTGCGCCTTGCTGCGCAGGTCCTCGAGGTATTTGGCGTCGTTCGGGTTGGCGCCGTTCTTTTCCTGCTTGCCGATATCTTCGGCGCGGAAGACGACTTCGGCGGCGGCATCATCAGACACCTGGCGCTTGTTGCAGATCGCCAGGAACTCGATGCCACGCTCCGTCTCGCGCGTGGCCGTCGTGCCGTTGGCAGAGGCCTTTTCGATCAGCGGACGCCATTCACCCGGCAGTTCCGGATCCATCACGCGGCCGAGGCTGCGCACGGACACGTCCCGCATGCTCTTGGCAAAGTCCTTGGCCTGATCACAACCCGGATAGCGCGAGCGCGAGGCTTCGGCTTCCGCCTTGCGCTTGCCGAGGATCGCTCCGCGCTTGGCCGGCGGCACGACGAAAATGATCTGCTGCAGGAAATACTCGGTGGTAACCGGCTTTTCCTTGTTCTGCATCATGCGCTTGACCAGTTCTTCCGACGACATCTTGCCGCCCGAGCCGTAGCGCGCGTTGACGAGGCGTGGCCAGCTCATCTGCACGGCGATGAAGGCCTTGAAGTGATCGACTCCGACGCCGGCCTTGTCGAGGATCTGCGCCATCTGGTCCGGCGACATCTTGTTGCTGGCCGAGAAGCGGCCAAAAGCCTTGTCCACCTCGTCGGTGCTCACCGACATGCGCACGCGGGCGATCTCTTCGCGCTTCAGCGCTTCGTCAACCAGTTCGTCGCGGGCCATCTTCTGCAGATTGCCGGTCTTGCGCTGCAATTTCAGGAAGGCGACGCGCTTGCTGACATCGGTGCTGGTGATCGGCGTCTTGTTGACGACGGCCGCGATCTGGCTTGCGGCGAGAGCCTGCTGCTCTAGCGGTGCCACGACGAGGGAGGCAGCGAGTGCGGTCGCGGCAAGTGCCATCCGGCGCAAGGCTATGCTGGCAAACATCATTCGTCCCTTCCTGCGGTGGGGCGTCCCCTTCAGGGGCCGCCCGCTCATGCGGTATTGTCCATGGCGTTCGATTGCATAATTCATGCGGCGAAACAATGACCTTCGCAAGGCCCGCAGGACCGGTGCCCTGCGTTTTGCCCGAAGGCTCCGCAAAAGCGCCGGTCTTTGCCAAGGCCGGTCAGTTATCGCTGCTGTCTTCCGATCCAACGGCGATTTCGCCGAGCGTGCGGAAGGTGAGGCGTGCCGTGATCGTCCAGTCATTCGGATCGGTATTGGCCGGCTCGTCGCTATAGGCCAGCGTGAAGACCGTGCACTCGTCGGCATAGGTCATGCCGATGCCGCGGCGGATCACTTCCTGCTTGTTCATGTCCCAGGTCGCAGACGTCGCCAGAGACCAGTTTTCGTTGACGCGCAGGTTGTTGCTGGACTTCAGGTATTCGCCCTTGTCCACCGAGCCGTATTCCGGCTGCGGCTGGATATTGGTGTAGACCAGCGATCCGCTCATGCGCGCCATGTTGTAGCTGAAGGCGGCGTCGGCGCGGCGAAGGTCGAGGCTCTTTTCATCGAAGCGTCCCTGCAGCGACAGGCTGTAGCCCTTGGGCAGGTCGATGGCAGCCATGCCGACAAAGTCGGAGACATCCGATTCAAGGCCCGATTCGGCGCCCGCATTGACGAGATCCGGCGTCGAGAAGGAATTGAGGCCCGCCAGCTGGTAGGACTGGCCGACGATGCCGCGAAGGCCGATGCCATTGTCGAAGGAGCCGTTGTAGCGAAGGCCGACATTGGCGCGCGTGCCGCCCTCGATGCGATCGTAGCCGGAGAACTTGTCGCGTTCGAAAAGCGAGGTCGCATCAAAGACGAAGCTCTGCGCGTCCTCGTTGGGCAGGCCGCCGGCCAGCTGCTCGTCGGGACGGACGTACAGCTGGGCGATCGGTTCGATCACATGCGTGCTGCTGCCGGTGGTCATCAGGATCGGGTAGCGAGCCTCCAGGCCAGCCGTCAGCATGTAGCGCGTGTCGGCATTGTCGCCGCTGTAATCGCCATCATAGGTCACGCCGTTGAAGCTCGGCGTCGAGGAACCGGTGGCGCGCAGCGCATCGCCGCGGGCTGCCAGAAGCGGTGTCAGCAGCAGGCCTTCGTCCGATGTGAAGGTGCGCTCCCACTCCGCCTCGGTGGTGAAGCGACTGTAGCTGCCCTCCAGGCCGCGGAAGCGGGTCGCCCCGCCTTCCTGGTAGAAGTCGTCTTCGCGGCGCGACAGGTTGGTGAAGTTCGATGTGATCGACAGCTGTCCGCCCAGCACCGGCTCCGGCGAATAGTATTTGTAGTCGATGACCGGGTAGACGATCGCCTGCTGCTTTTCGGCCAAGCGCGAATAGGTGTTGTCCTGCACGTCGAAATAGTAGTTGTGCAGATCAAACGAATTGCGGTTGCCAAGGCCCGTCAGGTAGATGTCGTTGGTGAACGGCGTCGAGTTGACGCCGGTCAGCCGGTAGGTCTTGGAAAAGTTGTTGTCCGTCTGCGCCATGACGTTCCAGCCGAAGGCCCAGCGCGGATTGATCTGGAAATGCGCCTTGGAGGCAATCATGCCGCGCGTGCTGGCGCGCTGGTCACTGGTGCCCGCGTCGAAGGTGTTGCGGCTCTGCTGATCGATGGCGGCAAAGCGCAGGATGTGGTCGCCCGTCTCGAAGCGGTTGCGGATCTCGCCCTGCAGCAGCAGCCCCTGCTTGGTATAGTAGGTCGGGCTGATCGTCGCGTCCATGCTGGGCGAGAAGACCTGGTAATAGGGAACCGTCGTGCCGAAGCCGAGCTTGTCGGTCAGGCTCATGCGCGGAAACAGGAAGCCCGACTTGCGCTCGACCGTTTCATCGGGAACCGTGACGAAGGGCACATAGCCGATCGGCATGCCGAACAGTTCGAACTTGGCGTGTTCGAGGCGAATCGTGTGGTTCTTGCCGTCGCGGATGACGCGCTGCGCCTTCACCTGCCAGAGCGGCGCCTTGTCCGGCCGCTGCGCGCAAGGCAGGCAGGCGGTATAGACGCCGTTGTTCAGCACCATCTTGTCGTCGGGCAGGCGTTCGGCGCTTTCGGCAGCCAGGCGCGTATTGTCTGTCGTCTCGACGCGCAGCGCATTGACGAAGCCTTCGCCGAAATTGTCGGTGACGTCCATCGAATCGGCATAGATGCGCGCGCCGTCGGGCTCGATCAGCTCGATATTGCCCGTCGCCATGACGCGACCGGTCTTCTGGTCATATTCCACCCGCTGGGCGACCATGCGGTGGCGATTGTAATAGATCTGCACGCCGCCCACGGCGGTGACGCGCTCGATATCCTGGTTATAGGTCAGTTCATTGGCGCGCAGGAGCATCTTCGCTCCATCCGCGGCCTCCGGCACCAGAGGCGCGCTCTGGGCCATGACAGGTGAGGGGCCAACAACGACAAGTGTCACAGCCGTGCTGGTCAGCAGGGCCGCAAAAAGCCGTCTGATATTCCCGCGGTCAATTACCGCCACTAGCCATCCTCCTGATGAAGCAGGATCGTTGCCCCGAGCGCCATTGCGACGACGACTGGAATCCAGACGGCCACGAATGGCGGAACAACCCCGCTGCTCCCGAATGCCCTTACGAGCACGGTTACAACATAAAGCACGAAGCCACAGACGATGCCACCCAGAATCACCGAGCGCGACTGCGCCATACGGCTGAAACGGAGAGAAACGGTTGCGGCGATCAATGTCATTGCCACCAGAAGAAGTGGCATCGACAGAAGCGAATGAAATTGCGTTTCCAGCGGTTTGGTGGAGATACCGAACGAGCGGGCTACCTCAATTTTTCTTAAAATGTCAAAGAAAGCAACGCTATCCGGCTTGGCGAGCGATTCCTGCAGGAATTCCTTGCGAAGATTTGTCGGCACTTCGACGACCGGTTTGCGGGACGGCGGCGCGTCGCTGCGCGTTTCGAGAACGTCGTTAAGCTTCCAGTAACCATTCTCCAAGGTCGCCGTCGCCGCATCCTGTCTCAGAATGACGCGAGCGTTGCGGTCGAAGTGGAAAAGCACCACGCCGTTCAGTTCGCTGCCGCCCTTCGTGTAGCTTTTTGCGCCAATGATCGTGTCGTCATCCTTGCTGATCTGGCGCAGCCAGGGCAGGAAATTGCTGCTGCGTTCGGCATTGCTTGCCTTGCGCCAGTCCGTCTCGATGTTCGAGGCCTGATTCTGCCCCCAGGCGGCGAGCGGATTGATGGCCATGGTGGCAAACAGCCCGATCAGGAAAGCACCGGCGACGAAGGGCATGATAAACTGCCAGACGGAAAGCCCGGCCGCGCGCGCCACCACCAATTCGGAGCGGCGGTTGAGCGTGATCAGCGTCGTCATGCCGATGAAGAGGGTCAGCGTCGGAACCGTCTGCTGGAAGATCAGCGGCAGGCGAAGCGCGCTCATCAGCAGGCCACCCGGCACCGTATAGCCGACGAAATTCGACATGCGCCGGCTCGTCTCGGAAAAGTCGGCGAGGAAAATGATGCCGCAGACGCCGAGGAAGAACCAGAGCGCGGTGATGATGTAGCGTTTGAAGAAATACCAGCTGAGGGTGCGCGAGATCATCGGCTGTCGCTCCCCTTTGTGCCGGCCATCACCCGTGTGAGGCGCCGTTCGGCGCGGTTCATCCAGTGGCCGGCGGCATGGGAGACGAATGCGGGCATCTTCAGCTGGCGGTTGGTGGCCAGCATGAAAATCGCAATCAGCGCCGAGGCGATCGGCACCAGATAGACGAGCGGCACGAAGCTTGCGTCGTTCTTTGCGCCGTTCGACACGTAAAAGCTCAACCAGCGGATGGCAAAGGCGATGATCAGCGCAGACACCATCGGATGCAGGCGCGCCCGACGGCTGGAGCGGGCGCTGCCGGCCACCACCAGCGAGACCAGCGCGAACACCACCGGCAGCATCCAGTCGGACATGCGGCGATGAAACTCGGCGCGGAAGCTTCCGGGCGAGGCGAGGAAGGCCTTGTCGGTCGGATCCGGGTTGATCAGGAAGCGGAGGCTGCGGTCGCCGGCATAGACGGTGGCGTTACCTGTCGATTCGGTCATGGAAGAGAGGTCGAAGGCATAGGACAGGAACTTGACCACGGAAATGCGGCCGTCCTTTGCCTTGCGGTGCACCTCGCCGTCGCGCATGGTCAGCGTCGTTCCGCTGTCGTCGATGGAGCCTTCGCGGGCATAATAGATGAGATCCCAGTTGGGATCGCGGTAATCGACGAGGAACAGGCCCTTCAGCACGCGGCCCGAATGGCGCTCGGAAATCTGGACATACAGACCGTCCTCGATGCTGCGGAAGGTCTTTTCCTCAATGACCGAGGATAGAAGGTCCGCATAGGCTTCTGCCACCATTTCGCGGGCACTGGTGCGCGAGGCCGGCTCGACGAAATTGGTGATGAGGAAAGAAAGTGCCGCAAGACCGACAGCCATCATCATCACCGGCCGATAGAGCACCATGCGGGGCGAACCGGCGGCGTCGATGACGGCCATTTCCGAATCGTTGTTCATGGCGTTCAGCGTCTGCGTGATGCCGATGACCACGGCAAAAGGCAGGACGACGGGGATGATGGTGGGCAGGATGAACGTCGCCAGCGTCGCGAACGACCCCATCGACTGGCCGGTATCGGTGACGAGGTTGATGCGGCCCAGAACCTGGATGGTCCAGATGATGGTCAGCACCGGAACGAGGGTGACCAGGAACATCTGGAAGGATCGCCGCAATATGTAGAGTTCGAGGAGCTTCATTCTGATCCGGTACGTCGCTTCACTGCGGCCACGATGTGCGTTCTATGCAATTTGCGCCGCCATGGCGACAGTGACTTTTTCACAAAGCCGTTTGTGCTCACTGTTTTTTTTCCGGCTGTGTCATTTGGAAATAGGTGGCAACGGCGGCATAGACGACGCAGGAGGACAGGAAGCCGAGCATCACGTCCGACAGATAGTGGCCGCCGAAGGAAATCCTGAGCGCCGGCGGGATCAGGCAGATGGCAAACAGCGGCGGCCCGAGGATCGGGCGCAGCGGCGGCGGCATCAGGACGATCAGACAGGCGAGCCAGCCGGCACCGGCCGCTTCTCCCGAGATGAACGAGCAATTGTTGGTGCAGGCGCCATCGAGCGTGCCGGCAGCGGTAAAGATGTCCGCCCCGCCGAACAGGTCCGTCTGGTAAGGACGTGGCCGCCCGGAAATCGTCTTCAGGACGAGGTTGACCAGCACATAGGGGCCGGCAACGAAGGACAAGAGCGCAATCGAATAGCGGCGTGTCGCGCCCGCGTCATAGGTCGCGCCATGGTGCTGCAGGTTGCGGATGAGCAGGATCAGCAGCAGACCGGCGACCGTGACCGGCAGGTAGAAGAAAACCTTGCGCAGGATGATCAGCAGCCATTGCTGCGAATAGGGAAACAGGCCGCAGATCCGCCCGGCGACCAGCTCGCCGCCGCAGGCGGTTTCGGTAAAGAAGGTGCGCGCCACGTGAATGTCGAGCGTGGGGAAGGCATAAAAGATCGCAAGCAGAAACCACCAGGCCGCCATCAGCGTCATCAGCCAGGTTGCAGGTCGCCGGAAGAGGACGAGGACGCGGCGTCCCGAAAACTGACCGCGTGACTGGAACGTGTATGTCAAAACAGGTAAGCCTCGGAAATCGGTGCACGTCATATTAGCGGGTAAGAGAGCTCGATGACAATATTGCGACGCCGGTGTGGAACCTTTTTGCCGCAACCCTTGCCGTTCACGCGCCATCGTCCCAGATTGGCCCCTTGCGAGTGACCATATCCTCTGCCTCCGGAGATACCATGTCTGTTCAGTATACGATCCGTTTCGCGCCCTCCGCTCCTGCCGATGGCGGCCTTGCCATCGCGCTGCAGCTGTCGGGTGATCACGCGCCGTCAGGCCATTCCGTCACTGATCCCGCCGGTGTCATCACGCGTGCGGCCGGTATTGCGGGCTTTTCGGGCAAGCAGATGGGCGTGCTGGACCTTCTGGCGCCGCATCAGTCGCCCTTCGACCGGGTCGTGGTGATCGGGCTTGGCAAGGCGGACGAACTGACGGCCTATGACTGGCTGCGCGCTGGTGGCAAGGCATCGAGCGTCGTCAAGCGCGCCGAGACTGTCACTGTGTTTCTCGACGCCCCGGGCACGGACATCACGCCGGAAAAGGCTGTGGATTTCGCAACCGGCCTCCTGCTGCGCGCCTATGCTTTCGACGCCTACAAGACAAAGAAGAAGGATGACGAGGACAAGGCGGCAAAATCCGTCACCGTCACCATCGTCACGGCGGCCCATCAGGCGGCCTCGGAGCGCATGGTCTCGGCGCAGGCGGTGGCCGATGGCGTCAATCTCGCCCGCGAGCTGGTGAACCTTCCGCCGAACGTGCTCGGTCCCGTCGAATTTGCCGAGCGCGCCAAGGCGCTCGAATCGCTGGGCGTTGCGGTGGAAATCCTCACGGAAACCGAGATGGCGAAGCTCGGCATGGGCGCGCTGCTCGGCGTTGCCCAGGGCTCGGCGCGTCCCGCCCGCATGGCCATCATGCAGTGGAACGGCGGGGCAGACGGCGAGGCGCCGCTTGCCTTTGTCGGCAAGGGCGTCGTCTTCGATACCGGCGGCATCTCGATCAAGCCGGCCGCCAACATGGAAGACATGAAGGGCGATATGGGCGGCGCTGCCGCCGTCACCGGCCTCATGCACACGCTTGCCGCCCGCAAGGCGAAGGTGAATGCCATCGGCATCATCGGGCTTGTGGAAAACATGCCTGACGGCAATGCCCAGCGCCCCGGCGATATCGTCACCTCGATGTCGGGGCAGACGATCGAGATCATCAACACCGATGCGGAAGGCCGCCTCGTTCTGGCCGATGCGCTCTGGTACACCAAGGAGCGCTTCAAGCCGCGCTTCATGATCAACCTGGCGACGCTCACCGGCGCGATCCTGGTGGCGCTCGGCAACCTGCAGGCGGGACTGTTTTCCAACGACGACGACCTGGCCAACAGCCTCATCGCCGCCGGCGAGGAAAGCGGCGAGAAGCTGTGGCGCATGCCGCTCGGCAAGGATTACGACAAGATCATCGATTCGAAATTCGCCGACATGAAGAACAGTGGCGGGCGCTATGCGGGCTCGATCACCGCTGCGCAGTTTCTGAAGCGCTTCGTCGGCGAAACGCCCTGGGCGCATCTGGATGTCGCCGGCACCGCCATGGGCTCGCCCTTGAACGAGATCAACCAGTCCTGGGGATCCGGCTATGGCGTGCGCCTGCTCGACCAGCTGGTGCGCGACCGCTACGAGGCGTGATGGCTGAATGACCGAAGTCCTCTTCTACCATCTGACCGAATCGAAGCTCGAAGAAGCGCTGCCGGCGCTTCTCGAAAAAAGCGTCGAACGGGGCTGGCGCGTCGTGCTTCAGACGGTGGGAGAGGCGCGCCGCGATGCGCTCGACCAGCATCTGTGGACCTATCGGGAGGAAAGTTTTCTCCCGCATGGCACCGACCAGGGGGAGATGGCCGAGCATCAGCCGGTTCTCCTGACCGTGACGGACGCCAACCATAATGGGGCAACGGTGCGGTTTCTGGTGGATGGCGCCGAGCCGGCCGATCTTTCCGCCTATGAACGCGTCGTCTTCCTTTTCGACGGGTATGACGCGGCCCAGCTTTCGGGCGCGCGCGGCCACTGGAAGGTGCTGAAGGCGCAAGGCCACCAGCTCACCTACTGGCAGCAGTCGCAGGAAGGGCGCTGGGTCAAGAAGGCCTGATCGGCGGCGGGGCGTTTCTGAGTTCGCCCGTCGCGCGGCTTTCCCCTTGTGCGCTGCAATAGGGCTTGCTAGCTGATGGGTCGTTTTCCATTCGGAGCTGGATGCCATGAACGCGAATATCCCGGTCAACACCCGCAAGGCCGATCACCCGGTCGCAGACGTCTTTCCCGCCCGCTGGTCGCCGCGGGCTTTTACCGATGCGACGATGAGTGAGAAGGAGCTGCTGGCCCTTCTCGAAGCCGCCCGCTGGGCGCCGTCCGCCTTCAATGCCCAGCCCTGGCGCTTCATCTATGCGCTGAGGGGCGATGACGTCTGGCAGCCGATCCTTGATGCGATCATGCCGTTCAACCAGACCTGGGCAAAGACGGCCTCGGCGCTCGTGATCATTGCCAGCGCGACGAAATTCATCGCCCCCGGCAAGACGGAAGCCAGCGACAACGGCAGCCATACCTTCGATGCCGGCGCTGCCTGGGGTTATCTTGCCCTGCAGGCCCATATCGCAGGCTTTGCCGCCCATGCCATGGCCGGTTTCGACAAGGCCGCCATGGCCAAGGCCGTCAACCTGCCGGAAGACCATGTGCTGCACGCAGCCGTTGCCATCGGCACGCAGGGTCCGGCCGATCTTCTGCCTGAAGGGCTGCAAGCCCGCGAAGTGCCAAGCCCGCGCCAGCCGCTGTCGGCCCTTGCCGTCCACGGCGTCTTCAAGGCCTGAGCCGGATCGTCGGGAGCATAACAGATCGTTGGGACGGGATGGAGAACCGGTTTCCGGTTCTCCATCCCGGTATGAACTCGCTTGCACGAGTTCTGCAGGCGCCTGCGCAGAAATCCTTCTGGTCGCGCGCGCCGTTTCAAAGCAGGCGGCTAACGCATCAGCCGCATTCGACGGGTATGCACGCTGGGAAACGACCGGGCGCAGGGAACGGATCACGATCCCGGGGATTACATTTGCATCGATACTTGG
This sequence comes from Neorhizobium fuzhouense, assembly GCF_042611105.1. Lineage (NCBI taxonomy): Bacteria > Pseudomonadati > Pseudomonadota > Alphaproteobacteria > Hyphomicrobiales > Rhizobiaceae > Neorhizobium > Neorhizobium fuzhouense. The sequence goes on along the minus strand of NZ_JBHFFP010000001.1, from coordinate 197,106 downwards.
CAAAGGCCGCCCCGTCGGGACGCGCCTTGCTGAACAGGGAGAACCCAGATGCAACTTCCCCAGAACACGGTTATTGCGGTCGCAGACGGCGAAAAACTCAGCCTTTTCCAGAACAATGGCGACGCGCAAAATCCGAAGCTGAAGTCCATGGACTCGCAGGAGATCGATGATTCGGTCATTTCATCCGGCGCCCGCCATCCCAGCAGCGCTGCCAATCCGGATGACAGCCAGCAGAACGAGGATGCGTTCGGCTCCGGCGTCGTATCCATGCTGAACAGCCATGTGCTCAGCGGCAAGATCAAGAGCCTCGTGATCGTCGCATCGCCACGCACACTTGGCGAAATGCGCAAGGGCTATCACAAGTCACTCACGGATGTGCTGATCGGCGAAGTCGACAAGGACCTGACCGGCCATTCGATCCAGGATATCGAGAAAGCGCTGGCTGCGGCCTAGGCGAAGGATCCGCGTTCGGCCTTCCTCCTTCTCAGACAGAGGGTAGCGCCGCAAACGGGATGCAAAGCGGCGTCAGGCCGTTGGCCTGACGCGCATCTGGCTAATACTCATCGGCCGAAATGGCGATGCACAAGTGTAAGCTGCCGCAGGCAGATGGTCATTTCAAAATGGTCTGACGCAGGAAACTGTAGCCCATCGCCGTGCGCCGCGCCATTTCCGCCGAGTTGCCGGCGCCGCCATGGCCACCGGAGCCGAATTCGTGGAAGAGGGGCTGATGACCGGCCGCTTCCAGCGCCTTGGCAAAGCGGCGCGCATGCGAGGGATGCACCCGGTCGTCATTGCTCGAGCTTTCGATGTAGAGCGGCGGATAGGCCTTGTCCGATGCCGGCGTGATCTGATGCAGCGGCGAATAGCTCAAGAGATAGGCGCGGTCGTCCGGATCGTCCGGATTGCCATATTCGTCCATCCAGGCTTTTCCGGCCGGGAAGAGATGAAAGCGCGTCATGTCGAGAACCGGCACGCGACACCAGATGGCGCCGAAGTCGTCCGGATAGCGCGTCAGCATGACGCCGGTCAGCAGGCCGCCATTGCTGGCGCCAGTTGCGGCAATGCGCGACGGCTTTGAATAGCCGCGTTTCACCAGATCACGGGCGATGGCAACGAAATCCTCGTAAGCCTTGTGACGGCCATGGCGCTTGACGGGCGTGTGCCACTGCGGCCCGAGTTCCGCGCCGCCGCGGATATAGGCCTGCACATAGGCGCCGCCCTGTTCCACAAACCGGCCGATGGTGCCGGAGTAATGCGGGCCAAGCGAGGCGGAAAAGCCGCCATAGCCATAGATCAGCACCGGCAGATCGCCCTTCGCCCACGCCTTGGGCAGGACGAGGTGATAGGGCACCTGGGTACCATCTTCCGACGTGGCTTCCAGAAGTTCGCTCGTCATGCCCTCGGCATCGAAATAGGCGGGCGAAGTGTCTTCCGGCACCAGGAGCGGTGGCGTCGTGATCGGGCGCCCACTCGCATCGGATAAAGACAGCGTATAGCGGGTGGGCGGCGTCAGGAAACCCGAGCCGATCACCGACAGCGTGTCGTCGCCCAGATGCAGATCCGCATAGAGCGGCGTGAAATAGAGCGCCTCGACGCCGTCGGGCAAGGCAATGCGCTGCGGCTCCGCGTCCGGTCGCGTGATGTCCAGCACGTAGAGCGAGGGCGTGAGACGGTCGTTGACCGAATAGACGGCGAAATTGCGCAGGAGCGCGAAATGATGGACCGAACGTCCCGGCGCAGGCGCGACCAGAATGCGACGCTCGGAAGACAGCGGCTGCGCACCGAATGGCGTCAGCGACTGCAGGACGAGACTGCCGCCTGGCACCTGTTCGTCGTTCTTCGCCAGCCACAGGCAATGGCTGTGGTTGATGTCGAAGCCGATCTCGGTCGGGAGCGGCAGGCGACGCGCATCGCCTTCGCCATCCACCACATGGATGCTGACCTTGCCGATCTCATGGCTTTTCACGAACACAAGGATCTGCCGTGGGTCTGCCCCCTCATAACCGCCGAGCGCCGGGTCGATGACGAAGCCATAACCGGTGACATCGCTCTCGGCGGCTTCAAACAGGATCTCGGCATCTGCCGGTGCTTCGCCGCGCCGCAGACGCCGGCCGACGCGCGGCCAGCCGGACTGCGTGGCGGAAAAGGCATCGATCGAGCCGAAATAGGCGATTTCGTCGCGGCTCAGCCAGCTCGCATGGGCGCGCACGGTCGGTGTGTCGAAGCCGCCATCCACCACCTGTTTCGTCTCCAGGTCGAATTCCAGAAAGCGCGTCAGATCCGATCCGCCGTCCGACAGGCGCAACAGCACTCGCGTCGGCTCGAAGGGGCAGGTGACGCAGCCGCCAAAGATCCAGCGCTTGCCTTCGCGGGCGCAGAACTGGTCCACATCCAGGACGGTCTCCCACGGCGCATCGGCACGCGGTGCGAGATCCGCCGGCAGGCGACGCAGCACGCCGAGCGGATTGTCCGCCGAGCGGTTGAAATCAAACAGCCAGTTGCCGCGCCGGGTGGGGATGATCAACCGGTCCTGCCGCTCCAGCATGGCCTGAATGGCCGCCGCATCAGCCTGCATCTGCGGCGTCGTCAGCACCTCTTCGGAGCGTGCGTTTCGCTCGGCAACGAAGGCCAGCGTCTGCGGATCGTCGTCCTTTTCGAGAAAGAGATCCATGGCGCGTCTCCTTGTAGAAGTATGAGGTGTATCGGCTCAGGCGAGGTCGGTACGGCGAAAATCCTCGCCGACATAGATGAGGGCCGCACCGGATGCCTTGGCGCCTGCATAGGAAAAACAGTCGCCGAAATTGAGGCGCGCCGGATGGCGACCCTTGCCGTAGCGCGAAAAGGCCTCAAGTGCTGAGCGCGCCGTTTCGCCGGTGATCGGCAGGATTTCGGCGTTCAGTTCATCGAGAAAATTGGCGATCAGCCTTGTGGCATCATCGACGGCGATCTGACGTTTTCCGGCCAAAACTGTCGTAGCCTCGAAAATGACCGTGGGCGATACGTAAAAGCCGGCTTCGCTTTTTGCCAAGGCCGCGGCAATCCGGTCATATTCCGGCCCATCCAGAAAATATTCGATGATGGCCGATGTATCGAGGAACATCAGATGTCGCCCCACATTTCATCGAGAAAAGCTTTCTCATCGAAATCAGGATCGACCGTTCCCATGCCCTGATAGCGCTGCTTGATCTTCTCCAGCCGCTCGGCCAGCGGCGGGCGCTGCTCGTCCTCTTTCACCACGCGCTCCAGCGCCTGGCGAATGGCGTCGGTCTTGGTCGGCGCCTTCAGGATTTTCTGGGCCTGTTCGGCGAGCTGGTTGACCCGTTCGTCGCGCACATAAAGCGGCATGGCCTCACCCCTTTGAATATACAGGTACAAGGTAGTGTATATTCGGCCCTGCCACAAGCAAGGCTCAGCCGGCCATCGCCTCTTCGTATTCGGCCGACAGTTCAAGCCACTGCTCTTCCGCCTGCGAAAGCTTGGCGGCGGCCTCGCCCCGTTGCTTGACCTTTTCGGCCGCCTTCGCCGGAGACTTCTCGTAGAGCGCCGGATCTGCAAGTTCTTGATCAAGCGCCTGAATCAGTTTTTCCAGTTTCGCCGTCAAGGCCTCGGCTTCGTTGATCTTTTTCTTCAATGGCGCAAGCGACGCGCGCTTTTCGGCATTCGCCTTGCGCTGATCGGCCTTGTTGCCGGCGTCGGCTAAGACTTCAACCTTTTCGTCTTTTTTTTTGCCCGAAGACACGATGAGGTCGCGGTATTCCTCCATATCGCCTTCGAACGTGGTGACGGTGCCGTTGTTGACCAACCAGAGCCGATCGACGGTCGCCTCGATCAGGTGGCGGTCATGCGAAATCAGGATGACGGCGCCATCGTAATCATTGAGCGCCTCGATGAGGGCGCGGCGGCTGTCGATGTCGAGATGGTTGGTCGGCTCGTCGAGGATCAGGAGGTTCGGCGCGTGGAAGGCGGCAAGACCCATCAGAAGCCGCGCCTTTTCGCCACCCGACAGATCCTTGGCGGCGGTGTTCATCTTTTCCGTCGCAAGGCCCATCTGCGCCACGCGGGCGCGCACCTTGGCTTCCGGCGCGGCCGGCATCAGGCGGCGCACATGTTCCACCGGCGTGTCTTCCGGCACGAGATCATCCAGCTGGTGCTGGGCGAAAAAGCCGATCTTCAGGCTCGGCGCCAGGCGCAGGTCACCGCTTTCGGGCGGCAGGCGGCCGGAAATGAACTTGGCGAAGGTGGACTTGCCGTTGCCGTTCGATCCGAGAAGCGCAATGCGGTCGTCCGCATCGATGCGCAGGTTGAGGTTTTTCAGGATCGGCTTTCCCGGCTCGTAGCCGACGGCGCCGCCATTGATGGCGATGATCGGCGAGGCGGGCTGCTTTTCCGGTTCGGGAAATGTGATCGGCTGCACATGGTCTTCGATGACGGCGGCAACCGTTCCCATGCGCTCCAGCGCCTTGACGCGGCTCTGGGCCTGCTTGGCCTTGGTCGCCTTTGCCTTGAAGCGATCGATGAAGCTTTGCAAATGTTTGCGCGCGGCCTCGTTCTTCGCCTTGGACTTCATCTGCAATTCGTCGTTCTCGGCCTTCTGGCGCTCGAACTGGTCATAGCCGCCGCGATAGAAGGTGAGCTTCTTCTGGTCGAGATGCACGATGGCGTTGACCGCATTGTTCAACAGGTCGCGGTCATGGCTGATGATGATGACGGTGTGCGGATAGCGGCGCACGTAATCTTCGAGCCACAGCGTGCCTTCGAGATCGAGATAGTTTGTCGGCTCGTCGAGCAGCAGAAGGTCGGGCTCGGAAAAGAGCACGGCGGCGAGGGCCACGCGCATGCGCCAGCCGCCGGAAAAGGCAGAGGCCGGGCGAAGCTGGGCTGCGGCATCGAAGCCGAGGCCGGCCAGAATGCTGGCGGCCCGCGCTTCGGCCGAATGCGCGTCGATATCGACAAGCCGCATCTGGATATCGGCGATGCGGTGCGGGTCGGTTGCGGTTTCCGCTTCCGCCATCAGCGCCGTGCGCTCCTTGTCGGCGGCCAGAACGATGTTGATCAGCGGATCTTCCGTGCCCGGCGCCTCCTGCGCCACCTGGCCGATACGTGCTGCCTTGGGCAGCGTGACCGAACCGCTTTCGGAGCCCAGATCGCCGGTGATGACGCGAAACAGGGTGGATTTGCCAGCGCCATTGCGACCCACCAGCCCCGCCTTGATGCCGGTCGGCAGGCTGAGACTGGCGTGATCGAGAAGCAGGCGGCCGGCAATGCGGGCGGAAAGGTCGGTAATGGTGATCATGACGGCGTTTTGGCCGAAGTCCTGCTGCGATGCAAGAGAGGCACACGCCTATTGCCAGCGCTTGCCGTCCCCGAGCAGGAAATAGACGAGATCGAGCGTCAGCGAAGGGTGCCCAAGGGCGGTGAAGATGGTGTGCACCTGGCCGCGATGATGGGTCTGGTGGTTGAAGACATGCGACAGAAGCGGGCCGAGCGGTAGCTCGACCTTGCCCGGCATCGAGACCGGCGAATAGGAAATGGTGGCGGCAAGATCGGCTTCGCTCAAGGTATCGACCCAGTCGATGATGCGCTGGTCCTCGATTGCACGGGCGGCGCGCAGGTCGGCGAATGTCTCGTAGAGCGGGGCGTCAAGCGAGGTCGGGGCAGAGCCTTGCCCGGTAAAGCGCTTGAGCCAGATCCGGTCCGCGACCAGAAGATGGTTGAGCGTGCCGGCGGCGGAGCGAAAGAACGCGCCTTTGTCTGCGCGAAATTCGGCGTCGCTGAGCGTCGCGCAGGCCTCATAGAGACGGTCATTGGCCCAGCGGTTATAATCGGCAAACATGCGGAAATGATCGGGCATGGGGGGCTCCAGTGTCGGTTGAAGGATCCGAACCTATCGCGGGCACGGTCAAACAGGTGTGATGGTTGCTATGAAATTTCCTGATTTGATCTTTGCAAGTGAGCGCGGTCCAATGGCACGCAGGAACAGCAAAGGTGCCCGATGACCAGAATTCTCTACTCGCTCTGCGGCAGCGATCCGCGCCGGCCATTTTCGCCCCATTGCTGGAAAGTGTCGATGGCGCTTGCCCACAAGGGGCTCGATTTCGTCGAAAAGCCGGTGCCGTTTACCGAAGTGCCGAAAATCGAAAACGGCTTTTCGAAAACCGTGCCGATCCTGCGCGACGGGCAGTTGCTGGTGCGCGACAGTTTCGACATCGCGCTCTATCTGGAAGATACCTATCCGGATCGCCCGACGCTGTTTGCCGGGGAGGGCGGCAAGGCGCTGTCGCGCTTTGTCGAGGGCGTTTCGCAGACGCTGGTGCATCCGGTGCTCTCGAAGCTTGCGGTGAAGAACATCCACGACATGCTGGCCGAAACCGATCAGGTCTATTTCCGCGAGAGCCGCGAGCAGTATCTCGGGCGCAAGCTTGAAGACTTCGAGGCGGAGCGCGAGGCGGAAACGGAAGTTCTTTCGGCGCGGCTGCAGCCTTTGCGGCATATGCTGAAATTCCAGCCCTTCCTTGGCGGCGACGGCCCGCTGTTTGCCGATTACATCCTCTTCGGCGCGCTGCAGTGGCTGCGCATCACGACCGGGCTTGCCGCTCTTCGCGCGGATGATCCGGTGAGCCTCTGGTTCGAACGGTGCCTGGATCTGCACGGCGCCGTCGGCCGGGCGGTTGCCTGATCGCGCCGGGCTTTCACATGACAGCGGCGTGAAATTCCAATAGGCCCTCTTGTCTTCGTGATTCGGGGCGGCTAAACACCGCCCACTTATCCCTAGAAAACAAGGATTTCTGGCAATGGCGATCGAACGCACCTTCTCCATGATCAAGCCCGACGCAACCAAGCGCAACCTGACCGGCGCCATCACCAAGGTCTTCGAAGACAATGGCCTGCGCGTCATCGCCTCCAAGCGCGTCTGGATGAGCAAGCGCGAAGCCGAAGGTTTTTACGCCGTTCACAAGGAACGCCCCTTCTTCGGCGAACTGGTTGAAGGCATGACGTCCGGCCCGACCATTGTTCAGGTTCTCGAAGGCGAAAACGCCATCCTGAAGAACCGCGAAATCATGGGCGCCACCAACCCGGCCAACGCCGACGAAGGCACCATCCGCAAGACCTTCGCGCTGTCCATCGGCGAAAACTCGGTTCACGGTTCGGATGCTCCGGAAACCGCTGCCCAGGAAATCGCCTACTGGTTCGCCGAAACCGAAATCGTCGGCTGATTGTGTCAGTCGCAGGCGTCGTTTCACCGGCGCCTTCAGGCTTTTCGAAACGCCCGTGACAGTGCCTGTCGCGGGCGTTTTGCATTTCAGGCGGCCACGTCCGTCTCGCGCGGATCATGCCCCTTCGGCTTGCCGTAGAGCCCGATATGGGCATCGCCCCATCCCTTCAGCGCCAGCAGCACCGGCTCCATGCTGCGCCCGAGCGGCGACAGGCTGTATTCCACCTTCGGCGGCACCTGCGCATAGACGGTGCGGATGATCAGCCCATCCTCCTCCAGTTCGCGCAACTGGTTGGTCAGCATGCGCGGCGTGACATTGGCGATGATGCGGCGGATCTCGTTGAAGCGCAGCGTGCCGGAGAGAAGATGAAAGAGGATCACCGACTTCCATTTGCCGTCGATAAGGCCGACGGCCGCCTCCACGGCGCAGCCGGGGCTGCAATCGAAGCGGGAATGGCGTGCCTTGGCCATGACGGTATCCTTTTCGACACTATAGGCTTGTTTTGTACGTATTGGCTTTTTGGAAACATAGAAACATATGAGGGCTGACACAACGCCTAGAAAGGAACTATCCGATGAAGTCAGTTGCATATCAGGCCGCAGGAGCCCTCGATCGGCCGGAGGCCCTTGTCGATATCGAACAGGAACGGCCGGTGGCCAGCGGGCGGGACCTGCTGGTGGAAGTGCGCGCCGTTTCGGTCAATCCGGTCGATACGAAGATCCGTCGTGGCGTGTCGGCCGCTCCCGATGGCTGGAAGGTGCTCGGCTGGGATGCGGTCGGCGAGGTCGTCGAGACAGGCGAGGCGGTGACCCGCTTCAAGCCGGGCGACCAGGTGTTCTATGCCGGCGCGCTGGACCGGTCGGGTGCCAACAGCCAGTTTCATCTGGTGGATGAGCGGCTGGTCGGCCACAAGCCCAAGACACTTTCGGACGCAGAGGCGGCCGCCCTGCCGCTGACGGCCATTACCGCCTGGGAAATACTGTTCGAGCGACTGGATGTGCGCCGGCCGGTGCCGGGTGCCGCCAATGCCATTCTCGTCATCGGCGGGGCGGGTGGGGTCGGTTCCATCGCCATCCAGTTGCTACGGGCGCTGACCGACGTGACGGTGATTGCCACCGCATCGCGGCCGGAAACGCAGGCCTGGGTGCGCGAGCTTGGCGCGCATCATGTCGTCAATCACGCGCAGCCGCTCGCGCCACAGGTCGAGGCGCTGGGGCTTGGAGCGCCGGCCTTTGTGTTTTCCACCACCGAAACGCATCTGCATGTCGCCGACATCGCCGATCTCATCGCACCGCAGGGCCGCTTCGGTCTGATCGATGATCCGGCCGTTCTGGATGCAACGCCCTTCAAGCGCAAATCCGTCTCGCTGCACTGGGAGCTGATGTTTACCCGCTCGCTCTACCAGACCGCAGACATGGACGCGCAGGGCAAGCTCCTCGACGAGGTCTCGGCGCTCATCGATGCCGGCCGCATTGCAACCACCGTCACCGAGGTGCTGACGCCAATCAATGCCGCCAATCTCAAGGCCGCCCATGCGATCCTCGAAAGCGGCAAGGCACGCGGCAAGATCGTGCTGGAAGGGTTTTGAGCTGTAAGGTTGCTGGCCAGCAGACGCAAAGGCAGGAGGCGGGTGCACCGCCTCCTGCAAAACTGTCAGGCATTAAGGGCCGAGAGCGCCTCGACCACCCGCGGCATCGCCTCTGCCGGGATCGGCAGCACCGGCCGGGGCGGGGCAGCGTGGAAAAGGTTAAGTTCCGCGGCGATCGCATACATAACCCGAAAACTGCCGAACTGGCGAAACAGGGTCCAAAGCGGCTGGAAGCTGTCGTTCAGCCGGTGCGCCTCTGCCGTATCGCCGGCCTGTGCTGCTCGAGTGAGCGCCAGTGCTGGTGCGGGCAGAAGTCCGGCAACCACGCTGTACCAGGCATCGGCGCCGGACAGCAGCGCCTCGGCCGCACCCCAGTCGCCGCTATAGCCGATCGGAAAGCCGCTCGGCAGGCGCGCCCGCAGCACGGCTATCTCGGCCTCGAAGCTTACATCCACCGGCAACGGCATTTTCACGCCGGCAATTCTCGGCAGGGCCGCCAGCCGGATGATGAGGTCCGGGCTGAAGGTGAATTTCGTCGTGCCGGGATTGTTGTAGATGACGAGCGGCAGGTCAGTCGCTTCGGCGACCGCGGAAAAATGCGCAAAAACCTCGTCCTCGGTGAGCGGCGTATAGGAGACAGGCGCCAGCAGAAGCCCGTCTGCGCCGGCCTCTGCCGCATCGCGCGCCAGCGCCTGCGCCTCGTCGGTGCGAAGCGCGCCGATGCCGACGATGAGCGGCGTGCGGCGCTGAAGCGTCTCAGCGGCAATCTCCACCGCCCGGCGACGCTCCTGTCGCGACAGATAGGCGTAGCCGCCGGTGCTGCCGAGAAGGCCTATGGAATCGACGCCGGCCGCGCTCAGGCGTTCGATCAGCCGCGCCAGCGTCTGCGTGTCAACGGTGCCGTTCGTGTCGGTCGGTGTCGGGGGGAAGGCGGAAAGGCCACGCAGCATGATGCTTCCTCAAATGCGGTTTGCCGCTCCATCGTAATACCAAGTGTCGATGATAGGAACCTATAGGATGGGTCACGACCGGTTTCTGGCTAGGCGCGGTGCGCAGCGCGATGCTGCCGCATCGGGCAAGCGCCGCAACGACGGCAGGGGCCGGTCGTGACCCACCGTCGGCAGGCTTATCGAGCTTTCTGGCGTTGTCGAGGTTCTTGACCGATGCGAAAGCATCGCTCTTCAAACCCCTCCTAGCCAGAAAACTCGATAAACCTGTCCTATAGGTTTCTATCATCGACACTTGGTATAACACCGCGCCGGGGCGCGGTGAAACAGCTTATGAGGGGCACTCAACCGGTGAAAGGTCCATCACGCCACCGGCCTTGAACACGTTCGGGTTCATGTCATAGGCTGGGCCGACCACGATGGAATGGGCCGGCAGAATGCTCTGGTCGATGGTGGCGAGAACCTTCGTGTCCATCTGCTGCAACACCTTGCCGCTGCCGTCGGCAAGCTCGACGTGGACGCCGTAGGATCGCCCCTCGCGCACGCATTGCACATCCGGGCTTTCGAGCACGATCTTTTCCATGGCCGGGTAAAGCGTCTGGCGTGTCTCCAGCGCCGCGCCGCCACGCGGGTTGTCGAACCGGGCAATCGCCACGCCTCCCTGCGGAAGCGGGCCTGTCGGGCGTAGCGTCACCACGTAATTGGCCTTCGACAGTCGGTAGTTGAAGACGAAGATGTGGCCGGAAAATTCGGCCAGTTTTTCCACCTCGCGCTGGCAACCGCCAAGCATCAGCAGGCACAGAGCCGCAACGGTCATCTTCTTGTTCATTCCGGTTCCCCTTTTTGGCGACGATAATGGCGGGCGGCCTTGGCGCGGTTGCCGCAGACGGTCATGTCGCACCAGAAGCGGCTCCTGTTCTTCGAGCGGTCGACAAACAGCCAGCCGCAATGGCCGCAGATCTTCAGCCGATCCTTCTGCGGCAGGGAAAGCAGCCGCAGCGCCGAATGCACTGTGGCCGATTCCAGCGCAAGCGGATCCGGGTTCTGCCGCAGCAGGCGGGCGCCGCAATCCAGAAGATCGGCGAGAAGCGGCACTTGCGGCGTCCCGAGCACGTCGGCGCGGAAATGACGGTCGATCGCCTCGCGAAACGCCAGGAAGGTTTCGCTGCTTGCCGGATCGATCGGCTTCACCTCGCCGAACAACGCCCGTTCGGCGCAGAATTCCCGTGCCGCCTGCGGAAATGCATGGAGCTGTGCCGGCTCCGCGAAACGGTCGATGCTGCGGGCAGCGTCAAAGCGCAGGATCACGCTGTTGGCGACATCGAGCGCCAGTGCGCCGCCGGCAAAACGGTGAGGGGTCCAGGAAAAACTCATGCGCCAATATAACTGGTAAAAGGCATTTTACCAGTTATAATTCATCAAGCCGGTCGAACGGGGAGGTGCCATGCTCTACGCCCTGCAACAGCTGCTCAATGCCCTGCCGATCGCCAGCCTCTATGCGGCGCTCGCCTTTGGCTATGTCATTGCCTTTGCCGTCACGAAGCGGGCGGATATCACCTATGGTGCGCTGTTTGCCTTTTCCGGCCACGTCTTCCTGCTGGGCGCCCATTGGGGCTGGAACCGGCTGTTCCTCAACTTTCCGGCGGCCCTGGGGCTCGGTGCGCTTCTGGCGGTGCTCGTTGGAACGGGAAGCGGCGTGCTGATCGGACGGCAGGTGGTGGCGCCCTTGTCGCGGACGTCGCCCAATGCACTGACCGTTGCTGCGCTCGGCCTGCTTCTGGTGCTGATGGAGGGGGCGCGCCTGTTGTCCGGAACGCGCGAACTCTGGCTTGCCCCCTTTTTCAACGGGCCGCTCATCCTTTGGACCGAGGGAAACATGCGGGTGAGCCTCACGCTCCTACAGGCGTTGAACAGTGTTCTGCTTCTCATGCTGGTGGCCGGCGGCGGATGGTTTCTGGCGGTGAGCCGCTTCGGGCGCAACTGGCGTGCGGTTTGCGACGATCCGCTGGCGGCCGAACTTTGCGGCGTGGCCTCGGCCCGCATCTGCGCCGGCGCCTACGGCTTGGCGGCGCTCTTTGCTGCCCTGTGCGGGCTCCTGGCGACGGCCCATTACGGCACGATGGATTTTGGCGCCGGCCTCGCCTTTGGCCTGAAAGTGGTGCTGATCGCCGCCGTGGGAGGGCACAGCCAGCCGCTCCGATCGGCCGCCGGTGCCGCCCTCTTCGGCCTTTGCGAAACGCTGTGGAGCGGATACGGCCCGGCCCTCTGGCGCGATGCGGCGATGCTGGCGGCTCTTGCAACGCTGCTGGTGATCAGCCGGCGGGAAAGGGGGCCGGTGTGAGGGAGGCCGGTGTGAGCGGGCTTAGCCCTTTGCCCATTTGTCGCGCGCCGCATCGTCGGCATCCTTGGCCGAGACCCAGCCGCCGGCGGTACCGTCTGCCAGATGCTCCTTCTTCCAGAAGGGCGCTGCGGTCTTCAGGAAGTCCATCACGAAATTGGCGCCGTCGAAGGCGGCCTGCCGGTGCGGGGCGCAGGCGATGACGAGAACGATGTTTTCGCCCGGCAGAATCTTGCCGTAGCGGTGGATGGCGGTCATGCCCATGAGCGAAAAACGCTCGATCGCAAGCGCTCCGATCCGGCGCATTTCGGCCTCTGCCATGCCGGGATAATGTTCCAGTTCCAGCGCGTCGAGACTGCCGCCTTCATCGCGGCAGAGGCCGCTGAAGGTGACGACCGCGCCGATATCCATGCGCCCGGCCGTCAGTCGGTCGATTTCCGTCTGCAGGTCGAAATCCTCGCGCTGGACATGGATGATCGGGGTCGTCATGGACAATGCCTCAGCGTTGTGCGGCGATAGGCCGTTCTGTGCGATGCGTCTTGCGGCCTCATCCGCCCGTCATCGGTGGAAAGATGCCGATTTCGCGGGCGCCGGCAATCGGCTCGTCGTGGTCGACATGCTCCTGGTTGACGGCAACGCGGATAACGTCGGGATATTGCAGCGCCGCCTCGTAGCCATCACCCAGCGTCTTCAGATGAAGCAGAAGGTCGCCCGCCGTCACCACCGTCTCCGGCAGGTCCAGTTCTTCCTCCGGCTTGTCGATGCGCTCGCGCACCCAGGCGAAATAGACGATGCGAACCTTCATTCTTCGTCCACCACATGCTTGAGGCCGGCCTTGAAGTAATCATATCCGGTGTAGATCGTCAGGATTGCGGCAAGCCACAGCAGGGTGATGCCGGTGGCGGTGGTGTAAAAGCCGAACTTGTCGCCGGCGGGACCGGCCAGCAGAAAGGCGATCGCCACCATCTGGATGGCGGTTTTCCACTTGGCAATCCGCGTCACCGGCACCGCCACCTTCAGCGCCGCCAGATATTCGCGCAGGCCCGAAACGAGGATTTCGCGGCAGAGAATCGTGATCGCCGCCCAGAGCGACCAGCCGGCAATCGTGCCGTCGGCGGCCATCAGCAGCAGCACCGAGGCGACCAGCAGCTTGTCGGCGATCGGATCGAGCATGCGTCCGATATTCGATGTCTGGTTCCAGATGCGGGCCAGATAACCGTCGAGATAATCGGTAATCGAGGCGACCGCGAAGATGGCAAGCCCCGTCCAGCGGGCAAAATCCGAGCTTTCCAGCCGGCCCTCGATGAAAAAGCAGACCACGATCAGCGGAACCGCCAGGATGCGCGCATAGGTCAGAAGATTGGGAATGTTGTATGCGCGCGAAGCCATGACGGACCTTACCCTGATATGTGCTGTTAAGTGATACGCCAGAGACGAGGCGTCAACACCCTCGGTGTGAAATGTGGCGGCTTTGCATCCTCAGCCGGTACGGTTTTCATGGAAGTGGTTGTAGACCTGTTTGGCCACCGTTTCGGAAATCCCTTCCACTGCCATGAGGTCGGAGATGCCGGCACGCGACACGGCCTTGGCGGTGCCGAAATGTTGCAGAAGCGCCCGCTTGCGGCCGGGGCCAATGCCGGAAATCTCGTCCAGCGGATTTTTGACCATCTCCTTCTTGCGCCGCGCCCGGTGCGAGCCGATGGCAAAGCGGTGCGCCTCGTCGCGCATGCGCTGGACGAAGTAGAGAACGGGATCGCGCGGCGGCAGCGAAAAATCACTGCGGCCGTCGGCAAAGAATCGCTCGCGCCCGGCATCGCGATCAACACCCTTGGCAACGCCGATAGCGGTCACCACGTCACGGATGCCGAGGTCGTCCAGGATTTTGCGAACCGCCGACATCTGGCCCTGTCCGCCGTCGATGAGGATGACATCCGGCCAGGCGGGAAAGCCGCTGTCGATCACCTCGTCCGGCCCGTCCGCCGTCTGCGTGGCGGCGGCGCTGCGGTCCGGCAGGCCTTCCTCCTTCAGGAGGCGCGAAAAGCGCCGCGTCATCACCTCGCGCATCATGCCAAAATCGTCGCCGGGGGTGATGTCGGTCGATTTGATGTTGAACTTGCGATACTGGCCCTTCACGAACCCTTCCGGCCCCGCCACCACCATGCCGCCCACCGCATTGGTGCCCATGATGTGGGAGTTGTCGTAGATCTCGATGCGGCGCGGCACGTAAGCGAGGCCGAAGGTCTCGGCAAAGCCTTTCAGCAGCCGCTCCTGCGAGGCCGTTTCGGCCAGCTTCCGGCCATGCGCCTCGCGGGCATTGGCCAGGACATGGTCGGTCAGATCCTTCTTCTCGCCGCGCTGCGGCACCTGGATGGTGATCTTGCCGGTCGATTTTTCCGACAGCGCAAGGCTCAGCAGGTCCTGTTCCTCGACCGTTTCGGACAGAAGGATCTGGCGCGGCGCCGGCTTGTCGTCATAAAACTGCGCGAGGAAGGCGTTCAGCACTTCCGATCCGGTGAGCTGCGGATCCGCCTTCGGAAAATAAGCCTGGTTGCCCCAGTTCTGCCCGGCGCGGAAGAAGAACACCTGGATGCAGGTGAGCCCGCCCTCGTGATGGATGGCAAACACGTCGGCTTCCTCTACGCCCGCCGGATTGATGCCCTGGTGGCTCTGCACATGCGACAGCGCTGACAGCCGGTCGCGGTAGACGGCGGCGCGCTCGAAATCCATGTCGTCGGAGGCTTCCGTCATCTGGCGGGCAATCGTTGCCTTAACCGCCTGGCTGCGGCCTGAGAGAAAGTCCTTGGCCTCGTTGACCAGCTCGCCATAGTCCGCATCCGAGATCTCGTGGGTGCAGGGGCCGGAACAGCGCTTGATCTGGTAGAGCAGGCAGGGCCGCGTGCGGGCCTCGAAGACGCTGTCGGTGCAGGTGCGCAACAGGAAGGCGCGCTGCAGCGAGTTGATGGTGCGCCCGACGGCGCTTGCCGAGGCAAAGGGGCCGAAATAATCGCCCTTGCGGGCACGCGCGCCGCGATGCTTGTAGATGGCCGGCGCCCGATGGTCGCCGGTCAGCATGATATAGGGAAAGCTCTTGTCGTCGCGCAGAAGCACGTTGTAGCGCGGGCGCAGGCGCTTGATGAGGTTCGCCTCGAGCAGCAGCGCTTCCGTCTCGGTGCGGGTGGTGACGAACTCCATCTGCACGGTCTCGCGCACCATCTTGGTCAGACGGTTGGAATGCACGCGCCCTTGCGCATAATTCGTCACGCGCTTCTTCAGGCTGCGGGCCTTGCCCACGTAGAGCACGTCGCCCGCCTCGTTGAACATGCGGTAGACGCCCGGCGCGTTCGGCAGGTGCTTGACGAATTCGGCAATCAGATCGGCGCCCTTGAGGCCGCTTTCGTTGCGAAGCCCCGCATGCCATTCGATGCCGGAGAGCATGCGCGCAGCCTCGCCCGGGGCCGCTACAACCTCGTCGTCATCCTCGTCCGTTTCGTCGTAAAGAACGCCACCGTCAGGCAGTTTCGTTCCATTCATTCAATGATCTCCGCCACATCCGGCGTTTGCCAGGCCAGGTGCTGGCCTCCGTCCAAGGCTATCATTTGGCCCGTGATGGACGGAGTGTCAAAAAGAAATCGGATCGTGCGGCCGAATTCATCGGGGCCGGGACCGCGTTTCAGCGGCAGCGCATCGATCTGCCGCTGGAAATCCTCGGGCGCCTGACGGGCGCTGCGGAAGGAGGGGCCGGGGCCGATGGCGTTGACGCGCACGCGCGGCGCATAGGCCTGCGCCAGCGTCTGCGTGGCCGTCCAGAGCGCCGTCTTGGAGAGCGTATAGGAATAGAATTGCGGCGTGAGCTTCCACACCCGCTGGTCGATGATGTTGACGATGAGGGCGTTCGCCGCCTCCGGCAACTGGCGCAGCAGCGCCGCCGACAGGATGGAGGGCGCCCGCACATGGATGGCAAAGTGGCGGTCGAACGACTGCGCGTCGAAGGCATCTGCGGTATCGCTCACGAACAGCGAGGCATTGTTGACGAGGCCGGTGATCGGCCCGAGCTGTTGTGCCGCCTGATCGATCAGCGAGTCCGTCGCCTGCGAATCGAGAAGATCGGCCTCGACGGCTGCGGCGCGGTGACCTTCCGCCCTCAACTCCGCTGCAAGCTGCTCGGCCTCGGCAAACGAGCGGTCGGCGTGAATGGCAACGCCATAGCCATGGCGGGCCAGATCCTCGGCAATCGCCCGTCCCATGCGTCTGGCGGCGCCGGTTACAAGTACGGTCGGCAAATGTTCCATGGTCTGTCCCGCCTCTTTTGCCTGTTGCGCATGCACCATTGCTTGCCGGTGCTTTACGCCGGGATCAAGAGGCTGGATTGCCGGAATGCGCGAGGCTTTTCATTACGGGAATGTATTTATGTATTCACGCGGGCGTGAGAAATATTGGCATTTTTATACTGAGTTTAACCTTTGGTTAGGGTTAATAAAGTGCCTGTGGCGGCAAAGCAACATCCAGATTCGGCCATCCCGTTGCCGCAATCAATTCACAATTCGGTACTTTCAATTCCTCAATTGCCCACCAAATTCGATCTCAACGAGCAGGGAGCAATGGCGTTGTCATTGACTGAAACAGCGCCTCCCGGCCGGCATCGAAAAGGAGAAAATTATGCGTACTCTCATTGCTACCCTGATGGTTTCCGCAGCCAGCCTTGCAGCCGTATCGGCACAGGCCGCTGACGCCGTCACCCAGGTTCCGGAAGCCCCGGCCGCCTATGACGCCCCGGCTCCCGTCAGCAACTGGTCCGGCTTCTACCTCGGCGGCACCGGCTCCTACGATTGGGGCAAGGTCAAGGGCGGCGCCGGTGAGCCGAGCGCTGACGGCTGGGGCGGTGGCATCTACGGCGGTTACAACTGGCAGAGCGGCCAGATCGTCTACGGTGCGGAAGCCGACCTCGGCTACAACGACCAGAAGGGCACTTCGAACGGCATCACCGGCGAAGAAAAGCTCAACGGCTCGGTTCGCGCCCGCCTCGGCTATGACTTCAACCCCTTCATGATCTATGGCACGGGCGGTGTCGCCATTGCCGATCACAAGGTCTCGAGCGCTGCCGGTTCCGACAGCAACACCTCGGTCGGCTACACGGTCGGCGCCGGTGTCGAAACCATGGTCACCAAGAACATCACCGCACGCGTCGAATACCGTTACACCGACTACCAGGACAAGGACTACAACCTGGGCGGCACCAACGTTTCGCGCGGCTTCGACGACCAGTCGGTCAAGCTCGGCATCGGCGTGAAGTTCTGATCTTCGATCTTCGGATCGACGAAA
Source organism: Neorhizobium fuzhouense (assembly GCF_042611105.1). NCBI lineage: Bacteria > Pseudomonadati > Pseudomonadota > Alphaproteobacteria > Hyphomicrobiales > Rhizobiaceae > Neorhizobium > Neorhizobium fuzhouense. Next base: position 179,700 of record NZ_JBHFFP010000001.1, on the reverse strand, counting down.
AAGGGCCGGGGGGAAGCCTCCGGCCTTTCTTTTTGTCTCGCGCGCGTTGTGTCCGGTTGCCTCAGGCGGCCGCCTTGGTGCGCGTGTGGACCAGTTGCGAGAAGGCGCGCGGCCATGCGGCAAGCCGCGGGCGACCGACATCCCACCGTCCGGCATAGCGCACGTGCAGATAGGCGATCAGGGCCGCCAGCGCAAAATGGCCGCCATTCAGCTTCTTGTCGGTCCGGGGAACATGGCATTCCAGAAAATCCAGGCCCCGCGCCACCTTCACCCAGTGGCGGTCCAGCCAGGGCTGGTAAACTTTCTCTTCCGGGCGAAAACGCTGCTCATAGGTGATCTGCATCAGGCTGTCGGTAATGCCGTCGCAGAGCGCCTCCAGCATGTCGACCTCTGCCCGCTTCTTCGGGTTGCGCGGATAGAGCTGCCCATCCGTCAGCCGGTCGAAGAAATGCATGATGGCGACACTGTCGCAAAGCGGCAGTTCCCCATCGCGGATCAGCATGGGAAACCTGCCAAGAGGATTACTGCCGATAAGTTCCGGCGGTGGCGCGGAAACGGCTGCATTCACTTCCGTGACCGCAATTCCTAAATGGCGAACTGCCATAAGACACTTTGCCGAAAATGGCGAAGCGGGGGTGTAGAGAAGACGCACGACAGGATCCTGGCAATTGTTGCTCTGTCGGCCTTTATAGAACGGGTACGCAAGAAGGAATACGACTCTTTTCAATGAGTCGCAATTTATACTTCTAGATAGCCATTAATATTCAAATTTATTGTGCATCACCAAATAATGTTTTAGTTATATATGAATGTTTCGGAATAATACTTAAGGCGCTTATGCTGCCGCCCCATGTGTCAAGAATCGACAGGGGCGGCCCGGTCTGCTGCTGCGCTTGAGGCCTTCTGTGCCATTTGAGTTGCGCGCGGTTGTCCGGTGCCTGTTGCGGCGATCAATTGCGCGAGGTGAAGGCGATGCCACGCACTGCCTTCACCTTTGCGGATGTCTGCACCTCAAGATGACGGTACCGGCAAGAGATGGGGCGCCGGGAGGCGCAATGGGTCTTATGCGACCGATTTCATGCTGTCGTAGTCGGCAAACAGCTTTGAAAACTTCTGCGGCCAGGCGGCAAGGTTGGGGCGGCCATCGGCCCATTGTCCGGCAAAGCGCAGATCGAGATAGCCAATCAGCGCGGCAAGCGCGAAATGGCCGCCGTTCAGCTTCTTCTCCGTCTTCGGCAGGTTGTTTTCAAGGTAATCCAGGCCGCGCTCCACTTTCGACCACTGCTTGTCGATCCATGGCTGGTGGACGATCTCGGCCGGGCGGCCGCGCCGTTCATAAACGATGGCAAGCAGGCAGTCGGTAATACCGTCGCAGAGCGCTTCCAGCACTTCCGCATCGGTGCGCTTCTCGTCCTTGGCCGGATAGAGCTTACCCTCCGACAGCCGGTCGAGATAATGCATGATGGCGACACTGTCATAGATCGGGCTTTCGCCGTCGCGGATCAGGACGGGGATCTTGCCGAGCGGGTTGTTGTCGATCAGTTCGGCCGGCGCAGCGCCGGTGTCGGTCTTCACCTCGTCTATCGTGATGCCGAGATGGCGGGCAGCCATGCGGCATTTGGCCGAATAGGGCGAGGCGGGGGAGTAGAGCAGTTTCATCTTGTCTGTCCTGTGGGTCGTAAAGGTCAGCGTGCCGGCGGCACGGTGATGCGTTTGAGCGAGCAGGCCTTGGCATCCACCTCCGGGCAGGTGCGGAAGGAAAGATCCTTGGCAAGGCAGATGCGCACTTCCTCAAGGCGGCTTGCCTCGCAGGTCACCGCAATGCCTTCCGGGCGAAGCCCCGGATTGGCGGCGATAAAACTCTGCTCGATGGCTTCTGCCGAATAGGTTTTTGCGCTGTCTGCGGCGACAATCTCGGCAGGAAGCCTGATGCGCTCGAAGGCTGCGCGGGTGGTGTCGAGATAGGCTTTCTGGGAGAGGCCCGAGCAGGAGCCGTGCTTGCGCCACTCATGGCCGATCAGCCCCATCGACGGCATGATGTCGAAATAGGCGCGGCCAAGCTCTTCCGGTACGCGCCGCGGCTCTTTCGTGGCGCAGGTTTCCGGATAGCCCTTTTCGTTCTGGGGCCACAGACCATGCGCGATGAAACCGAAGGCCTTGTCCGGCCCGCATTGCTCCGGGCTGGTCTTGCCCTTGGCCGAACCGCAATAGGACGGCGACCACGACAGCGACAGCACATAGAAGTCGAAGCCGGACGGGCGATCCTGAGCGCTCGCCGGCAGGGCAATTGCGGCAAGAAGCATCACGAGCAGGGCGCAAACGGGACGGAACACCATGAAAACCTCCCAGGAAATGCCGGCACCATGTCCCAGCCCGGCCCGCCCGGTCAAGCCACCGGTCGGGCCGCGCGATGAGGTCGGCCGGTCAGGTCTCTTCGGGCGCCTCTTCGCCGCGCAGCCAGAAGGCGCGCTGCGAGGCATAGCGATCCTGCGCCAGCACATCCTTGATCACCGGCAGGATCACATGCAGGTCGGCTTTCAGCGTAAACGGCGGGTTGACGATGACAAGGCCGGAGCCGGAGAGACCGGTGCCGTCGCGGTCGCTTTTCACGGAAAGCTCCGTGCACAGCATCTTTGGAATCTGAAGCGCCTGCAGGTCCTCGTGGAAGCGGCGGATCGGCGCCCCCTTCTTCAGCGGATACCAGAGGCAATAGGTGCCGCCGGGAAAACGGCGATAGGCGGTGGCAAGCCCGTTCACCAGCCGGTCATACTCGCCGTCGATCTCGAAGGGCGGATCGACGAGGATGATGCCGCGCTTTTCCTTTGGCGGCAGATGGGCGCCGAGCGACAGCCAGCCATCCAGTTCGGTGACGCGCACCTGATAATCCCCCTCGAACAGGCGCGACAGGCGGCCGTAATCCTCCGGGTGCAGTTCCATCGCCGCCAGCCGGTCCTGCGGACGAAACAGCATGCGCGCAATTTTTGGCGAGCCGGGATAACGGGAGATGTCGCCGGTTGGATTGAGTTCGCGCACGGCGTCGAGATAGGGAGACAGAACGGCGGCGACCGGCGCCTGCAGATCAGCCGCCATCAGCCGGCCGATGCCGTCGCGCCATTCGCCGGTCTTCTGCGCTTCTTCCGACGACAGGTCGTAGAGGCCGATGCCGGCATGGGTATCGAGCACGCGAAAGGCCTTGTCCTTCTTCTGCATGTGGCGCACCAGAAGGCACAGCACCGCGTGTTTGAGGACATCGGCAAAATTGCCGGCGTGATAGATATGCCGATAGTTCATGAGAAAGCCTGCTGGGTGGCGTCAATAGAATTGATGCATCGCAAAAGGCGCTTTTGGCGACGCTTGTCCTGTCCTATAGGAAAGGCATGAACGTGACGACCCCGATCTCCGCCAAATCTGCCATTGGTCATACGGTGTGCCCGCATGACTGTCCCTCCGCCTGTGCGCTCGATATCGATCTGACGCCCGATGGCCGCATCGGCCGGGTGCGGGGCGCGAACGCCAACAGCTATACGGCCGGCGTCATCTGCGCCAAGGTCGCCCGTTATGCCGAGCGTCTCTACCATCCCGGCCGCCTGATGACGCCGAAGCGTCGGCTGGGCGGCAAGGGGGAGGGCGCCTGGCAGGAGATTTCCTGGGAAGCCGCGCTCGACGAGATTGCAGATGCCTTCGTCAAGGCGGAGGCCGCACACGGGCCTGAGGCCATCTGGCCCTATTTCTACGCCGGCACGATGGGGCAGGTGCAGCGCGATTCCATCGAGCGGTTGCGCCATGCCAAGCGCTATTCCGGCTTCTTCGGCTCGATCTGCACCAACATGGCCTGGACCGGCTATGTGATGGGAACCGGTGCGCTGCGCGGCCCCGATCCGCGCGAAATGGCGAAATCCGATTGCGTCGTCATCTGGGGCACCAATCCGGTCGCCACCCAGGTCAATGTGATGACCCACGCGATCAAGGCCCGCAAGGAGCGCGGCGCAAAGATCGTCGTGGTCGATGTCTATGACAGCCCGACGATGAAGCAGGCGGACGTGAAGATCGTGCTGAAGCCCGGCACGGATGCAGCGCTTGCCTGCGCGCTCATGCATATCGCCTTCCGCGACGGGTATGCCGACCACGCCTATATGCAGAAATTCGCCGACGATCCGGCAGGGCTTGAAGCGCATCTTGAAACCCGGACGCCGCACTGGGCCTCGGCCATAACAGGGCTTTCGGTGGAAGAGATCGAGGCGTTCGGCCGGCTGGTCGGCACAACGAAAAAGACCTTCTTCCGCCTCGGCTACGGTTTTACCCGCCAGCGCAACGGCAGCGTTGCCATGCATGCGGCGCTGTCTCTCGCCACCGTTCTCGGTTCCTGGCAATATGAAGGCGGCGGCGCTTTTCATAACAATGGCGAAATCTTCAAGCTCGACAAGCGCGAACTGATGGGCACGTCCTACATGGACCCTGACGTGCGCATGCTCGACCAGTCGCAGATCGGCCGCGTGCTGACCGGTGATGCTGTGGCGCTTCGCCATCGCGGCCCGGTGACGGCGCTTCTCATCCAGAACACCAATCCGATGAATATTGCGCCGGAACAGCGGTTGGTGCGCGAGGGCTTTGCCCGGCCGGACCTGTTTTCCGCCGTCCACGAGCATTTCATGACCGAAACGGCCGAGATGGCCGATATCGTGCTTCCCGCCACCATGTTCGTCGAACATGACGATCTCTACCGCGCCGGTGGGCAGAACCACATCCTTCTCGGCCCGAAACTGGTCGAGCCGCCGGCGACGGTGCGCACCAATCTCTTCGTCATCGAGGAACTGGCAAAGCGCCTCGGCGTCTCGGACTATCCGGGATTCGGCCTCACCGAGCGCGAACATATTGACCGCATGCTGCTGCCCAACGGCTATCCGGGCTATGAACAGCTTCTTGTCGACAAGTGGATCGACTGTCAGCCGGCCTTCGAGGACGCGCATTATCTGAACGGTTTTGGCTATGCGGACCGGAAATTCCGCTTCTGCCCAGATTGGGAAAATGGCCCGTCTCCCAACAAGACGCCGGCAAGCCTTGGGGCGCTTGGCCCCTATCAGCAACTGCCGACGTTCCCCGACCAGGTGGACGTGATCGAGGTGGCCAACGCGGCGCATCCCTTCCGCCTGGCAACGTCGCCCGCGCGCAATTTCCTGAACTCCACCTTTGCCGAGACGAAGACCTCGCGCGACAAGGAAGGCCGCCCGGAGGTGATGGTGCATCCCGATGATGCCGCAGCGCTTTCGATCGCTGATGGAGATATTGTCCGCATCGGCAATCCCCGCGGCTCGCTCCGCATCCATGCGAAGATCACATCCGGCGCCCGGCGCGGCGTTCTGGTGGCCGAAGGGCTCTGGCCGAACAAGGCGCATCTCGATGGCGAGGGCATCAACATCCTGACCGGTGCCGATCCGGTTGCCCCCTATGGTGGCGCGGCAGTCCACGACAATCGCGTCTGGCTTTTAAAGGACAATGCATGACGAATGCGGATAAGGTGAAGATCGAGATCGTCGAGAAGAAGCTTCTTTCCGACAACTGGTATCTTCTGAACAAGGTGACCTTCGATTACACCGATGCCAAAGGCCGCACCCATCGGCTCGACCGCGAGGTCTATGATCGCGGCAATGGCGCCACCATCCTACTTTATGATCTCAGGCGCGATGTGGTGGTGCTGGTGCGCCAATTCCGTATGCCCGCCTTCCTCAACGGCCATTCCGGCTGGATGATCGAGACGCCGGCCGGCCTTCTGGACGGCGACCAGCCGGAAGAGGCGATCCGCCGCGAGGCGATCGAGGAAACCGGCTATCAGGTGCGCGACGTCAAGTTCCTGTTCAAGTGCTTCATGTCGCCCGGTGCCGTCACGGAACTCGTGCATTTCTTTGCGGCCGCCATCGATACCAGCGACCGGGTTGCTGAGGGTGGTGGCCTGGACGACGAAAACGAGGATATCGAAGTGATGGAAGTTCCGGTCTCGCAGGCGCTTTCGATGATCGAGAGCGGCGAAATCTGTGATGGCAAGACCATCATGCTCCTGCACTGGCTGGTGCTGAACCGCCAGACGCTGGCCTGAGTTCAAGGGCGGCGCGCCGCACTCGTTTTGCCGTCTGCGGCTCGCCCCCCGGCGGACCTTTTTCGTTTGACATCGTGGTTGCGCCTCATGTCAATATACATTATATGAAATTATATAATGTATATTGAGGACGTCGCCATGAAGACCATTGTCGTCAACTTACTCTTCAGCATTTCCGACCAGCCGGCGCTGGCGGAGATTGCAGACCTTGGCGCAAACGGCACCCGTTGCCTGATCAACCTGCGGCCGGATGCGGAGGAGGGTGCGCCCGGCAGCAAGGCGGAAAAGCGGGCGGCCGAGGATTCAGGCCTCAACTACCGCTTCATTCCCGTGACCGTTGCCGATCTGACCGAAGCTGATGTCGATGCCTTTCGCGCAGCCCTTGCTGAGAGCAAGGGGCCGGTGCTTGCCCATTGCAAAAGCGGCATGCGGGCGCTTCTGCTTTATGTTCTGGTCGAGGTGATCGACGGGCGCATGGCGTTGGCGGATGTTACGGCCTTTGGCGAGACCCACGGTTTCGACCTGTCACCTGCCGTCAACTGGCTGCAAAACCGCGCCGGCAAGAGCCCCCGGGTGAAGGCCTTCTTCGATCCGCGCACCTGGAGCGTCCAGTATGTCGTCTCCGATCCGGCGACCCGCCGATGCGCCATCATCGATCCGGTTCTCGATTATGACGAAAAATCCGGCCAGACCTCGACCGAAAACGCCGACCGAATCCTCGCTTACATTGCCGCCGAAGGGCTGACGGTGGAGTGGATCCTCGACACGCATCCCCATGCCGATCATTTTTCCGCAGCCTTCTACCTGAAGCAAAAAACCGGCGCACCGTCTGCCATCGGCGATCATGTGGTCGAGGTGCAAAAGCTCTGGAAGGGTTTTTACAACTGGCCTTCTCTCGCCACGGATGGCTCGCAATGGGATCGGCTGTTTGGCGACGGTGAAACCTTTTCCATCGGCACGCTTTCTGCGCGGGTCATGTTTTCGCCCGGCCATACGCTGGCTTCCATCACCTATGTCATCGGCGATGCCGCCTTCGTCCACGATACGCTGTTCATGCCCGACAGCGGCACGGCGCGCGCCGATTTCCCGGGCGGCAGTTCCGAAGCCCTGTATGCATCGATTTCCGCAATCCTTGCCCTACCGGACGAGACCCGGCTGTTTACCGGCCATGACTACCAGCCGGGCGGGCGCCATGTGCGCTACGAAAGCACGGTTGCGCAGCAGAAGGCGCAGAACCCGCATCTGGCGGGAATCGACAAGGCAGGTTTCGTTGAACTGCGCGAGGCGCGCGACCGCACCCTGCCGATGCCCAAGCTCATCCTGCATGCGCTTCAGGTCAATGTGCGCGGCGGACGCCTGCCGGAACCGGAAGACAATGGCCGGCGCTATCTGAAGATCCCGCTCGACGCACTGGAAGGGGCCGTATGGTGATGGACTTTTCAAGCCTTAAGGCCATGTCCGGCATGACCCCGCAGGCCATGGAGGCGCGCGCCACGGAAGTGGCCGGCCATCTGAAGGTGCTCGCCCATCCGGCGCGCCTGATGCTGGTCTGCACCCTGGTCGAGGGTGAATACTCCGTCGGCGCGCTCGAAGAAAAACTCGACCTGCACCAGCCGACACTCTCCCAGCAGCTGACCGTGCTTCGGGAAGCCGGCATCGTGGAAACACGCAAGGAGGGCAAGCAGGTGTTCTACCGCCTGACGGAGGCAAAGACGGCGCAGCTGATCGCTGCCCTCTTCACGATCTTCTGCGCCGATGAGGTGTCGCCATGATCGGCTATGTTGCATCCCTCTGCGGTGGCCTGCTGATCGGATTGTCCGCCATTTCCTATCTCATCCTGACCGGTCGTATCGCCGGCATCAGCGGCATTTTGGGCCGACTGGCCGGCGGTCATACCGTTCTCCTGAACGGTGCCTTCGTGCTGGGGCTCGTCATCGGTCCTTTGCTGTATGCGCTGGTCTTCGGGGCGTTGCCCTCCGTCACGCTTGTCGCCTCGACGCCGCTTCTCATCGTTGCGGGACTTCTCGTCGGCATCGGCTCGCGCATGGGCTCGGGCTGCACCAGCGGCCATGGCGTTTTGGGCCTTGGCCGGCTCTCGCCCCGCTCCATGGTGGCCGTCGCAACTTTTCTTGCAAGCGGCATCGCCACCGTCACCCTGTTGAGGATCGTCGGATGAGCGTGGATCTTCGCCAACCTCTCGCCGCCCTCGGCTGCGGCGCTCTGTTTGCCTTCGGGCTGTCGCTCTCGGGTATGCTCGATCCGGCTCGCGTCCAGGGCTTCCTCGATCTGTTCGGCGCCTGGGATCCTAGCCTTGCCTTTGTGCTCGGCGGTGCCGTTTCGGTCGCCATGGCCGGGATGGTTCTGGTGCGCCGCATGGCAAAGCCCGTGCTTTCTGAAAAATTCCAGATCCCGACGAATCGGGTGATCGACCGGCCGCTGGTTCTCGGCTCGGCCATCTTCGGCATTGGCTGGGGGCTTGGCGGCCTCTGCCCGGGGCCGGCGCTTGCGGCGCTCTCGCTCGGCCTCATGCCGATTGCCGTCTTCGTTCTGGCCATGATCGCCGGCATGGTCATCCACGACCGCTTCCTATCGGGGCGCGTGTGATGACGGATATGCTGGTTGCCGCTATCGGCTCGGGCAGTCTCGTCGGCTTCACGCTCGGACTTCTCGGCGGTGGCGGTTCGATCCTTGCCACGCCGCTCCTGCTCTACGTGGTGGGGGTCACCTCACCGCATGTGGCGATCGGCACCGGTGCGCTCGCGGTTGCTGTCAACGCGGCGGCCAATTTTGCCAACCATGCCATGAAGGGCCATGTCCGCTGGCGCTGCGGGCTGGTATTTTCAGTGTTCGGCGTGGCGGGCGCCTTTGGCGGCTCCACGCTTGGCAAGGCCATAGACGGCTCCAAGCTTCTGCTGCTCTTCGGCCTCGTGATGATTGTCGTCGGCGTGTTGATGCTGCGCAAGCGACCTGTCGCGGTGGAAACCCTTGTGCGCAAGGATGATCTTGCCACCTGCGCGCTGACGGCAGCCGTTGCCGTCGCAACCGGGGCAGCCTCCGGCTTCTTCGGCATCGGCGGCGGCTTTCTCATCGTTCCGGCGCTGATGTTTGCAACGGGCATGCCGATGATCGATGCCATCGGCACATCGCTGATGGCGGTTACGGCGTTCGGGCTTGCGACGGCGTTCAATTACGCGCTCTCGGGGCTGGTCGATTGGCCGCTGGCCGGCGAATTCATTCTGGGCGGCGTGATCGGAGGTGTCATCGGCACAATCGCCTCAACCTGGCTCTGCACCTACAAAAACGTGCTGAACCGTATCTTTGCCGGCGTCATCTTTGTCGTCGCCGCCTATGTGATCTATCGCAGCCTTGGCGCGCTTGGCGCCTGAGGTTTTCTCAGGCGCTGATCAGGCTTGCGCCGGCATCCACCACGGCGCCGTCGCGCTGGACGCTGCCATCCGTCAGCATCTGCACGCGGCCTTCCGCCACCAGTTTCAGCGCCAGCGGATAGGTGCGGTGTTCGACGGCAAGCAGTCGCGCCGCCAGCGTCTCGGCGGTGTCGCCGGGCAGGATCGGCACGACGGATTGGGCAATCACCGGGCCTTCGTCCATGCCTTCGGTGACGAAATGCACCGTGCAGCCGGTGACCAGCATGCCGGCATCGAGCGCCCGCTGATGGGTGTGCAGGCCGGGAAACAGCGGCAGCAGCGACGGGTGGATGTTGAGAATTTTGCCCGCATAGGGCCGGATGAAATCCGCCGACAGAAGCCGCATATAACCGGCAAGGCAGACGAGATCCGGCTGAAGCCCGGCAAGTGCGGAAAGAATGGCCGCCTCATGGGCTGCCTTGTCGGCAAAATCGCGCCGCTCGAAGGCAAAGGTTTTTATGCCGCGCGCCTCGGCCTTCGAAAGACCGCCGGCGGTTTTCTTGTCGGCGATCACACCGACGATCTCGGCTGGAAAATCGGCAGCCGCCATCGCCTCCGCCAGCGCCAGCATGTTGGAGCCGCCGCCGGAAATCAGAACGACGACGCGCTTGCGGACCGGGCTCATAGGGCAAGCGTGCCCGTGTAGATCGTGCCGGCGGCCCCTTCCGTGCGCGCCACCATGCGGCCGAGCGGCACGACGATCTCGCCTTCTGCGTTGAGAACCTCGGTCACGGCAGCCGCATTCTCCGGCGCAACGACGGCAATCATCCCGACGCCGCAGTTGAAGGTGCGCAGCATTTCATGGGCTTCGACGCCACCGGTTTTGGCAAGCCACGAGAACACCGGCGGCACAGGAATGCTGTCGAGATCGATTTCGGCGGCCAGATGATCCGGCAGGACGCGCGGAATATTGTCGGGAAAACCGCCGCCGGTGATATGGGCCAGCGCTTTGAGCGCTCCCGTCTCGCGGATCGCCTTCAGGAGCGGCTTTACATAGATGCGGGTCGGCGTCAGCAGTGCTTCGCCAAGCGTCTTGCCTTCGGCAAACGGGGCCGGCGCATCCCAGCCAAGGCCCGAAAGCTCGACGATCTTGCGCACCAGCGAATAACCGTTGGAATGTACCCCCGAGGAGGCAAGGCCGAGAATGAGGTCGCCGGCCTGCAGGTCGCCGGTCGGCAGAAGCTGGCCGCGTTCGGCAGCGCCGACGGCAAAACCTGCCAGATCGTAATCGCCATCGCGGTACATGCCGGGCATTTCGGCGGTCTCGCCACCGATCAGCGCGCAGCCGGCCTGGCGGCAGCCATCGGCAATGCCGAGAACGATCGCCGCACCCTGGTCAGGGTTCAGCTTGCCGGTTGCGAAATAATCGAGGAAGAACAGCGGTTCTGCACCCTGCACGACGAGGTCGTTGACGCACATGGCCACCAGATCGATACCTACGGTGTCGTGGCGGTCGGCGTCGATGGCGATCTTCAGCTTGGTGCCGACGCCGTCATTGGCAGCCACCAGAACCGGATCGGTAAAACCTGCAGCCTTCAGGTCGAACAACCCGCCAAAACCGCCGATTTCGCCATCGGCGCCGGGGCGGCGCGTGGAGCGCACGGCCGGCTTGATCTTTTCCACCATCAGGTTTCCGGCATCGATATCGACGCCCGCATCGCTGTAGGTGAGACCGTTCTTGCCTGCTGTGCTCATCGCCTGTCTCCGCTCGTGCCCGGCAGGTTCTCGAAAGGCAGCGCTCGCGGGTGCGACAAGAACCTGCGCCAATGAAAAAGGCCATTCCGCCTCCGGAAGCCTGCACTGAAACGGCCGGCCGGTCGCGGGATCTGCCCGGAAGCGGTCGCCATTGCACGGGACGCGGCGATATGCAAGCACCTGGCCGGCGAAACCCCTGTTTTCCAAGGTGTCCAATCGTGATTGCCGGGGCATTTCGCAACCGTCTTGACCTTGCCGTCGGCACCGGCCTATCCCACTTCTCGTGAAGTGACGCAAAGGGACCGGATGCACATGGCCTATCATATCAGTGGCGCAAGCCTCAGGCGTTACGTGCTGTTCTGGCTCGCGGCGCTTCTTGCCTTCGTGATCTTTCTCCTGGCCTTCCGCACCATCCTCCTGCCCTTCGTGGCGGGCATGGCGCTTGCCTATTTCCTCGATCCGGTAGCCGACTGGCTGGAGCGGCGGGGCTTGAGCCGCCTGATGGCAACGGTCGTCATCCTCATCAGTTTCGTGCTGATGTTCACCGTGGCGCTGATGGTGCTGATCCCGCTCATCATCAGCCAGTTCAACCAGTTCGCCCAGAGCCTGCCGCAATATGTGACGCAGCTGCAGCAGCTGATCGCAAGCCCGCAGAACTCCTTCCTGCCCAAGTGGATGGTGACGCAGATCGAGGCGGTGAAGGAAAACTTTTCCAGCCTGATGACGGAGGGTGCCGGCTTCCTCGGCAGCCTGCTCAACCAGATCTGGAATTCCGGCAAGACCATTGTCGACATCATTTCGCTGCTCGTTGTCACGCCCGTCGTTGCCTTCTACATCCTCTTGGACTGGGACCGCATGGTCGCCAAGGTCGACAGCTGGATCCCGCGCGATCAGGTGGCTACCGTGCGCCAGCTCGCCCACGAGATGGACGAGGCGGTGTCGGGCTTCATCCGCGGGCAGGGCTCGCTCTGCCTCATCCTCGGCATTTTCTATGCGGTCGGCCTGTCGTTGGTCGGGCTCAATTTCGGCCTGCTCATCGGTTTCGTCGCCGGCATGATCTCCTTCATTCCCTATATCGGGTCGCTTGTCGGGCTGGTTATGGCGGTCGGCGTGGCGCTCATGCAGTTCTGGCCGGACTATGGGTGGGTCATTGCCACCATGTGCGTCTTCTTCCTCGGCCAGTTCATTGAGGGCAATATTCTGCAGCCGAAGCTTGTCGGCTCCAGCGTCGGCCTGCATCCGGTCTGGCTGATGTTTGCGCTTCTGGCCTTTGGCGCCATGTTCGGCTTCGTCGGCCTGTTGATCGCCGTGCCGGCGGCCGCCGTCGTCGGCGTGCTTGTCCGGTTTGCGATCTCGCGATATCTTCAAAGCGACATTTATTTCGGCCATTCCTCCGCGCTGCCCTGGGACGACAAGCGCAGTGTGGAGGGCAGGGTCCTCAGTGAGCGTGACGAGCCCCCGACATCCACATGACAGAGACGCTGGACAAACTGAAGCGTCAGCGCGCGGAACAATTGCCGCTGGCGCTGACCCATGATGCGGCAACCGGCCGCGACGACCTGTTGATTGCAGCGCCCGTCAGCGCCGCCGTCGCCATCATCGATGCCTGGCCGCACTGGCCGTCGCCGGTGGTGATCCTGACGGGGCCCGCCGGCAGCGGCAAGTCGCATCTCGCCAGCATCTGGCGCGAAAAATCCGGCGCCACCGCCATCCATCCGATGGCGGGCGGCGACGCGGCCATGCAGGCAGCGGCCGGACCGGTGCTGTTTGAGGATGCCGACCGCAGCGGCTTTGACGAAAACGCCCTGTTTCACGTCATCAACAGCGTCAAGGAACATCGCACCAGCCTTCTGATGACGGCGCGGCTCTGGCCGATGTCATGGTCGGTCAGCCTGCCGGACCTGCGCTCGCGGCTGAAGGCGGCGACCGTGGTCGAGATCGGCGAGCCGGACGAGGACCTGCTCGGGCAGGTGATCATCAAGCTCTTTGCCGACCGCCAGCTCCACATCGACGACCGGATTGTCGCCTATATCGTCCAGCGCATGGAGCGCTCGATGGAGGCAGCACAGGGCGTGGTCGACCGACTCGACCGGTTGGCGCTGGCGCGCGGCACGCGCATCACGCGCATGCTGGCGGCCGAAGTGCTGGAAAGCTTCGCCAGACGCGACGGCGATGATTGACTGTCATTGTTTCGTCGTTGAAACATTGTAGGCGGGCGCTGGGGCAATCCGTTTGGCCGGTGCCCGGCTTACAGAGGGGGTAGTGATGGACCAGATTTCCGAAACGCAGCCGGCAGAGTCCGCATCCGAGGCCGTCGATCTGCTGAACAGTGCGGAACGGTTCGTCAACCGTGAATTTTCCTGGCTGCAGTTCAACCGCCGCGTTCTGGAAGAGACACTGAACACGGCCCACCCGCTGCTGGAGCGCGTGCGCTTCCTGTCCATCTCCGCTGCCAATCTCGATGAATTCTTCATGGTGCGCGTCGCCGGTCTCGAAGGCCAGATCCGCCAGGGTATCGTCGTGCGCAGCCATGACGGAAAGACACCTGCCGAGCAGCTGGAAGACATCCTGAAGGAAATCGACAACCTGCAGATGGAGCAGCAGGCCTCGCTTGCCGTTCTCCAGCAGTATATGGCCAAGGAAGATATTCTCATCGTTCGTCCGGCAGCGCTCTCCGAAGAGGATCGAAACTGGCTGGCGACTGATTTCGAGGACGACCTCTTCCCGGTTCTGACGCCGCTTTCCATCGATCCGGCCCATCCGTTCCCTTTCATCCCCAATCTCGGCTTCACCATGGGCCTGCAGCTCGACAGCAAGAGCGGCCGCGAGCCGATGACCGGCCTCTTGCGCCTGCCGCCGGCGCTCGACCGCTTCATCCGGCTGCCCGACGAGGGCCAGACCATTCGTTACATCACGCTGGAAGACGTCGTGTCGATGTTCATCGACCGGCTGTTCCCCGGCTATGTCGTGAAGGGCGCCGGCACCTTCCGCATCATCCGCGACAGCGATATCGAGGTGGAGGAAGAGGCCGAAGACCTCGTGCGTTTCTTCGAGACGGCGCTGAAGCGCCGCCGCCGCGGCAAGGTCATCCGCATCGAGACCGATTCGGAAATGCCGGCCTCGCTGCGCCAGTTCGTCGTGCAGGAACTGGGCGTCCCCGACAATCGCGTCGCCGTCCTTCCGGGGCTTCTTGCGCTCAATACGCTGTCGGAAATCACCAAGGCGCCGCGCGACGACCTGCGGTTTGAACCTTACAACGCCCGATTTCCCGAGCGTGTCCGTGAACACGCTGGCGACTGCCTTGCCGCCATCCGCGAAAAGGACATGGTGGTCCATCATCCGTACGAAAGTTTCGACGTGGTTGTGCAGTTCCTGATCCAGGCCGCCCGCGATCCGGACGTGCTCGCCATCAAGCAGACGCTCTACCGCACATCCAATGACAGCCCGATCGTGCGCGCCCTCATCGACGCGGCCGAAATGGGCAAGTCGGTGACGGCGCTGGTCGAACTGAAAGCGCGGTTTGACGAAGAGGCCAATATCCGCTGGGCGCGCGACCTCGAGCGCGCCGGCGTGCAGGTGGTGTTCGGCTTCATCGAACTGAAGACGCATGCCAAGATGTCGATGGTCGTGCGCCGCGAGGACGGCAAGCTGCGCACCTATTGCCACCTCGGCACCGGCAATTACCATCCGGTCACCGCCAAGATCTACACTGACCTGTCCTTCTTCACCTGCAATCCGAAGATTGCCCATGACATGTCCAACATCTTCAACTTCATCACCGGCTATGGCGAGCCGGCCGAAAGCATGAAGCTCGCCGTCTCGCCCTATACGCTGCGCCCGCGCATCCTCAAGCATATCGAGGAGGAGATCGTGCATGCGCAGGAAGGCCGGCCGGCTGCCATCTGGATGAAGATGAATGCGCTGGTCGATCCGGAAATCATCGATGCGCTTTACCGCGCAAGCCGCGCCGGCGTCGATGTGGATCTCGTCATCCGCGGCATCTGCTGCCTCAGACCCCAGGTCCCGGGACTGTCGGACAATATCCGCGTCAAATCCATCGTCGGGCGTTTCCTCGAGCACAGCCGCATCTTCTGCTTCGGCAACGGCCATGGCCTGCCCTCGGAGAATGCGCTCGTCTATATCGGCTCGGCCGACATGATGCCGCGCAATCTCGACCGGCGCGTCGAGACGCTGGTGCCGCTCACCAACCCGACTGTGCATGAGCAGGTGCTTTCGCAGATCATGCTCGGCAACCTGATTGACAACCAGCAGAGCTACGAGATATTGCCGGATGGTACGTCGCGCCGTATGGAGGTCCGAAAGGGCGAGGAACCTTTCAACGCGCAACACTATTTTATGACCAATCCCAGCCTTTCGGGGCGCGGGGAAGCCCTGAAGTCAAGCGCGCCGAAGCTGATTGCTGGCGTTATGTCCGGACGCAAGAAATAGTGATGCATGGTACGATCTGAAGCTCAGGGGCGTCTCCCCGGAAGCGCTCCTGTC
The DNA here is from genome assembly GCF_042611105.1 of Neorhizobium fuzhouense. Taxonomy (NCBI): domain Bacteria; kingdom Pseudomonadati; phylum Pseudomonadota; class Alphaproteobacteria; order Hyphomicrobiales; family Rhizobiaceae; genus Neorhizobium; species Neorhizobium fuzhouense. The sequence goes on along the minus strand of NZ_JBHFFP010000001.1, from coordinate 163,986 downwards.
TCCGTTGTCGACATCGGCTCCAATTCGGTTCGCCTGGTCGTTTACGAAGACCTGTCGCGCGCGCCTGCGGTTCTCTTCAACGAGAAGGTCTTGTGTGGTCTCGGCAAAGGGCTTGGCTCCACCGGCCGCATGGACGAGGAAGCGGTTGCGCGCGCTCTGCATGCTCTTCGTCGTTTCCGCGCCCTGTCGGACCAGGCGCGTGCCACGCATGTCTACGTGCTGGCCACGGCTGCCGCCCGCGAAGCGAGCAATGGTGCAGCCTTCATTGCCGAAGCGCAGGCCATTCTCGGACAGCCGGTTCAGGTACTCTCCGGCGAGGAGGAAGCGCTTTATTCGGCGCTCGGCGTGATCAGCGGCTTCAACGGCGTGGATGGCATTGCCGGTGATCTCGGCGGCGGCTCGCTCGAACTCATCGATATCAAGGGCCGCGAATGCGGCAAGGGAATCACGCTGCCGCTCGGTGGCCTGCGCCTGTCGGAAACCTCCGGCGGTTCTCTTGCCAAGGCGCGCACATTGGCGCGCAGCCTGGTGAAGGATGCAAAGCTTCTCGCCAACGGCGAGGGGCGCACCTTCTATGCCGTCGGCGGCACCTGGCGCAACATTGCCAAGCTGCACATGGAAATGACGCAGTATCCGCTGCACATGATGCAGGGCTATGAACTGCCGACCGGCGACATGCTCAATTTCCTCGAACTGGTTCTGACGGCCAAGGACAGCAAGGATCCCGCCTGGCAGTCGGTGTCGAAGAACCGTCGCGCGCTTCTGCCGTTCGGCGCCATTGCCATGCAGGAAGTGCTGTCGGTCATGAAGCCGGCCCGCGTAGTGTTTTCCGCGCAAGGCGTGCGCGAAGGCTATCTCTACGCGCAGCTTTCCGAAAGCGAGCAGCAGCTGGACCCGCTTCTGGAAGCCGCTGATCAGTTGGCGATCCTCAGAGCCCGCTCGCCCGAACATGCGCGCGAGCTTGCCGACTGGACCGGCCGCATGGTCTCCCATTTCGGCATCGAGGAAACCGACGAGGAAGCCCGCTACCGCCAGGCCGCCTGCCTTCTCGCCGATATCAGCTGGCGCGCGCATCCCGATTACCGCGGCCTGCAGGCACTGAACCTGATTGCCCATTCCTCGCTTGCCGGCATCACCCATCCGGGGCGGGCCTATCTGGCGCTCGCCAATTACTACCGCTTCGAAGGCCTGCACGACGATGGCGCGACCGGCCCGCTGGCGCAGATCTCGACGCCGCGCCTGCTCAGCCTCGCCAAGCTGCTGGGCGGTCTTCTGCGCGTCGTCTATCTCTTCTCCGCCTCGATGCCGGGCATCGTCGACCACCTGTCGTTCCGCCGCTCGAGCAATCCGGATCTCGATCTGGAATTCGTCGTACCGCACGACTATGCCGATTTCGCCGGCGAGCGTCTGGATGGGCGCCTGCAGCAATTGTCGAAGCTCACCGGCAAGCGCCTGGCCTTCGTCTTCGAATAGAGCCGATCAGGAGGCGCGCGAGAACTGCGCGCCCGCCGTCAGACGCCGCAGTGCCAGAACGCAGACCGGTTCGTCGCGGCCCTTGACCATGTGCTCGCCTTGCGGTTCTGCTACGATATCCGGCGGCAGTGTCAGCCGCGCGAGAAGATCCGCCGAGATCAGATGCGGTTTCTTCAGCGTCTTGCAAAGCCCCTCGATGCGCGAGGTCGTGTTCACCACATCGCCGAAATAGGTGATCTTGTGGTGGAAGACACCGATCTCGGCCGTGACGATGGAGCCGCCATGCAGGGCGGCCGACAGCTGCGGAACAAGGCCGAAATGCGCCATCCACCAGTCGCGCTCGTGGTCGACTTCGTTGAGCATGTCATAGATGCAGCGCACGCAGCGCGCCTCTTCCACGCCCTCCTTCATCGGCCAGGTGATGATGGCGCAGTCTCCGACATAGTCATCGATCTCGCCCCGATGGCGCCGCACGTGGTAAGCAAGGGCGGCAAACACCGCGCCGATAAACGCCTGCGCCTTCAGGTCGCCGTACTGGCGGGCATAGGCGCTCGACCCCACGATGTCGAGAAACAGGAACACGCGCTCCTCCTCGACCGGGTGCCGATAGCGGCCCGTCAGTAGGCTCAGAAACACGCGACGCCCCAGCAACTGCAGGACGCGCAACACGGTGATGCCGAAGAAGAACATCACCAGCGTGTAGAGAAAGGCCGGCGGGCGGATGACGAGAACCTGCTTCCAGCCCGCCTCAAAAATCCCGGTTGTCTTCAGCACCACACCCGCAAGCGCAAATCCGAGGCCGGACAGCAGGAGGTAGAGGGCAAGCGTCGACAGGAAATAGGCCGGCGTCGCCAAACGCCGCAGACGCACCTGCAGGCGCGGCATCAGCCGTCCGCTTTCGAAGGCGATGAGCGGCATGCTGCAGGCGAGCGCATAGACGGCGCCAATGAGGAGGGGGCCGTTGATCTCGAACAGCAGCATATAGAGAACGCCGGTAAAGGCGATCAGCAGCGCCAGCAGCAGCCAGCGAAGGCCGGCGAGCAGCGGCCCGCCCCGCAGCGTCTTTCGGTGAGGTTCGCGCATGCCCATCCCTTATCCTCCCCGTCGGGCGTTCGCCAGCCGGTCGCGCCACGATACGAGCGATAAGGGTTTGCGCAAGTGCGTAATACCAGGTGGGCGCCGGAAGCCGGCGCCCATCGTCATGCGGTGTTTGCCAGAACCTTACTTGGCGGTGAGGAACGCGCCGACATCCAGCAGCACGAATTCGTTGTCGTCGGCCTTGTCGACGGCACGACCCGCCGAGAAGGGCAGGTTGTTGTCATTGCCGACAACGATGTGGCTGGCATCGACCACATCGACATTTTCGATGGTGACGAAGGGCATGGTGTAGATACCATCCTTGCTGCCCTGCAGTGCCTTCTTGTCGGGATCGGCAATGTTCATGAGGTCGATATAGCCGATCTTGCGGGCGGCCTTGCCGACGTTTTCATCCGACATTTCGATCTTGTAGATGCGCTTGTGCTTGGCCGGCGCATCAAAGCAGGTCGGTTCCGGCTTCTTCGGGTCGGCGCAGGCAAGGGCCGCGGAGCCCGCGCCATTGTCGCGTTCGATGACGAGCGCGGTCGTTGCATCCACCATGTTGAAATCGCCGATGGCAACGCCGCCTTCGCTCAGCGGGTAAAGCCAGCTGCGGCCGGTCCAGGCCTTGGAGGCGGCATCCAGCTCGATGATGCGCAGCGCCGTCTGGCCGTCGGTCTTTTCGCCGGACCCGTCTTCGAGGAACAGCGGACCTTCCAGCAGGCCGTAAAGCTTGGCGCCGTCCTTCGACAGGGCAAGACCTTCAAAGCCGCCGGAGCGCTTCAGGTTGAACACCGGCATTTTGGCGGCGGGGTTGGCCGGAAGGCTGATCAGGGCATTGTCCGGAGACGTTACCGGCTTGCCGTCGACCACGGTTGCGATCACGGCGGTCAGGCGGCCTTCGGTGTCGAACTTCAGCACGTAGGGGCCGAACTCCTCGCCGACCCAAAATCCGTCCGCCACCGGCTGGATCGATTCGACGTCGAAATCGGCGCCGGTGAGATAGCGCTTGTCGGCGCCTTCCATGGCAATCGGGAAGGGGGCCTTCTTGTCCGGGTCGGAGAGGAAGAGGGTGCCGAGACGTTCGACCTTGCCGGCGGCCCAGTCGATCCTGATGTGGTGCAGCATCAGCATGGCGTCACTCGAATTGTTCTTCGAGCCGAAGCCGTTGTCCGACAGTGTCCAGAACGTGCCGTCGGCCATGGTCTTGATGCCGGAAAAGCCCTGCAGGGGCTGGCCGTCGAAGGGAAGCGAAAGACCGGTCAGGCGCGCGCCGTCCTTGCCGGGAATGGTGCCCAGCTTGTCGGTGCGCTTGCGGTCCGCGGTGGTGAACTTGCCGGAGGTCTTCAGCGTTGCCGGTGCATCGGCAGGAGCCGCTACCATCGTATCGGAAGGAAGGATCGCCTGCGAGACGAGCTTGGCCGGAAAGGCCTTTTCTTCGGCGTGGGACTGTCCTGCCAGAACGGCAAGGAGCGCAACGGAGGCAAGGAGAGTTCGGGTCATGGAACACCTGTGCATGAGGGAGAAGAACACTATCCTCCTACGTGCAGCAGATGACGGCGCGATCACGCCCGATTGAAATTCCAATGAAGTTTCAATGACAGAGCAAGATACCGGGCCGGTCCGAAGGCACAGGCCTGCGGGCTTGATCCGGATCGCGCACCCGCCCCGTTCAGGCTGGCATGTCGACCGTCTCGACCTTCTTGTCGATGAAGCGGAGGGCAACCTCGCCGGAGATGAGCTTCAGGGCCGGTTCGCCGAACAGCTCGCGCCGCCAGCCGGTCAGTGCTGCCACCTCGGCCTTTTCGCCTTCGGTGGCGATCTTGTCGAGATCGTCGCTGTTGGCGATGACTTTGGCCGCAACGCCATGCTTTTCCGAGATGAGGCGCAGCAGCACCTTCAGAAGCTCGACCGCCGACTGGGCGCCCTCCGGCGTATGGGAATGTTTTGGCGCCTGCGGCATCTCGGCCTTCGGCAGCGCCAAAGCGGTGTTGACGGCATCGAGGATGGCAGTTCCGGACGACGAGCGTTCCCAGCCCTTGGGGATGGTGCGAAGCCGCCCCAGCGCCTCGCTGTCCTTCGGCTGCTGCTGGGCAATCTCGAAGATCGCATCGTCCTTCAGCACGCGCGAGCGCGGCACGTCGCGGCTGCGCGCCTCGCGTTCACGCCAGGCCGCCACATATTTCAGCACCGCCAGTTCCTGCGGCTTGCGCAGGCGCGATTTCAGCCGAAGCCAGGCATCGTCGGGATGCATGTCATAGGTTTCGGTCGATTCCAGAACCGCCATTTCCTCGGCGACCCAGGTCGTGCGGCCTTCGCTTTCGAGCTTGGCCTTGAGGCTCAGATAGACATCGCGCAGATGCGTGACGTCGGCCATCGCATAATCCAGCTGCTTGTCCGACAGCGGCCGGCGGCTCCAGTCGGTAAAGCGGGAGGACTTGTCGATCTGGACATTCTTCGTGCGCTGCACGAGCTGGTCGTAGGAGATCGAATCGCCAAAGCCGCAGACCATGGCGGCAACCTGCGTGTCGAAGATCGGATGCGGGATCAGCTTGCCGAGATGATAGACGATTTCCAGATCCTGGCGCGCCGCATGGAACACCTTCACGACGGACGTATCGGCCATCAGTTCGAAGAAGGGTGTCAGATCGATGCCCTTGGCCATCGGATCGACAATCACTTCCAGATCCGGGCTTGCCATCTGAATGAGACAGAGGATCGGCCAGAAGGTGGTTTCGCGCAGGAACTCCGTATCGACAGTCACGAATTCCGATTGGGCCAGTTTGCGGCAGGCGTCTTGAAGAGCGGCAGTTGTTTCAATCATCAGCTTCGGTCGTCGGATGGGAGAAAAATCGTTCAACCTTCCTTTCTCTTTCGCCAGAAGATGTCAACAGAGACAGCCGCCTTGCGCACCGTCATTGCGGCCGCGCCGCCATTATTGCGCAAGAGCCGGCGGGCCTTCATCGGAGCGGCCGGTGCGCAGTGCCTCGATATTGTCGCGGTGAACGGTCTCGTAGGGCGCGAAATAGTCGATTGAGCCGGACGCGATTTCCGCCGCGACGAAATCGGAGAGAGGCTCTTCTTCGAGTGCCGGATCGGCGATCCGGGCGGTGAGCCGCTCCAGATAGGCGCGGTTGGCGTCGATGAGGTCCGGCCCGTATCCGCCTGCGGCAATGCGCGCCTCGCTGCCGTGATTGGGCAGGATGCGCTGGATCGGCAGCGCCGCGAGCCTGCCGAGCTCGGCAATGTGGCGGTCAACGCCGAGAGGTTCGGAAATATAGGTGATGGTGTCTTCCAGCGTATCGCCGGCGAGCAGCAGCTGCTCTGCGGGAAGCCACAGCACCGTGCCATCTGCACTGTGAATGTCAAACTGCAGGAGATGGACCGACCGATCGCCAAGCGCAAGCTCCAGCCTGTCCTCAAAGATCCGGTTCGGCAGGATGAGCGGATGGATCGGCGGGTCGCGTTCGGCAAGCGCCTTTGCATTCAACGTCATGGTGTCGAGCGTCAGCCGGTTGGCGATGATCTCACAATCGGCAAAGACGGCGTTTCCGGCAATGTGGTCGGTGTGCCAATGGCTGTGGATCACGGTGATGTCGGATACTCCCTGCGCTTCAAGATGGGTGCGGATGGCGCGAGCGTGGCTGAGCGACATATGCGTGTCGTAGACCAGCGCCTGATCGCCCGAGACGAGCGCGTAGCTGGCGATACCGAGCGCATAGGCGCCGTCGTCCAGCCAGTTCCGCTTCGGCGAATGCAGGCGCTTTCCTGCGATGCGGCCGTCATAATAGGCGTAAAGGCCCGGATAGGGCTCCAGGATGCGAAGGGTGGCGCAAAGGTCGGTCATGGCAGCATCCACGGGCGGAGAGGGCAGGAGGCCTCAGACGACGCGGACATAGCTTGTCATGCCGGTCTTCTGGTGCTCGATGATGTGGCAGTGCAGAACCCAGTCGCCCGGGTTGTCTGCCACCAGCGCAAGCTGCACCTTTTCGTCCGGCGCCACCAGATAGGTATCGGAAATCAGCGGGCTCACCGGTCGCGCAGAGGATGAAACCACCTGGAAATTCATGCCGTGCAGGTGAATGGGATGCAGGTGCGGCGTGTTGTTGACGAGGTTCAACACATACGACTTGCCGCGCTTCATCTCGGCAAGCGGCGCCGAAGGATCGGGCACATCGCCCGGCCACGGCACCTTGTTGATCGCCCAGAAGGAATAGCCGAGCGTGCCGCAGATCGAATCGCGCGCAGCATTTTCGGCGGTGGCGCTGAGGACGAGCGGAATTTCCTCAGCCGATGCGAGATCCGGCTTTTCGAACGGATTTTCGGCAAGCGGCGGCACGTCGCCCAGGCTGCGCTTGCGATTCGCACCAACGCTGCGAAAGGTCGCGACGGTTTTCGCGGTCGATGGCCGTGTATCGGTGAGCGTCACGACTTCGCCCTCGCTCTCCGGCATCCGCAGAACGAGATCGAGCCGCTGGCCGGGACCGATGACGCTCGTCTCAAGCGCCAGAGGCTTTGGTAGCGGCTGTCCGTCGAGTGCGACGATCAGCGCCTGCGCGCCCGAGAGCGTCAGCTGGTAGAGGCGCGTGACGTCCGTATCGGCGATCCGCACCCGCACAAGCCCGCCGCTCGGCGCGTCAAAGGCCGGCTCCAGCTGCCAGTTGGCGCCGCGCACGGTGCCGAATGTGCCGTTGCGGGCGGCATCGCGCGGCTTGAACTGCTCGATGAACTGGCCGTCGCCGCCGAGCCGCCAGTCGCGCAGGTTGAGCGCGATTTCCGCATCAAAAACCGGGTCCTTCGGGTCCTCGACGATCAGCAGGCCCGTCATGCCGCGGCCCATCTGGGTCAGCGTATTGCAATGGGGGTGATACCAGAAGGTGCCAGCATCGGGCGGCGTAAAACTGTAGTCGAACGTATCGCCGGTATAGACGTAAGGCTGGGTGAGGAAGGGCACGCCATCCATGCGGTTGTCGATGCGCAGTCCATGCCAGTGGATGGTGGTCGGCTCGTCCAGCCGGTTGGTGATCCGGGCGTTGAACGGTGCGCCACGGCGCAGGCGAAGCGTTGGCGGCATGGCGGTGTCGGGCGATCCGGCCATGCCGTAGCTCATGACGCCGCGTGTCAGGTGCTGGCCGTCGAGCAGGGCATCGGTAAGGCGCGCTTCCAGATGCACCGCATTTTCCGCCGAAGCCGGGCCACCGAACAGGGAGGCCGCGCCAAGCCCCAATCCATAGGCACCGCCAAGGCCGGCGACAGACTTCAGGAGGGTTCGGCGCGACAGGGAGACCATGGGACTTGCTCTGGAACTGTTTGTGTTCCCCCTCTTAAAGCTGAGTGCGGCAATCATCAATGGAGTGCGATCCGCGATATTGCCGCAGGGGACTACCGCCGGTCGCTGCGGTTGTCCTTGCGCTCGTCCGCGGCGCCGCCGGCCAGCCGGTTGAAATAGGCCGAGGTGCGCAACAGCGCACGAAAGCGGCCCGGCCGCTCCTGCGGCGGCACGGCGGGGCGGCTGCGCATGCGCACCACGGTGAAGAACAGAAAGCCCATGAAGATGAAGGAGGTGTAGATGAAGAACACCGAAGGGCCGATGAACTGCAGGAGAAGCGAGGCGAGCAGGGGCCCGATGGTGGCGCCGATCGACCAGAAGAACAGAAGGCCCGCCGAAACCAGCGCATGTTCGCCGGGCTTTGCAAAATCATTGCCATGCGCCGAACACAGCGAATAGAGCGGCATGGCAAAGGCGCCGTAGACGAAGATGCCGATGATATTGGCCGTCTCATCCGTGCCGGCAAAGAACGACAGATATCCGCCGGTGAGGATGGCGCCGATCGTCGCCCAGATGATCACCTTTCGCCGGTCAAGACGATCCGAATAAATCCCCAGCGGATATTGCAGCACGACGCCGCCGATGATGCCGGCGCTCATGAAGGTGGCAATTGCCGTCACGCTCATGCCGATCTCCTGCGCATAGATCGGTCCGATATTGCGAAAGGCCGCCATGCTGAGACCAACCGCGATGACACCGACAACCGACAACGGCGAAATGCGCCAGACGGCGCGGATATCGGTGCTGATCGCTTCCGGCGGGGCAGGGCTTGAGCGGTCGAGAACCGAAATCGGCACCAGCGACAGCGCCATGGCCATCGCCACCAGCGAAAAGATCACCGGTCCCTCGATGCCGACGGTCGGGATGAGATATTGCGCAGCCGTCACGGAACTGAGATCCACCAGACGATAGACCGAGAGCGTTCGCGCCCGGTTCTGGTTGGTCACCTTGGCATTGATCCAGCTTTCCACCACGGCAAACAGGCTGGCGACCGAAATGCCGATGATGAAGCGCATCAGCGCCCAGAACAAAGGCGAGGTGACAAGCGGCATCAGGATGGAACAGCAGGCGGCAATGGCGGCCATGGCGGCAAAGGTGCGGATGTGGCCGATGGCGCGCAGGATGCGGGTGACGTAAAGGCAGCCGATGGCAAAACCGATGCTGTAGCCGGCACCGATCAGGCCGATGGTGGAGGGGGAAAACCCTTCCGCCGTGCCGCGCAGCGCAATGAAGGTGCCCTGCAGGCCATTGCCGCCGATCAGGATGCCCGCGGTGACGAGAAGGGGAACGAGCGGGCGGATGGTCGACATCGGGATCGATTTTCCTGCAGGAACGGCACGACTCGGGGTTCGTCCCCGAAGCGCTACTGCTGTCTTACCGATCAAACGCTGGTCGCGACAGACCGAAGCGTGAATAGTTCGATCAGGAAATTCAATCGGTCGATGGCGCTGGTCAGAAGAACGCCCGCCCGCTGACCGCCTGGGCAAAGGTGAACCCGACGACGGCGATGGCAAGGAGAGAGCTTGCGACGAGAGCGGGCGTGACCCAGCGACTGGCGAAACGATCAAGCATCAGCCCGATGAGCGGCAGCGCCTGCATGATGTGGGTCGCAAAGAAATGGGGCACGCGCAAATCTCCGCCGCTGCGCGACCAGCCGAACAGAAACAGCCCGCCCGCATCGCTTCTGACGCCGCCCACCCAGTGGCCGGGACCGGCGATCTCGCCGCTGCCCAGCGCAAGCGCCGTCACCAGCGTCAGCAGGCTGCCGAGGATCAGGCCCCAGGCACCGCCGAGCCGCAGGCCCCGCGGCGCAGATGGCGCGGGGCGCATCATGAGGTAGAGGCCGATGACGAGGCTCGACAACACCAGCAAGACGCCGCCAATCCCCATGATGCCATAGGCCATCGCCTCAAGGGACGTCTCGGAGTTGAAGTGTGAGGCACGGCCGCGGGCCGCCTGAAGGGTGATGTAGGCAACCTCGCCGGTTGCGGTCACGGCGGCCGTCAGGCACGCCAGCCAGACGCCCCAGCCGGTCCTGCTGGCGCGCGCGATCAGCGGCAACAGCAGGAGCAAGGTTGCCAGCATCAGCGGCATCGACGCCTGGAATTTCAGCGGCTTTGACCAGACGCTGATGCCGTTCAACAGGCGATCATCCACCACAAGCGCGGCAAGGCTTGGCACCGCGAGTGCGGCCGAGAGACCGATCGCCACGATCAGGATGCGGCTTGCGGACTGGGTTTTGATGCCCGACAGCACCGGTGCGTCATTTAAAAGCAGTGTCATCGGATCAGGCCTTCCCCGTTGGCAGCGCCGATTGCACGGCAGCGGTCACGTAAAACAAAAGCAGACCGAGCGGCCCGAACATAAATGTCGCGACTAGAATCGGCGCCTGCAGCACCCGGTTAAAGCCACGACTGTCGGCCTCGACGGCAATCCAGCTGCCGATGAAGAGATCGAAGGCGAGATAGTGGACCCAGCCGGCCACCAGCACCGGATCGCTTGCAAACAGCGCACGGACCTCGCCGATGGAACCGAAGCCGCCGCCCTCGACGCGGAAGAAATAGACGAAGATCAGGCTCGCATAGAGGGCCGACAAAAGACCGATCAGCGCATGGCGCAGGACAGCGATCAGCAGCGGCCAGCGCGGCAGGAGGATGAGGGCGATCCAGCCGGCCATGGCCGCCGTGCTGGCTGCGGAAAAGACGGTATCGAACGGCATGAAACCCTCATCTTGGCGGTGACAAGATTGAACATGGCGCAAATCCAGGCATTGTCAAGATTACTTTTGACAGGCTGCGGCGGGGGCCGTTATGAAGGGGGCATGGCAAGACGCACGGCATATCATCACGGCGACCTGCGCAAGGCGCTGGTGGACACGGGGCTCTCCCTCTTGGAGGAACTCGGTCTGGAAGATCTTTCGCTGCGCAAGATCGCAGCAAGCATCGGCGTATCGCATGCGGCGCCGGAACATCACTTCCCGAGCCTCAGGCATCTCTTGAATGCGCTGGCGGCGGAAGGTTTTGGCAGTTTTCGCGAGGGGATGCTGTCGCACATGCAGGCCGCCCCGCTGCACCCCGCCGATCAGCTGCGCGCAGCGCTCCGCGGGTATCTGGCCTTTGCAACAGAAAAGCCGCATCTCTTCCGGCTGATGTTCAACCGCAACCGGCTGGACTGGGAAGATCCGGCATTGGGTGCGGCCGGGGAGGCGGCGCGCCAGGTGCTGACCGCGATCTGTCGCCCGGTCGCAGATCGCCTCGGGATCGAGACGCCGGAGGGGCGCGTGTCGATCGAGCATCTCGTCTGGTCGCAGGCGCATGGATACGCCCATCTCGTCATCGACGGGAAAATCGAGGTCGATAGCGCCTGCCACGCGCCAAACAGCGTGCCTTTGCCCGATCTGGTGAATTTTCTGCTGCCGGGCGAGCCGGCGGACGCAAAGACATAAACCGCAGGATGCGCAGATCTGGCACGCTTTGGGCACTTGTGCTTGACAAAGGCGGCCGGCCATGCGCTTTTCCGCCCGATTTTCCCCTTGCCGGTCAGGACCCGTTTCTCGTGCCGGCACACGTGATTCCAGGAACTCCACATGCACCGTTACCGCAGCCACACCTGTGCCGCCCTGAAAAAGTCCGATGTCGGCGCGACCGTTCGCCTGTCCGGCTGGGTTCATCGCGTCCGTGACCATGGCGGCGTGCTCTTCATCGATCTGCGCGACCATTACGGCATGACGCAGGTCGTGGCCGACCCGGACAGCCCGGCCTTCAAGGTGGCCGAAACCGTGCGCGGCGAATGGGTCATCCGCATCGACGGCGTCGTCAAGGCCCGCTCCGACGAAACCGTCAACAAGCAGATGGCGACCGGCGAAATCGAACTTTACGCCCAGGAAATCGAGATCCTGTCCGCCGCCAAGGAACTGCCGCTGCCGGTCTTCGGCGAGCCCGACTATCCGGAAGACGTGCGCCTGAAATACCGCTTCCTCGATCTGCGCCGCGATACGCTGCACAAGAACATCGTCAAGCGGACGCAGATCGTCTCCGACATGCGCAACCGCATGAACGGGGCCGGTTTTGCCGAATATACGACGCCGATCCTCACCGCCTCGTCGCCGGAAGGCGCGCGCGACTTCCTCGTGCCGAGCCGTATCCATCCCGGCCAGTTCTTTGCGCTGCCGCAGGCGCCGCAGCAGTACAAGCAGCTGCTGATGGTCGCCGGCTTCGACCGCTATTTCCAGATCGCGCCGTGCTTCCGCGATGAAGACCCGCGTGCCGACCGCCTGCCGGGCGAATTCTACCAGCTCGACGTCGAAATGAGCTTTGTCACCCAGGAAGACGTCTGGAACACCATGGCGCCGGTGATGACGGGCGTGTTCGAAAAATTCGCCGAAGGCAAGCCGGTCACCAAGGACTGGCCGCGCATCCCCTATGACGAGGCGATCCGCAAGTATGGCTCCGACAAGCCGGACCTGCGCAACCCGATCGTCATGGAAAATGTCACCGAACATTTTGCCGGCTCCGGCTTCAAGGTGTTTGCCGGCATGATCGCGTCGAACCCGAAGGTCGAAATCTGGGCCATTCCGGCAAAGACCGGCGGCTCCCGCGCCTTCTGCGACCGCATGAATGCCTGGGCGCAGGGGCAGGGCCAGCCCGGTCTCGGCTACATCTTCTGGAAGGAAGAAGACGGCAAGATTGCCGGCTCCGGCCCGCTTGCCAAGAACATCGGCGAGGAACGTACCGAAGCCGTGCGCACCCAGCTCGGCCTTGACGCTGGCGATGCCTGCTTCTTCGTCGCGGGCGAACCGTCCAAGTTCTACAAGTTTGCCGGCGAAGCCCGCACGCGCGCCGGCGAGGAGCTGAACCTCGTCGACCGCGACCGGTTCGAACTGTGCTGGATCGTCGACTTCCCGTTCTTCGAATGGAGCGACGAGGACAAGAAGCTCGATTTCGCCCACAACCCCTTCTCGATGCCGCAGGGCGGGCTTGAGGCGCTCGAAACGCAGGATCCGCTGACGATCAAGGCCTTCCAGTATGATGCCGTCTGCAACGGCTTCGAAATCGCCTCGGGCTCGATCCGTAACCAGTCGCCGGAGCTGATGGTCAAGGCGTTCGAAATGGTCGGCCTGTCGAAGGCGGATGTGGAAGAGCGCTTTGGCGGCATGTACCGGGCCTTCCAGTATGGCGCGCCTCCGCATGGCGGTTGTGCTTTCGGCATCGATCGCGTCGTCATGCTGCTCGTCGGGGCGAAGAACCTGCGCGAAATCACGCTCTTCCCGATGAACCAGCAGGCACAGGATCTCTTGATGAACGCGCCTGCACCGGCCCAGCCGAAGCAGTTGATGGAGCTGTCGCTTCGGGTTCTGCCGCCGCAGAAAAAGGATTGATCTCTCTTCCCGCCCGGTTTTACGGGCGGGAACCTTCTTCGGGGCCGGGCATTGTCTGCCCAGCAATCACGCCCCCGAGGAGAGCATCATGCTGAAGACCCTCATGGCCGCATCTGCGGCCATTTTTATCTCCACTGCCGCCTTTGCGCAGCAGACCGTCATCGTCACGCAGCAGCCGGCTCCGCCGGCGGGCACCGTCGTCGTGCGCGAAATGCCGCGCGAAGTGCGCACCTATGTGATGGAGCAGGACGTGCAGTCCATTCCGTACGAGGGTGACATCATGGTTGGCCGCGTTCTGCCGCAGGATGTCGAAGTGCATGTCGTGGATGGCTATGGCGATTACGCCTATACCGTCGTCAACCAGCGCCGCGTCGTGGTCGATCCGCAGACCCGGCAAGTGATCCAGGTTCTCGACTGATTTTTTCTGGCCGATACGGCAAGGATGAGCAGGGGTGGCGCAGGCCGCCCCTTTTTCATGTCCGGACAGGTGAGGGGCGGTTCGGCTCCACCCGTTCCAATGACGCGCCATCCGGGCCGTGGCATGAACCACCCCCAGATCGCCCAGCCAATCGCTATCGCAACCCTGTACAGGGCGCGACGTTATTGGAAAATAAAACCGCTGATTGTCTGTGTTTTCGTGCACGATGCTTAATAAAAGCTGGCGGACCTCACTTGTGATCGACAAGATTTCACAATGAATGTTCAAGACGCAACGTGTATATTCCGGGACTAAGAAATTCCGGAGGTGGTTTATGTATACGCTGTACGCAACGAAGGGTTCCGGCAATTGCATGAAGCCGTTCCTGATCATGTGTCAGCTTGGAATTGACTTCGATGTTCTTGAGGTGGACGTGCTGCGCGGTGAAACGCGTGGCGACGCGTATCTCGGCGTCAATCCGGCCGGTGCCGTTCCCTATCTGATGACGCAGGATGGGGTCGGCGTCGGGGAATCCAATGCCATGCTGTGGCTGCTTGCCGATGGCTCCCACCTCGTGCCTGAGACGGCGCTCTTGCGGGCAAAGAGCCTGCAGTGGATGTTCTTTGAACAATCCAAGCTCGAGCCGTTCATTTCGCCCGCCCGTTTTCTCGGCCATATCGCGCCGCATCTCGGCGTCGGTCGCGAGGCGGAGATCAGCGCCTGGCGGGACAAGGCCAAGGCCGGCCTCGCCGTTCTGGATGCGCATCTGCGCAGGCATGATTTTCTCGTCGGCGATCGCTATGGCATCACCGATGTCGCCCTCTTCGGCTATGTCCATGTGGCCGACGAGGCAGGCATCGACATGCGCATCTTCCCGAGCGTGCAGGCCTGGATCGACCGGGTCAGTCAGACGCCCGGCTTCGTGCCGCTGGCAAAGCTTTGCGCCCGGGCACGCCCATTTCTCGAGCGCGAGCGCGTCGCATGACACCGCCCGGGACCGGGACAGCGCATCCGCCGCTGCCGGCCTGCGTCATGCAGCGGTGCGACGCGCACGATGTCAGCCGTTTCATGCTGGACCGGCTCGATACAGCCGTCTGGGTCTTTGATATCGACGCAGGCCAGGTGGTCTGGGCGAATGCCTCGGCGCTCAATATCTGGGCGGCCGACACGCTGGATGAATTGCGCGCCCGCCAGATGAAGCCCGGAATGTCGCCGGCCGTCGCCCGGCGCCTGGCGCAGTACCAGACCGATTTCATCGAGCGCGACGCGAGCTTTTCCGAGATGTGGACGCTCTATCCGCGCGGTGTGCCGCGTCCGCTTCGGGTGCGGTTCAGCGGCATTCGCCTCAGCGACGGACGCATGGCAATGCTGTGCGAGGGCCTCGACGAGACCGGCCAGCTGCCCGAGGCGATCCGCAGTGCCGATGCGCTTTTGCACACGCAGCTGATGATCTCCCTGCACGATCTGGATGGGCGCACGCTCTATTGCAATCCCGCCGCCCGGGCGAGTTTCGAAGGCAGCGACGATCTCGCCTCGCGCTTCGTGCACGCCGATGATCTGCGGCGCTTGCTGGCAGCCATCCGCGATGCCGGCGAAATCAGCCTGATCGCCGAGGTCTATACGTCGAAGGGCATTCGCTGGCATGAGCTGACCGCCCGGTCCTGCCACGATCCGGCCTCCGGGCGCCCGTCGGTTCTTGTCAGCGAGACGGATGTCAGCGAGCTGAAGGAAGCGGAGGCGCTTGCTCATATGCGCGCCAACCACGACCCTCTGACCGGGCTGCCCAATCGTCTCGCCATGCCGGCCCTGTTCGAGCGCCTGTCGCGTCAGGCGGAACGGTCCGGGGCGCGCATCGGCGTCCTGTTCATCGATCTCGACCAGTTCAAGGCCATCAACGATACACTCGGCCACCTGCAGGGGGATGCCGTGCTGATGGAGGTCTCCCGCCGGCTGTTCGAACTGCGCGGCAAGGATGATGCCGTCATCCGGCTCGGCGGCGACGAGTTCCTGTTCCTGGCCACCGAGGAGAGAACTGAGGAAGGCCGCATCGAAGCGCTTGCCGGGCGTATTCTGGAGCGTCTGGCGCTTCCGGTGCAGGCGGAACGGCGCAAGCTGATGGTGACGCCAAGTGTCGGCATCGCGCGCTATCCCGACCACGGTGCGGATGTGCAGATCCTCATGCGAAGGGCGGACCTTGCCATGTACGAGGCCAAGGCTGCCGGGCGCAACCAGGCCTGCACCTATGACGACGGCATGCGCAACCGCCGGGAAGACGAGGTCGCCTTGCTGGCAGATCTTCGCGAAGGCCTGCGCCGCGGACAGATCGTCGCCTATTACCAGCCGCGTGTCGCGCCCGGCGATGGCCGCATCGTGTCGGCCGAGGCACTGGCGCGCTGGGTGCATCCGGAACAGGGGATCGTGGCCCCGGATGTGTTCATTCCGCTGGCCGAAAAGGCAGGACTCATCGCACAGGTCGGCGCCTGCATGATGGAACAGGCCATCCGCCAGCAGAGCCTCTGGGCGAAGGCGGGCTTTCCCATCTCGGTGTCCGTCAATGTGTCGGTCCGTCAGCTCTGCGAAGCCGATTTCGCCGGCATGGTGCGGCGCCTGCTCGCCTTTTACGACGCCGATCCCACCATGCTGGAGCTGGAGCTTACGGAAACCCTGCTTCTGGAAAGCAATCCGACGGTGCACGACAATCTCGATCAGGTGCGCGCGCTCGGCATCCGCATCGCCATCGACGATTTCGGCACCGGCTATTCCAATCTTGCCCGCCTCAACGACATGGCTGTGGATTGCATCAAGATCGATCGCAGCCTGATCAGCGGCCTGCCGCGCAATGAGGAAATCGTCCGGCTGGTCATTGCCATGTGCAAGTTCATGCAGGTGACAATCGTGGCCGAAGGCATCGAAAACCAGTGTGCTGCCGACTGGGCGCGCGCCAATGGCTGTCATGAACTGCAGGGCTATCTCTACAGCCGGCCGGTGCCGGTGGCGGAACTGGAAATCATGCTGGAGCGCGATCGACAGGCGGCCTGCCGGCGGCCCATGCCCGAAACCGTCGACTGAGCCCGCCTCCTGTCAAAGGCGCAAGTCGCGCCTCTGGCGGCTTGCCCGTTGTTCAGCGCCGCAGGGTGCCGCGGCGCTGAAACAGGATCTCAGCGGTTTGCCGAAACGGTCACGCCCAGAACGTCCGGCAGCGTGTTGGGAGCAGCCTGTGCCGCTCCAAGGATCATCGGCAGCGGCACCGGTGCTGCAGGCTGAGCCGTCACGGTGAAATTCTTCGGCTTGTCGAGGAAGCTGTTCAGCGCTGAAGACAGGCTGTTCTGCAGGGAGGGAATGTTCCACTGCGCCACCACCAGCGGTACCATGCCCTTCAGCATCAGGGCCATCTGGTCGCCGCTCACGCCCTGCTGCTTGCCGGCATAGGAGAGGCCGCGCTTGGTGATGCCGGCATCGGTGAAGCTCAACTCGGCGCTGTTGAAAGTCAGCTGCTGGAGAAGGCCGAAGAGAGCCAGCATCTGCGCCTGCTGGGCGGCCTCCTTGTTGGGATTGTCCTCCATGGCGCGCGTCATGTCCTGCATCGACTTGATGAAGGCGGGCGTGTAGCCGGACAGACTCAATGCAATGTTGAGCCGTCCGACCTTGTCCAGATCGATCGCATATTCTTCCACATCCACCGTGCCGGGCTCCGCTTCCCAGCTGCCCTTCATGGTCATGGTGCCCTTGATGGTCTGGAGGCCGAGGCTGTCGATCGCCTCGCGCGATTTCGCATCGTCGACGGTGGACAGATCGGCTGCAAAGCCATCGACCGTGGCGTCGAAGCTGATGCCGGAATTGTCTTCCGTGCGCTCCATCGTGGCCTGGATCTCCTTGATGGCGGCGACCTGGCGGCCCTCGACGGTGATGTTCATCGGGCCGGCATGGGCTTCCTCGTAGAACAGCATCGCATCAGGCGAGGTGCCCGGTTCCGCCGGAACGACCAGCCCCGAGAGATACATGTCCGATGCCGTGATCGTCGTATTTTCCTCGGAAAAGTTGACGTTGGGGAAGACCGCCTTCTCGATCGAGTAGCTGCCGTCGTCCTCTTCCACCACGCCCTGAAGGGTCACGTCACCGACGGTCACGCGCTTGGCCGGGTCCGCTTCGCCGACGGAGAGCCCTTTCAGAGTGACAGTGGAACCGGTGACGTCGATACCCTTCACATCCAGATTGCCCGGCTGCAGATTGGCCGCTGCCGACAGCTTGCGCAGAAGGTCGTTGCCATCCAGGGCAAGGGCCGGCGTTGCTGCAATGGCCAGGGCGGCGCTGGCAAGCAGCAGGCGGGTCGAACGGGTAAACGTCATCTGGTCCTCCTTGGGGACCGCCTTTTAGGCGGCGGTTCTTCGTCAAAACTCTTATATGCTTAGGGTGGTTAACGTCCACGGCTTTTCAAAGACAAAAAATGCCGCGAAGCGGTCAATCCGGGCCGGTCATCCACAGGCGCTTTGCCCGGATTTCTTGCCGGGAATCAGGCTTTCCGATAGTCAAGACCCATGGGAAAAAATCTGACACCTCCGCCCGGTGACGATGGCGGCGACAATATCCTGCCGGTTGACCTGAAGGCGGCGCTCGAGGAGCGCTATCTCGCCTACGCGCTGTCGACCATCATGCACCGTGCGCTGCCGGATGTGCGCGACGGGCTGAAGCCGGTGCATCGGCGCATTATCCACGCCATGAGCGAGATGGGCATCCGCCCCAACTCGGCGTTCAAAAAATGCGCCCGTATTGTCGGTGACGTCATCGGTAAGTTCCACCCGCATGGCGACCAGTCGGTCTATGACGCGCTGGTGCGTCTGGCGCAGGATTTTTCGCAGCGTTATCCGATCGTCGACGGGCAGGGCAACTTTGGCAATATCGACGGCGACAGTGCGGCCGCCTATCGTTACACCGAAGCGCGCATGACCGAGGTTGCGGCCCTTCTGCTGGAAGGCGTCGACCAGGATGCGGTGGATTTTCGCGCCACCTATAACGAGGAAGACGAGGAGCCGACGGTTCTGCCGGGCGCCTTCCCGAACCTGCTCGCCAACGGCGCCTCCGGCATTGCTGTCGGCATGGCGACCTCCATACCCCCGCACAATGCCCATGAGCTGTGCGATGCGGCGCTTCATCTCATCCGCCACCCGGATGCGACGATCGAAAAGCTCGTCGATTTCATACCCGGCCCCGATCTGCCGACCGGCGGCATCATCATCGACAGCCGCGAAGCGATCATCGAGGCCTATCGCACCGGCCGCGGCGGTTTTCGCGTGCGCGCCAAGTGGGAGATGGAAGATCTCGGGCGCGGTGGCTACCAGATCGTCATCACCGAAATTCCCTATCAGGTGCAGAAGTCGCGGCTCATTGAAAAGATCGCCGAACTGCTCATTGCCCGCAAGCTGCCGCTTCTGGAAGACGTGCGCGACGAATCGGCGGAAGACATCCGCGTCGTGCTGGTGCCGAAGAGCCGCACGGTGGACGCGACGCTCCTGATGGAATCGCTGTTCCGGCTGACGGAACTGGAAAACCGCATCCCGCTCAACATGAACGTGCTCTCCATGGGGCGCGTGCCAAAGGTGATGGCGCTGAACGAGGTGCTGCTGGAATGGCTGGCGCATCGCAAGGAGGTGCTGATCCGCCGTTCGCGCTTCCGTCTGGCCGCCATCGATAGGCGCCTGGAAATTCTCGGCGGCCTGCTGATTGCCTATCTCAACCTCGATGAGGTGATCCGCATCATCCGCGAGGAGGACGAGCCCAAGCAGGTGATGATCGCCAAGTGGCAGCTCACCGACGTGCAGGCCGAATCCATCCTCAACATGCGCCTGCGCAACCTGCGCAAGCTGGAAGAGTTCGAGATCCGCAAGGAATTCGACGAGCTGACGGCGGAGAAGGCCGATATCGAATCGCTGCTCGCGTCCGACGAGAAGCAGTGGAAGGTGGTCGAGCACGAGATCCAGGACGTGCGCAAGAAATTTGCCAAGGGGCGCGGCAAGCCGTTTGCGCGCCTGACGCAGTTTGCCGACGCACCGGAAGCCGATCTCGACGCCATCCAGCAGTCGATGATCGAGAAGGAGCCAGTCACCGTCGTCATTTCGCAGAAGGGCTGGATCCGCGCGCTGAAGGGCCATATCGCCGATACCGCCGCGCTTACCTTCAAGGAGGGCGACGCGCTGCGGCTGGCTTTCCCGGCGCAGACCACGGACAAGCTGCTGCTGCTCACCACCGGCGGCAAGGCCTATACGCTCGGCGCCGACAAGCTGCCCGGCGGGCGCGGCCATGGCGAGCCGATCCGCATCATGGTCGACATGGAAAACGACCAGGACGTGCTCACCGCCTTCGTGCATGATCCGTCGCGCAAGCTCATCCTTTCGTCGACCGCCGGCAACGGTTTTGTGGTGGCCGAAACGGAACTGGTCGCCAATACCCGCAAGGGCAAACAGGTGATGAATGTCGCCATGCCCGACGAGGCAAAGCTGGTCGTGCCCGTCTCGGGCGACCATGTCGCAGTCGTTGGGGAGAACCGCAAGCTTCTGGTCTTCCCGCTCGCGCAGCTGCCGGAAATGACCCGCGGCAAGGGCGTGCGCCTGCAACGCTACAAGGATGGCGGCATTTCCGATGTGAAATGCTTTGCGCTGTCTGAGGGGCTGACCTGGGAAGATACGGCAGGCCGAGTGTTTACCCGCAACAAGGACGAACTCCTGGAATGGCTCGGCGACCGCGCCACCGCCGGCCGCGCCGTACCGAAGGGCTTTCCCCGCAGCGGAAAATTCAGCGGCTGACGTTTTGGCCGCTCGGCCCTGTCAGGCGCCGAGCGGAACGATGTGATCGCGCAGGAAGCGCGTGGCACCGTCCTCGTCGATCTCGCCGGCGGCGACGGCGAGGACGAAGGCAATGACCTCAGCCTGTTCTGCCTCCAGCAGGAAGCCGTTCAGGTAGAGAAAGGTGAAGGCTGCGAGAAAGGCGATGCGTTTGTTGCCATCGGAAAACGGGTGGTTGCGGGCCAAACCGAACAGGTATGCCGCCGCCAGCGTCACGATGTCTTCCTCGCCATAGGCATATTTGTGCCGCGGCCGCGCCAACGCTGCTTCCAGCGCGTTGTCGTCCTTCAGGCCGGGAAGCCCGCCATGTTCGGCAAGTTGCTCGTCGTGCATCCGCTCGACGGCATCCCGACTGAGCCACCGGACGGCGCTCATTTGGCAAGCTCGCGCAAGGCAACCTTGTATTTTTCCATGCCGAGCCGGGCAGCCTTCAACTGCTCCGCCAGATCCGCGTCCTGATAGACAAGAATGATTTTCCCATCCTCTTCGCGCAGTTCCAGGCTGTCGCCGGCGCGCACGCCAACGCGGTCCAGAACCTCCTTCGGGATGATGATGCCTTCGGAATTGCCGATCTTGCGCACGACGATGTTCATCGGAACCTCCATGTTATAACGTGATTATAACATGGGGGAGTCCCGCCTGCAATCAGCGCAGGAACGCGTTTTCCAGCGCGTCTTCTTCCGGCCGATAGCGTTCCCAGCCTCGCGGCGTCAGGTGCTCCTGCGGTTGGTAGCGGGTCTTGTAGTTCATCTTCGACGACCCCTTGACCCAGTAGCCGAGATAGACGTGCGGCAGGCCGAGCGTCTTCGTGCGGCTGATATGGTCGAGGATCATGTAGGTGCCGAGAGAGCGCTTCTCGAGCCTGGTGTTGAAGAAGGAATAGACCATGGACAGGCCGTCGCTCATCATGTCCGTTAGCGCCACGCCGACCAGTTCGCCCTTCGGCTTGTCGCCGATGCCGTCGCCGGGCGCGCGGATACGATATTCGATCAACCGCGTGTTGACGTGGGTATCCTCCACCATGATCGCATAATCGAGTGCGGACATGTCCGACATGCCGCCACGCTGGTGGCGGTCGTCGAGATAGCGGCGAAACAGCGAAAACTGTTCTGTAGTGGGCTGGGGCGGCAGCATCGTGCCGACGATGTCACGATTGCTGGCGATCAGCTTGCGCATGGTGCGGCCGGGCTCGAATTCGCCCGCCAGGATGCGCACGGACACGCAGGCGCGGCAGCCTTCGCAGGCCGGCCGGTAGGCGATATTCTGCGAGCGACGAAAACCGCCTTGCGTCAGAAGGTCGTTCATTTCGGCGGCGCGATGGCCGACGAGGTGAGTGAAAACCTTCCGCTCCATTTCGCCGGCCAGGTAAGGGCATGCTGCCGGAGCCGTCAGATAGAACTGCGGAGATGGCGTCGCCTGGGTGTTCATCCGCGCAATATCACCTTCGCTGCAAGAAGTGGGCCGCTGCAAGACGTGGAGCCGCTGCAAGAAAGAGGCCCCGACAAGAATTCGGGCCGTGGCCACGCGCAATCGTGACTGATTTGCTTTGCCGCTCCCAAGGATAGCATGGCGCAACTTCGCAAAACGTCAACCGGGCTCTCTGCGCTATCGTGCAGATGTCAGGTTGTACGCACCACCACGGTGCCGAGCAGGAGGTCATGCACGAGGCGCGAACGGTCGATGAACAGGCCGGCGAGCAGGATGAGCGGCGTCAGCACCGAGTTCAGGATCCAGAACAGCACCATGTGCACCACGGCCGTCAGGAAATCCATGCGACGGCCGTCGAGGCGCACGATGGCAATGCCCATCATGCGCATGCCGGGACTTGCCTGGGCGCTGCTGCCGAGCGACAGGCCGAAATAGAGCAGGGCCACGATGACGAAGAGCGCCGGATAGAGGAAAAAGCCGAGGCCCAGCGTGATGATGCCGAGGAAGAAGACAACGACGGCGGCGGGAATGCATAGAAGCAGCACCATCATGTAGTCGATGATGAAGGCAAACACCCGGCGCGACAGCACACCGCTATAGGCGCGCCAGTCTTCCGGTGCTGCAACCACAGGCGTATTGTCGAACGACATTGTCGGGTCTCCTTCGTGTGTTCCCGACCACAATATGGGAAATACCCGCCCCGTGCACAATGGCCCTGCGGCTGCAGGCCGGCTTTTTGGGCAGGCCTGCTGTGAAAAGTCCGCGGCCGGTCTCAGGCGCCCTTCAGCTTGCGGGCCGCTTCCACGGCGAAATAGCTGAGGATGCCGTCGCAGCCGGCGCGCTTGAAGCAGAGCAGCGTTTCCATCATGATCCGCTCGCCGTCGATCCAGCCGTTCATCGCGGCGGCCTTGATCTGGGTATATTCGCCCGACACCTGATAGGCGAAGGTCGGAAGCCCAAAGGCTTCCTTCATGCGCCAGCAGATGTCGAGATAGGCGATGCCGGGCTTCACCATCAGCATGTCGGCGCCTTCTTCCACGTCGAGTGCCGCATCGCGCAGCGCTTCCGTGCCATTGGCGGGGCTGATGTAATAGCTGTTCTTGTCGCCCTTCAACAGGCCACCGGTGTTGATCGCCTCGCGATAGGGACCGTAGAAGCCGGAGGAGAATTTCGTCGCATAGGACATGATGCCGACATCCTGGTGACCCGCCGCATCGAGCGCGCGACGGATCGCGCCGATGCGCCCGTCCATCATTTCTGAGGGCGCAATAATGTCGGCGCCGGCATCCGCCTGCATCACGGCCGCACGCGCCACCTGGTCCACCGTCTCGTCGTTGACGATGATGCCGTCGCGCAAGATGCCGTCATGGCCATGGCTAGTAAACGGGTCGAGTGCGACGTCCGTGATGAGGCCGATATTGGGCACGGCTTTTTTGACCGCGCGGGTAAACTGGTTGATCAGGTTGTCGCGCTCAAGAATTTCCGATCCGGTCTCGTCGCGCTTGTCCATTTCCACGTCGGGGAAGGGGGCAATGGCGGGAATGCCGAGGTCTGCCGCTTCCCGGATCGCTTCGACCGCCTTGTCGACGCTCATCCGGTTGACGCCCGGCATGGCGCGGATCGGATCCACGATGTTTTCGCCCGGCACGATGAAGATCGGCCAGATCAGGTCATCGACCGAAAGCCGGTTCTCCTGCGTCATGCGCCGCGTCCAGTCTGCCTTGCGGTTGCGGCGCATGCGGCGGTGGCCGGTGATTTCGTCCACGAGATGGGTCTTGTCGGTCATGGCGGGGGCTCGCTTTCGTGCAGTTCGATTTTGTCCGTGGCTTAACACGATGGGGAAAGATTTGCGAAGGGACAGCCTGCCGCAGGCCGGGCCTCGGCGGACGGCATGTCTGGCGGGGGGCATCAAACCGGGTTATCCTTTGCCGCATGGAACCTGATTCACCCGCCCAGCCGAAACTCAGCCTCACCGAAATCCTGTTCGTGATCTTCCTGCGGCTGATTGCAGCCGTATGCCTGTGGTTCGGCCTGCAATACTGGGCGATGCTGGTCGGCTATTCCTTCGAGGGACGGGCGCGCTTTGATCTCCTGAACCTGCCCTGGCGGGCGGCGGCCTCGGTGCTGGCGGTGGTTTTTCCCGTGGCGGCCCTCGGTCTCTGGCTTGCCGTCTCCTGGGGCCCGGTGCTCTGGGTGATTGCCGCCGGCTGCCAGTTGCTGATGTACCAGGTCTGGCCCGATATCTTCGGCCACAATATCCTGGTGCCGCTGCTGCATGGGCTGGTGGCGGCGCTCTATCTCGTCTTCCGTCTGGCGATTTTTCTCGATGAACGCCGCAAGATGGAGGAAAGGGTAAGGGTTGATTTACCCTGATTGTCACGCCTTTTAGCGGATATTCCGCGCGGAATTTCAGGATAAGCCATTGATATTACTAATATCGACGAGGATCGGCAAGCGCGGTCGACAGCCGGCCATCTGGCGGTTTTATCCTGTTAAGTGACCGTTAGTCGTATGTTTTAAGTCGAATTTTATGGGCTGCCGGTAGTGTCACTCACAAGGCGGGAGACAACAAACACACCGCCAAACAAACAGTGAGGCAGACATGTTGAACACCAAGATCAAGCCGCAGGCTGCACCCGTGGCCGATGCCCAGGACGAAACCATTCGCGGTCTCTACATGGAGTCGCTGCATCTGGTCGAGCGCCTTCACCGCCGTCTACTCGACGTCATCAAGGACGAGTTCGACCGTCAGGGTCGCGACGATGTCAACGCCGTGCAGGCCCTCCTGCTGTTCAACATCGGAAATTCCGAGCTGACCGCCGGCGAACTGCGCTCCCGTGGATACTACCTCGGTTCTAACGTTTCGTATAACGTCAAGAAACTGGTCGATCTCGGCTTCATCAACCACCAGCGCTCGCGCATCGACCGCCGCTCGGTCCGCATCAGCCTCACCAAGGCCGGTCAGGACATTGCCGAAGTGGTTGCCAAGCTCTACGAGCGCCATATCGGCTCCATCGAAAAGGTCGGCGGCATCGGCGAGGGCGAGTTTGCCCAGATGAACAAGCTGTTGCAGCGCCTCGACCGTTTCTGGAACGACCAGATCATGTACCGCCTCTGAGCGGTCTCCTTCCGGCCGGCGCCTTCGATCCACCGGACCGCCAGGCCAGCTTTTCGGCACCCTCCAGTCGCCGCACAAACCGGATGCGCCCGCGCGTCCGGTTTTTCCGTTTCCGGTCCTCCTGTGCACGTCTGCAACTGAAGCGAAAAAGTCACGGTTGCACACGCTGCCGTGAGTGCATGGCTGCTGACAAGAATTGGCCATATTGCTATGGGACCGCGAAGTTTAAATGTGGTGGGAAATCCGGCTGCCCAGGGGCTTGTCAAAGCCCTGGCCGGGGCCGCCGGGGGCACGCGGACAAGAATGTTCGCGACGCTTTGTTAACCATATCCCTGTAGTCACTTTCCCTGAAGTGAAGACGGATAACGTGGATCGAATGATGTCGAAAAAGAGCGAATCCGAATTTTTCTCCCGTCGCGCGATCCTGCGCTCGGCAGCCTCGCTTGGCGCGGTGTCGCTGGCGGCGCCAGCGCTGGCCCAAAGCGCCCTGCAGGATATCATCTCCGCACCGCAACGCGGCACCTGGGATGACCAGTTCGACGCCAATGCATCCTCCCGTTCGGCCGTCAACGTCATGTCCAACAATCCGGTGCTCGGCCAAGGCTCGCCTGCCTATATCCAGCAGGCGATTGTCGAATACCAGAACATTGTCGCCAATGGCGGCTGGCCGCAGGTCATGCCGGGCCAGGCCGGCATGCGCATTGGCACGGCCGATCCCGTCGTGCAGCAGCTTCGCCAGCGCCTGATGGTTGTGGGTGACCTGCCGCGCTCGGCGGGCATGTCTTCGTCTTTCGACAGCTATGTCGATAGCGCAGTCAAGCGCTTCCAGGCCCGCCACGGCCTGCCGGTGGATGGCGTTCTTGGCGAATACACGCTGAAGGCGCTCAATATCCCGGCCGAAACCCGCCTTGGCCAGTTGCAGACGAATCTCGTGCGCCTGCAGTCGATGTCGGGTGATCTGGGTCTGCGTCATGTGATGGTCAACATTCCCGCGGCTTCCATCGAGGCGGTGGAAAATGAGCGCGTCGTGCTGCGCAACACCGCCGTGGTCGGTCGTATCGACCGCCCGACACATATCATCAATTCCAAGATCTACGAGGTCATCCTCAACCCCTACTGGACGGCGCCCCGCTCGATCATCGAGAAGGACATCGTGCCGCTGATGCGCAAGGATCCGACCTATCTGACGCGCAACAACATTCGCCTGTTTGACGGCAAGGGCACGGAAGTGCCGCCGGAAGCGGTGGACTGGAATGCGCCGAAGGCTCCGAACCTGATGTTCCGTCAGGATCCGGGCAAGAACAACGCCATGGCGTCCACCAAGATCAACTTCCACAACCCGAACAACGAATACATGCACGACACGCCCCAGCAGGGCCTGTTCAACAAGCTGATGCGGTTTGAATCCTCGGGCTGCGTGCGCGTGCAGAACGTGCGCGACCTCGTCACCTGGCTGCTGCGCGACACGGCCCCCTGGACGCGCCAGGAAATCGAGCGCGTCATTGCGCTTCGCCAGAACAACCCGATCAAGCTTGCGCAGGAAGTGCCGGTGTATTTCGTCTACATCACCGCCTGGTCGGCCAAGGATGGCGTCGTGCAGTTCCGCGACGACATCTACCAGCGCGACGGTGCAACCGAGCTTGCACTGCAGACCAAGACCGGCATCGAGCAGCCGGCTGGCTCGCTCGACGACGACATGCTGCCGCAATAAGACGCGGCCTGTTGCCTCAGGCACGCCCCGAACGGCGGTTCCTTGAAGAAAGGGGCCGCCGTTTGTGGTTGCGGCGCGACTGTCGGCTCTCCTCAGCGAAAACCGGCCGGGCCGGGTCATGGTGTCGCAATCGGGCGCGAAAGCGCCTTTGTGAGAGCCCGATGCGGCGGATTGATCTGCAAATATCGCGCTGCGTATTGCCCTTCTGAAGGCGTGCCGCTAAGACGCCTTCGCATCAGTTTCTTCCAGGAGCCCCGACATGTCGCATAGAGATGCATTCTTCTCCCGTTCGCTCGCCGATACAGATCCGGATATCTTTGGTGCGATCGAGAAGGAACTGGGTCGCCAGCGTCACGAGATCGAATTGATCGCGTCCGAAAACATTGTCTCGCGCGCCGTGCTCGAAGCCCAGGGCTCGATCATGACCAACAAGTATGCGGAAGGCTATCCGGGCAAGCGCTATTATGGCGGCTGCCAGTTTGTCGATATTGCCGAAGAACTGGCCATCGAGCGCGCGAAGAAACTGTTCGGCGTCGGCTTTGCCAACGTTCAGCCGAACTCCGGGTCGCAGATGAACCAGGCCGTGTTCCTGGCGCTCCTGCAGCCGGGCGACACCTTCATGGGCCTCGATCTGAACTCCGGCGGTCACCTGACGCATGGTTCGCCGGTCAACATGTCCGGCAAGTGGTTCAACGTCGTCTCCTACGGCGTGCGCGAAGACGACAACCAGCTCGACATGGATGAAGTCGCCCGCAAGGCCGAAGAACACAAGCCGAAGCTGATCATTGCCGGCGGCACCGCCTATTCCCGTATCTGGGACTGGCAGCGGTTCCGCGAGATCGCCGATTCCGTCGGCGCATACCTGATGGTCGACATGGCGCATATCGCAGGTCTCGTGGCCGGTGGCGTGCATCCGTCGCCGTTCCCGCATTGCCATGTGGCCACCACCACCACGCACAAGTCTCTGCGAGGCCCGCGTGGCGGCATGATCCTCACCAATGACGAGGCGCTGGCGAAAAAGTTCAATTCGGCCGTGTTCCCCGGCCTGCAGGGCGGCCCGCTGATGCATGTGATTGCCGCAAAGGCCGTTGCCTTCGGCGAAGCGCTGCAGCCTGAATTCAAGGACTATGCCGCCCAGGTGGTGAAGAACGCCAAGGTTCTGGCCGATACCCTGATCAGCCACAATCTCGATATCGTGTCCGGCGGCACCGACAACCACCTGATGCTGGTCGATCTGCGCAAGAAGAACGCCACCGGCAAGCGGGCGGAAGCAGCGCTTGGCCGCGCCTTCGTCACCTGCAACAAGAACGGCATCCCGTTCGATCCGGAAAAGCCCTTCGTCACCTCCGGCATCCGTCTCGGCACGCCGGCCGGCACGACGCGCGGCTTCAAGGAAGCGGAATTCGCCGAAATCGGCAATCTGATCGTCGAAGTTCTCGATGGCCTGAAGGTTGCCAATTCGGATGAGGGCAATGCCGCCGTGGAAGCCTCGGTGCGCGACAAGGTCGTCACGCTCACCGATCGTTTCCCGATGTACCCCTATATGTAAGAGGCCTTTGAACGGATGCGCTGCCCCTATTGCGGTTCCGAAGACAGCCAGGTCAAGGATTCGCGTCCGGCCGAGGATTTCACC
The DNA here is from genome assembly GCF_042611105.1 of Neorhizobium fuzhouense. Lineage (NCBI taxonomy): Bacteria > Pseudomonadati > Pseudomonadota > Alphaproteobacteria > Hyphomicrobiales > Rhizobiaceae > Neorhizobium > Neorhizobium fuzhouense. The sequence continues at coordinate 135,586 of NZ_JBHFFP010000001.1, read as the reverse complement.
TCCATCCGCCGGCGGCGCATCTGCCCCGATTGCGGCGGTCGCTTCACCACGTTTGAGCGCGTGCAGTTGCGCGAGCTCATGGTGACGAAGAAGACCGGCCGCAAGGTGCCTTTCGACCGCAACAAGCTGGTGCGGTCTTTCCAGATCGCGCTGCGCAAGCGGCCCGTCGACAACGACCGCATCGAGCGGGCGGTGTCGGGCATCGTGCGGCGGCTCGAAAGTTCGGGCGAAAGCGAGATTTCGTCCGAACAGATCGGCCTTCAGGTTCTGGAGGCCCTGAAAAGCCTCGATGACGTGGCCTTCGTCCGCTACGCCTCGGTCTATCGCGATTTCTCCCATGCGGAGGATTTCGAAAAGGTGATTGCCGAGATCAGCGCCCGTATCGGCCGCGATTCCACCGTGGATTCCTGAGCCATGGGCGGGGCGGCCGCAGATTGCCGGCCCTTGGGGCCGGATGCTGACGACAATTATTCGGACGACCAGCGCTTCATGGCCGCAGCCCTTGCGCTGTCGCGCCAGCACACCGGCCAGACCGGCACCAATCCCTCCGTCGGTTGTGTGATCGTCAAGGACGGCGTCATCATCGGCGCTGCCGTGACCGCCGTCGGCGGTCGCCCGCATGCCGAAACCCAGGCGCTTGCCAAGGCGGGGGAGGCGGCGCGCGGCGCCACCGCCTATGTCACGCTGGAACCATGCTCCCATTATGGCCGCACGCCGCCCTGCGCCAATGCGCTGGTCGCCGCCGGCATCGCCCGCGTGGTCGTGTGCCTTGCCGATCCCGATCCGCGTGTCTCCGGTCGCGGGTTTGCCATTCTGCGCGAGGCCGGCATCACCGTGGAGACGGGCGTGCTGGAGGCCGAAGGTCGCCGGACGCTTGCCGCCTATCTGATGCGCCAGACCCGCGCGCGGGCGCATGTAACGCTGAAGCTTGCCGTGTCGAAGGATGGCATGATCGGCCGCACGGGGGCCGGGCAGGTCGCCATTACCGGACCCGTCTCGCGCGCCAACATGCAGGCGCTGCGGGCCGAAACGGATGCCATCCTCGTCGGCATCGGCACGGCGATCGCTGATGATCCCGAACTGACGGTGCGTCTGCACGGGCTGGAGCATCGCTCGCCGATGCGCATCGTGCTCGACCACCACCTGCGCCTGCCGCTGACGTCGAAGCTGGTGAAGAGCGCGCGCAATGTCCCGGTCATCGTGGCTGCGCTGCGCACACCCCCCTCTGCCCTGCCGGGCATCTCCGCCACACGGGGGGAGATCACCCCGCCGCCAGCGCGTCCGTCCCCCAATAGCCCCCACGCCGCTTCCGCCCCCTCGGCGCAAGCTTCGTCCGCCACCCCGCACCCCACTTCCGCGAACCCGTCAGCCGTTTCCGCCGCACGCACGCCTGCAGACGGGCAGGTCATGTCCTCCCTGATCTCCCCCTCCGTGGGGGAGATGCCCGGCAGGGCAGAGGGGGGCGCGCTTGCACCGACGCCTGCGTATCCATCGGCCGAGGGCGTACTTGCGCCGACGCCGGCCCATCCGTCAGCCGATGCCGCACCTGCACCAACGCCGGCGTCTGACACCGCGCAGGCACTTTCCACCCGCCGCCAGCATCTGGTCGAGGCCGGGGTCGAAATCCTTGAGGTAGATGATCTCGCATCGCTTCTGACGGCGCTTGCCACGCGCGGCCTGTCCTCCGTTCTGGTGGAGGGCGGCGCCACTGTTGCCCGCGCCTTCCTGGAGGCCGGGCTGGTGGATCGCATCCTTCTTCTCGAAGGGCCGGTCGAGATCGGCGAGGGCGGCATTGAATCGCCGCTTGCCCGCACCGATATCCCGCAGGAATACAGCGCCGTCCGCCGGCTTCGCTTCGGCGAGGACTGCTGCTCGGAATATGAGAGGGACTTTCAATGTTTACAGGTATCGTGACCGATGTCGGCACTGTCGCCGACCTCTCGCCGCTCGATGAGGGCGTGCGCCTTCGCGTCAACACCGCCTATGATCCGAAAACCATCGATATCGGCGCCTCCATTTCCCATTCGGGCGTGTGCCTGACGGTGACGAAACTGCCCGAGGACGGCAGCAACGAGCGCTGGTTCGAGGTGGAAGCCTGGGAAGAGGCGCTGCGCCTGACGACGATTTCCTCCTGGGCTCCCGGGCGCCGCATCAACCTGGAACGGGCGCTGAAGATCGGCGACGAACTGGGCGGCCATATCGTCTCCGGCCATGTCGACGGCAAGGCGGAAGTACTGTCGATCACCGCCGAAGGCGAGGCCGTGCGCATCCGCCTGCGCGCGCCCGAGGCGCTGGCCCGTTTCGTCGCGCCAAAAGGCTCCGTCGCGCTGGACGGCACCTCGCTCACCGTCAATGCCGTTGATGGCGCTGATTTCGATGTCCTGCTCATTCGCCACACGCTGGAAGTTACCACCTGGGGCGATCTCAAGGCCGGCGATTTCGTCAATTTCGAAGTCGATACGATGGCGCGCTATGCCGCACGCCTTGCGGAGTTTCCGGCAAGCCGCTGAGGCAGACTGAGGCTACGCCGCCGCCTCAGGCGGCGTCTTCCCGGCGTGGGCGCAGGAGAACCACGCACGGGCCCTTGTATTCGGTGCGGGCGATTTCGAAGAAGCCGGCCTTGCGCGCCACGGCAAGCGAGGCGCCGTTATCGGGATGGATGATGGCGCTCATGTCCATGGCGCTGAAATTCTGCTCGCCCCACGCGATGAGGGCGGCCACCGCCTCGCTGGCATAGCCTTTTCCCCAATGCTCGGGCGAAACCATCCAGCCGGTTTCGAGCGTGCCCTCGATCGAAGGAGTGAGCGGGCGGCGCGCCTCGTGAAAGCCCGCTTCGCCCACCAGTTTTCCGCTTTCTTTCTCCTCGATGACCAGAAAGCCAAAACCCATGTGGTGCCACATGCCGGTGCGCTGCATCAGCTTTTGCCAGACTTCCTCGCGCGTCGCCGGCCTGCCGCCCACATAGAGCGAAACGGCCGGATCGGCCCAGAGCGCAACAAAACTGTCGAAGTCATCAAGGTGGTGGGGGCGAAGCGTCAAACGCTGCGTTTCGATCGTCGGGATCGGGGACATGAGGTCATTCCGGTTGAACAATGGCAGGCTTTGGCGCCTTTCTATAGGACCTGCGGGCGCGCTGAACAGCAGCCAAACTCGAAAATCGCTTGCCAAGGCGCGCGTGGCGTGGTTTGACCGCCGCAATTCCCAACAGATCATTTCGCAGAATTGCGACCAGGACGACCCATGACCGATTCTTTGAAGCCTCACCTCCTCATTGTCGAAGCTCGTTTCTATGACGACATGGCCGATGCGCTGCTCGATGGCGCGACGTCCGCGCTCACCGAAGCCGGTGCGACCTATGACGTGGTGACGGTTCCAGGCGCGCTCGAGATCCCGCCGGCGATTGCCATGGCGCTTGACGCGGCCGAGCAGGGCGGCGTCAACTATGACGGCTTTGTCGCGCTCGGCATGGTCATTCGCGGCGAGACCTATCACTTCGATATCGTCTCCAACGAATCCTCCCGTGCCCTGATGGATCTTGCCGTGTCGGAATCGCTTGCCATCGGCAATGGCATCATGACCGTCGAAAACGACGATCAGGCCTGGGCGCGCGTCAAGAAGAGCGAGAAGGACAAGGGCGGCTTTGCGGCGCGCGCGGCGCTTTCCATGATCGAACTTCGCGAAAAGCTGGGCGCCTGAGCCATGGCGAAGGATCTGCAGCAGCCGGTAAAACCGGCCAACCAGCGCGGCGCGGCCCGTTTGGCGGCCGTGCAGGCGCTTTACCAGATGGATATCGGCGGCACTGGCGTTCTGGAAGTCGTGGCGGAATATGAGGCGCATCGTCTGGGCCAGGAGCTCGACGGCGACACCTATCTGAAGGCCGATCCGTCCTGGTTCCGCTCCATCGTCTCGGGCGTCGTGCGCGACCAGACGAAGATCGATCCGCTCGTGCGCTCCTCGCTTCTCGAAAGCTGGCCGCTGTCGCGCCTCGATTCGACGCTGCGCGCCATCCTGCGCGCCGGCACCTTCGAGATCCTCGAGCGCAAGGATGTTCCGGTCGCGGTCATCGTGACGGAATATGTCGAGATCGCGCAGGCCTTCTTCGACGGCGAAGAGCCCAAGATCGTCAATGCGGTTCTCGATCGCATTGCAAAGCAGGTTCGGGTCGAAGCCAGGAAATAGGCGGTAAGGCAGATGGATACGGGCGGCGAGGGACTGGAACGGCAGCTTTCGGCGGCGCGCCGCAATGTTTTCCTTCTGGCCGGCGCCCAGGCGGTGATGGGGGCGGCAGCCCCTCTGTCCATCTCCGTCGGCGCACTGGCCGGCTACCAGCTGCTTGCCGCCGACAAGTCGCTGGCGACGGCACCGGTCACCGGCTTTAATGTCGGAACTGCGCTTGGCGCGATCGGCATTGCCCTTGTCTCGCGCGTTCTCGGACGCCAGGCCGCCTTCATGACCGGGGCGCTGATCGGTGCCTGTGGCGGCACGCTTGCCGCCATCGCGCTGTTCAACGGCAATTTTTGGCTGTTCGCCTTTGGCCTGATGATGATCGGCATCAGCGGCGGCTTTACCCAGAAGATCCGCTTTGCCGCCGCCGATGCCTCGCCCTCGATGTTCAAGCCCAAGGCGATTTCCTGGATCCTCGGCGCCGGCATCGTCTCGGCCATCATCGGCCCGCAGCTGGCCATCTGGGCCAAGGATCTCTTTTCGCCGGTCACCTTTGCCGGCACGTTCCTCGCGATCCTGCCCTTGAGCCTCATCGCCATCGCCATTCTTGCCTTCCTGAAGCTGCCGCAGCCGGCGAAGGTGACGGAAAAGAGCGGTGCGGCACGGCCGCTGCGCGAAATCGTCGCGACGCAGCGCTTCGCCACCGGAATGATCTGCGGCATCGGCACCTATGCGCTGATGACCTTCGTGATGACCGGGGCGCCGCTTGCCATGGTCGTGGGCTGCGGTTTTCCGACGGAACTCGCCACGCTCGGCATTCAGTGGCATGTGCTGGCCATGTTCGGCCCGAGCTTCTTTACCGGCATGATCATCGCGCGGCTCGGGGCAGAGCGGGTCGTGGCGCTCGGGCTCGTCACGCTGATGGCCTGCGCCGTCATTGCCCATCTCGGCATCGAGCTCTGGAATTTCTGGGGTGCGCTGGTGCTGCTCGGCATCGGCTGGAATTTCGGCTTCATCGGCTCCACCGCCATCATCGCCTCCACCTATCGCCCCCACGAGGCCGACAAGGTGCAGGGCTTTCATGATATCGTGCTGTTCGGCTCGGTGGCCCTGTCGTCCTTTTCCTCCGGCAAGGTTTTCACCTCCTATGGCTGGTCCTTCATCAACCTTGCCATCTGGCCGGTTGCCATCCTCTGCCTGCTGCTGATCGGCGCGCTGATTCTCCGGCAGAAGCCCTCGCGCGCCGTTTGATCTGCCTCACATCCTTCAAATACAGACGAAGTTAGGCTGTTGAGCAACCCTTGCCGGGTAAACCCTTGACGCCCTTTCCTCATCACCGCACTCTTGGGTGGTGAACCGTGTCACAGGCTCCTTGGGAGGGGAGGCGCGCGGTTCTCGTCCGGCACACAGGCTGTGGCCGGTATTTTGGGAGAGGAAAATCGTATGACAGTGATAGTGGGTGTGATCGTTTGCGGTCTCCTGTCGATCGCTTATGCGGCCTGGGCAACGCGCTCGGTGCTGGCGGCCGATCAGGGCAACGCGCGCATGCAGGAAATTGCCGGCTATATCCGGGAGGGGGCGCAGGCCTACCTCACGCGCCAGTATATGACCATCGCCATCGTCGGCGCGGTGGTGACTGTGGGCACCTGGGCGCTTCTGTCCGGGCTTGCGGCCATCGGTTTCGTCATCGGCGCGGTTCTCTCAGGGGCGGCCGGTTTTATCGGCATGCATGTGTCGGTGCGCGCCAATGTGCGCACGGCCCAGGCCTCCTCGCACAGCCTTGCCGCCGGCCTCGACATCGCCTTCAAGTCCGGCGCCATCACCGGCATGCTGGTGGCAGGCCTCGCACTTCTCGGCGTCTCCATCTACTACGCCATCCTGGTCTACGGTCTCGGCAATGCGCCGGGCAGCCGGCACGTGATCGATGCGCTGGTGGCTCTCGGCTTCGGTGCCTCGCTCATCTCCATCTTCGCCCGTCTCGGCGGCGGCATCTTTACTAAGGGCGCTGACGTCGGCGGCGACCTTGTCGGCAAGGTCGAGGCCGGTATCCCGGAAGACGATCCGCGCAATCCCGCAACTATTGCCGATAACGTCGGCGACAATGTCGGCGATTGCGCCGGCATGGCGGCAGACCTCTTTGAAACCTACGCCGTCTCCGTCGTTGCCACCATGGTTCTCGCGGCAATCTTCTTTGCCGGTGTGCCGACGCTCGGGGTCATCATGGCCTATCCGCTGGCCATCTGCGCGGTCTGCATCCTCACCTCGATTGCCGGTACCTTCTTCGTGAAGCTCGGCACCAACGGCTCCATCATGGGCGCGCTCTACAAGGGGCTGATCGCCACCGGCGCTCTGTCGATCGCAGGCCTTGCGGTTGCCACGTCCTTCACCATCGGCTGGGGTTCGATCGGCACGGTCGCCGGCATGGATATCACCGGCACCAACCTGTTTTTCTGCGGCATCCTCGGCCTTGTCGTCACCGCGCTCATCGTGGTGATCACCGAATATTATACCGGCACCAACAAGCGCCCGGTCAATTCCATCGCGCAGGCCTCCGTCACCGGCCACGGCACCAATGTCATCCAGGGGCTGGCGGTGTCGCTCGAATCAACCGCGCTTCCGGCCATCGTCATCGTCGGCGGCATCATCACCACCTATCAGCTCGGTGGCCTCTTCGGCACCGGCATCGCCGTCACCACCATGCTCGGCCTTGCCGGCATGATCGTGGCGCTCGATGCCTTCGGCCCCGTCACCGACAATGCCGGTGGCATCGCGGAAATGGCGGGCCTTCCGCCGGAAGTGCGCAAGTCGACCGACGCGCTCGATGCGGTCGGCAACACCACCAAGGCCGTCACCAAGGGCTATGCCATCGGCTCGGCCGGCCTTGGCGCGCTGGTGCTGTTTGCCGCCTATGCGAACGATCTTGCCTATTTCGCCGCAAACGGGGCGCAGTATCCGTATTTCGCCGATGTCGGCGATATCTCCTTCAGCCTGGCCAATCCTTATGTCGTGGCCGGCCTCATCTTTGGCGGCCTCATTCCCTATCTCTTCGGTGGCATGGCGATGACGGCCGTCGGGCGGGCGGCAGGTTCGATCGTCGAGGAGGTGCGCGCCCAGTTCCGCAACCGCCCGGGCATCATGGCCGGCACGGAGAAGCCGGATTACGGCCGCGCCGTGGATATCCTGACAAAGGCCGCGATCCGCGAAATGATCGTGCCGTCGCTTCTGCCGGTGCTGGCGCCGGTCGTCGTCTATTTCGGCGTTCTCCTGATTTCCGGCTCCAAGGCCTCGGCCTTCGCGGCGCTCGGCGCCTCGCTGCTCGGCGTCATCATCAACGGCCTTTTCGTCGCCATTTCCATGACGTCCGGCGGCGGCGCCTGGGACAATGCCAAGAAGAGCTTCGAGGATGGCTTTGTCGACAAGGACGGCCAGCGGCATCTGAAGGGCTCGGACGCCCACAAGGCTTCCGTCACCGGCGACACGGTGGGCGATCCCTACAAGGATACGGCAGGCCCGGCGGTCAATCCGGCAATCAAGATCACCAATATCGTGGCGCTGCTGCTGCTGGCGATCTTGGCGGCCTGACGCCTGACGCTCAGCATTGAAAAAAAGGCCCGCGGCTTTGAAACGAAGCCGCGGGCCTTTCGTATGTCGGTTTCTTGCGCATCGGTCGTCGGGGCAGGGCGCCCCCGATGCCGCTTACATGCCGTTGTTGCCGCCGCCCATCATATTGCGGAAAGTGTTGGCCGCCGCACCGGCACCACCGCCCGTGCCGCCGGACAGCAGCTGCTGCAGGAAGGTGAGGTCGCGGCCGCCCGTCGGCGTCGTGCGCGAAATCGTGTCGAACACCTGGCCGTCCTTCAGCGTATAGACGGCGCGCCGGGCAACCACGCCATCCTTGTTGAAGTAGAAGGCCACCACGGTCTGTTCAACAAGGCGCGGCTTCATGAAGGCCACCGGCCGTTCGCGCTTCTGAGAGATATAGTAGAACACTTCGCCGTCGAAGGTCGCGGTCGTCGAGGGGGTGCCCATGGAGAGCAGAACCTGCTCGCGGCTCGAACCTTCCGGCGTCAGGTCCAGCGCATCCTTGTCCAGCACGTAGCCGTTGTGCAGGGTTTCGCCGATCCCCGTCGTGCAGCCGGACAGTCCCAGTGTCACGGTGACCGCCACGATCGCAGCCTTGCCGGCCATACCCAAATGAGACCCAAACACCTGCTTCTTCAACACCCTGTCCTCATGTGTTCCATCCCGCCAACCGGTTGGTCCGTGCTGCGATAGCATTGTGGCTATTCCGCGAACACCGGCATGTTTCGGTCGGCGAGGGCCTGAAATCCGCCCGCCTCATCGCTGCGACGCCGGAACGGCATTGCAATTCGTGCCTGCTTCGGTAAACCAGCTTTCGTTTCCATGCAACACGGCTGGCTTGACCAGCATCCGCTTTGGCGGCCAAGAAGTGCAGGCTTTCATGATCTTCGGTCTTTTCGCAAAGAAAAATCGCAATCGCGCCATCGTCGACCGGCAATATGCCAGCTTGACCTCGGCAGCCCGCATTCCTTTCTTCTATACGGATCTTGATGTGCCGGACACGGTGATGGGCCGGTTCGAGATGCTGTCCGTGGTGATGATCCTGTTTTTCCGCCGCACGGCGAAGTCGGGCATCAGCGGTCAGGAACTGGCCCAGGAGATCATGGATGCCTTCTTCCAGGACATCGACCATTCGATCCGGGAACTGGGCATTGGCGATCAGGCGGTGCCGAAGCGCATGAAGAAGCTCGCCGGCATGTTCTATGGCCGGCTGGAATCCTATGGAAAAGCCCTCGAGGCCGGCGATGCGCCGGCTCTGTCTGCCGCCTTGCGGCGCAATTTTTATCCCTCGGACGCCGATGCCCCGTCGATGGATGGTCTGGGTGGCTGGATGATGCGGGCGCAGGTCGCGCTTGCCGCCGTCACCGAAGACGATATCGCGCGTGGCCTTCTGACGCTGCCTGAGCCCGGAAAGAAAGAACAGTCATGATGACACCGCACGATCCCAGCGAAAAGCCGCCCTTTTCCTATCTGGTCAAGGTCGGCCATATTTCAGCCAATGCCGTCACCGTCCATGTCGAGGCGGATGAGCGCGAGCGTGCGGCGCTTGCCGAGCTGTGGCAGGTGCTGTCGGTCACGTCGTTGAAGGCCGATCTGCAGATTGCCCGCTGGAAGAAGGATGGCGTCCGGCTGAAGGGCCGAGTCGAGGCCCATATCGTGCAGGCCTGCGTCGTGACGCTGGAGCCGGTGGAAGCCGATATCGACGAGGTTCTGGAACAGATCTTCGTGCCGGAAGGTTCAAAGCTTGCCCGCCTGATCACCAGTGATACGGCCGAGATGGTGCTCGATCCGGAAGGCCCCGACCTTCCCGAGACCTTCGTCGGCGATACGATCGATGCCGGTGCTGTGGTGGCGGAGTTTGCAGCGCTTGCGATCAACCCTTACCCGCGCAAGCCTGGCTCGGAATTTGCCGACCATATCGAGGCCGACGACACGCCAAACGGGGGCAAGCCGAACCCCTTTGCCGTGCTCAAGGACTGGAAAACCAAGGAATAGCGTTTGCATTTCTCCAGCAATGAGTTGTATGCGGCGGCAGAAACAGTATTTTGGCCGCGATTTCGCCAAGCGCGGGACAGAAGGATCAGGAACGCGTGATCAGGATATCTCTCGATGCCATGGGCGGCGATTTTGGTCCGCAAGTCGTCATCCCCGGCGCGGCCAAGGCGCTCGACCGGCACCCGGATGTGACCTTCCTGCTTTTCGGGCAGAAGGCGGTGTGCGAGCCGCTGCTTGCGAAATATCCAAAACTTGCCGCAAAGACGGTGTTTCACGATTGTGACGTCGCCATCACCATGGATGAGAAGCCGAGTGCGGCGCTGCGCCGCGGCCGGCATGTCTCGTCCATGTGGCGGGCGATCGATGCGGTCAAAAGCGGCGATGCCGATGTGGCCGTCTCCGCCGGCAATACCGGCGCGCTGATGGCCATGGCCGTATTTTGCCTGCGCACCATGGCCGGCATCGAGCGTCCGGCCATTGCCGGCATCTGGCCGACGCTGCGCGGCGAAAGCATCGTGCTCGATATCGGCGCCACCATCGGGGCGGACGCCCGACAGCTGCTCGATTTTGCCCTTATGGGCGGCGCCATGGCCCGCTCGCTCTTCGAGATCGAGCGCCCGACCGTCGGCCTCCTCAATGTCGGCGTCGAGGAGGTCAAGGGACAGGAAGAGGTGCGCGAGGCCGGCCGCATGATCCGCGAGGCGAACCTGTCGACCATCGCCTATCACGGCTTTGTCGAGGGCAACGATATCGGCCGCGGCGTGGTCGATGTGGTGGTGACCGAAGGCTTTACCGGCAATATCGCGCTGAAGACCGCCGAAGGCACCGCCAAGCAGATGGCGGAGCTTCTGCGGTCTGCCATGTCGCGCACGCTGATGTCGAAGATCGGTTATCTCTTCGCCAAGGGCGCCTTCGATCGCCTGCGCGAGAAAATGGACCCGCGCAAGGTCAATGGCGGCGTCTTTCTCGGGCTGAACGGCATCGTCATCAAGAGCCATGGCGGCACGGATGCGGAAGGTTATGCCTCTGCCATCGACGTCGGCTATGACATGGTGCGCAATCAGTTGAATGACAAGATCCTGCAGGATCTCAAAGACTATCATGCCCGCCGTCTGCCGCCGGCAGGTCCGGAAGAAGCGGCGTAAGGAATCAGGAATGACGCGCATGATCCGTTCAGTGGTTCTGGGATTCGGTGCCGCGCTGCCACAGCGCCAGGTCACCAACAAGGAACTCGAAAGCCTGGTGGAAACGTCTGACGACTGGATCGTGCAGCGCACCGGCATCCGCCAGCGTTACATCGCCGGCGAAGGCGAAACCACGGCTTCCCTTGGCGAGCAGGCGGCGCGCGCGGCCCTTGACAAGGCCGGCCTGACGCCCGCCGATATCGATCTCGTCATTGTCGCGACATCGACGCCCGACAACACCTTCCCGGCAACGGCGGTGAATATCCAGAACCGGCTTGGCATGACGCAGGGCTATGCCTTCGACGTGCAGGCCGTCTGTACCGGTTTCGTCTATGCCATGGCGACGGCTGATGCGCATCTGAAGGCCGGTCTTGCGAGGCGCGCGCTGGTCATCGGCGCGGAAACCTTCTCGCGCATTCTCGACTGGACGGACCGCACCACCTGCGTGCTCTTCGGCGATGGTGCGGGCGCGCTGGTTCTCGAAGCGCAGGAGAGCGAGGGAACGATTGCCGATCGCGGCGTCCTGACGGCGCATCTGCGCTCGGACGGCTCCCACAAGGACAAGCTCTATGTCGATGGCGGCCCCTCCACCACGGGCACCGTCGGTCATCTGCGCATGGAAGGCCGTGAGGTGTTCAAATATGCCGTCGGCATGATCACCGACGTCATCGAGGCGGCCTTTACGGCGACCGGCACCACCGCCGACGACCTCGACTGGCTGGTGCCGCACCAGGCCAACCGCCGCATCATCGATGGCTCGGCCAAGAAGCTCGGCATTCCGACCGAAAAGGTCGTCGTCACCGTCGACCTGCACGGCAACACCTCGGCCGCCTCCATTCCGCTGGCGCTTTCGGTGGCGGCAGCGGACGGACGCATCAAGAAGGGCGATCTGGTGATGCTGGAAGCCATGGGCGGCGGCTTCACCTGGGGGGCGCTGCTCGTTCGCTGGTAATCTCGTGTTTACAAGCGCTTGACCCCGAACTCCAAGGGACATAGAGTTTGCACGCGTTTGAAATCGAACTTTGACGGGCGGGGCTCATGGCCGGCAAGACAGTGACACGAGCAGACTTGGCGGAATCGGTATTTCGCAAGGTCGGTCTTTCGCGGACCGAGTCGGCCGAGCTTGTCGAAACGGTGATCGACGAGATCTGCAACGCCATCGTGCGGGGCGAGATGGTCAAGCTCTCCTCCTTCGCCACCTTCCAGGTGCGCTCGAAGAACGAGCGCATCGGCCGCAATCCGAAGACCGGTGAAGAAGTGCCGATCTCGCCGCGCCGGGTGATGACGTTCAAGGCCTCCAACGTGCTGAAGCAGCGCATCCTGAAGTCGCATCTGCAGCGCAAGGCGAAGGCCAAGCCCGCGAATCCGGCAAGCTGATCGGCCTGCCTTTTCAGTCCGGCCGGTCTATCTGTCCCGGCATCGCAGAGCCTGCGGCCACTTAGCTGTTCATTCTCTCTCAAATCGCTTGAGTTCGACGCTGCAAACCGTTGAAATGCGGTCTGACGAATACATTTGACGTGGCGTTGAGTCGCTGACTGCCGGAGATGAAGACGTGGACAAGAGCCCGGACGCCTTTCGCACCATCAGCGAAGTTGCCGACGACCTCGACCTGCCGCAGCACGTGCTTCGCTTCTGGGAAACCCGGTTTCCGCAGATCAAGCCGATGAAGCGCGGCGGCGGGCGCCGCTACTATCGCCCGGAAGATGTCGATCTTCTGAAAGGCATCCGCCACCTGCTCTACGACCATGGCTATACGATCAAGGGCGTGCAGAAGCTCTTGCGCACCAATGGCAACAAGTTCGTCTCCGCCATCGCGTCCGGCGATCTTGCCACGATGGAAGCCATCATGGCGGCCAACAGCGACCGCCCGGCCGAACCGAAGGTTGCCAATCCCGAGGACGACCAGATCGTCGGGCGCCCGAAGGCAAAGCCCAGTGGCCGTTTCTTCGGCTTCGGCGGCGGCTCGGAGGATGACGGGCTGGAAGTCTCCATCGGCAAAAGCTCGATTGCCAAGGAAGACCGCGCGCTGTTGCAGGAAGCGCTGTTCGACCTTCTGGAATGCAAGCGCCTGCTCGATCAGGTTCGCTGATTCCTGTTTCGCCATAGATTTTCGATTTTTGCGCCGATGTGGCCGCCTGACACACGACTGTGGCCGTCTGCCTGCGAGTGAGGCGTCGGCGTATCAATGCCTGCCGCGCTGGCTATTGCCCCGTGGCGGAAGAAGCTTGTCTTTCTGGGAGAGAGTGAACCGACATCTGGGGGATGCTGCGGTTCTTTAAATTGGTCGGGGCGGCCGGATTTGAACCGACGACCCCTTGACCCCCAGTCAAGTGCGCTACCGGGCTGCGCTACGCCCCGACCCGCTTCTTTCGAAGCACGCTCTCATTACTGACTTGCCGCGCAGGGTGCAAGGGCAAAAGTGGCGGGCTGTGGAAAGAATGCCTAGCGAAAGATCGGCGTGCGGGTGGCGTTCATCAGCAGTTCCTGTTCGGAGGCAAACGGACCGAGCAGCTTTAACAGACGGTTTTCCTCGCGCGCATCCAGCCGGTAGCGTCGCGCAAATTCGCTGACGTTCCAGACCTTCTTGAACGCGGATTTTTCCGTCGATTGCTGGTCGATATGCTTGGTCATCTGCCACCCTCTTTTGTTGGAAAGCCGTTGAAGCTTTCATTTATTCCCCGGTTGATTGTATATCCGAATATTTGCACCTACGCAAACGGGGTTCCTTGCGGGAAATCAATTCTGTTCCACTTTGACGCCGTTGCCGGTGATGCTCATCTCGACGCCCTTGGGCTTCGTCTCCTCGCGGATGACATAGGCACCAAGACCGGCCACCGCGATGACGAGGGCACCGATGACGAAGTAGAGGCTGTTGCTGCGTGCCATGGGAAATCCTTTTCGTAATTTGCGTGCGACAACGACGATCCGGCGATTTTGTTCCCGCGCATTCGACGGCCCGGTTGAAAAGGATTTTTTGCACGGCGGGACTTACAGGACACCGAGGGGAGCTGCTCACGAAAGGACAGGGCAGGGGGAGATTTCGGGATGCGGGACGGCTGCGCCGAGCCGCGCAATTTTCGGCGCAGGCAAGGGGACGCGGCGGCACTTCGGCCGCTGCTCGCTCTTTTTCGGGAAAGCGAAGCGTTTCGCTCGCCTTAGCCGTCGTTATCGGCGTTGAGGTTTTCCGGGCGCATGCCTTCGTCGGCGGGGGCGTGGCGCAGGCGAAGACCGGGCCCGACGCCCGGATCGTCCTCACCGGTGGCGAGGAACACGATGCCATGATGTTCCAGGCACTGGCGCAGGCGCGCCGTATCGACCCCCACCGCCACCCCGCGTTCGAGGCCTTCGACGTCGGAAACGGACAGGCCGCTTTCGCGGGCGAGTGTCTCAAGCGGCATCCCGATCATGGCGCGCGCGGCGCGAATTTGCTCTGCTGTGATCATGCTTCAAAATGTGGAACGGTCTGCGGCAAAGTCAAGCCGGATGCGCTGCCGAAGCCTTGCGGCCATGCGCCTGTTCCAGGGCGAAACAGCCCCAGATCAGGCCGAACAGCATATAGACATGGCGCCAGTGGTCGAGGTCGATGACATTGCCGATCATGGTATGGCCGGCCAGCACGATCCAGGCGATCATCAGGTAGGGTTGCCAGGGTCTGTCGCGCAGGAGGGCGCGAAAGCCGATGACAAGCGTCGACCACACCAGCAGAAGGTAGGACACGAAGCCGAGCCAGCCATAGGTGGTGAGCGATTTCAGCCAGATATTGTGCTCGTCCTCGCCGAACATTTTTCCAAGCACCATGGGGCCGAGCCCGAGCGGCCGCTCCATGGCCATCAGGAAGCCCATCTTGTGGCGTTCGAAACGGCCAAGCCGCGCGCCGTCATAATCCTGCACCAGCTTGGCGCGGTTGAGGAAGAGGTCGGAGACCTTCTTCGACTGCAGGGCGAGCCCCACCGACAGCATGGCGAGAAGCAGGGCGGCAAGCGCCAGCGTGAAGATTTTGAGCCGGAAGGCGGCCGTACGTTCCTTCAGCAACATGACGGCAATGAGCGCCAGCGCCGAAAACAGATAGAGGCCCCAGGCGGCGCGCGAAAAAGACAGGAAGATGCCAAGCGTCAGCACCAGCAGGCCCGCAAGCGTCAGCGGCGCTGCGGCAAGCCCGCCCGTCAGCAGCCGGTACATCAGATAGAGCGCTGGAGCGACCAGATAGGGGCCGAAGACATTCGGGTCCTGGAAGGCGCCCTTCGCCCGGTCATAGAGCGTAAACACGTCTGCGCCGGGAAAGGCATGGAAGTAGCCGAGAATGCCCAGCAGCGCCGTGATCACCGCAGCCGCAACCCAGGCCCGGAAGATCAGCCCCAGCCGGCGATGGTCGTCCTCGATCATGGCGGCATAAAAGACGGCGGTGAGCGCCAGGAACAGCGACACCGCCATATACATCGGCGCGCCGGACAGATCCGCCATCACCATCAGCGACAGCATGCCGCCGACGTTAAACAGCAGAAGCAGGATGAGAAGCGGCCCGACCGCCCGCGAGATTTTAAGCCCGGCGAGGAAAAACAGGGCGATCTGCACCGAGAGCATCAGCTCGTAGGGCGCAGGCTCCGAAATGACGAAGCCCGAGAGGAAGACGCCGAGGGCGAGCAGCGCCGAGCCGATCAGCCGCAGCGCTGCCCTTTGCGGGTAAAATACCCGCTCCGGCAGCTGTTCCGGCACCAGCGGGCTCAATAGGCATTGTCCGTGTTGAGAAGGCGGATCGGCGTGAGGAAGAGAATCTTCAGGTCAAACAGCAGCGACCAGTTCTCGATATAGTCGAGGTCGAAGGCGGTGCGGGCGCGGATCTTGTCGTCGCTGTCCAGTTCGCCGCGCAGGCCGTTGATCTGCGCCCAGCCGGTGACGCCGGGTTTCACCCGGTGGCGGGCGAAATAGCTTTCCACCACGTCGACATAGCGCCGGTCGCCGGTCTGGGCATGCACGGCGTGCGGGCGAGGGCCGACAAGCGAGAGCTCGCCGCGCAGCACGTTGAAGAACTGCGGAAGCTCGTCCAGCGAGGATTTGCGCAGGAAGCGCCCGACAGGGGTGACGCGCGGATCGTTCTTCGTCACGGCGCGCTTTGCCGTAGGGTCCGACATTTCCGTATACATCGACCGGAATTTGAGGACGTTGATGACCTCGTTGTTGAAGCCATGGCGCTTCTGCACGAAGAGCACGGGCCCCTTCGAGCTTGCCTTCACGGCAATCGCGGCGGCCAGCATGATCGGCCAGGCAAGGGCGAGCGCCAAAAGCGAAAAGCCGATGTCGAAGATGCGCTTGGCCACCTCGTCCCAATCGCGCAGCGGCTTGTCGAACATGTCGAGCATCGGCACGGTGCCGATACGCGAATAGGCGCGTGGCCGAAAGCGCAGCTGGCTGGCATGCGCTGCAAGGCGAATATCCACCGGCAGCACCCAGAGCATGCGCGCCAGCTGCAGGATGCGCTCTTCGGCCGTTGCCGGCAGCGCGATGATCAGCATGTCGATGCGGGCCAGCCGGGCAAATTCCACCAGTTCGGCAAAGGTGCCGAGCTTCGGGTAGCCTGCCACCACGTCGGGAGAGCGGTCATCGCCGCGATCGTCGAAGATGCCGCAGATGCGGATGTCGTTGTCGGCCTGCCGCTCCAGCGCCCGCACGAGATCGCGCGCCGGCTTGCCGCCGCCGACGATCACGGCGCGCCGCTCCATGGTGCCGTTGCGCGCCCAGTGGCGAATGGCAAAGGCCATCAGCCGGCGCAGCGCCAGAAGCAGCAGCAGGCCCGCGCCATACCAGATCGCAAGGAAGGTCGAGGGGAAGGCGCCGGCAAGGCCAAGCCAGACACCGGCGAGCGGAACCAGGAAGCCGATGCTCCAGGCGGCAACGATCCGGCGCGTCATGCGGCCAGCCGCGCGCAGCGACGGGATCTGATAGGCATCCGTGATCTGCAGGAGAAGAATGGTGAGGCCGGCGCAACCGGCGCTGAGGCCGGCGTGCATAAGGAATGTCTCCTCGCCGAAGACAAGTCCCATGGCAAGGTTGAGCGCGAGCAGCAGCAGGAATTCCAGGAGGCGGATCTGGCCGATCAGAAGCGCCGGCGCGGTTGCGGTCTGGCGGAACTGCTCGGCGATCTCGCGGGCGAACGGGTTGAGCTGCGCGGCGTCTGCGGCTCCGGTATCTGCCGCCACCGCAGGGCTGCGGCGCAGGCGCTCCGCCACGGTGTCACGGGCCCGGTCGTCCTGTTGTGCCGGTTCGCTCATCGTCTGTAGATCCCGCCCGTCATCAAAGCGCCCTTGGCGCCCGCGTCCGGCCTCCGCGCGCGGGCACGGGGTCGCACGGGGCGGCTTGGCCGAGCATTAGCAGCAAGAAGCTAAGAAAGCTTTGCGGGGGCGTTACGCTGAAGGCTGCGATAGAGCGCCAGCATGTCGCGCGCCATCACGGAGGCGGAAAAGGTGGCGCGAAACGCTTCCGGCTTCGGCATGACCTCGGCCTGCCAGCCGGGTTCGGTCATTGTCTCCACCATGCGGGCAGACAGATCCGCCGCATCGCCGGGGATGGCAAGGGCCCGGCTGTCACTGCCCAGAACTTCCGCAATCCCGCCGACGCGGCTGGCGATCAGCGGCTTTTCGGCCGCGAGCGCCTCCAGCACGATATAGGGCATGGCCTCGGCGCGCGAGGGCACGATCACGGTGCGGGCAAGTGCAAAGGCTTGCGTCGCCGGCATGGCGTCCAGCATGCGGATGCGCCGGCCAAGGCCGAGCCGCGTCATGGTCTCCTGGTAGCGCTCCTTGTCCGGACCGTCGCCCACCATCACGGCCGCAAGCGGCCGCCCCCGCGCACGCTCGGTGCGGGCAAAGGCATCGATGAACACGTCCGGTCCCTTGAGGTCGCGCATCATGCCGATATAGAGAAAATCGGCCGCATCCGGGGCTGCCGGCACGGGCGAAAATTCCGTGTCGCTGATGCCGTTCAGGATCACCTGCGACGCCGTTCTCGGCGTTCCGACCTTTGCCGCATAGGTGCGTCTCTCGTAATCGCAGACGAAGACGAGGCTGTCGGTCAGCCGCTCCTGGAAGCGTTCGAGCCGCAGCACCACCTGGCCGGACAGCTTTGCCCGGTCGTAATGCAGGCTGCCGCCATGCGGCGAATAGAGGCGGGCTACGCAATACCTGTTCACCCGCAGACCTGAGCCGATCAATCTTGCGACGACGCCACCCTTGGCGCCGTGACCGTGCAAGACATCCGGCCGCAAACTTTTGATATGCCTGTAACTTCTGTAGAGCGCCGCCAGATCCGAAGGACTGATGGAGCGCCGGATGGGGAGGCGCGTCAGCCCGAGCGACAGCTTGGGCAGGATCGCCTCGAAAAGCTTTTCCTCATGCGCCCCGCCCGTCGAGCTGTCGCAGAGAATGCCGATCTCGTGGCCGGCGGCGTGGTGTTCCTCCACCAGATCGCGCACATGCCGGAAGATGCCGCCGACCGGCGAGCGGAAACAGTGAATGATGCGAAGCGGCCGGCCGGCATCCATGGATCAGAACAGCCGTTCGCGGACATAGATGGTGTCGCCCGCGAGAACCGGGCTCGAAATCGTGGTGCGGCCCGTCAGAACCTCTCCGTTGATCTTGCGTGTCACGTCGATGTCGCGCTGGTTGCCGCGCGCGGTAAAGCCGCCGGCAACGGCAATGGCATTCTGCGCCGTCATCCCCGGCACATAGGAATACTGTCCCGGGCGGCCAACCTCACCCATCACGAAGACGGGGCGGTAGCGGTCGACCTCGATGGTGACGTCCGGATCGCGCAGAAAGCCCTTTTTCAGCTTTGCGGCAATGGCACCTTCCAGCGCCGCGATCGTCTGGCCGCGTGCCGGCACCTGGCCGACGAGCGGGAAGGAGAGATAGCCCGCCTGGTCCACCGTATAGGTGTTGGAGAGGTTCGGTTGCTCGAAAACGGTCACCCGCAGCCGGTCGCCGCTGTCCAGCCGGTAGGGCTGGATGGTTGCCTCGTGAAACGCCTTCGGTGCCGGCGCATAGGACGAGCAGCTGGCAAGACCTGCCGAAATGCAGGCCGCAAGAGCCATGGACAAAACAGGTCTTTGTCGTGCAAACCGCATGTCGCGGGTAACTCCGGATGGGAAGGGCAAGTGTCATCCTTATCCTCCGGTTATGGTTAATGGCGGGTAAAGAACCTGTGCAAGTTTTGCACGCAAGCCCCGCTCAGTTCGTGTGTGCGAACATTCTTATTCACCCATTAACGTCGGGGTTACCATGATCGCATAATCTCCGCCGATGACATGGAATGGGAGTGCGTGATGTCCGGCATTGATGGCCATCAGGATGCGGATATCGATATCGGACAGCTGTTTGCCGCAGTGTGGCAAAGGCGGCGTCGCATTGTCGCGACCACGGCGCTATCTGCAGTGCTTGCCTTCGGGGTGTCGAGCCTGCTCACCCCCGATTACAAGGCCGAGACACGCATCCTCATCGAAGCGCGCGGGGGCGTGACCGGAGAGACGGGGCAGGGGGCGAGCGAACCGGTTCTCGACCAGCTCAACATTGCAAGCCAGGCCCAGCTCCTGCAGTCGGCCGATCTTATCCGCCAGATCGTGCGCGATCTTGATCTGGCCTCGCGCAAGGAATTCGATCCGGAGGCCTATTCGCTGCTGCCGGATCCGCTGGCGCTTCTGAGGCTCAAGCAGAACCCGCTTTCGCTTCCGGCAGAAGACCGCATCGTGAAAACCTTCCGCGACAAGCTGCAGGTCTATCCGCTGGAGGGGTCGCGAGTCATCGCGATCGAATTCAGTTCGCAGGATCCGAAACTTGCGGCCGACATTCCCAACCGCATGGCCGATCTCTATCTCTCCATGCAGAGCGGCGCCAAGCGCGACACGCATTCGCAGGCAGCCGGCTGGCTGGAGCCGGAAATCGCCACCCTTCGCACCCGGGTGGCGGATGCGGAAAAGAAGGTCGCCGACTACCGGGCTTCGGCGGGCCTCTTCCAGTCGAGCGACAATACCAGTTTTACCGCACAGCAGCTGAGCGGCATGTCGAGCGAGCTTGCCCGCGTGCGCGGCGAGCGCGCCAATGCGCAGGCGCGTGCCGAGAACGTGCGCGCGGCCCTGCAGGCCGGCAGCGGCTATGATACGCTGGGCGATATCGTCGGCTCCGCGATGATCCAGCGGCTGAAGGAAAGCCAGTCGCAGGTGGAGGGCGAGATCGCCCAGGCGTCCATCGCGCTTCTCGACGGCCACCCGCGGCTGAAGGCGCTGCGGGCGCAGCTTGCCGGCATCCGCCGGCAGATCGAGACGGAAAGCCGCAAGATCCTCGCCAGCCTCGAAAACGAAGCCTCCGTGGCACGCCTGCGTGAACAGGAGCTGATGCAGCAGCTGAGTGGTCTGAAGGCCCAGTCGGCGCAGGCCGGCGAAGAGGAAGTGGGGCTTCGGGCGCTCGAGCGCGAGGCTGCCGCCGAACGCCAGCTGCTCGAAACCTATCTCGCCCGCTACCGGGCCGCCGCCTCGCGCGTCGATGGCAATTCAACGCCCGCCGATGCGCGTATCGTCTCGACTGCGATGGAGCCGCCCGAGCCCTATTTCCCGAAGGTGATCCCGATCACCATCGTCATTGCGCTCGCAAGCCTTCTCCTGCAGGTGATCGGCATCATCGTCGTTGCGCTGTTTTCCGGCCGCGGCCTGCGTCCGACGGAGAGCCGGCTTCCGGCCGCCCGGCCGCTGCAACCGGCGCCGGCCGTGGCGGAGCCGGTCGTGGTGCTTCAGGAAAAAACAGCAGGTCCGGTGCCGATCCCGCCACCCCTTCCGGAGCTCGCTCTGTCCGGCCTCCCAAGCGACGGCGTTCAGCCATCCGGTCTGGCATCGGTCAGCGATTATCTGATGCGCCGTCGCGATGCGCTGGCGGTCATCGTCTCGCCCAAGGGTGACGATGGCTCGGCGACGACCGTCAGCCTGGCGCGCCACCTCGCCGGCGCGCGCCGCTCCGTCGTGCTTCTCGATCTGTCGGGCACGGCCTGTGCCACCCGCCTGATGGCGCAGTCGGCGCAATTGCCGGGCATTACCGATCTTCTCTGCGGTGCTGCAGCCTTTGGCGACACCATTCATCCGGACCGCCTGTCCGGCGTCCACATCATCCCGGCCGGAAATGCCGATCCGGTCGAGGCGATGCGCGCCGCCGACCGCCTCGGCATGATCATCGATGCGCTTGCGGGCGCCTATGAAATCGTCCTCGTCGATTGCGGCGCGACCGACATGACCATGCTCGAGCGCCTCACACGGGCAAGCACCGCCGAAGTCATTCTGTCGGTGGCGAATGCATCCGCCGACGAAATCGCGGCCGTGTCCGCGCGCTATGCCACGGCCGGCTATCCGGACGCGCTGGTGATGATGGCCGATCCGTCGGATGATCCAAGGCGCCGGGGTCGCGATGCCGCCTGACGGCCTTGCGGCCGCCGGTCACGCCTCGGAATCGGCACGGCCTTTGCCGGCCCTCAGCCGCTGCAGCAGCCGGTAGAGCATCGGGCTCCGCTTGACGCGGCCCTTCAGGCGCACGACACCGGCATGGAGACGGGCCGCCAGCCGGCCCATTGCCGTGAGCGGTATGAGGATGTCGGACAGTTCCGTTTCCACCGGGCACCAGCTGCGCTTGTAGCCCTGGTCGCCGACGCCGAAATCAAACAGGCCGATGCCCTGCGCCCCCGCCTGCTCGATCATCAGCCAATATAACAGTTCGCCGGGACTGGCGTCTGGCACCCGCACCGCGTCGATGGAGCCGAACTGGCAGATCAGGTGGTCGCCCTTGCGCGACATGCCGGAGACCGCAACGACCGGCTTTTCCGCATCGCCCGAAAGCCTCAGCGCATGCAGGAAGAGCGGCTGGTCAGAGCCATTCGCCGGCGCGTCGAGAAGGGCGTGAAAGAAGGCGCGCACCGCCGGCCGGCCAAAGGCATCCGGCAGGCCATGCGCCTCGAAGCGCCGGCGCTTCTGGGCAAAGAAAATATCAAGCAGCGCATGGCTCTCGTCGCGCGTGGCCGGAATGTAGTGTTCAAAGCCGCCGGCCTCTTCCATCCGGCGCGTCTGGATGCGGAATTTCTTGCGCCGCCGCTTGGCGTTCAGCTGGCTGAGCGTCCGTTCGAACGTGTCGAGGATCGGCAGCTGGAACGAATTGTTCGGGTGGGGAATGGTGGCGAGATCGGCGAAAGGGTGGCGAAGCCCGCGCCAGACAAGCGGCACCGCATCGATCACCACCAGGTCGGCGCGACCGGCAAGGCATTGGCCAAGTTTTCTGCAGAACTGCGCCTGCTCCTGCGCCGTCAGCTGAAAATCCTGCGCAAACAGACCGCTGTTGAAATTGTTGTAGCCATGCGCCGGGGGGTAGGCGATGCGCAGGCCGGCACGCCTGTGGATGTCCAGCGGCAGGATCATCACCGTGCGGCCATCGATCCGTCCCTCGACCAGCGCAAGCTCAGAGCCCGCACTGTCAGCCCACGCCTTGCACCAGTCATAACCCTGATGCAGCGAATTGCGCGGCAGCGCCTGCAGCCGGCGCCAGGCGGGCTCGAGATCCTCCATCCGCTCGGCCAGCGACAGAACCATGTCTCCCATGCGAGCCTGCTCGACGGGAATGGCCTTTGCTGCGGCGCTGTCCCGGCCCGCGTCCGCTTCCAGGACAAGGTCTTGCGCCATCATTTCCATTCCTTCGTCTGATGCCGGATCCGTCTCAACCGGCGCAGCCTAGAAGGTCTGGGGAAACAAGATGTTTATCAGGTGCGCATTGGGCCCTGCAGCCGCCGCCCGTGGTGAAGGAAGGGTAAATGCGCGCTTAGAGCATTTCCAGGAAAAGCGTGAAACGGTTTTCCGTCCTGAAATACTCTAGCGCGGGCGCGGGCCGGCCATCCATTTGATGATCAGCATGGCCGGCAGGATCCACAACAGTCCGGTGAGCAGGAAATAGAGGAAATGCACCCACCAGGGCGAGGCTGCGAGCGTCAGCGAGGCGATGGTTGTGGCGAGCAGCGCATAGGTCAGCACGAGGATGATGATGAGGATGGTGCCGATGAACTTTTTGAGCCGCAGGGGCATCGTGATCCTCGCTCTGGTCTTTAAGGGGCGCGACGGCATGCCGCAAACCGCAAGGGCTTGTTTTGCACCGGCGCCTCAGGCAAATCAACGGCAAGCGGACAATGTTGATAAATGTCAGGCTTGCAACAGGCAGGAGATCACATGGCGACCTCGGATGTCATCGGCCTTGGCGGCACGGACCGCCGCGTGGCGGAAAATCGCACCGCGCTTCGGCGCTGGCTGCAGGTCGTGCTGTTCACGCTCTTCTGTCTCGTGCTGGTCGGCGGTGCCACGCGGCTCACCGATTCGGGCCTGTCGATCACCGAATGGAAGCCGATCCACGGCGTCATTCCGCCGCTCTCTGTGAAGGAATGGGAAGAGGAACTCGAGCTTTACCGCCAGATTCCGCAATACCAGCAGATCAATCGCGGCATGTCGCTCGACGAGTTCAAGACGATCTTCTGGTGGGAATGGGCGCACCGGCTGCTGGCGCGCGCCATCGGCCTCGTCTTTGCCCTGCCGCTCGCCTACTTCTGGCTGACGGGCCGCGTCGAGAAGCGGCTGCGCTGGCCGCTGGTCGGGCTTCTGGCGCTTGGCGGCTTTCAGGGTTTTGTCGGCTGGTGGATGGTTTCGTCGGGCCTCACGCAGCGCGTCGATGTCTCGCAGTACCGGCTGGCCACGCATCTGACCATCGCCTGCCTGATCTTTGCCGCCTCCACCTTCATCATGCGCGGGCTCACACCGCAGAAGGTCGATGTGCCGCCGACGCCGAAGTCGCATCTGGCCGCTGCCGGCCTTGCCTTCCTCGTGCTGTTCCAGATCTATCTCGGTGCGCTGGTGGCAGGGCTCGATGCCGGCTTTTCCTACAATACCTGGCCGCTGATGGATGGCGCGCTGGTTCCGGGCGATCTGTTCACCCACACGCCGGCCTGGATCAACCTGTTCGAAAACCCCAAGACGGTGCAGTTCGTCCACCGCTGCGGCGCCTATCTGCTGCTGACGCTCACCTTCATCCACATGATCGTTTCGGTGAACAAGGCGCCAGGCAGCACGCATGCCAAGGGCGCCATGGTGCTGTTCGGTCTTGTCTGCGCCCAGGCGACGATCGGCATCATCACGCTTCTGACGCACGTACCGATCGAGGCCGGGCTGCTGCATCAGGCAGGTGGCCTTATCGTGCTCGCCTATGCCATCAGCCACTGGCGTGGCTTTTACGGTGAATTCCCCCGCGACGAGGCGGTGCCGCGCCGCCTCTGAGCTTGGTATTAACCGAAGCGATAGGCCGAATAGGGTTTGCCGAGGAAATCCGTCGTGAAGATGCGGGCGCCCTGATCGCCGCCGGCAGCACCTGCCGCCACGAACAGCGGCACCAGATGGTCATGGTCGGGCACATGGCAGGCCCTCGCATCGGGATTGTCCTGCCAGGTCGCCAGACGGCCGGCGCGGGCCTTCGGGTCGGGCTCGGCAATCACATCGGCCAGCCAGTCGTCGAAGCGCACCGCCTCGGCCACATGCTCGGCATCGGCTTTGCGGAATTTCGGCATGTTGTGATAGGTCATGCCCGAGGCGATGATCAGCACATCCTCGTCGCGCAGCGGTGCCAGCGCCTCGCCGATCGCCACATGGCTTTCCACGTCGAGCGTGTTCTTCAGCGAAATCATGGTGATCGGCACATCCGCATCGGGATAGATCAGCATGAAGGGAATGAAGACGCCGTGGTCGAAGCCGCGCGCCGGATCTTCCGCCGAGGCAATACCCGCGTCCGACAGCAATTGACGCGCGCGGGCGGCAAGCTCCAGCGAGTTCATCGCTGGGTAGGAAAGTTCGTAGGTATGCGGCGGGAAATTATAGTAGTCGAACAGCATCGGCGGCTTCGGCGCAGTGCTGAGCGTCGGCACCGGTTCCTTCTCCCAGTGGCCGGAAACGACCAGAACCGCCTTCGGACGCCGGCCGATTTCTCCCTCCAGTCCGCGCAGGAAGGCGCCCAGTTCGTCCCATGGGCCCTTGCCCGCGCTGTCCTTCGGAAACTCCATGAAGGGCCAGGGGCCACCGCCATGGGGGATGAAATAAACGGGAAACCGCGTTTGTGGCATGAAAGTGCTCTCCGATCCTGACACGATCATAGCGACGATCTGCTGTTCACACTACAACACAAATTTCAAACAGATTGTTACGCGATCAGTGAACGAACATAGCCTGCAACGGCGACCCGCTCACGGATATTCTCCGCCGCATTCGCGTTGTCCGGTTCGTTGAGCGACCAGGCGGTCGACAGCATGGCATGGGCGCCGGCGTAGCGCAGCACGGTCAGGGGCTCGCAGCCCAACACCGGGGCGAAGGTTTTGGCGAGCCGCATCACGCGGCCCGGGTCGAACAGATGCGCGCCGCCGGGATTGCCGAAAACATTGGCCACCTCATAGGCCGGATCGCCGAAAAGCCCCTGCGGGTCGATGACGCGCCAGTTGCCGCCTGCGTCCCGCATCACATTGTCATGGTGCAGGTCGCCATGCAGCGGGATCTGCCGCCTCTGGTGATCGATGAGCTCGCGGGCGTGACAGGCTGCCCAGACCGCCATCTCCCGGTACGGGCCGTCCTTTTCCGCGAGTTGGAACAGGCTGCGGAAATGCCGCTCCAGCGGGATGAGATCCGACGGCGGCACCCGGTCGGACGGCGCATGCAGCAGCGGCAGAAGCTCGCAGAGGATCGGCGTTGCGGCGTCGTCACCTGCCGTTCTGTGCAGGTCGGCAAGGCTCTGGTGGCCGGCATCCTCCAGCAGGCAGGCATCATCCGTCTGCTCCAGCAGACGCACGGCGCCCAGGCCGTCGCGCCAGCCGAGATAGGCAAAGCCTGCGCGTTCGCCAAGCCCCTCGGGCTTCAGCAGTTTGAGGATCGCGCCGCGGCCATCGGTGCGTGTCACGCGATAGAGCAGGCTCGAATGCGTATCGGCAAGCAGGCTCGGCGCCTGCAGCCGCCAGGCAGCCATGAGATCGGCGCGCAGCAGCGCTTCAGCGGGCTGCGGGCCCTCGTCCATGGTCAGGCGTCGGCCGGTGGCAGATGGCAGACGGCCTCGATGTTGTGGCCGTCCGGATCCCGCACGAAAGCGGCATAGTAGTTCGGATGATAATGCTCCCGCACGCCCGGCGCGCCGTTATCCGTGGCACCCGCCGCCATGGCTGCCGCATAAAAGGCATCGACGGCGTCCCGGCTGTCGGTCACGAAGGCCACATGCAGGCTGCCTTTGGTGCGGCCGCCGCTGCCGATCCAGAAGGACGGCTTGCCGCCTCGGCCATAGCCGGCTCCCTCATAGGTGCAGCCGGTCTCCTCGGCCGTCACGGCCATCACGCAGGCGGCGCCGAGTGTCGGCATCACCGCATCATAGAATGCGCGCGAGCGGGCAAAGTCTGCGACCGAAAGTCCGAGATGATCAATCATGCGGGTCCTCCCTCCCGATGAGGCGTCATGCCGCCAGAATCAGGCAAACGGCATCAGGCTGACAGCATCAGGTCCATGTTCTGCACGGCAGCACCCGAGGCTCCCTTGCCGAGATTGTCGAGAACGGCAACCAGGTTCACATGCGCGCCCCCTTCGGTGCCGAACACGTAAAGCTTCATCGTGTCCTCACCCACCAGTTCCTCGGCATCGATGCGCGCGAGCGTGGTGCTGTCCTCAAGCGGCACGACCGTCACGATCGACTGGCCGGCATAATGCGCCACGAGTGCCGCATGAATTGTCTTCAGCGTCGTGCCTTCGGCAAGCTGGTCGATGAAGAGCGGCACCTGCACGATCATGCCCTGGGCAAAGCGGCCGACGGAGGGCGAGAAGAGGGGCGCGCGGTCCAGAAGACCATGCGTCTTCATTTCCGGCACGTGCTTGTGCTTCAGCGTCAGCCCGTAGAGAAAATTATTGGCGGTGATCGCGTCTGCGCGCGTCTGGTCTTCCATCTGCGCGATCAACTGCTTGCCGCCGCCCGTATAGCCGGACACGGCGTTCACCGTGACGGGATAGCCGTCCGGCAACAGGCCTGCGGCCCGCAGCGGACGGATGAGGCCGATGGCACCGGTCGGGTAGCAGCCGGGATTGGCGACCGTGCGCGCCGAACGGATCTTGCCGGCCTGCGCGGCATCCATCTCGGCAAAACCATAGGCCCAGTCTTCGGCGACGCGATAGGCCGTCGAGGTGTCGATGATGCGCACGCTGTTATTGCCGGAAAGCATGGCGACGGCCTCCTTCGAGGCGTCGTCCGGCAGGCAGAGGATCGCGATGTCGGCGCTGTTCAGCAGGTCCTCGCGCAGTGCTGCATTGCGCCGCTCGGCTTCGGGAATGGAGAGCAGCGTCACATCGCGGCGGCCGGCCATGCGGGTGCGGATCTGCAGCCCCGTGGTTCCGTGTTCGCCATCGATGAAGATTTTCGCGCTCATGTCTCTACCTGTAAAATCAGCGTGTTACAAAAGGGTCCGGATTCAGTTTACCCGCGTCTTGATTCAGTTTGTTAACGGCGTGCCGCAAGACGCTCGGCTCTCAGCCCCAGCATATACATGGCGACCGTTGCCGCGGCAATGGCGGTGATATCGGCATGGTCATAGGCAGGGGCCACCTCCACCACGTCCGAGCCCCGGATGTCGAGACGCCCAAGCTTGCGCAGAACCGACAGCATTTTCGCCGACGACGGCCCGCCGGACACCGGCGTGCCTGTGCCGGGTGCAAAGGCCGGGTCGAGGCAGTCGATGTCGAAGGTCAGGTAGCAGGGGCCATCGCCGACATGGGCAAGGATCGCGTCGGCAATCTCGCCAGCGCGCATGTCCTCCACCGCATCGCCCTTGATGATGCGGATACCGAAATCCTCCGGCGCCTGCGTGCGGATGCCGATCTGGATCGAGCGTGTCGCATCGATCACCCCTTCGCGCACGGCGCGCGCCACGAAGGAGCCATGGTCGATCCGCTGCCCGTCATCCTCCCAGGTGTCCTGATGGGCATCGAAATGCACGAGCGCCAGCGGTCCGTGTCTTGCCGCCTGCGCCTGCAAGAGCGGCCAGGTGACGAAATGGTCTCCGCCGAGGCCTAAGAGATAGGCGTCCGCGGCAAGAATGTGCTCCGCCTCGTCCCGGATGCGGCCCGGCGTCGTCTGGTGATTGCCGTAGTCGAGCAGTACATCGCCGTAATCGATGACGGCCATGTCCTCAAACAGGTCGCGCGCAAACGGGTATTGCGGGTCGTTGTCAAAAATCGCCGAGGCGCGCCGGATCGCCTGCGGCCCGAAGCGCGCGCCCGGCCGGTTGGAGGTCGCCGCATCGAAGGGAATGCCCAGCACCACCGCATCGACGCCCGCAAGATCCTTGGTAAAGCGCCGCCGCATGAAGGACAGCGCCCCGGCATAGGTCGGGTCTGTCGCGGCGCCCCGGTTGCCGGTGGCGGAAAAGGCGTGGTCGATGCTTTTGCTGGCCATAACGATATCCTTGAAAGGGCGCCGGAGTGCTGCAGGCTGCGCGGGGCGGCAAGGTTGCCGACGCGCCAGCGCCGTTTTTAGCCGTCTCAGGCGATTGCTGGAAGAGGTGAGGGTGGGCGACGGCTGCAGCGGGTTGCGCCTGTTCTCCGCCATTCCTTGCGGGGACGGCTTCGACCGCAAAAGGTGAGACTTTGTTGGTAAGTAATTTCAAAAAATATAATCCGATTTATAAAATTAAATAGAAAACATGACAAATAATTACGTTGTAATGCGATAGTTGGTCGTAATGTATTTAATAATAGATCGGAAACTATGCACTGGAAAAACAGATTTACATGGGCGGCGGGCCAGATACACTCTGTCATCGGCGGCATGATGTTGGGGGCCGCTCAATTTTCCGGGGGAAACATCCATGTGTCTTGATTGTGTGACGATGAGCCGTCGTCGGATGATGACGGTTGCGGGAGCGGCGGGCATGGGGCTTGCGCTGTTCGGTGGTCTGGGCCGCCCGGCGGCAGCGGCCGAGGCTGCCAAGGGCCTGTCGCCCGATGAGGCGCTGGCGCGCCTGAAGGCCGGCAATGCAAAATTCGTCTCGGCCCCGCAGCTCTGCGCCGCCGATATCGGCGCCACGCGCGCGACGGTCGCCAAGGGGCAGAAGCCGTGGGCAACGGTGCTCACCTGTGCCGACAGCCGGCTGTCGCCGGAACTTCTGTTTGGCGGCGTCAATCTCGGCGAACTCTTCGTCTGCCGCAATGCCGGCAATATCGCCGATACGGCGGTGATGGGCTCCATCGAATACGGTGTCGAACATCTCGGCTCGCCGCTGATTCTGGTTCTTGGCCACGAGCGCTGCGGCGCCATTTCGGCTGCCTGCGAAGTGGCGGAAAAGGGCACGAAACTGCCTGGCTCCATCGGGCCGATGGTGGAGGCCATGGTGCCGGCCGCCCGCGATCTTCTCGGCAAGCCGGGCGATTTCGTCGATAATGTCGTGAAGGAAAGCGCGCGCCGGACCGCACAGAAAATCGCCACCGAAAGCCCGATCGTCTCCGAGTTCGTGCACGAGGGCAAGGTGAAAGTGGTCTACGGCCGCTACGACCTCGACACCGGAACGGTTGAGTTTTTGGGCTAGCGCGCGGCTTTCGTCCCGCCCGGCGCAGGTTCGGAAGCGATGAAACAAAAAAGGCGGAGCCGAAGCCCCGCCTTTTCCATGTCTGTGACAGACCCGAGCGATTAACGCTTGGAGAACTGGAACGAACGACGGGCCTTGGCCTTGCCGTACTTCTTGCGCTCCACCACGCGGCTGTCGCGGGTCAGGAAGCCGCCCTTCTTCAGAACGCCGCGCAGGCCCGGCTCGAAGTAGGTGAGGGCCTTGGACAGGCCGTGACGAACGGCACCGGCCTGGCCGGAAAGACCGCCGCCGGCAACCGTTGCGATGATGTCGAACTGACCGGTGCGGGCTGCAGCCACAATCGGCTGCTGCAGGATCATCTGCAGAACCGGGCGGGCGAAGTATTCCGCGAATTCCTTGCCGTTGACGATGATCTTGCCGGTGCCCGGCTTGACCCATACGCGGGCAACGGCGTTCTTGCGCTTGCCGGTGGCGTAGGAGCGGCCCTGGGCATCGACCTTGCGGACGTGAACCGGAGCCTGGGATTCGGTCGCCGAAGCGAGATCCTTCAGGGAGGAGAGATCGGCCATGATCAGGCGCTCCTTACGTTCTTGCTGTTCAGCTTGGCCACGTCGAGCGAGACCGGCTGCTGTGCTTCATGGGGATGGTTGGAGCCGGCGTAAACGCGCAGGTTCTTCATCTGGCGACGGCCAAGCGGGCCGCGCGGGATCATGCGCTCGACAGCCTTTTCAACGACGCGTTCCGGGAAACGACCTTCGATGATGGCGCGCGCGGTGCGCTCCTTGATGCCGCCCGGATAACCGGTGTGCCAGTAGTACGTCTTGTCGGTGTACTTCTTGCCGGTGAAGACGACCTTGTCGGCATTGATGACGATGACGTTGTCGCCGTCGTCAACGTGGGGGGTGTAGGTAGCCTTGTGCTTGCCGCGCAGGCGGTTTGCAATGATGGTGGCGAGGCGTCCGACGACGAGACCTTCGGCGTCGATCAGCACCCACTTCTTCTCCACCTCAGCGGGCTTCTGAACGAAGGTAGACATATGTTGCTCTCTTCTCGATAATCCCAGGTGGAGCAAGCCCCGACCCCAGGCGTTTCTTGTTGCTTGTCTTGAAAAGGCGTTTTCACGCCAATGGCGCACCTCCGGTTCGGGAGGCGCTGCCTGGCGCGGCTTATACGGATGGTGCCGGCAAGCGTCAAGCAGCCGGCTTTTTGCTGGTGGAAATATAGGTCAATGAAATCAATGACCTAGGTGTGTGGTTTTGTGTTACCACAAATTCGGCTGGCAAAATCCGTGTTTTCGCGGCGGAACGCGGCTCAATCGAGGCCGAAACAGCCGGGTTCAAGGAAGTTGCGGCAATCTTCCGGGTCCGGCCGGCGTTCGCAGTGGCGCACGGGGCAATTGCGCAGATCCGTCGTCGGAACGCTGGAAGCCTTGGCAAATTCACCGGAGGCGCAAAGCCGGCCGGAGGCGACGTAGCGGTCGTAAAGCGTAATGCCGTTGCGCCCGGGATAGCGCAGGATGGCCGCACCTTCGCGGGCGATCGCATCCTGCACGGCAGCGCAGGACATGGCGGTGGAATTGTAGCGCGAGATGGCCTGCGCCTCGGCGCCGGCGAGGAAAGCGGTGCCGAGCACGGCAAGCACTGCGGTCGCGAGAATCTTTCGCATTGTCTATTCCCTTTTAAGGCTCCGGGAACGTAACTAGCGCACACTCTGTTGACGGCCAAGGGTGGTGCCAAAAGGGTGGCGATCAAACCTCATGTGCCGGGAGGAATAACCATGAACCATGACCAGTATGACGATGCCTATCTGGCCGACATTCTGAAGACCGTGAAAACGGTTGCCGTCGTCGGTGCTTCCCTCAACCCCTCGCGTCCGAGCCACGGCGTCTCGGCCTTCCTGCTGGCGAAAGGCTATCATGTCATCCCCGTCAATCCGGGGCAGGCGGGCAAGGTCATCCTTGGCCAGACGGTGGTGGCGCGCCTTGCGGATATTGCCGAACCGGTCGACATGGTCGATGTCTTCCGGGCGTCAGCCCATGTCGGCGCCCTGATGGACGAGCTGCTGGCGCTGGAAGCGCTGCCGAAGGTTGTCTGGATGCAGCTTGGCGTGCGCGACGATGCGGCGGCGGCAAGAGCGGAAGCGGCCGGCATCAAGGTCGTGATGAACCGCTGCCCGGCCATGGAATATCCGCGCCTTCGCCATTTCTTCTGAAGGCAGCGCATCGGGGCGGTCGCAACGTCGCCCGGTCAGTCTTCCAGAAGATCCGGCTCGGCGCGAAGGCCGTTCATGTGATCGGCATTGTTGCAATAGGTAGAAAATTCCGCAGCGGCGGTGCCCTCGGTGAGGTCGTGCCGGCAGGTCGCCTTGGAGGCGCACAGCGCGCAGTTGGCCTGCATCTCGCGGTAGGCGGCCGGCTGCAGCAGGCGCACTTCCACTGGATCGATATGAAGCGCATGCATCAGCCGATCCATCTCCTCGGCGCTGCCGGGACCCTTGGCGGCGATGGCGGCAAGCCGATCGGGCGCCACGCCGATATCGAGCGCCGTCTGCCGTTGAAGATCGCGGTCGAGACGCTCGAAACCGTCCTCGACGGTAAAGCAGTTGCGGAATTGACCGTAAAGATGCGCAAGTCGCGCGGCAAAGCCTGTGGAGCCTTCGATTGATGCTGTCATGGCCGTTCTCCCTTCATCTTTTCTGCAGGATGAAAGAGGCTAAGGCGATTGCATTGATCCGCATCAAGCAACGGGTTGCTGTGGTCGCGGTTGAAGCGATTTTTCCGGCCGGCCGCACCTTGCCGCAAAATCCTTCTTCTGCATCCCGCCACTTGGCCGTTGAGAACGCTGTCGCCGGGGAAGGGGGCGGGCTATAGTCCAGCGCGACCTGCCGGGCTTGCAGCCAACGAAGGGCAGGCGACACGACATTTCGGGAGGACAGACATGACGACGAATCATCCGGGCTTTTCCACGCTCGCCATCCATGCGGGCGCCAAGCCCGACCCGGCAACCGGTGCCCGCGCCACGCCGATCTACCAGACGACCTCCTTCGTGTTCAACGATGCCGACCATGCGGCCGCCCTCTTCGGCCTCAAGGAATTCGGCAATATCTATACCCGCATCATGAACCCGACGCAGGCGGTGCTGGAAGAGAAGGTGGCCGCGCTGGAAGGCGGCACGGCAGCGCTTGCCGTCGCCTCCGGCCATGCGGCACAGATGCTGGTCTTTCACACGATCATGAAGCCGGGCAGCAATTTTGTCGCGGCAAAGCGCCTCTATGGCGGCTCGATCAACCAGTTCGGCCATGCCTTCAAAAATTTCGGCTGGGAGGTGCGGTGGGCAGACCCCGCGGATCCGGCAAGCTTTGCCGCGCTGGTCGATGAGAACACGCAGGCCTTCTTCATCGAAAGCCTTGCCAATCCCGGCGGCACCTTTGTCGATATCGCAGCCATTGCCGAGGTCGCGCAGGCGCATGGCCTGCCGCTCATCGTCGACAATACGATGGCTAGCCCCTATCTGGTGCGCCCGCTCGAACACGGCGCCGATATCGTCATCCACTCGCTGACCAAGTTTCTGGGCGGTCACGGCAATTCCATGGGCGGCATCCTCGTCGATGGCGGCACGTTCGACTGGTCGGCGTCGGGCCGTTATCCGATGCTGTCGGAACCGCGCCCCGAATATGCCGGCCTCGTCCTCCACCAGACCTTTGGCAATTTCGCCTTTGCCATTGCCGCCCGCGTGCTCGGCCTTCGCGATCTTGGGCCGGCGATCTCGCCGTTCAATGCCTTCATGATTCTGACCGGCATCGAAACACTGCCGCTTCGCATGCAGCGCCACTGCGACAATGCGGCCGCGGTTGCTGAGTGGCTGAAGGGCCATGACAAGGTGTCCTGGGTGAATTACGCCGGCTTGGAAGACGACCCGAACCACGAATTGCAGACCCGCTATTCGCCGAAAGGGGCCGGTGCCGTCTTCACCTTCGGCCTGAAGGGCGGCTATGAGGCCGGCAAGAATTTTGTCGAGGGGCTGAAGCTCTTTTCGCATCTTGCCAATATCGGCGATACGCGCTCGCTGGTGATCCACCCGGCCTCCACCACGCACCGCCAGCTGACGGCCGAGCAGCAGGTGGCCGCAGGCGCCGGCCCGGATGTCGTGCGCTTGTCGGTCGGCATCGAGGATATCGCCGATATCATCGCCGATCTCGACCAGTCGCTGGCGAGGATCGCCTGAGGCATCTTGCCGATTGCTCCGTCTGCGCCCGCCGTGGTCATGCGACTGCGGCGGGCAACTTTCGTCTGCGAGCTTGAAATCCTTGATCCGCCTTACAAATCCTCCCAAACGTCACGTTCAGGGATGATTGAATGCTCAAGCGCACAACCGCGATCGCCGCCATGTTCCTTTCCCTCTCGGCTCTGGCCCCGCTGCCCATGGTCTTCGGCGGCAGCGCCGCGTTTGCCCAGACCGCGCAGGATCTCTCCGACATGGAAGCGGCAACGGTCAAGATGAACACCTATGTCGAGTTCCTCAACCGGACCCTGCGCGCTTCGGAATCGCTGCAGCGCTACGACAGCTGGGTGGATATGAAGAAGGGGCCGACCGGCAAGGAGCGGATCATTTACGGGCTCTATTCGCTCTACGACGTGCGCGCGCAGGCAACCGCCGTCACCGCTGCCGCGGGGGCCGAACCGAAGATGCCGGATCTGGATGCGGCAATGGTCGCCTATGTCGAGACCTACCAGCAACTGGCACCGGTCATTGAGCGCGCCAACAAGTATTACGAACGGCAGGACTACAAGTCGGACAAGATGGAAGCGGGCAAAGCTTTCCACAAGGAGATCGCCGCCCTTGCTCCCGTCTACACGGAACGGCGCGCCAGGGCCGACGCCGCGCTTCGAACGGAAAAGGTCAAGCTCGACTTTGCCGGTCTGGAGGCGCTTGAAAAGGCGGAAGGCCGCAAGTCGCGCTGGCACGTGCGCAATGTCATGTTCCGCGCGGAAGCCATCATGGACCTGATGCCGACCAACGAAAAGCCGGTCGTTGCCATGCCGGAGTTCGAGAAAAGCCTCGACGCCTATGCTTCAGCGGTGAAGGATTTCGACGATTACGCGCTCGAGCACCCGGATTCGTTCCATGTCTTTGAATCCCGGCCCGCCTCGCTTCTGTCCAAGCTGCGCGATTTCGACGAGAAGCTGCGGAAGGCCAAGGGCGATGCGCGCAAGGGCGCCGGTGCCGATCTCGAATGGCTGATCTCGGACTACAACACCATGGTTTCGACATCGCAGACCGCAACGACCTTCGCCAAGGACTGAACTCCCGTCGCTGCACGTCCACGGCTGGGCTCGCGGGCACCTTCCGCGTGTCCGGCCGGTGGAGCGGCTGTGTCAACCATCACCGGCAGGGCGTAACCGCTGTGCCGGCTTTTCTTGCCATGCGGATTTTGCCATGGATGGACGCGGCATTCTGCCGGATGACGACGCGCCGGACGGCCAAGGTTCCGCCGCCGGTCCTCAACCATGCACGAGGAGACCATGACGCTCAGCCTTTCTTTCGATCTCGCGGCCATCACGCCGGAAGAGGGAGCTCCTGCACCCGACCGGCTGATCTCCGGCAACCCCGTCTTCCGCACCTGGAACATTGAAGAAGCCGATGGCGGGCTCTATGCCGGCGTCTGGGAGGCAACGCCCGGAACCTGGCGCATCGTCTATGACGAGTGGGAATATTTTCATATTCTCGAGGGCCATTCGATCGTCACGGCAGAGGATGGTACGCAACACCACCTGAAGGCCGGCGACCGCATGATCCTGCGCCCGGGTTTTCGCGGTACCTGGGAGGTGGTGGAAACCACCCGCAAGGACTATGTCATCCGGCTGTAATAACGGCCGCGCCTAGACCGTCGCCAGCACGCCATTTTGCTGCGCGGCGGCGGCGAGCGCCCTGTCGAAGGTGGCAAGCTGGCCGTCCAGCCGAAGCGCCAGTTCGAGATAGCACGCATCGTAGATGGTCAGGTTGTGGTGCGCGCTCAGCCACATGATATGATCCCATCCCTGCATGGCAGCCGTGACAATCGGAAGGGTTGAAAGCGTTTCCAGTGCCTTGCCGATACCGACGGGACCGAGCCTTCCCCGCTTTTCGCAGACCCGCAAAATATTGCGCACCTCATATTGCCATATGGCCGGCACGGCCGCGCTCCGGCGCAGGGTCTGCACGAACCAGGCCTGTCCTCCCGCGCTCTGCTCGTCGGGAAGAAGCCAGGAGGCGGTAATGGATGCGTCGATGACCAGCGGCATCAACGATCATGCCCTTCATGGCGATAGCTCATCAGTTCCTCGAGCGTGACGCCCTGCATCGAACTGCGCAGCTCCGCCAGATCCCGCTGCAGCGCCTCAATATCCACCGGCTGGCGCGGCGCCGGTGCCGCCTTCAGTTCCACCACGGTCTTCCCGTCTTCGGTGAGCACAATGGTCTCGCCCTGGCGCGCAAGCGCGATCAGTTCATCGAAGTGCTTCCGGGCCTCTGCAATCGAAACATGGCGCATGTCTCTTCTCCGCTCTGCGTGGCGGCAGATTACACGCAAAGCGGAAAACTGGCAAAATGTGCCGACCTCTCACCACGCCAGATCAAGCCGCGCCAGACCATGGAAATGATAGACGTCCTTGACGACCGGTGGGCGGGCGATGCGAAGCCCCGGAAGCCGGCGGAAGAGGAGCGGCAGCACGATGTTGAGTTCGAGCCTTGCAAGCGGCGCGCCGATGCAGAAATGGATGCCTGCGCCGAAGGAAAGGTTGGCGCCTTCGTTGCGGTCCGGCTTGAAGGTCAGCGGATCGGCAAATTTTTGCGGATCGAGATTGGCGGCGGCGAGAATGAGGCTCACCTTGTCGCCTCTCTTGAGGCTCACGCCATCGACCTCGACATCCTCCAGAGCCCAGCGCTGGAAGATGTGGACAGGCGCGCAGATGCGCAGCGTTTCCTCTACGGTGCGCTCGGTCGCCTTGGCATCGGCAAACATCGCGGCCGGATCAAGCCCGCTGTCGAGGATCACCCGCACCGAATTGCCGATCTGGTGAACGGTCGCCTCGTGGCCGGCATTCAGCAGCACGATCGTGGTGGAAACCAGTTCGTCGTCGGTGAGGTACTGGCCCTTGTGCTCGGTATGGATCATGTGGCTCAGGAGGTCGTCGCGCGGGTTCTCCCGCCGCTCTGCGATCACCGTCTTCACGTAATCGGCAAATTCCTTGGCCGAGCGGTCGGCGGCCTCCTCGTCGGCACGCGAGCGCTTGAACATATACATGCCGACATAGTCATGGCTCCACTTGAGCAACTGCGGCCCCATCTCCTCGGGGATGCCGATCATGCGGGCGATCATGGTAACCGGAATGATGTCGGCAAAGCGCGACAGAAGTTCCGTCTCGCCATCCTTCTCGAAGCCGTCGATCAGCCGGTTGGCAAGGTCCTCGATCTCGCCGGTCATCTTCTCCACATGGCGCGACACGAAGGCGCGGTTGACGAGCGTGCGCAGCCGTGTGTGCTCCGGCGGTTCGATTTCCAGGAGCGAATGCCGCTCGGCAAGATCGAAATGCCGGGTGTGATCGGCCGGCTCCGGCAGGCCGAGTTCCTCGCGGCTTGCGATATGCAGGATCTGCCGGCCGAACCGGCGGTCGCGCAGCAGCGCGTTGACATGGTCATAGCCGGTGAAGAACCATTGCCGCTGCTCTTCCCAGTAGAAGGTCGGACATTCGGCATGAAGAGCCGCGTAGACGGCGTTCGGCTGCGAAAAGAAGGCGGGGTTGCGCCCGTCGAGGCGGACGCGGCGCGTCCGTCGATCAATGGCCAGAACGTCGGTGAGGGCGGGCGGTGAGGAGAGGGCTGCAATCTGGGTCATGGCAGCCGGTCTACTGCAAAATGCACAGGACCGGAATTGGGATTTTGCCGAAACGCACTGCCGAACGCTCCGGGTCAGGCCGTAAGCGTCTGGGCCGGAAAGGGCGTCACGGTTTGCGAGTCGGCAGGGCGTAGTTCCTGACCGCTGACCACGGCGATGGTCATCCCGTCATCCAGCACGGTGGAGTTGCGCCCCGCACTTTTGGCCGCATAAAGCGCCCGGTCCGCGACGGCGAGAAGCTGATCGATCCCGGCGGTCATCAGCGGAGCGGCCGTCAGCCCGGCGCTTACCGTTGCCGAGATGGCGGGCAGGTTGCTGCCGGTCGGGATCGGCAGGCGCTGCAGCGCCAGACGGATTGATTCGGTGAGTTCCACCGCCTCCTCGGCGCTTGCCACATGCAGGAGCCCGGCAAACTCCTCGCCGCCCAAGCGCCCGAAGATGCCACGCGTGCCGATCTGTTCCTGTGCCAGGTGGCAGAAGGCGAGCAGCACGGCATCGCCGCACACGTGGCCAAAACGGTCGTTAATGTCCTTGAAATGGTCGAGGTCAAAGATCGCCAGCGCCAGCATCAGCTTGCCGGCCGGCGGGCGCTGGCGCATGTCGTCGAACTTTTCCAGAAAGCCGCGCCGGTTGAGGACGCCGGTCAGCGGATCGGTGATGACGAGCTGGCGCAGCCTTTCCTCGCCACGCGCCATCAGCAATTGGGCGCCGAGCAGGATTCCTGAAACAAGACAGAAAATGCCGATGACCGTGTAGAGCGTGACGTTCGGCAGTTCGGTAAAATTCTGCGGCCTGACGATCGGGCTGCGCAGGGCCGTCACCAGCATCGTGCCAGCCTGCAGGGCGCAGACGCCGGCAAAAATGCGCCGCGGCCCGCGCGGTGGTGCTGAAGCGCGCAGCATCAGATATCCGAGCATCCCGTAGCAGATGGAACCACAGAGTTGGAAAACCAGCACCCGTGTCCAGAACTGCGCGTTGATCAGATGCACTTGCATGGCCGCCAGCCAGATGATCAGCGGCAGAAGAAGCATGGCGTGCAGTTTTTTCCCGTCATAGAGCTGCATCCCGGCGCACCAGCAGATAATACCGAACAGCATCATCTGGTTTCCCAGGATGATCGACAGAATATCCGGAACAAATCCGCGCGCGCCGACCAGCGCTATACCGGTTCCGTGGGCAGCAAATCCGAAACTCCAGGCAAGAACGACCTTCATGCTGCGGTCGCGGAACCACATCGCCAGCAGCAAGACTGCAAGCGTCAGCGATTCCACTGCCCAGAGGAGCATTGCCGTTTTGATGTCCAAGTAAATATCCCGCCCGAATATAACTCTGCGTAACATAATCGGCCGTCACTTAAGAACCCCTTGTATCAAAAAAGGCCGCGGTCGTCGTTTTCGAATTGTTAGCTGCGTCGCTCGGCGATTAAGGATATCCACTCGCGCGTCTTGAAGTACGGGCCTTCCACACTCTATGTAGGGAGTTGACCAAGTGTAGACGATTCCTGGCGCGGCAACGCCGTCGGGCGCCCGATGAAACAAAGGAACAACATGAGAAATCCCGTTGATACCGCCATGGCTCTGGTGCCGATGGTCGTGGAGCAGACCAATCGCGGCGAGCGCTCCTATGACATCTATTCGCGCCTCCTGAAGGAGCGGATCATTTTCGTGACGGGGCCGGTGGAAGATCACATGGCTTCGC
This sequence comes from Neorhizobium fuzhouense, assembly GCF_042611105.1. Taxonomy (NCBI): domain Bacteria; kingdom Pseudomonadati; phylum Pseudomonadota; class Alphaproteobacteria; order Hyphomicrobiales; family Rhizobiaceae; genus Neorhizobium; species Neorhizobium fuzhouense. The sequence goes on along the minus strand of NZ_JBHFFP010000001.1, from coordinate 96,449 downwards.
TGATCTGCGCGCAGCTGCTTTTTCTCGAATCGGAAAACCCGAAGAAGGAAATCGCGCTCTACATCAATTCGCCGGGCGGCGTCGTGACGGCCGGCATGTCCATCTACGATACGATGCAGTTCATCCGTCCGGCCGTGTCGACGCTGTGCATCGGCCAGGCTGCCTCCATGGGCTCGCTGCTTCTGGCGGCCGGCGAAAAGGGCATGCGCTTTGCCATGCCGAACTCGCGCATCATGGTTCACCAGCCGTCGGGCGGTTTCCAGGGCCAGGCGTCTGATATCGAACGCCATGCCCGTGACATATTGAAGATGAAGAAGCGTCTGAACGACGTGTACGTGAAGCATACCGGCCGCACCTACGAGGAGATTGAAAAGACCCTTGATCGTGACCACTTCATGGACAGCGACGAAGCGCTTGCCTGGGGCGTGGTCGACAAGATCCTCACCTCACGGCTCGAACTGGAAGGCGCTCCGGCCGCCTGAGGCGGCGGGGCCGCGCGCAGTCTCACCCCGTTGTGACCGAAAACAGGGGTTTTATCTCGCGAGGAAAGCGCTAATAGTTGATATTAAGGCTGTGTTGAACTCTTATGACATAGCATCGGTCTGGAAGGGGTTCGTTGCCGCCGGGCCTGGGACGATGGTTCCCAACCGGCAGAGTACCCTTAAGAGCGGAGCAGGCAGGATTTCCGGTGGAAACCTGCCAGCCGGCGAAAGAAGTGTCCGCGCCCCGATGACGGGTGAGCGGTGTGCTGGAAGGGAAGTGATATGAGCAAAGTCAGCGGCAGCAACGGCGGCGACTCCAAGAATACGTTGTATTGTTCGTTCTGCGGCAAGAGCCAGCACGAAGTCCGCAAGCTGATTGCCGGACCGACCGTGTTCATCTGCGATGAATGCGTCGAATTGTGCATGGACATCATTCGCGAAGAGAACAAGACCTCCATGGTGAAATCCCGTGACGGCGTTCCCACGCCGCAGGACATCATCAAGGTTCTCGATGAATATGTGATCGGCCAGCGACAGGCCAAGAAGATCCTGTCGGTTGCCGTCCACAACCATTACAAGCGCCTCGCACACGCCTCCAAGAACGGCGACGTGGAACTGGCGAAGTCCAACATCATGCTCGTCGGCCCGACCGGCTGCGGCAAGACCTATCTTGCCCAGACGCTCGCCCGCATCATCGACGTGCCCTTCACCATGGCCGATGCCACCACGCTCACCGAAGCCGGCTATGTCGGCGAGGACGTGGAAAACATTATCCTGAAGCTTCTGCAGGCGGCCGACTACAATGTCGAGCGGGCGCAGCGCGGCATCGTCTACATCGACGAAGTCGACAAGATCTCCCGCAAGTCCGACAACCCGTCGATCACCCGCGACGTGTCGGGTGAAGGCGTGCAGCAGGCGCTTCTGAAGATCATGGAAGGCACGGTTGCTTCCGTTCCCCCGCAGGGCGGCCGCAAGCACCCGCAGCAGGAATTCCTGCAGGTGGATACGACCAACATCCTGTTCATCTGCGGCGGCGCCTTTGCAGGCCTCGACAAGATCATCTCGGCGCGTGGCGAAAAGACCTCGATCGGTTTCGGCGCCACCGTGAAGGCCGAGGATGATCGTCGCGTCGGCGAGGTGCTGCGCGAGCTGGAGCCGGAAGATCTGGTCAAGTTCGGCCTCATCCCGGAATTCATCGGCCGTCTGCCGGTTCTGGCAACGCTCGAGGATCTCGACGAGGATGCGCTGATCCAGATCCTGTCGGAGCCGAAGAACGCGCTCGTCAAGCAGTACCAGCGCCTGTTCGAGATGGAAGACGTGGAGCTGAACTTCCACGAGGACGCGTTGCGCGAGATTGCCCGCAAGGCGATCACCCGCAAGACCGGCGCGCGCGGCCTGCGCTCGATCATGGAAAAGATCCTGCTCGACACCATGTTCGAACTGCCGACGCTCGAAGGCGTGCGCGAAGTGGTGATCTCCGATGACGTGGTGCGCGGCACCGCGCGTCCGCTCTACATCTATGCCGACCGCCAGGATGAGAAGGCGAACGTTTCGGCCTGATGAACGATGATCGGGGAAGGGGGCGCCTGCCTCCTTCTCCACTCCGCCTTGCTCTGCCGGTTGCGGTGAAAGATCGGGTGGTAATCGAGCCTCCTCGGGTTTGGCTCCCCAGGCTATGTGTCTGTTGTCTTCCTGTAGCGCTGCGATCCCGGCATGGTCCTTGAGGACCGACGGCCGCCTGATGCGGCACGGCAGCCTACAGTTACGCGTAAGCATCCTGTTCTAATCATGGCTGTCTGGTGTGCGTCGCAATTGTGCAGACGTTCAAGGCTTGAAAACTCCATTCGAAACCTCCACGTTTGGAGGGACAAGATGAGTCCGGATCTGTTCTGGACCAGAGCCCGCAAAGCGGGACGAGTGAAAGGAAATGACATGACGAATACAGCGTCTGCGGCACCTGGCGGTGATACCTATCCGGTCCTGCCTTTGCGCGACATTGTGGTCTTCCCCCACATGATCGTACCCCTGTTCGTCGGGCGTGAAAAATCCATTCGCGCTCTGGAGGAAGTCATGGGTTCCGACAAGCAGATCATGCTTGTCACCCAGATCAACGCCGGCGACGACGATCCGGCACCGTCCGCCATCCACACGGTAGGCACGGTTGCCAATGTGCTCCAGCTTCTGAAACTGCCCGACGGCACCGTCAAGGTTCTGGTCGAGGGCCGCGCGCGTGCGAAAATCAGCACCTATACCGAGCGCGAGGAGTTTTACGAAGCCCATGCCAAGGTTCTGGCCGAACCCGAGGATGAAGCCGTCGAGGTGGAAGCCCTGTCGCGCTCCGTCGTCTCGGAATTCGAGAACTACGTGAAGCTCAACAAGAAGATCTCGCCAGAAGTCGTCGGCGCCGCCAGCCAGATCGAGGACTATTCGAAGCTTGCCGATACGGTGGCCTCGCACCTCTCCATCAAGATCACCGAAAAGCAGGAAATGCTGGAAACGGTGAGCGTCAAGCAGCGCCTTGAAAAGGCGCTCGGCTTCATGGAAGGCGAGATTTCCGTCCTGCAGGTGGAAAAGCGCATCCGCTCGCGCGTCAAGCGCCAGATGGAAAAGACCCAGCGCGAATATTACCTGAACGAGCAGATGAAGGCGATCCAGAAGGAGCTTGGCGACGGCGAGGATGGCCGCGACGAGATGGCCGAACTGGAAGACCGCATCGCCAAGACGAAGCTGTCCAAGGAAGCCAAGGAAAAGGCCGATGCGGAGCTGAAGAAGCTCAAGCAGATGAGCCCGATGTCGGCGGAAGCCACCGTCGTGCGCAACTACCTGGACTGGCTGCTGTCGATCCCGTGGTCGAAGAAGTCGAAGATCAAGACGGACCTGAACAGCGCCGAAAGGATCCTCGAAGTCGATCATTTCGGCCTCGACAAGGTCAAGGAGCGCATCGTCGAGTATCTCGCCGTTCAGGCCCGTGCGACCAAGATCAAGGGTCCGATCCTGTGCCTCGTCGGCCCTCCGGGCGTCGGCAAGACCTCGCTTGCCCAGTCGATCGCCAAGGCAACCGGCCGCGAATATGTCCGCGTGGCATTGGGCGGCGTGCGGGATGAAGCGGAAATCCGCGGTCACCGTCGCACCTATATCGGCTCGATGCCCGGCAAGGTCATCCAGTCGATGAAGAAGGCCAAGAAGTCCAACCCGCTCTTCCTGCTCGATGAAATCGACAAGATGGGCCAGGATTTCCGCGGCGATCCGTCCTCGGCCCTGCTCGAAGTGCTCGATCCGGCGCAGAACTCTACCTTCATGGACCATTACCTGGAAGTGGAATACGATCTGTCGGACGTGATGTTCATCACCACGGCCAACACGCTCAACATTCCGGCGCCGCTGATGGACCGCATGGAAATCATCCGGATTGCCGGCTACACGGAAGACGAGAAGCGCGAAATCGCCAAGCGTCACCTGCTGCCGAAGGCAATCAAGGAGCACGCCCTGAAGCCGGAAGAATTTTCGGTGACGGACGAGGCCCTGATGGTGATCATCCAGCAGTACACCCGCGAAGCAGGCGTGCGTAGCTTCGAACGTGAACTGATGAAGCTCGCCCGCAAGGCGGTCACCGAGATCATCAAGGGCAAGTCGACGTCGATCGAGGTGACGGCCGAAAACATCCACGACTATCTCGGCGTTCCCCGGTTCCGCCATGGCGAGGCCGAGGGCGAGGATCAGGTCGGTGTTGTCACGGGTCTGGCCTGGACGGAAGTCGGTGGCGAGCTTTTGACCATCGAAGGCGTTCTGATGCCCGGCAAGGGCCGCATGACGGTGACCGGCAACCTGAAGGACGTGATGAAGGAATCGATTTCGGCAGCGGCTTCTTACGTCCGCTCGCGCGCCGTCGATTTCGGCATCGAGCCGCCGCGCTTCGACAAGTCGGATATCCACGTGCACGTGCCGGAAGGGGCAACCCCGAAGGATGGTCCGTCGGCCGGCGTTGCCATGGCAACCGCGATCGTCTCGATCATGACCGGTATTCCGGTCCGCAAGGATGTCGCGATGACGGGCGAGATCACGCTGCGCGGCCGGGTGCTGCCCATCGGTGGCCTGAAGGAAAAGCTGCTGGCTGCCCTTCGCGGCAACATCAAGACGGTTCTGATCCCGGAAGAGAACGCCAAGGATCTGGCGGATATTCCGGATAACGTGAAGAACAACATGGAGATCATCCCGGTCTCGCGCATGGGCGAGGTCATCCGCCACGCGCTGGTTCGCGAGCCGCAGGCCATAGAATGGGACGGCACGGTGGAAACGCCGGTCATCGCAACGGTGGACGGGGTGGACGACACCGGGGCAACCGTCGCCCACTGAACGGGGCGACGCCTGTGGAAATCACAGCCAAACGACAAAAAGGCCGGCAAAACGCCGGCCTTTTTTGTGCAAATTCGCTAAAGGCCCTTGTTTTTCAGGCAATCGCGGAGCTTTTGGGTTTGCGAAGGGGTCGGCGTTCCGTTGTCGCCCCGTCAGATCCATTGTGTGAAACCATTGAAAGGGGTGGAAACATGAACAAGAACGAGTTGGTGACCGCTGTTGCTGAAAAGGCTGGTCTTTCCAAGGCTGACGCGGCTTCTGCTGTTGACGCCGTGTTCGAGACGGTCCAGGGCGAACTGAAGAACGGTGGCGACATCCGCCTCGCCGGCTTCGGCAGCTTCTCCGTCTCCCGCCGTGAAGCTTCGAAGGGCCGCAACCCCTCGACCGGCGCCGAGGTCGATATCCCGGCCCGCAACGTTCCCAAGTTCTCGGCCGGCAAGGGCCTGAAGGACGCCGTCAACAGCTAAGCTGTCGACTGCGGCCGCCGGCGGCGTAAAGCCCCGGCCGCCTCTTCGGCAGGGAATGGGCGCGACTTCGATGTCGCCCGTCTGTGACCCTGCCAGACCATGGCAAAAGCTCGGCCCAGGATCGGTTCGACCGTTCGCTGGGCCGAAGTTTTTTATACCCCCTGGCCGGATGCCGCCCGGTCGAATTTTGCGCGGGTGGCGCCGCGCGCGGGCGCGCCCGCCTTGTGTTTCACCGCCACGATCCTTAATCATGCAAAGGCCGGTTGTCCGGTACGTTCTCGGGGCGGGGTGAAACTCCCCACCGGCGGTAGGAAGCATGAGGCTTCAAGCCCGCGAGCGCCCGAACGGTGTCTCAGGATGCCGTGCGGGGTCAGCAGATCCGGTCGAATGCCGGAGCCGACGGTCACAGTCCGGATGAAAGAGAGCGGGGAGAAAGGCCTGCCGGTATCCCGGCATTACCTGTTCGGTCTGTCGTCCCGGCTTTACCGGCAACGACAGGCTTTCGGGTCTTTTTGCGCACGCCAACGTCCACGACGGTGGAGGCGGCAATCGCAGGCCCTATCCTCCTCGCCGTTTCTGTTGACGTTTTTCGACAGACTGGAAGAGGAATGGCATGAATCCGCCAAAATTCGCATCGCTCCTTCGCTCGCGCGCCTTTGCCGGCGCAGCCTTTATGGTGGCCGCTGGCGTGGCCTTTGCCGCGTTGAATGTCGTCACGCAGTGGCTCTCCATGCAGCTTGCCGTGGCGCCTGCCTCTATCGCTTTCTGGCAATACGGATTTGCGCTTGTGCTGTCGCTGCCGCTTCTGCGGCGTCTCGGCCTGTCGGCCATGCGCACCCGCTATCCCGGCCGCCATGTGGTGCGGGTGGTGCTGGCAGCGCTTGGCGTGCAGGCCTGGATCATGGGACTTGCGACGGTGCCGATCTGGCAGGCGATCGCGCTCGTGATGACCTCACCCTTCTTCGTCATCGTCGGCGCGCGGCTGTTTCTCGGCGAACAGGTGGGGCTCTATCGCTGGCTGGCGACGCTTGCCGGCTTCTGTGGCGCCATGATCATCCTGCAGCCGTGGTCGGATCAGTTTTCGCCGGCCGCTTTCCTGCCCATCCTGTCGGCGCTTCTGTGGGGCGGCTCGTCGCTCATCATGAAGAACCTGACGCGCCATGAAAGTGCCGAGACCGTCACCGTCTGGCTGCTGGTGCTGCTGACGCCGATCAATGCCGGCCTGGCGCTGGCGGAAGGTTTTGTCGTGCCCACCGGCCCGGTCTTCTGGCTGCTGCTTCTGGCGGGCTTGCTGACGGCTTTTGGCCAGTATCTGCTTACCCTTGCCTATAATGCCGCCGATGCCGCCTATGTGCAGCCGTTCGACGATCTGAAGCTGCCGCTCAACGTGCTCGCAGGTTTCGTCGTTTTCGGCTATGCGCCGAGCGGCTCGCTGTGGATCGGCGCGATTCTCATTCTGTCGGCCTCGCTGACGCTGATGCTGAAGGAGGCGCGCGGCGAGCCGGGCAGGGCCTAGGAACGACGCCTGCGGCCTCTAAGGAGGCGCCCGTAAGCGGGGACTGTCGTTCTAATCGCAGGCCGGCTGGTTGCGCATCGGTGGCCAATGCTTTCTATTCGCGCGCAAAGACTGGAGTGACCCATGCATTACCTCATCACCGGAACCGCGGGCTTCATCGGCTTTCATCTTGCCCGCCGTCTTCTGGAGGAGGGGCACAGCGTCACCGGTTTTGACGGCATGACGCCCTACTATAACCTGCGCCTGAAGGAAGCCCGCCACGCGGCGCTGTCGCAGTTTCCCGCCTTTCGGCCGGTGATCGGCATGCTGGAGGACCAGCGCCTGCTGGAGAGCACGCTGGAGGCCTCTGCGGATGTCGGGGCGCCGGAGGTGATCATCCATCTCGCCGCCCAGGCGGGCGTGCGCTACAGCTTGGAAAATCCGAAGGCCTATCTTGATTCGAACCTCGTCGGCTCGTGGAACGTGCTGGAACTGGCCAAGAACGCCGGCGTGCGCCACCTGATGCTCGCCTCCACCTCCTCGGTCTATGGCGCCAACGAGAAAATCCCGTTCAGCGAGGGCGACAAGGCCGACGAGCCGCTCACCTTCTATGCGGCGAGCAAGAAGGCGATGGAGCTGATGGCGCACAGCTACTCCCATCTCTACCGGGTGCCGACGACCGCCTTCCGATTCTTTACCGTCTACGGCCCCTGGGGCCGGCCGGACATGGCGCTGTTCAAGTTCGTCAAGGCGATGCTGGAAGACAGTGAAATCGAGATCTATGGCGAAGGCCTGATGAGTCGCGATTTCACCTATATCGACGATCTCGTCTCCGGCATTATCGACCTGTCGCATGTGGTGCCCTTGGAAGACACCCGCGTGACCACCGCCGGCATCGAGGATACGCTGTCGCACCAGGCGCCGTTCCGCGTCGTCAATATCGGTGGTGGCCAGCCGGTCGGGCTCCTGGATTTCATCGATACGATCGAAAAGGTGATGGGAAAGCCGGCCGCCAAGAAAATGCTGCCCATGCAGCAGGGCGACGTGCCGCGCACCTATGCCTGCCCGGACCTTCTGGTGGCGCTCACCGGCCGCAAGCCGCAGATCGGCCTGGAAGAGGGCGTTCGGGCCTTTGTCGAGTGGTATGTGGAACACCGGGCAGCGCTTCAGCTGTAAACGAGTCGGCTGCCGGTAGCGGCCGCGCGAGTCATATCGAATCGAATCAGGAAATCGGGATGAAAGAACGGCCACGTATCCTCGTGGCAGCAGCGTGACGTCAATCTGCCGCCCGACCCCATTCTAAAGATAACGGCAGTCGCGTTCTGGCGCGCTTGTGCCAGAGGCGGGGTGGAGTGTCCAGTGGGGGCGTCGGGAAGGCTTCTGCGGGCGCAAACCAAACCGACAGCTTTGACTCGGTCAAAAATGTCCGATATCATGTGCCATGCTTTGGGGGAAGGCATGGACAAACGCGATCGCTTTATTGCCGAACTGCGGGAGGAGGCGAAGGCCCTGCACCTGTCCTTCCGGGTCAATAAGTCCAAGGGCAAGGGTGGCCATGCCACGGTCTTTGTCGGTGACCGGTTCACAACGCTACCCAGCCGTGACATCGACCCGAAGACGGCAGCAAAGATCCGCAAGGGGCTCGGGCTGAAATAACCATGACCTTCAGCCGCTCCGGAAGCGGATCGGCAAGGCTGGAGACAGGAGACAGGAGACTGCCATGAAGATCTATGCCTATGCGGCATGTTTCGAACCACTCGCGCCCGAAGGCGGTTTTCTGGTGACCTTCGAGGATGTTCCGGAAGCGATTACCCAAGGCGAGACCCTGCGCGATGCACGCGAAATGGCGGCAGACGCGCTGGGTGTGGCGCTCCTCACCTATATCGAACTGGGAAGGCCCTTGCCGCCGGCAAGCGCGACGGGCACCTTCATCACGCCGGATCCCGATGTCGCGGCAAAGATCGCCGTGATCGAGACGTTTCGGGAAAGTGGGATGACGCGCACGCAGTTGGCGCGTCAGCTTGGCAAGGATGAAAAGGAAGTCCGGCGCATCCTTGATCCGAATCACGGAACGAAACTGCAGTCGCTCACACAGGCGCTTTCCGCCATGGGAAAACGATTGGTGATCGGACTGGAGGCCGCAGAATAGGTTCTGCGCGGGCGTTCAAGGCTCCTCCTGTCGCAGGAGCGTGTTTTCCGGGTGCACACGGCAGAAACGGCACACATAAGCGCCCACGTGCGCAGCGCCCAAGCCACAAAGTCCACAAGCAAATAGAAAGGAAAAATGGTGGGCGATGACGGACTCGAACCGCCGACATCCTCGGTGTAAACGAGGCGCTCTACCAACTGAGCTAATCGCCCTGACGTCTTGCGGTTCGTGTCCGCTGCGTCGGTGGCCGTGATCTATGCGGATCGCGGAAAAGACGCAAGTGTGTTTGTGAAGATTTTTTGATTTTTTTCGCCGTATGCCGACCGCAAAACGTCAAAAGCCCTGCAAACACGGGGATTTAAGCGAATGCGGATAATCATTCATCCACAGGGCAGGAGGGGCAGGTCCGGGACTGGATAAGAGAAAGCGCATCGCGTCACCGTTTTGTCTTGAAACCTGCTTGACACCCTTTGGCGAACCCCTTAGAGAGCCGCTCATCGACTGGTTACGCCGGTCGCCGGGGAAGTTTCTTCCTCACTCAGGAATAAGCGGGTGTAGCTCAGTTGGTTAGAGTGCCGGCCTGTCACGCCGGAGGTCGCGGGTTCGAGCCCCGTCACTCGCGCCATTCCTGGATAAAAAGAAACAGGCCTTTTGGCCGAACAGACGCTGAACGGTGTCTGCAAAATGCGCGGGTGTAGCTCAGTCGGTTAGAGTGCCGGCCTGTCACGCCGGAGGTCGCGGGTTCGAGCCCCGTCACTCGCGCCATTTTTTACTTCTCTGCGTAACTGTCATCAAAGTGGACGCCAGCATCGCTGGTGTGTCGTTATGCCGCAAGCGCTGCGGATGCCGGGGCCTTCCCATTCATATTGTCGTGATTGTGCTGCAGCCTCGGTCGGCGTCGAAGATGCCTTCACCAGGCGTAAACCCAATGTTGCTGCTCGTTCGCGGGCGCGGCAGAGGTGCTACGAACGCCGGAGCTAAGTGTTTATCAGAATATTCGAATAATGCGGCGCAACCGGACTTGAAGAGCCTCTCGAATTTCCCTATCTGCATTTTGCGGCGAGGGCAGGGCTTTTCCGATCTGGTCGGCCCGCCGCATCCTTGCCCGTGTCGCTCTCCGGCGGCGGGCGTTTCAACTTGATGAACAACATCAACTTTCCTCCTGTCGGCCTTGCGTCGGCGCCCTTTGCCGCGGCAGGGCGCGTGAGTCTGAATCAACAAATTCCGGCCGCAACATTTTGTCCCGTTTTGGTTCGAGGTGTGGCCGTCAAAAGTCTTGCGCGCGGCTCGTGGCTGCGCTAGTCACGGCTTGTTGCAATGCACGTTCGCTTGCCGCGCATTCGCTTAAGTGCCGCCCGGGCACTGCTTGGCAAGCAGGGATCGAATACCATGACAGAGCTCCTCAGTTCCTATGTCCCGATCGCGATTTTTATCGGTATTGCCCTGGTGATCGGCCTGGCGCTTCTGATTGCGCCGTTTGCCGTTGCCTACAAGGCGCCCGATTCGGAAAAGCTGTCGGCCTATGAGTGCGGCTTCAACGCGTTCGACGATGCGCGCATGAAGTTCGACATTCGCTTTTATCTGGTGTCGATCCTGTTCATCATTTTCGATCTGGAAGTTGCCTTCCTGTTTCCCTGGGCCGTGTCCTTCGGTGAAATCGGCTGGTTCGGCTTCTGGTCCATGATGGTGTTCCTCGGTGTCCTCACCATCGGCTTCATTTATGAATGGAAGAAAGGAGCGCTGGAATGGGAGTAGTGGATAACAACACGACCATGATCGCGCCAAGCCCCAAGGGGATCATCGATCCCAACACGGGCAAGCCCATCGGCAGCGACGACGCATTCTTTGGCGAGATCAACAACGAGCTTGCCGACAAGGGCTTTCTCGTCACCTCGACGGATGAGCTGATCAACTGGGCGCGCACCGGCTCGCTGATGTGGATGACCTTCGGTCTGGCCTGCTGTGCTGTCGAGATGATGCAGGTGTCCATGCCGCGCTATGACGTGGAGCGTTTCGGCTTTGCCCCGCGCGCCTCGCCGCGCCAGTCCGACGTGATGATCGTGGCCGGCACGCTGACGAACAAGATGGCGCCGGCGCTGCGCAAGGTCTATGACCAGATGCCGGAGCCGCGTTACGTCATTTCCATGGGCTCCTGCGCCAATGGTGGCGGCTATTACCACTATTCCTATTCGGTGGTGCGTGGCTGCGACCGTGTCGTGCCTGTGGATATCTATGTGCCCGGCTGTCCCCCCACGGCAGAAGCGCTGCTTTACGGCGTGCTTCTGCTGCAGAAAAAGATCCGCCGCACCGGCACGATCGAACGCTAAGGGCTTGAGGACGCATCATGAGTGAAGCCCTGAACGAATTTGCCGCCTACCTTGCCGAAGCCCGGCCGGGTCTGGTCACCTCGGCTTCGGTTGCCTATGGCGAACTGACGCTGAAGACCGATGCCGATAAGCTGATCGCGCTCGTTACCTTCCTGCGTGACGACGTGCAGTGCGGGTTCATCAATTTCATCGACATCTGCGGCGTCGACTGGCCAAAGCGCGAAAAGCGCTTCGACGTGGTCTATCACCTGCTCTCGCCGCGCCAGAACATGCGCGTGCGGGTCAAGGTCGAAACCGCCGAAGATGTGCCCGTGCCGTCGCTCACCGGTCTCTTTCCGGGCGCCGACTGGTTCGAGCGTGAAGCCTGGGATCTCTACGGCATCCTGTTTACCGGCCACCCGGACCTGCGCCGCATCCTCACAGACTACGGTTTCGAGGGGCACCCGCTGCGCAAGGATTTTCCGACGACCGGTTTCGTCGAAGTCCGCTACGACGACAGCGCCAAGCGCGTGGTCTACGAGCCGGTGGAACTGCGCCAGGAATTCCGCAGCTTCGACTTCCTGAGCCCCTGGGAAGGCACGGATTACGTGCTGCCGGGGGATGAGAAGGCAAAGGTCTAAACTGAAGTTTAGAGGCGAATAGCGAGTAGCGAATAGCGAATAGTTGTCGCCACAACGAAAGGAAGAGGCAGACGATCAGCTCCTACAAGGACCTCAAGGTGTGGAAGCAGGCTATTGAACTGGCCGTTGAGTGTTGCCGCTGCACCGAGACTTTCCCGAAGAGCGAAGTTTACGGACTGACATCCCAGATAAGGCGCGCCTCCACCTCGGTGGCCGCCAACATTGCCGAAGGCATGGTCGGGACAACACCGGAAGTTTCGTGCAGTTTCTGAGAGTTTCTCAAGGGTCGCTGAAAGAGCTGGAAACGCATATGATCATCGCGCAAAGGGTGGATATCCTTGCGCAGGAACAGTTTCAGAGCTTGATGCAACAATGCGACGAAATTGGCCGGATGATGCGTGCGTTGATCAGAAGCCTGCAGGAGAAGACATGAGCGGCATAGATCGACTATTCGCTATTCGCTATTCGCTAATCACCAGCGCGGAGCGCGCCCATGACTGAACACGACGTTCGCAATTTCAACATCAACTTCGGCCCGCAGCATCCGGCCGCGCACGGCGTTCTGCGTCTTGTGCTGGAGCTGGACGGCGAGATCGTCGAGCGTGTGGATCCGCATATCGGGCTTCTGCATCGCGGCACGGAAAAGCTGATCGAGAGCAAGACCTATCTGCAGGCGCTGCCCTATTTCGATCGCCTCGACTACGTGGCGCCGATGAACCAGGAGCATGCCTACTGTCTGGCGGTGGAAAAGCTGCTCGGCATCACGGTTCCGATCCGCGGCCAGCTCATCCGCGTCCTCTATTCGGAAATCGGCCGTATCCTGTCGCATCTTCTGAACGTCACCACGCAGGCCATGGACGTCGGTGCGCTGACGCCGCCGCTCTGGGGTTTTGAAGAGCGCGAAAAGCTGATGGTGTTTTATGAGCGCGCCTCCGGCTCGCGCATGCACGCCGCCTATTTCCGTCCCGGCGGCGTCCATCAGGATCTGCCGGTGGAACTGGTCGAGGATATCGGCAAGTGGTGCGATGCCTTCCCGAAGGCGCTCGACGATATCGACAGCCTGATCACCGGCAACCGTATCTTCAAGCAGCGCAACGTCGATATCGGCGTGGTGAAGCTGGAAGACTGCTGGGCCTGGGGCTTTTCGGGCGTGATGGTGCGCGGCTCGGGCGCTGCCTGGGACCTGCGCAAGTCGCAGCCCTATGAGTGCTATGCGGATCTCGATTTCGACATCCCGATCGGCAAGAACGGCGACTGCTATGACCGTTACCTCATCCGCATGATCGAAATGCGCGAATCGGTGAAGATCATGAAGCAGTGCGTCAACCGCCTGCTGTCGGATGCCAAGACCGGTCCGGTCTCGTCTGTGGATGGCAAGGTGGTTCCGCCGAAGCGCGGCGAGATGAAGCGCTCGATGGAAGCGCTCATCCACCACTTCAAGCTCTACACCGAAGGTTTCCACGTGCCGGAAGGCGAGGTCTATGCGGCCGTCGAAGCGCCGAAGGGCGAGTTCGGCGTCTATCTCGTGGCCGACGGCACCAACAAGCCATATCGCTGCAAGATCCGCGCCCCGGGTTATGCGCATCTCCAGGCGATGGATTTCCTCTGCCGCGGCCACCAGCTGGCCGACGTCTCGGCCATCCTTGGCTCGATCGATATCGTGTTTGGAGAGGTGGACCGCTGATGCGACGCCTGTCGATTGCGCTCTGTCTTGTCGCTCTTGCCTCGTCTGCCGTGGCGCAGACGGTGCAGCCGTCGACCGAGACAGGCAGATCGACGACGACCATGGCGGAACTCGTTTCCAGAGAGTATGAAATCAAGGCAGCCGTGCCCAATGGAACGAAGTTCATCGTTTTCCTGCAAAAGGGTACATCTGCCTATGCCTGCGAATTCGTGACTCTCACGAAATCGCGGTGCGGTTCTGTCAATTGATAAGGCGTGAGAAAGAATGTCCGTTCGTCGACTAGCCGAAGATCAGTTCCAGCCGGCAGCCTTTGCCTTCACTGCGGAAAACGCCGCGTGGGCTGAGGCGACGATCCGGAAATATCCCGAAGGCCGCCAGCAATCGGCGGTCATCCCGCTGCTCATGCGCGCCCAGGAACAGGAGGGTTGGGTTACCCGTGCGACGATCGAGTTCGTCGCACAGAAACTCGACATGCCCTATATCCGCGTGCTCGAAGTGGCGACCTTCTACACCCAGTTCCAGCTGAAGCCGATCGGCACCAAGGCGCACATCCAGGTCTGCGGTACAACGCCCTGCATGCTGCGTGGTTCCGAAGCGCTGATGGATGTGTGCAAGCGCAAGATCCATCACGAGCCGCTGCACCGCAACGAGGCCGGCACGCTGTCCTGGGAAGAGGTGGAATGTCAGGGCGCCTGCGTCAACGCGCCGATGGTCATCATCTTCAAGGATGCCTATGAGGACCTGACGCCCGAGCGTCTGGAAGAGATCATCGATGCGTTCGAGGCAGGCAAGGGCGCCGAGGTGAAGACCGGCCCGCAGATCGACCGCCTGACATCGGCGCCGGAAGGTGGCCCGGTGACGCTCAACGACGAGATCAAGCCGGTTCGCACCAATCTCGATCCGCAGCCGGCCGCACCGGCCGCCGAAGGTGCCGCCGTTCCGCCGGCGGAAGCCGGCCGGCCGAAGGATACGGCAACTGAAACCAACCCGGCCGTGAAGACGCCGGTGACGGCACCTGCCGCCTCCAAGGCCAACGACACGGCGGCAGAAGCGGCGTCCGCCACGAAGAAGAGCGAGCCGGACCCGAAGGCGGTCGGCAGCACCGGCGAAGGCGCGCCTGCCGAAGGCAGCAAGGTTGCCGGCACCGACAAGCCGAAGACAGACGGAGCGTAAGGTTTTTTAGAAAACCTTGCACCGCGCCCGGCCTCCGGGCGCATCACAGAATTGAAAAGCCGGCCGAAAGTGGCGGCGGACTGGTGGAATAGGTCATGTTGAAAGATCAGGATCGCATCTTTACCAACATCTACGGGCTCAAGGACAAGTCGCTGAAAGGCGCCATGAGCCGTGGCCACTGGGACGGCACGAACGAGATCATCGAAAAGGGCCGGGACTGGATCATCAACGAGATGAAGGCGTCGGGCCTGCGCGGCCGCGGCGGCGCCGGCTTCCCGACCGGTCTCAAATGGTCCTTCATGCCGAAGGAATCGGATGGCCGGCCGCATTATCTCGTGGTCAACGCTGACGAATCGGAGCCTGGCACCTGCAAGGACCGCGAAATCATGCGCCATGATCCGCATACGCTGATCGAAGGCTGCGTGATCGCCGGTTTCGCGATGGGTGCCCACACCGCCTATATCTACGTGCGCGGCGAATACATGCGCGAACGCGAAGCCCTGCAGGCCGCCATCGACGAGTGCTATGACGCGGGCATTCTCGGCACCAACAACAAGTGCGGCTGGGATTTCGACATCTACGTCCACCACGGCGCCGGCGCCTATATCTGCGGCGAAGAAACAGCCCTTCTCGAAAGCCTCGAAGGCAAGAAGGGCCAGCCGCGCCTGAAGCCGCCGTTCCCGGCGAACATGGGCCTTTACGGCTGCCCGACCACCGTCAACAACGTCGAATCGATTGCCGTTGCCCCGACCATCCTGCGTCGTGGCGCTTCCTGGTTCTCGTCCTTTGGCCGCCCGAACAATGTCGGCACCAAGCTGTTCATGGTGTCTGGCCACGTCAACAAGCCCTGCACCTTCGAAGAGCAGATGGGCCTCACCTTCCGTGAGATCATCGAGCATCATTGCGGCGGCATCCGCGGCGGCTGGGACAATCTTCTCGCCGTCATCCCCGGTGGTGCCTCCTGTCCTGTCGTCAAGGGCGAGGACATGAAGGATGCCATCATGGACTTCGACGGCATGCGCGAAGTCAAATCCTCCTTCGGCACCGGCGGCATGATCGTCATGGACAAGTCGACGGACATCATCAAGGCGATCTGGCGCATCGCGGCCTTCTTCAAGCATGAGAGCTGCGGCCAGTGCACGCCTTGCCGCGAAGGCACCGGCTGGATGATGCGCGTCGTCGAGCGCATGGTGAAGGGCCATGCCCAGAAGCGCGAAATCGACATGCTGCTGCAGGTGACCAAGCAGATCGAAGGCCACACCATCTGCGCGCTCGGCGATGCGGCGGCCTGGCCGATCCAGGGCCTCATCCGCAATTTCCGTCCGGAAATCGAGGCACGCATCGATCAGTACACGGCAAACGCCACCCGCGAGGGTGCCGTTCTGGAGGCTGCGGAGTAAGATCATGGCGGACGGCCCGGACAAGAAGGACAAGGATCAGGCAGCGGAGAAACCGCCGCTCGGCTTCACCTTGCCTTTTGCCGACGAGGCCTCTGCCAAGTCTCTCCACAATCCGATGGCGGCGATGGCGGCTGCAACGGCCGCCGGCATGGCGATCGGCGCGCAGTTTGCCAATGCCTTCTTCGGCATGATGCAGGCCTCCATGGAGGCAGCCACCCGGCCCGGGCCGGAGGCAAAGGCGAAGGCCCCGGAGACGGCGCCTCAGCCGGAAGCGAAGGTGGAGGCCGCGGCGCCCGAGACGCAGGTGACGCCGGTCACGGCAAAGCCCGCCCCGGTGCGCAAGGCGGCAAAGCCTGCCGCCAAGGCCGAGAGTGCGGTTGAAACTGCAAAGGCTGCGCCAAAGCCGAAGCCGGTCCGCGTCGCCAAGGCAAAGGCGAAGGTCGCCGTGGCTCCCCCGGCCAAGGCGGAAAAGCCGGAAAAGCTGGCAGGAACAAAGGGCGCAGCAAAGGCTGCACCGAAAAGACAGAAGGCCGCCGACGATCTGAAGACGATCGCCGGCGTCGGTCCGAAACTGGCAGACCTGCTGAACGGCATGGGCGTGACGCGCTTTGCGCAGATCGCCGCCTGGACGGACGAGGACGTAGCGCATTTCGACCGCGAGCTTGAGCTCGATGGCCGCATTGCGAAAGATGGTTGGATCGCGCAGGCAAAAAAACTGCTGCGGTGACGGAATGTGTCGCTGCCTTTTCTCAATGAGGGCAGGGGACTGGAAACAGGACGTAAGTGACGATGGCAAAGCTCAAGGTTGACGGTAAAGAGATCGAGGTTCCGGATCACTTCACGCTGTTGCAGGCGTGCGAGGAAGCCGGCGCCGAAGTGCCGCGCTTCTGTTTCCATGAACGCCTTTCGGTGGCCGGAAACTGCCGCATGTGTCTGGTCGAGGTAAAGGGTGGCCCGCCGAAGCCGGCAGCCTCCTGCGCCATGGGCGTGCGCGACATCCGCGGCGGCCCGAACGGCGAACTGCCGGAAGTCTACACCAACACGCCGATGGTCAAGAAGGCCCGCGAAGGCGTGATGGAATTCCTGCTCATCAACCATCCGCTGGATTGCCCGATCTGCGACCAGGGTGGCGAATGCGACCTGCAGGACCAGGCCATGGCGTTTGGCATGGATGCCTCGCGCTACACGGAAAACAAGCGTGCGGTCGAAGACAAGTATATCGGCCCGCTCGTCAAGACCGTGATGAACCGCTGCATTCACTGCACGCGCTGCGTCCGCTTCACGACGGAAGTGGGCGGCATTTCCGAGCTCGGCCTGATCGGCCGCGGCGAAGATGCCGAAATCACCACCTATCTCGAACATGCCATGACCTCGGAACTGCAGGGTAACGTCATCGACCTTTGCCCGGTCGGCGCGCTCACCTCGCGCCCGTTCGCGTTTACGGCGCGTCCTTGGGAACTCGGCAAGACCGAATCGATCGACGTCATGGATGCCGTCGGCTCCGCCATCCGCGTCGATACGCGTGGCCGCGAAGTCATGCGCATCATGCCGCGCGTCAACGAGGCGGTGAACGAGGAATGGATTTCCGACAAGACCCGCTTCATCTGGGACGGCCTGAAGACGCAGCGCCTCGACCGGCCTTACGTGCGCCGCGACGGCCGCCTGCAGCCGGCAACCTGGGGCGAAGCCTTCGCCGCCATCAAGACGGCCGTATCGGCCACGAACGGTAACAGCATCGGTGCGATTGCCGGTGATCTCGCCTCCGTTGAGGAAATGTATGCGCTGAAGGAACTGCTGACCGCGCTCGGCTCGCAGAACCTCGATTGCCGCCAGGACGGCGCCAAGCTCGATCCGTCGCTCGGCCGCTCCAGCTACATCTTCAACCCGACCATCGAAGGCATCGAACAGGCCGACGCGCTTCTCCTCATCGGCGCCAACCCGCGCTACGAGGCGGCCGTGATGAATGCCCGCATCCGCAAGCGCTGGCGTCGCGGTAACTTCCCGATCGGCGTGATCGGGGAGGGGGGCGACATGCGCTACGGTTACGAGTATCTCGGCGCCGGCACCGAAACCCTGTCGGACCTCGTCAACGGTTCGCATGGCTTCCTCGAGAAACTGCGTGCCGCCAAGAAGCCGATGATCATCGTCGGCTCCGGCGCGCTGGTGCGTGACGATGCGGAAGGCGTTCTGGCCGCAGCCGCAAGCCTTGCCGCCTCGGTTGGCGCTGTCTCGGCAGAGTGGAACGGCTTTGGCGTCCTCCACACCGCAGCCTCGCGCGTTGGCGGTCTCGATCTCGGCTTCGTGCCGGGTCCGAACGGTTCCAATGCTGCCACCATGCTGCGCTCCATGGACGTGCTCTTCCTGCTCGGCGCCGACGAAATGGAATTCACCTCCAAGCACGCCAAGTTCACCGTCTATATCGGCAGCCACGGCGATGCCGGTGCCCACCATGCCGACGTCATCCTGCCGGGCGCGACCTATACGGAAAAGTCCGGCACCTGGGTCAACCTCGAAGGCCGCGTCCAGATGGGCAACCGAGCCGGTTTCGCCCCAGGCGAGGCGCGCGAAGACTGGGCCATCCTGCGCGCCCTGTCGGACGTGCTCGGCAAGAAGCTGCCGTTTGATTCGCTGTCGCAGCTGCGCGCCAAGCTCTATGCCGCATACCCGCATTTCGCCGAACTCGACGAGATCGCGGCCAGTGCTGCGGACGATATTGCAACGCTTGCCAAAAAACCGGTGAGCCTGGGCAAGTCCGGGTTTGCGTCTGTCATCAAAGACTTCTATCTCACGAACCCGATCGCACGCGCTTCGGCGGTGATGGCGGAGTGTTCGGCACTGGCCCGCAACAATTTCCAGGCTGCGGCAGAGTAAAGGCACAATCATGGACTCTTTCTTCTCGACCTATCTCTGGCCGGCGATCGTGATGATCGGTCAGTCCCTGTTGCTGCTCGTCTGCCTTCTGGTCTTCATCGCCTATATCCTTCTGGCCGACCGCAAGATCTGGGCAGCCGTCCAGCTGCGCCGCGGCCCGAATGTGGTCGGCCCCTTCGGCCTGTTCCAGTCCTTCGCCGACCTTCTGAAGTTCGTCTTCAAGGAGCCGATCATTCCGTCGGGCGCCAACAAGGGCGTGTTCCTGCTGGCGCCGCTCGTCTCGGTGACGCTGGCGCTCGCCACCTGGGCAGTCATTCCGCTCAACGAGAACTGGGTGATCGCCAACATCAATGTCGGCATCCTCTACGTCTTTGCGATTTCCTCGCTTGAAGTCTACGGCATCATCATGGCCGGCTGGGCGTCGAACTCCAAGTACCCGTTCCTGGGTGCGCTTCGCTCTGCCGCGCAGATGGTGTCCTATGAAGTGTCGATCGGCTTCGTCATCGTCACGGTGCTGCTCTGCGTCGGTTCGCTGAACCTCAGCGACATCGTGCTCGCCCAGAAGACCGGCATCGGCACCATGATCGGCCTGCCGCCGTCCTTCCTCGACTGGCACTGGCTCGTGCTCTTCCCGATGTTCATCATCTTCTTCATCTCGGGCCTTGCCGAAACCAACCGTCCGCCCTTCGACCTTCCGGAAGCGGAATCGGAACTGGTCGCCGGTTACATGGTGGAATATGCCTCGGCTCCCTACATGATGCTGATGCTCGGCGAATATGCCGCCATCCTCCTCATGTGCTCACTGACGACCATCCTGTTCCTCGGGGGCTGGCTGCCGCCGGTGGATGTCTGGTTCCTCAACTGGGTTCCGGGGATCATCTGGTTCCTGATCAAGGCCACCTTCATCTTCTTCATGTTCGCCATGGTGAAGGCCTTCGTTCCGCGCTATCGCTATGACCAGTTGATGCGTCTCGGCTGGAAGGTGTTTCTGCCGCTGTCGCTGGTCATGGTCATCATTACTGCATTCGTTCTGAAGCTGACGGCCGGCGCCTGATTTCTGGCGCCGCCTCCCGGCTGAATTGGAGACTAACATGGCAAGTCTGGCACAATCCGTCAGTTCGCTGTTTCTGAAGGAGTTCGTCGGGGCGTTTTTCCTGTCGATGCGCTACTTCTTCAAGCAGAAGGCCACGATCAACTATCCCTTCGAAAAGGGACCCGTCTCCCCGCGCTTCCGCGGCGAGCATGCCCTTCGCCGCTACCCCAATGGCGAGGAGCGCTGCATTGCCTGCAAGCTGTGCGAGGCGATCTGTCCTGCCCAGGCGATCACCATCGAAGCCGGCCCGCGCCGCAACGACGGCACCCGCCGCACGGTGCGTTACGATATCGACATGGTAAAGTGCATCTATTGCGGCTTCTGCCAGGAAGCCTGCCCGGTGGATGCCATCGTCGAAGGTCCGAACTTCGAATTCTCGACGGAAACGCGCGAAGAGCTTTACTTCGACAAGCAGCGCCTTCTCGACAATGGCGACCGCTGGGAGCGCGAAATCGCGCGCAACCTGTCGATCGATGCACCCTACCGCTGATCGCCCGATCGCGGTTCTGATTGACACTGCCGGTGCTTGAAAAAGGTGCCGGATCGACCACAAGCATGAGGCCTGGCTGGTATGCGACCGCCGGGTTTTGACGGCGGGGATAAGAGCCCTTCCGGGGAAGACGAAAAGGCACCACAATGGGTTTGCAGGCTGTTTTCTTTTATCTGTTCGCCTTCGTCGCGGTGGCGTCGGCGTTCATGGTCATCTCGGCCAGGAACCCGGTGCATTCCGTGCTCTTCCTGATCCTGGTCTTCTTCAATTCCGCCGGGCTTTTCCTGCTCACCGGGGCTGAATTCCTCGCCATGATCCTGCTCGTCGTCTATATCGGCGCGGTCGCGGTTCTCTTCCTCTTCGTCGTGATGATGCTCGACATCGACTTTGCAGAGCTGCGCTCCGGCTTCCTGCAATATGCGCCGGTCGGCGCGCTGATCGGGCTCATCCTCGCCGCCGAGCTGGTGCTGGTCATCGGCGGCAGCGTGCTGTCGCCGGAAGCGGCCAAATCGATCACCATGCCGATCCCGTCGCCGGCGGTGCGCACCAATACGGCAGCCCTCGGCGACGTGCTCTATACGCACTACGTCTATTTCTTCCAGGTCTCCGGCCTCGTTCTGCTCGTCGCCATGATCGGCGCGATCGTGCTGACGCTGCGTCACCGGGAAAACGTCAAGCGCCAGGATATCTCCAAGCAGGTCGCCCGCACGCCGGCAACGGCTGTCGAGGTGGTCAAGGTCAAGCCGGGCCAGGGCATCTGAGCGCGATCAAGGAACAGCGAATATGGAAATCGGACTTTCTCATTACCTGACGGTTAGCGCCATTCTCTTCACGCTCGGCGTCTTCGGCATCTTCCTCAACCGGAAGAACGTCATCATCATCCTGATGTCGGTGGAACTGATCCTGTTGTCGGTCAACCTCAACATGATCGCGTTCTCGTCCTTCCTCAACGACATTGCCGGCCAGGTCTTTGCGCTGTTCATCCTGACCGTTGCCGCAGCGGAAGCGGCGATCGGTCTTGCAATTCTCGTGGTCTTCTACCGCAACCGTGGCTCCATCGCGGTTGAAGACATCAATATGATGAAGGGCTGATCAGGTCATGATCTACAAGGCTATCGTCTTTCTTCCCCTGATCGGCTTCCTGATCGCCGGCCTGTTCGGCCGCCAGATCGGCGCCAAGGCATCGGAATATGTCACCAGCGGTCTGATGATCGTTGCGGCCATCCTTTCCTGGGTGGTCTTCTTCAACGTGGCGCTCGCCCATGGCGGCGAAGGCCACGAGGTCATCAAGGTCTCGGTCCTGCGCTGGATCCAGTCCGGCGGCCTCGAATTCGACTGGTCCTTCCGCATCGATACGCTGACCTCGATTATGTTCGTCGTGGTCAACACCGTCTCGACGCTCGTCCATCTCTATTCGATCGGCTACATGCACCACGATCCGCATCGGCCGCGCTTCTTCGCCTATCTGTCGCTGTTCACCTTCGCCATGCTGATGCTGATCACGTCGGACAACCTGGCGCAGATGTTCTTCGGCTGGGAAGGCGTGGGTCTGGCGTCCTATCTGCTGATCGGTTTCTGGTTCAAGAAGCCCTCGGCCTCTGCGGCCGCCATGAAGGCCTTCATCGTCAACCGCGTCGGCGACTTCGGTTTCGTGCTCGGCATTTCCGGCGTCTTCGTGCTGTTCGGCTCGATCAACTTCGACACGATCTTTGCCTCGGCCGCGACCTATCTGCCGGCGGAAGGTGCCGCTGACGCCGGTCAGGCCGTCATCACGCTCTTCGGCATGCAGCTCGACAAGGCCCATGCGATCACCGGCGTCTGCCTGCTGCTGTTCATGGGTGCCATGGGTAAGTCGGCGCAGTTCCTGCTGCACACCTGGCTTCCGGATGCCATGGAAGGCCCGACGCCGGTTTCGGCGCTCATCCATGCCGCAACCATGGTGACCGCCGGCGTCTTCCTCGTCGCCCGCATGTCGCCGATCTTCGAACTGTCGCCGAACGCGCTGCTGTTCGTTACCCTCATCGGTGCGATCACCGCCTTCTTTGCGGCAACCGTCGGCCTCGTGCAGAACGACATCAAGCGCGTCATCGCCTATTCCACCTGTTCGCAGCTTGGATATATGTTCGTGGCGCTCGGCGTCGGGGCTTACGGCGCGGCTGTTTTCCACCTCTTCACGCACGCCTTCTTCAAGGCCCTGCTGTTCCTGGGCGCCGGCTCCGTCATCCACGCGGTCGATGGCGAGCAGGACATGCGCTATATGGGCGGCCTCAGGAAGCACATCCCCTATACCTTCTGGGCGATGACGATCGGCACGCTGGCGCTCACCGGCGTCGGCATCCCGGGTACGATGTTCGGCTTTGCCGGCTTCTTCTCCAAGGACGTCATCATCGAATCGGCTTATGCCTCGCATTCGGCGCTGTCGGGTTTTGCCTTCACGCTGCTTGTGGTTGCTGCGCTCTTCACCAGCTTCTATTCCTGGCGTCTCGCCTTCCTCACCTTCTTCGGCAAGCCGCGCGCCTCGTCGGATGTCATGCATCACGTGCACGAAAGCCCGATGATCATGCTGTTCCCGCTCGCCGTGCTCACCATCGGTGCGGTTCTCGCCGGCGTCGTCTTCGAAGGCCATTTCTTCGGCGAGGAATATTCCGAGTTCTGGAAGGGCGCGCTCTTCACCTCGGAACACAATGAGATCCTCGAAGAGTTCCACCACGTGCCCGTCTGGGTGAAGTGGAGCCCGTTCATTGCCATGCTGACCGGTTTCGTCACCGCCTGGTACATGTACATCAAGTCGCCTTCCACCCCGAAGCGCCTGGCCGAAAACCACCGCGTCCTCTACCAGTTCCTGTTGAACAAGTGGTACTTCGACGAGCTGTATGACTTCCTCTTCGTACGCTCCGCCAAGGCCCTTGGCCGGTTCCTCTGGAAGAAGGCCGATGTCGGCGTCATCGACGCCTATGGTCCGAACGGCATTGCGGCGCGCGTTGCGGATATCACCCGCGGTGTGGTTCGCCTGCAGACCGGTTACCTTTATCACTATGCGTTCGCGATGCTGATCGGTATCGCCGCCCTCGTCACCTGGATGATGCTCGGGAGTTCAATCTGATGACCGACTGGCCTATTCTTTCCACGGTCACCTTCCTGCCGCTCGTCGGTGTGGTGCTTCTCCTGCTCACCCGGGAGGACGGCCCGTTCGGCCGCCGCAATATTCTGAACGTCTCGCTTCTGACGACGGTCTTCACCTTCCTCGTCTCGCTGTTCATCTGGATCGGGTTTGACAATTCCAACCCCGGTTTCCAGATGGTGGAAAAGCATTCCTGGCTCGGCACCGGCATTTCCTACCATCTCGGCGTCGACGGCATTTCCATGCTGTTCGTCATCCTCACCACTTTCCTCATGCCGTTCTGCGTGCTGGCAAGCTGGGAATCGGTCGAGAAGCGCCTCAAGGAATACATGATCGCCTTCCTGCTTCTGGAAGTGGTCATGGTCGGCGTCTTCGTGTCGCTCGACATCGTTCTCTTCTACGTCTTCTTCGAAGCGACGCTCGTGCCGATGTTCATCATCATAGGTGTCTGGGGCGGCAAGGATCGCGTCTACGCCTCCTACAAGTTCTTCCTCTATACGCTGCTCGGCTCCGTGCTGATGATGGTCGCCATCATGGCCATGTACTGGCAGGCCGGCACGACGGACGTAACGGAACTGTTGAAGTTCGGCTTCCCGGCCGGTCTGCAGACCTGGCTATGGCTTGCCTTCTTCGCCTCCTTTGCGGTCAAGATGCCGATGTGGCCGGTGCATACCTGGCTTCCGGATGCCCACGTGCAGGCGCCGACGGCAGGCTCGGTCATTCTGGCCGGCGTCATGCTGAAGCTGGGCGGTTACGGGTTCATCCGTTTCTCGCTCGCCATGTTCCCGCTGGCATCCGAACACTTCGCGCCCTTCGTCTTTGCGCTGTCGGTGCTTGCCATCATCTACACCTCGCTGGTCGCGATGATGCAGGAAGACATCAAGAAGCTGATCGCCTATTCCTCGGTCGCCCATATGGGTTACGTGACCATGGGCATCTTTGCGGCAAACCAGCAGGGCCTGCAGGGCGCCATCTTCCAGATGCTGTCGCACGGCATCGTGTCGGGCGCACTCTTCCTCTGCGTCGGCGTGATCTATGACCGGCTCCACACCCGCGACATCGCGGCCTATGGCGGCCTCGTCAACAACATGCCGAAATATGCCGTCGCCTTCATGATCTTCACCATGGCCAATGTCGGCCTGCCGGGCACGTCCGGTTTCGTCGGCGAATTCCTGACGATCATCGGCATCTTCCGGGTCAACACCTGGGTCGCCCTGTTTGCCGCCACCGGCGTCATCCTCTCGGCCTCCTATGCGCTCTGGCTCTATCGCCGCGTGATCTTCGGTGCGCTCGAAAAGGAAAGCCTGAAGGGGCTCCTGGATCTGTCCACCCGCGAGAAGGTCATTCTCTATCCGCTGGTCGTGCTCACCATCTTCTTCGGCGTCTATCCCGCACCGGTCTTCGATGCGACGGCCGCCTCGGTCGACATGCTGATCAATAACTACTCCGCTGCCCTGCAGGCAGCCGGGAAACTTGCACTCCTGGTGCACTGAGACGGGACACGACTGGACATGACTGCTGAAATCCTGCTTGCGAGCCTGCAGATCTCGACGCCCGAACTGATCCTTGCGGTCGGCGCGCTGGCGCTTCTGATGATCGGCGTCTTCTCGGGTGACCGGTCGGCGCCGACGGTCACCGGCCTTGCCGTGGCAATTCTGATTGCCGCGGGCCTCTGGCTCGTTCTCGTGCCTGTGGAAGGCGAAGCCTGGGGCGGCGTCTTCATCCTTGATTCCTTCAGCCGCTTCATGAAGGTGATCGCGCTCATCGGTTCCATCACCGCCATGGTGATGACGGTCGGCAATGCGCGCTCGGAACAGCTTGACCGCTTCGAATTCCCGGTCCTGCTCGTCCTTGCCACGCTGGGCATGATGCTGCTCATCTCGGCAAACGACCTGATCGCCGTCTATCTCGGCCTCGAGTTGATGTCGCTGGCGCTCTATGTCGTCGCCGCCATCAACCGCGACAGCCTGCGCTCCACGGAAGCGGGCCTCAAATACTTCGTGCTGGGCGCGCTGTCCTCGGGCATGCTGCTCTATGGCATGTCGCTGATCTACGGCTTCACCGGCAATACCGGCCTCGACAACATCGCCTCGGTTCTGACGGCGGAAACCCGTTCGCTCGGCGTCGTCTTCGGCCTCGTCTTCATGCTGGCAGGCCTTGCGTTCAAGATCTCGGCCGTGCCCTTCCACATGTGGACGCCGGACGTTTACGAAGGGGCTCCGACGCCTGTCACGGCCTTCTTCGCCTCGGGCCCCAAGGTCGCCGCCATGGCGGTGCTGGTGCGGGTCGTCACCGAAGCCTTCATGCCGATCTTCCATGACTGGCAGCAGGTCATCGTGTTCATCTCGATTGCCTCCATGCTGCTCGGCTCCTTTGCCGCCATCGGCCAGAAGAACATCAAGCGCCTGATGGCCTATTCCTCCATCGGCCACATGGGCTATGCGCTGGTCGGTCTGGCGTCGGGCACCGAAACCGGCATTTCCGGCGTCGCCCTCTATATGCTCATCTACATGGTCATGACGCTTGGCACCTTTGCCTGCATCATGTCGATGCGCCGCAAGGATGGTGGTGCTGTCGAAAACATCGACGATCTGGCGGGCCTGTCGTCCACCAATCCCTTCATGGCGCTTGTCATGACGGCGCTGATGTTCTCGCTTGCCGGCATTCCGCCCTTCGCAGGCTTCTGGGCCAAGTGGTTCGTCATCCTGCCGGCCATCGAAGCCAAGCTCTACATGCTGGCGATCATCGGCGTTCTGGCCTCTGTTGTTGGCGCCTACTACTATATCCGCGTCATCAAGGTCATGTGGTTCGATGCCGCCACCGGCGAGTTTGGCCGCACGGCCGGCGAACTGCGGCTGGTCTTCGGCCTGTCGGGCCTCTTCGTCACCGGCTATGTCCTCTTCGGCGGACCGGTCGGCACGGCGGCCACGGCTGCGGCAAGGGCCTTCTTTTGATGACGACGAGACGAGGGAGCCGTTACTCCCTCGACGCCTTCCGCCATGTGGCGCTGGGTGAGGTGACCTCCACCAATACCGAATGCCTGGAGCGCGCCAGGCAGGGTGACCCGGGCAATCTCTGGGTCACCGCAACGCGCCAGACGGCAGGCCGCGGCCGCCGCGGCCGCTCCTGGTCCTCCGAGACCGGCAATCTTTACGCCTCGCTTCTCCTCATCGATCCCGCCCCGCCCGAACAGCTGGCCTCCCTGCCGCTTGCGGTCGCACTCGCCGTTCATGGCGCGCTGCGCTCCGTGCTGCCGGAAGGGGCCGAGGCGCTTGAGATCAAATGGCCGAACGATGTGCTGATCGGCCGCAAGAAGACCTGCGGCATTCTTCTTGAAGGTGAGGGGCTTTCGGATGGCCGCCGGGCGCTGGTCGCCGGCATCGGCATCAATATGCGCCACCGGCCGGCCGATGCACCCTATGGCGTCACCTCGCTCGAGGAGCAGGGCGCTCATCTTCTGCCCGAGGAACTGTTCTCCCATCTCTACCGCGAGGTGACCGAGGTTCTGAACCTCTGGGACGAGGGGCGGGCGGTGGATCAGGTCACGGCCCGCTGGCGCCGTGTCGCCTGTGGTATCGGGGAACCGATTCGCGTCAATTTGCCGGATCGTTCCATCGAGGGGCGTTTTGCCGGTATCGATGATCGGGGACTTCTGCTACTCGATACTGGAAACGCCACGATGCCGATTGCGGCCGGCGATGTCTTTTTCCTTTGAATTCGAAATGAGTATGTGAATGGCCAAACAGGACGAACTGGTTTTTCTGCCGCTGGGCGGAGTGGGCGAGATCGGCATGAATCTCGCGCTCTATGGCTATGGGCCAGCCTCCCAGCGCCAGTGGATCATGGTCGACTGCGGTGTCACCTTTGCGGGGCTCGATCTGCCCGGCGTCGATCTCGTGCTGCCCGATATCCGCTTTCTCGAAAAGCAGCGCGACCGCCTGAAGGGCATCATCATCACCCACGCCCATGAAGACCACTATGGCGCGCTGAACGATCTGTGGCCGGGTCTCAACGTGCCGGTCTATGCCTCGCGCTTCACCGCCGGCATGCTGGAAGCCAAGCGCGACTATGAAGGCTCGCGCGCCGAAATCCCGATCACGCTGTTTAACGCCGGAGACCGCATCAAGGTCGGTCCCTTCGAGGTGGAGGCCATCGGCGTCAATCACTCGATCCCCGAGCCGATGTCGCTGGTCATCCGCACGCCGCTCGGCAATGTCGTCCACACCGGTGACTGGAAGATCGATGCCGATCCGTCGCTCGGCCCGCTCACTGACGAGGCGCGTTTCCGTGCCGTGGGGGACGAGGGCGTGCTGGCGATGATGTGCGACAGCACCAATGCCATGCGCGAAGGTGTCTCGCCATCGGAACAGGAAGTGTCGGAGGGCCTGCGCCAGATCATCGAGGGTGCCGAAGGGCGCGTGGCGATCACCACATTCTCCTCCAATGTCGGGCGCATCCGCTCGATTGCCCAGGCGGCGGAAGCGGCCGGCCGCGAAGTTCTGCTGCTCGGCTCTTCTCTGAAGCGCGTCGTCGGCGTCGCGCGTGATATCGGCATCATGGAGGGCCTTAAACCCTTCATCGCCGAAGACGAATACGGCTATATCCCGCGTGACAAGGTGGTCATCATCCTCACCGGCAGCCAGGGCGAAGCGCGTGCGGCACTGGCAAAGATTTCCCGCGACGAGATGCGCCATGTGGCGCTGACGGCCGGTGATACGGTGGTGTTTTCCTCGCGCGCCATTCCCGGCAACGAGAAGCCGATCCTTGAAATCATGAACGGCCTCATCGAGCAGGGCATCAAGATCGTCACCGACCAGCAGGGCCTCGTCCACGTCTCCGGTCACCCGCGCCGCAACGAGCTGTTGCAGATGTATGACTGGGTGCGCCCGGCCGTTCTCGTGCCGGTCCACGGCGAGGCAGCGCATCTGTCGGCGCAGACCGAGCTTGCGCTGTCTGCCGGCATCAAGACCGTGCCGAAGGTGCGCAACGGCAATCTCCTGCGTCTTGCTCCCGGCCCGGTCGAAGTCGTCGACGATGTGCCGCACGGCCGCATCTTCAAGGATGGCAAGCTCATCGGCGATATCGACGAAATGGGAATATCCGACCGCAAGAAACTGGCCTATGTTGGCCATGTCTCGGTCAATATCCTCCTCGACGCCAAATATGACTTCCTCGCCGATCCCGATGTCGAACCCTTCGGCCTGCCGGAATTCGATGACGAGGGCGAGGACATGGCCGATACGCTCTATGATGCCGTGCTGGGTGCCGTCGAAAGCATTCCGCGCAGCCGCCGCAAGGATCTCGCCACGTTGAAGGAGGCCGTGCGCCGCGCCATCCGCTCCACGGCCAACGTCGCCTGGGGCAAGAAGCCGGTGGTCACGGTGTTTGTCAGCAAGGTTTGATACTTTGCCCGTGGGTGAGCTGAAGGACTGCCCGATCTGATCTCCCCGTGTGTGGGGTACAGCACGGGAAAGAAGGCCCTCTCGGCCTGCCGGACCAACCGGGGTCGAGCCACGGGTCTCGCCCCGTCCTTCGGCCCCCCCCACAAGGGGGGAGATCAGACGCGGCAGGCGTCTGGCCCTGCATCAGAGGGGGCGACTGGGTTAAGCCCTCCCCCTTGTGGGGAGGGTTTGGGAGGGGTCTTTGCCCCTATGCTGTTGACTTGACCTTGCAAGGCCAGGGACTTGGGGCAGCCTTGGGACTGGTCGTACTCCAACGCCTCGACCAAAGGATTGTAGGAAAAACACCATGCTCTGCCGCGTCAATCACATTGCCATCGCCGTCCCGGATCTGGCGGCTGCCACCACCGTCTATCGTGATACGTTGGGCGCCCGCGTCTCGCAGGCACAGGCGCTGCCGGAGCATGGCGTGACGGTCGTCTTTGTCGAGCTCGACAATACCAAGGTGGAGCTCCTGGAACCGCTCGGCGACCAATCCTCGATTGCCGGTTTCATCGCCAAGAACCCCGCCGGCGGCATGCACCATATCTGCTACGAAGTGGCCGACATTCTGGCCGCCCGCGACCAGCTGGTGGCCGCGGGTGCCCGCGTGCTTGGCGATGGAAACCCGAAGATCGGCGCCCATGGCAAGCCCGTGCTCTTCCTGCATCCCAAGGATTTCCTGGGCACGCTGGTGGAACTCGAAGAGGTGTGACCTCACGCAAGGGAAGGCCTCACCCCAAGGTGTGGCCGCATCCGGCGGCACTGACGCAGCTGTGACACCGCGTCCACCCATCCGCTCTTTCGCCGTCTGTCTGCCTCGTGCTACAGATCGCCCGGGCAGGAGATTTCAGAAAAATGCAGTTCCTATCGGCCTTCGCCGTCTATTTCGTCATCTGGTGGATCACGCTGTTTGCCATCCTGCCGATTGGCCTTCGCACGCAGGGCGATGAGCAGGACGTGGTGCTTGGAACGGTGGAAAGTGCGCCGGCGCGTTTTCGCGGCGGGCGTGTGGTGTTGATGACCACGATTGCCTCGGCGCTCATTTATGGCGCCTGGTATTTGGCTTCGACCTATTTCGGATTTTCGATGAATTCGCTGCCGCGCATCGTTCCCGATTTCGGCCGCACCTGAGGTGCGAAAAGCCTGATCTATCACTCGGTCGGGTTTGTGATAATCAAAAAAAAACAAGGCTTTGCAGCCTTGTTTAAATGTCGCGTGATCCTTAACCGTTGCCGGGGCAGCGTGCATGCGCGCCTAAGATCTGATCCTCCCAAGACTTGACCGCGAATGGCAGAAATTTGAACTCCCTGCCTCTTTTATGAGCCGAAGTTAGCTTAACGTTTGGGCTTTGTCACTAGGATTTTTGGCAGTTTTGCTACACTTTGCTAAAATTATTCTGTTGACGAAAATAAATGTCCCCTTGTCACATTCGTGGCGCAATCGGGGCGGCCGACAGCTGAGCTGATTTGCTTGGCGGTTGTGGGGTCCCACGATGCGGGTTCCCTTGCAGCCGCGAAACCGCTATGAAGCCAGCCCATTATCATCCAGTCATGCGCCGATTCCTGAAGCCTTTAGGAACGGCCCCAGAACCCGGAACCCGTGATGCGTCTATCCCGCTATTTCATGCCGATCCTGAAGGAAAATCCCAAGGAAGCGGAAATCGTCTCGCACCGCCTTATGCTGCGGGCGGGCATGATCCGCCAGCAGAGCCAGGGCATCTATTCTTGGCTTCCGCTCGGCAAGCGGGTGCTCGACAAGGTGAACAAGATCGTTCGCGAAGAGCAGAACCGCGCCGGCGCCATCGAGCTGTCGATGCCGACGCTGCAATCGGCCGAGCTGTGGCAGGAAAGCGGCCGTTATGACGATTACGGCAAGGAAATGCTGCGCATCAAGGACCGCCAGGAGCGCCCCATGCTCTACGGTCCCACCAACGAGGAAATGATCACCGACATTTTCCGCTCGTCGGTCAAGTCCTACAAGAACCTGCCGCTCAACCTCTACCATATCCAGCTGAAGTTCCGCGACGAGATCCGTCCGCGCTTCGGCACCATGCGTTCGCGCGAATTCCTGATGAAGGATGCCTATTCCTTCGATCTCACCAAGGAAGGCGCGCTGCATTCCTACAACAAGATGTTCGTGGCCTACCTTCGCACCTTCGCCCGCCTTGGCGTGCGCGCCATCCCCATGCGCGCCGATACCGGCCCCATCGGCGGCAATCACAGCCACGAATTCATCATTCTGGCCGATACAGGCGAATCGGAAGTGTTTTCCCACAGAAGCTTCACCGAGTTCGAAATCCCTGCCGAAAACACCGATTTCGACGATGTCGCCGGCCTGCAGGCCGTGTTCGACAAGTGGACCTCGGTCTATGCCGCCACGTCCGAAATGCACGATGCCGACGCGTTTGCTGCGATCCCGGAAGGCGACCGCCTCTCGGCCCGCGGTATCGAAGTCGGTCATATCTTCTATTTCGGCACGAAATATTCCGAGCCGATGGGCGCCAAGGTGCAGGGTCCCGATGGCAAGGAACACCTTGTCCACATGGGATCCTACGGCATTGGGCCGACCCGCCTTGTTCCCGCCATCATCGAAGCCTCGCATGACGAGAACGGAATCATTTGGCCGGCGTCCGTTGCGCCCTTCGATGCCATGCTGATCACCATGAAGCCCGGCGACGAGGCCTGCGACCGCGTCTGCGCAGATCTCTACGCCGGCCTCACAAAAGCCGGGCTCGACGTGCTTTACGACGATACGGATGATCGCGCCGGCACGAAGTTCGCAACCGCAGACCTCATCGGTCTGCCGGTGCAGCTGATCGTCGGACCCCGTTCGGCCGCCACCGGCGAGGTGGAGGTCAAGGACCGCAAGACCGGCGCGCGCGAGACGATGACCGTCGAAGCAGCCCTCAACCGCCTAACGGCGGCCTGAGGCCAGGACGACAACACCGCCTTGAGGCGGGAGCGACAGGAGTGACAATGGCCAAGGCCGCAAAGGTGACCGAAACGGTAAAGCAGGCGGATGTCATTCCCTCCGCCGGGCCCTTTTCGGCCTTTGAGCGCATGGTGGCCTGGCGCTACCTGCGCTCGCGCCGCAAGGAGGCGTTCATTTCCGTCATTGCCGGCTTTTCTTTCGTCGGCATCATGCTGGGGGTGGCCACGCTCATCATCGTCATGGCGGTGATGAACGGCTTTCGCACGGAACTCATCTCGCGCATCCTCGGCATCAACGGCCATATGATCATTCAGCCGATCGATCAGCCGCTCAATGATTATGCCGATCTCGCCAAGCGCTTCTCCGCCATTCCGGGCGTCACCATGGCGCTGCCGCTGGTGGAGGGGCAGGCGCTGGCATCCGGCAAGCAGGGCGCCGGTTCCGGCGCGCTGGTGCGCGGCATCCGATCGGAAGATCTCGAAAAGCTGAAGGAAGTCTCGGGCAATATCCGCTCGGGTGATCTCACCGGCTTTGCCACGGGCGACGGCGTGCTCGTCGGGTCGCGGCTTGCCGCCTCGCTCGGCCTTGCCGCCGGCGACCGCATCACGCTCGTCTCTCCCGAAGGCGATGTGACGCCGATGGGCGTCAGCCCGCGCGTCAAATCCTATGTCATCTCCGGGATCTTCGAGATCGGCATGTCGGAATATGATGCCTCCATCGTTTATATGCCGCTGGCCGAAGCGCAGGCCTATTTCAATGCCGATGGCCTCGTGCAGTCGATCGAGCTTTTCCTCGAGCATCCGGAATCGGTCGATGAGCTGCGTCCCAAGGTGGAGGAGGCGGCCGGACGGCAGATCTTCATCACCGACTGGCGCCAGCGCAACCAGACCTTCTTCTCCGCCCTTCAGGTTGAGCGCAACGTGATGTTCATGATCCTCACCCTGATCGTCTTGGTGGCGGCTCTCAACATCATTTCCGGCCTCATCATGCTGGTGAAGGACAAGGGCAGCGATATCGCCATCCTGCGCACCATGGGGGCCTCTGCCGGCGCCATCATGCGCATCTTCTTCATGACCGGGGCGGCCATCGGCATTGTCGGCACGATTGCCGGCGTGGTGCTCGGCGTGCTCGTCTGTCTCAACATCGAATCGATCCGGCAGTTCTTCTCCTGGATCTCCGGCACGGTCCTGTTTGATCCGGAGCTTTATTTCCTAAGCCAGCTGCCGGCGGAAATGAGCCTGGGTGAAACCGTCACCGTCGTCATCATGGCCCTTGTCCTGTCGTTCATCGCGACCATCTTTCCCGCATGGCGGGCCTCCCGGCTCGATCCGGTGCAGGCGCTGCGCTACGAATAGGATTCCGTTTAAGTCCATGGCACGCAAAACAGTTCTGAAGCTTTCCGGCGTCGACCGTCATTATGGTCAGGGCGATACTGTCCTGTCGATCCTGAAGGGGGCGGATTTCGAGCTGCGGGCCGGCGAGATCGTCGCGCTGGTCGCACCATCGGGCACCGGCAAGTCGACGCTTCTGCATCTGGCCGGCCTGCTCGAGCATCCCGATGCCGGCGAGATCTTCATCAATGGCGAGAGCTGCGGCAATCTTCCCGATGAGCGCCGCACGGCAATCCGCCGTGGCGATATCGGCTTCGTCTACCAGTTCCACCACCTGCTGCCGGAGTTTTCAGCGCTTGAAAACATCATGATGCCGCAGCTGATCGGCGGGCTGTCGAAAAAGGAAGCGCAGGAACGGGCAGCCCAGCTCCTCGATTACATGCGCATCGGCCACCGTGCTTCGCACCGTCCGTCGGAACTGTCGGGCGGCGAGCAGCAGCGCGTGGCAATTGCCCGCGCCGTTGCCAATGCGCCGCTGGTGCTTCTGGCCGACGAACCGACCGGCAATCTCGATCCGGAAACCGCATCCTACGTTTTCGATGCGCTGGAGGCGCTGGTGCGCCAATCCGGCCTTGCAGCCCTGATCGCCACCCACAACCACGAGCTTGCCTCCCGCATGGACCGCCGCGTCACCATTGATGGCGGCAAGATCGTCGAGTTCTGAGACGGGCGTTGGGGCTTTGAAGTAAGGCCGTCTCTGGATTTTTGCGGACAAGACCCCCTCTGGCTGCCGCCATCTCCCCCACAAGGGGGGAGACCGCAGGAGGTTGATTACGCAGCCCAGCACCGGCTAGTTGATGTTGCCCTATCGCTAGCCATCGCGAATGGACAGCCACTTTGAGCACAACACGGTTCCCGCTCTGCTGATCTCCCCCCTTGTGGGGGAGATGCCCGGCAGGGCAGAGGGGGCTTGTTACACCCCGCCGCCCAACTTCACCAACTGCCGGAAAGCCCGTTGCCCACCAGCGGAATGCTGCGCTTCACGCCGCCGCGGTCGCTGACGGCAAGCGCCGTCTGCATCTGTTTCGGCGCCTTGCGGAACCATTGCGCGGCGATCGTGGCGAGGTCGCCGATCATCGCCTGGTTGCGCCAGCCGGCAAAACGGGCAGCCGTCGCCTCGGGCTCCGACTGGTAGAAGAAATCGCCGGACTGGTGCAGTTCGTTGATCGAGGCTGCCATGGCGGCAAGCGGCTTCTGGAACATTTTTGATGGCACGGACAAACCGGCTGCCCGCTCGGGAAAGGCCGGAGCCATGAAATCGAGTACCCAGCCTTCGGCTTCCACCCAGCAGTGGAAATTCTCGCCCGCGCCGGTCACGAAGCCGTCCTCGCGGTGATCGGCAAACAGCACCACCGTGCCGCCGAGATTATAGGCCGCAAGCCCGCCCTTCGGCGTGGCGCTGACGCCAAAATGCTGCTTCAGGATAAAGGCCCCGAAGGTCGAAAAATACATGGCAGCACTTGCCGGATCGGCATTTTCGTTGATCAGCAGGCTGTTGATGACGCGGTAGATCCGCTGGTAGTCGCTCTGCTTGATCAGCATGTTCTGGGGCTCGCCTGATTGTCGTGTTTCTGAAAGGCTGTTGAGTAGGCGAGGCGAGGCTTGATGTAAACGTCCGTTTCCGTCGCCCGCCAGGCAGGGCGGGAATATCCGCGCACGCCCTGCCTTTGAAATCAGCGGGATACATTATTTCCGTCCCCACCCCCAGAGGCTCGCCTACAATGGCTCCGTCTCGCAGCGGATACACCATAAGGCGTTCTGGCGATGCGGGGCCGGCGCGGGGCGTAAGGGTCAGACGCAAAACCTCATGCACCGGGTTCGCGGAAACTGGTCTCCCTCCGGCGACACGGGGGAAATGGCAGGCCCCGGACAGGTCCTTTCCGTTTCCTCGGGGGCGAATTCCCCGTCTCGGATGGCCCGCGAAAAAAAACTGATACAGGTTTGAAATCTCTCCTTTTGCTTGTTTAAAGATTGCTGTTGACAACGGAAACAAAATAAGAACAAATGTGAACATAACGGAAAAGGAGAATGTATCATGACTGATTTCCTCCGCGATGTCGCAGCCTTCGCCTCCATCATGACCTTCGTCGCGAGCCTTGGCATTCTCGTCATGGCCATGTGAAAGCGCCGTCATTGACAGCCGTTTTCCGTTGATGGTCTGAAGCTCCGCTGGACTCTTGGACGCTGCCGCCCGACAATTGCGCCGATTCAGAAATGCGGGACGGCAAGACATGGCGGATGCAGCAGCAGTGACGGAAACAGGCGGGCAGACGGAGACGACGCCGCAGTTCGTGCATCTGCGTGTCCACTCCGCCTTCTCGCTTCTGGAAGGCGCGCTGCCGCTGAAAAAAATCCTCGGCAAGGCAACGGCGGACGGCCAGCCGGCCATTGCCATCACCGATACCAACAACCTCTTCGTCGCGCTCGAATTCTCCGAAAAATCGGTGGGCGAGGGCATCCAGCCGATCATCGGCTGCCAGGTCTCCATCGACATGGAAGACCAGGGCGATGAAAAGCGCGGCGGTCCCAATCATGGACTCGTCAAGCTGCCATCGCTGGTGCTGCTGGCGGCCAATGCCGCGGGGTATGAGCGTCTGGTCGATCTCGTCAGCCGCGCCTATCTCGGCGGCGAGGGCGGCAACCAGGCGGTGCATATCCGCCTGTCCTGGCTGGAGGAGGCCGGTGCGGAGGGCATCATTGCGCTCACCGGTTCCGCCTCCGGCCCGATCGATCCGCTGCTGAAGGATGGCCACCGGGCTCAGGCCGAACAGCGGCTGCTGCGCCTGCGCGCCGTCTTCGGCGACAGGCTCTATGTCGAGCTGCAGCGCCACGGCAATTACGACCGCCGCCACGAGCGCAGGCTGCTCGATCTTGCCTATGCCCATGACGTGCCGATCGTTGCCACCAACGAGGCCTTCTTTCCGGCCAAGTCCGATTATGATGCCCATGATGCGCTGATGGCGGTGGCGCACAATGCCATCGTCTCCGATGACAGCCGCTTTCGCCTGACGCCGGACCATTATCTGAAAAGCCGCACTGAGATGGCAAAGCTGTTTGCCGACCTGCCGGAAGCGCTCGACAATACGATCGAGATCGCCCGCCGCTGCTCCTTCGTGCTGAAGACGCGAAAGCCGATCCTGCCGCGCTTCACCGGCGCCACCGATGATGCCGAAGAGGCAGAACGTGCCGAATCGTCGGAACTTCGCCGCCAGTCCATCGAAGGGCTGGAAAACCGGTTGAAGGCGCTCGGCATGGCGCCGGGCTATACCGAGGAGCAATATCGCGAGCGGCTCGATTTCGAGCTGTCGGTCATCGAGCGGATGAAGTTCCCCGGTTACTTCCTGATCGTCTCCGACTTCATCAAATGGGCAAAGCAGCACGATATTCCCGTCGGGCCGGGCCGGGGCTCGGGCGCCGGCTCGCTCGTTGCCTATGCGCTCACCATCACCGATGTCGATCCGCTGCGCTTCTCGCTGCTCTTCGAACGCTTCCTCAATCCGGAACGCGTGTCGATGCCCGACTTCGACATCGACTTCTGCCAGGATCGCCGCGAAGAGGTGATCCGCTACGTGCAGCAGAAGTATGGACGCGAGCAGGTGGCGCAGATCATCACGTTTGGATCGCTGCAGGCCCGCGCGGCGCTGCGCGACGTCGGTCGCGTGCTCGAAATGCCCTATGGCCAGGTCGACAAGATCTGCAAGCTCGTGCCCAACAATCCGGCCAATCCGACGCCGCTGTCGAAGGCGATCGAGGAGGAGCCGAAGCTGCAGGAGGAGGCAGACCGCGAGCCGGTCGTTGCCCGTCTTCTCGATATCGCCCAGAAGATCGAGGGGCTCTACCGCCACGCTTCCACCCACGCCGCCGGTATCGTGATCGGTGACCGTCCGCTGTCGAAACTGGTGCCGATGTACCGCGATCCGCGCTCGGACATGCCGGTCACGCAGTTCAACATGAAATGGGTCGAGCAGGCCGGCCTCGTGAAATTCGACTTTCTCGGCCTCAAAACGCTGACGGTGTTGAAGACGGCGGTGGATTTCGTTGCCAAGCGCAACATCCATGTCGATCTCGCCACCATCCCGCTCGACGACCAGAAGACCTACGAGATGCTGTCGCGCGGCGAAACCATCGGCGTGTTCCAGGTGGAAAGTGTCGGCATGCGCAAGGCGCTGCTCGGCATGAAGCCGGACTGCATCGAGGACATCATTGCGCTGGTCGCGCTCTATCGGCCCGGCCCGATGGAAAACATTCCGACCTACAACGCCCGCAAGCACGGCGAGGAAGAGATCGAATCGGTTCATCCGACGATCGATTATCTCCTGAAGGAAACGCAGGGCGTCATCGTCTACCAGGAACAGGTGATGCAGATCGCCCAGGTCCTGTCCGGCTATTCGCTTGGCGAAGCCGATCTTCTGCGCCGCGCCATGGGCAAGAAGATCAAGGCGGAGATGGACCAGCAGAGCGAGCGCTTCATCGATGGCGCCGTCAAGAACGGCGTGTCGAAGCCGCAGGCGAAGAACATTTTCGAGCTTCTGGCAAAATTCGCCAATTACGGCTTCAACAAGTCGCACGCCGCCGCTTACGCCATCGTCTCCTACCAGACGGCCTATATGAAGGCGCATTATCCGGTCGAGTTTCTCGCCGCATCGATGACCTACGATATGGCGAACACCGAAAAGCTCAACGATTTCCGTCAGGATGCGGCGCGTCTCGGCATCAAGGTCGTGCCGCCCTCCATCCAGACCTCGTTTCGCATGTTCGAGACGGGCGACAATTGCATCTTCTACTCGCTGAACGCCATCAAGGGGGTCGGCGAATCGGCGGTCGAGCACATCGTGGCCGTGCGCGGCGACAAACCCTTCGAGAGCATCGAGGATTTCTGCCTGCGCATCGATCCGAAGCAGGTGAACCGCCGCGTGCTGGAAAGCCTCATCTATGCCGGCGCCTTCGACTGCTTTGGCCGCGACCGCGCCGAACTGATCGGCGGCATGGAGCGCATCATGGGCTATGCGCAGCGGGCGGCTGAAAACAAGACCAGCGGCCAGTCCGACATGTTCGGCTCGGGCGGCGGCAGCGCTTCGCCGGAACGGTTGAGCCTGCCCGCCTTCAATCCGTGGCTGCCGTCTGAAAAGCTGATGCGCGAATACCAGGTGCTCGGCTTCTACCTCTCGGCGCATCCGCTCGACAGCTACAAGGACGTGCTCGCCAAGATGCGGGTACAGAACTTTGCCGAGTTTTCCGCCGCCGTCAAAGCCGGTGCCAATGCCGGGCGCCTTGCCGGCACCGTCACCGGCAAGCAGGAGCGCAAGACCCGCACCGGCAACAAGATGGGCATCGTCACCTTCTCCGATGCCACCGGCCAGTTCGAAGCGGTGCTGTTTTCCGAGGCGCTTGCCCAGTACCGCGACCTCCTGGAGCCCGGCAAATCGCTGGTGATCACCGTACAGGCCGACGAGCGGCCGGAAGGCATCGGCCTTCGCATCCAGACGGCGCAGTCGCTTGAGGAAAAGTCGGTGCAGATGCAGAAGGCGCTTCGGGTCTATGTGCGCGATTCCGGCCCGCTCAAAACCGTCGCGCGCCATCTCAATGCCCGTGGCGACGGGCTTGTCTCCTTCGTCGTCATCAAGGAAGACGGGCGGCGCGAGATCGAGGTGGAACTGACGGAGAAATACCGCATCTCGCCGGAAATTGCCGCCGCCCTGCGCGCCGCCCCCGGCGTGCTGGATGTCGAACTGGTCTGATCGGCGCGGCTCGGCGCGGTGCCGGGCATGCCGATATCCGGCTGTGTATCAGGCCCTGGGGCCGCGATGGGTGAGGGTGATGAAATCCGTGCCGGCTGTCGTCTCGATGCCGTTGCCGGTATCGGTGATCGTCAGCGACGTGCCGGTCGACATCGTGGTGCTGATTTTCATCCGCACATCTTCGGGAATGCTGATCCGGTCGAGCACGGCGCTCAAGGCACCCGGTCCCTCAGGCGCCGCTTGCGTGATGGCAAGCCGCTTGCGGTCGGCGTCGGAGAGATCGTTTTGCAGCGAAAGACCGCGCCACTCCGCATCGCCCTTGTCGCGGTCGATGCCGATGACGCTCAGAAAATGCGTACCGAGCGCCCGCTCGGGATCCTTGAAGGCCACCGGTTCGGAGAGAATGTCCTGAAAACCCTGGCGCACCAGGATCTGCCCGGCGGGCGGTGGGGTGCGGCCGGCCGAGGCATAGAGGGCGGCGAGAAGATCGGGGGTCAGCTGCGGCCCCTTGAGCGGCAGCGCCTTCCAGCGCTTGAAACCGGCAAGCGCACTGCGCGTCGCACTCCCCATGATGCCATCGGCGGTGCCGGCATCAAAGCCGAGTTCGCTCAGCATGTCCTGTACGTCGCGCACTGTGTCCTTGGCGTCGCGCCGGGTAATCAGAATGCGCAAAGGGGCCGGTTCGCTCGCGGCGGCAGCCTGCGGGGGATTGCCCGCTTGCGGTGGCGTCACGGTCTTCTCCGGAGCGCCTGATACGGGGACCGGCGCGGGCGGCATGTTCATCGCCACCTGAACCTCGCCCGCACCGCCATGGGCGGCGGACGAACGCAGGGACACGTCCGACAGCAGTTCGTCGGGCGGTGCTTCCGCGAGCGGCGAAAACAGCGCGGCATGGCGCACCGGCTGCGGCGCAACGGCGCTGTCGCTGATGATCACATGTACGCCGCGGGTTGTCATGCGGTACAGCTGCCTTGCAAATTCCGCCGGCATCCGCACGCAGCCATGCGAAGCGGGATAGCGCGGCACGCTGTTTGATTCGTGCAGCGCAATGCCCGACCAGGTCAGCCGCTGCATCCACGGCATCGGCGCTGCCGAATAGATATTGGATTCGTGGTACTTGCGCTTCTCGAGCACGGAAAAGATGCCCGTCGGCGTGTCATGGCCCGGCTTGCCGGTAGAAACATTCGAACGCGCCACGATCCGGTCGCCGTCATAGACCGTCAGCTGCTGGCTGTCGGTCGACACGATGATCTGCAGGGTGCGGGCTTCCTCGGCCGCCGTGGTCGGAAGGGCTGTCCCCGACACCAGCACAAGCGCCAGCGTGGCAGATCTCAACATGGCAAACCTCATAACGCAGTAAACAGGCAGCCAGCCTATGCAGACAAGTTTAACGAAGTTTTAGGACGCCCTCCGAGCGCCGCGCCGGATTGTGGGGCAGGTATCACGTTCCGGTGATGGAACACGCCGTCACCGTTTTGGCCGTATCACCCCAAAGGTATAACCCGTCTCGACGGCGGTCTTGCCAAATTTATGGCGCAGCTTGTCCATGGCCGCTTCCGCCGCCGCCCGTCGGCCGGCCTGCTCGTCAACGAGATCCGGCGGATCGGCGCGCGCCGGGTCTGTGAGGTCGCTGACGCCGATGCCGATCAGGCGGAACTTGGCGCCATCGGTTTCCTTCTCCAGCAGGCTGAGGCCGGTGCGAAAGATCCGGTCGGCGAGCTGAGTCGGGTCTTCCAGCCGCCGGTTGCGGGTGCGGCTCTTGAAGTCGGCCGTCTTCAGCTTCAGCACCACGGTGTGGCCGGCGATTTCCTGATGCTTCAGCCGGCCCGAAACCTTTTCCGACAGCCGGCGCAGGATCGGCACCAGATCCTCGAAGCGCGAAATATCCTCGAAGAAGGTGGTTTCGGCAGAGACGCTTTTTGCGGCCTCATTGGCATGCACCGTGCGCTCGTCAATGCCGCGCGACAGCCGCGACAGCCGCTGGCCCATCGCTCCATAGCGGCGCATCAGGTCGGCCTCCTGCATCACCTGCAACTGGCCGATGGTGCGGATGCCGTCGGCCTCGAGCGTTGCGGCAAGCGCGCGGCCCACACCCCAGATGGTGGTGACCGGGCGCGGGGCGAGAAAGGCCACGGCCTCTTCCTGGCCGATCACCGAAAAGCCGCGGGGCTTCTGCAAGTCGGACGCGACCTTGGCGAGGAACTTGCAATAGGAGAGCCCGACCGAGAGCGTGATGCCGATCTCCTTCTCCACCCGCCTTGCCAGCCGGGCAAGAATCTTTGCCGGCGGATCGTGATGCAGGCGCTCGGTGCCGGAAAGATCGAGAAAGGCCTCGTCGATGGAAATCGGCTGCACCAGTGGCGTCAGCTCCTCGAACAGCCGGCGCACCTCGCGGCCCACCTTGACGTATTTTTCCATATTGGGCGGAATTACCACTGCATCGGGACAGGCCTCCAGCGCCTTGAACATCGGCATGGCCGAACGCACGCCGCTGATGCGGGCGATATAGCAGGCGGTGGAGACGACGCCGCGCTTGCCGCCGCCGATGATCACCGGTTTGTCCGCAAGCTCCGGATTGTCGCGCTTTTCGACGGAGGCATAGAAGGCATCGCAGTCGATATGGGCAAGCGTCAGGTCGTAGAGTTCCGGATGATAGACGAGACGCGGGCTGCCGCAGGCGCGGCAACGCCGGTTGCCGACCGGCTGGCCGGTCAGGCAGTCGCGGCAGAAGCCTGGATCATGGGACGCAGCAGTCGTCATCGCAAGGAACAAATGTTGAACATCCGCACCATAACGCTGAAAAGGTGGCCGCACAAGCGACCGCAGCCGGCGCCGCGAGGCCTGCCTGTGGATGGCCGCACAGCCCCCTCGCTGGCGGCTTCCGGCAAAGGCAGTGTGCATCAGCAGATGGCCATTTGCATCCCCGCCTGCACTTTTTACGCGTTTAGGCCGCATCCGTTACATAACTGTCATCCCGACTTTCTAGGAAGGAGCGGACACAAGTTTGTGAGAGGGACACCACAATGCGCCAACTGTTTCTAGCTCTGACATCTGCGACCATGCTTGCCGGTGCAGCCAGCGCCGCAACGGTCTATCCGCTTGACCGCGCCACCGTGCTGGTCGGTTCGCCGTTCGATTTCAAGGTCGAGTTTTCCAAGGTCGTGAAGCCGGAAGACGTCAAGGTCACCGTCAACGGCGAAGCCTACGAGACCGTCTTCGGCAAGGCAGCGAATTTCGTTGCCGAGGAGAATGGCAAGGAAGACAAGGTTCTGGGCTCCGCTCTCATCCTGCGCGACCTGACCATCGCCAAGGCCGGTACCTACAAGGTTGACGTTTCGGCCGGCGACGAGAAGAAGACGGTCAGCTGGGATGTGTATGGCACCGCTGCCGCCCCGAAGGCCAAGAACATCATCTTCCTGCTCGGTGACGGTCTGTCGGTTGCCCATCGCACCGCTGCCCGCATCATGTCGAAGGGCATGACCGAGGGCAAGGCCAACGGTCGTCTGGCCATGGATGACGTTCCCCCGGTCGCCTTCATCGGCACGTCCTCGACGCATGCCATTGCAACCGACAGCGCCAATACGATGTCGGCCTACATGACCGGCCACAAGTCGCGCGTCAACGCGCTTGGCGTGTATGCCGACCGCACGCCGGCTTCGCTGGACGACCCGAAGGTCGAAACCATTGCGGAAGCGCTGCGCCGCACCACGAAGAAGTCGATCGGCATCGTGTCGACGGCCGAAGTCGAGGATGCGACGCCGGCTGCCCTCGTCTCCCATACCCGCTCGCGCAATGACAAGGCCGAGATCGTCGGCATGCTGTATGGCGTGAAGCCCGATGTCCTGCTCGGCGGCGGCTCTGCCTACTTCCTCGCCAAGGACGTGCCCGGCTCCAAGCGCAAGGACGACAAGGACTACATCGCCTTGTTCAAGGAGGCCGGCTACGGCCTGGCGATCAACAAGACCGAACTGGCTGCCGCGTCCGGTTCGAACCAGGACAAGCTGCTTGGCCTTTTCCATACCGGCAACATGGATGTGACGCTCGACCGCGAGTTCCTGAAGAAGGGCACCGTCGACAAGTTCCCCGACCAGCCCGGCCTGGTCGACATGACCAAGGCTGCCCTCGACAAGCTGTCGAAGAACCCGGACGGCTTCTTCCTGATGGTGGAAGGTGCATCGATCGACAAGATGAGCCATCCGCTGGACTGGGACCGCGCGGTTGTCGATACGATCGAGTTCGACAAGGCGATCGGCGTTGCCCGCGCATTTGCCGAGAAGAACCCCGATACGCTGATCGTCGTCACCGGTGACCATACGCATGGCGTCTCGATCATCGGCACCGTCGATGACGACAAGCCGGGCACCGAAATGCGCGAAAAGGTCGGCACCTATGACGCCGCCGGCTTCCCCAACTACGAAGACAAGAACGGCGACGGCTATCCGGACAAGATCGACGTTTCGCGTCGCCTGTTCATCGCCGCCAACAACGGCCCGGACCATTACGAAACCTTCCGTCCGAAGCTCGACGGTCCGTTCGTTCCGGCCATCAAGAATGAAAAGGGCGAATACATCGCCAACGAAGCTTACAAGGATGTTCCCGGCGCCGTCTTTGTGCAGGGCAATATCCCCAAGGATGGCGACAGCGGCGTTCATGCCGTCGACGATGTCGTGCTGCAGGCCGCCGGCCCGGGCGCCGAAGGCTTCCGTGGCTACATGGAGCAGAGCGATGTCTACCGCGTACTGGCCGATGCCTTTGCCCTCGGTGCCGTGAAGAAGTAAAATCTAAAGGCCTTCAGGAACGGGACAGGCGGCATCTGCCGCCTGTCCCTGTCGCTTTTAAAAGAGGTGCGGTCATGAATCAGACAGTGAGAGGCGGGCTGAAGCGCCGGCAGGTGCTCGGGGCAATGGCTGCATTGCCCTGTCTTGCATCGCCGTTGAGCGCGAGGGCCGAGGAACGGCTGGGGTTCGGCGAACTCTACAAGAGCTTCGGCGTGCTCGGGCTGTCCTTTTCCGACAAGGTCAATCGCCTCAAGGGACAGGACGTGTCCATCACCGGCTTCATGGCCCCGCCACTGAAGGCGGAGGCCGCCTTTTTCGTGCTGAGCGAAATTCCGATGTCGCTCTGCCCGTTCTGCTCCTCCGATGCGGACTGGCCGGACAATATTCTGGTTGTCTATCTGGCGCGCAAGCAGACCTTCGTGCAGTTCAACGCGCCGATCCTGGTCGAGGGCGTCCTGGACCTGGGCTCCTGGTCGGATCCTGAAACCGGCTTCGTCAGCCAGATCCGCCTGCGCAATGCCTCATTCAAGACGGTCTAGGTGATGCTTTCCCTTGATATCAATGGACTGGAGATGCGGTATCCGGGACTTGCAGCGCCCGTCCTTGCGATAGACCGGCTGCAGGTTCCGGCCGGCACGCGCCTGTGCATCACCGGGGCGTCCGGCTCGGGAAAAAGCACGTTCGTCAACGCCATGACCGGGCTCGAGCGCATCCGCCACGGATCCGTCTCCTGGAACGGAACAGACCTGACCCGCCTGTCTGCGGGCGGACGCGACGCCTTCCGGGCCCGCCATATCGGGCTGGTCATGCAGGATTTCCATCTGTTTCCCGGCCTTTCCGCCTTCGAAAATGTCGTGCTGCCGGTGCGACTGGCGCGCCGGCTGACGAGTACGGAAGCGCAGCGCGCACGCTTTCTGCTGGACGTG
Organism: Neorhizobium fuzhouense; assembly: GCF_042611105.1. Classification (NCBI taxonomy): domain Bacteria; kingdom Pseudomonadati; phylum Pseudomonadota; class Alphaproteobacteria; order Hyphomicrobiales; family Rhizobiaceae; genus Neorhizobium; species Neorhizobium fuzhouense. The sequence continues at coordinate 51,519 of NZ_JBHFFP010000001.1, read as the reverse complement.
ACGGGCATTGCACGTCCGCAGCAGAGGATCGAAACTCTGTCGCGCGGCGAAATGCAGCGCGTTGCCGTGGCACGCGCCCTGCTGTTGAAGCCGGGCGTCATTGTCGCCGACGAGCCGACGGCAAGCCTCGACAGCCAGGCGGGCGAGCAGGTGGGCGAACTTCTGGTGCGGCTGTCGCGCGAGGAGGGGGCAACGCTGATCGTCGTCACGCATGATCCGGCATTGGCTGCGCGGCTCGACCGCCATATCCGGCTTGTCGCCGGCGCCATCGTGGAAGACAAAGAAGGAGTGCAGTCGCCATGATCCGGTTCATCCTCGCCGATCTCAGGCGGTTTGGCGGTGGTGCGCTGTCGGTCGTCATCCTCATTGCGCTCTCCGTCGCTCTCTCCGTTGCGGTGACGCTGCAGGAGAGGGCCGTGCGGCTCGGAAGCGCCCGCGCGGCGGAAAAATTCGATCTGCTGGTCGGGGCGCCGGGCAGCGAGACGCAGCTTGCGCTGTCGGCGGTGTTCCTGCAGCCGGCGCCCCTACCGCTGATGTCCGGCAAGGTGCTGGCGAAGCTTGCCGCAGATCCGCGTGTCGCGCTTGCAGCCCCCGTCGGTTTCGGCGATTCCAGTTTCGGTTTCCCCATCGTCGGAACCACCACCGCCCTGATTTCGGCGCTCTCGCCGCAACTTGCCGATGGCCTGCCGTTTTCGCGTCTCGCAGACGCCGTGGTCGGTGCCGACGTGCCGCTGAAGACCGGTGCCGAGGTAAAGCCGATGCATGGCAGCGTCGAGACGGGCGGCGAGACGCATACGCAGATCGTCTATCGCGTGGTGGGGCGCATGGAGCCGACCGGAACTGCCTGGGACCGGGCCATCCTCGTGCCGATCCGCGCCGTCTGGGGCCTTCACGGCATGGCGGGCGCCGAGGCGCACGCCCATGAGGGAGAAACGCACGGCGATGAGGAACCGGGGCATGCGCATGGGCATGGGCAAGGGGACGAGCATCCGGCGGGCAGCGAACCTGCCGGCGAGCATGGGCTGCCGGCCCATCCGGAGGCGCACGGCCCGCAGGAGGATGACGAAGCGGATGAGCATGGCCATGTCCACGGCCATGTCGATGCCGATGCGCCGCTGGATGAGCACTTCGATGCGCAGACACCGGGCGTGCCCGCCGTTCTCGTCAAGCCGAAAACCATCGCCGATGCCTACCGGCTGCGGCAGGAATACCGCTCCGAAACGACGCTTGCGGTGTTTCCGGCCGAGGTGCTGACGAGGCTCTATGCCACACTTGGCGATGCGCGAAGCCTGCTGCTGGCCATTGCCGTCGGCACGCAGGGCATCGTCATTGCCGCCATCCTGCTGGTGGCCACCATGCATATCGGCGCGCGCAAGCGCCAGATCGGTGCGCTGCGGGCGCTGGGCGCCCCCATGCGTGCGGTGGTTATCCTCGTCTGGGGAGAGCTGTTCGTGCTGTTCCTTGCCGGCATCGGGCTTGGCGGGTTGATCGGCCTTGCGACAGCGCAGCTGATTTCCGCCAGACTCACCGCCGCAACCGCGGTGCACCTGCCGGTGGAATTTGCGCAGGAGGACTGGCGCCTTGCCATCGGCTTCGTGGTGGCGGCAGCCGTGGTGTCGCTGGTGCCGGCTCTTGGTGCGCTGCGCCTCAGCCCGGCGGCAGCCCTGCGGTCCTGAGGCATTCGAAGCAGCCCGCTTGCCTCCCCCGTCTTGATCCCGCGTCTTGATCCGCGACGAGGAGAGCGAGGCGCCGGTTCAGCGGTGGCCGAAATGGCGAAGGATATGGCCTTCCGCATCGGCCCAGTCGCTCGCCTGCACCACATGCGGGCCGGGCTTCGGCGCGTGGCGGTGCATCTCGCTTGCCGGCATCAGGTGGACGAGCAGGCAGTCCGGCACGGCGTCTGCCACCGAGACATGGTTGTGCGCCATGTCGTCGATGAAGGCGAGCGGCAGGGCGCGGCCGGCGTGCAGCCGCTCGATCACCGGGCCCTTGGGGCTTTCGGTGGCAAGAAGCGGAAAGGTCAGGTCCAGGCGGTCGAGCAGGCGGCGGCGCATCTCGGTATAACGCGGCGGCATGGCGGTTAGAAACACCACGTCGGCATTTTCCCCGATGCGCTTCAAGGAGGACACCGCATCGCCGAAGGGCACCTGCCAGGCTTCCTGCGCCTCGAAGAAATCGAGAATCAGCTTGCTCACCAGCGGATCCGCAAGCGGCGCCTCATCAAGCGCGGAGACGATGTTGCCGTGCAGCCGGTAGGAGCGCGGCACCAGCCGGTGGCCAAGGCTCGTAAGGTAGCTTTCGAACGGCGTCAAGAATTCCAGCACCACGTCATCGACGTCGCACACCGCAAGCGGGCGGTCGGCAAGGCGCACGTGATCGAGATCGACGATTTCGCTCATTCATACTCTCCCGAACCAAGGCCCGGCCCCGAATAGTGATGCCAGGCGGCCACCACCGCCTCCGGTTTCCACTGGCGGGCTTCGCAGAAGGCAAGCAGCGTCGGCTCATGCGCCATGACGAAATCGATCATGCCGGCGAGAAAGCCCGGATCGCCGACCGCATGGCGCAACTGGTCCACCTGCAGGCCGGACAGCGCCAGAAAGCGGCCGAACATGTCGGGCTCCTCTGCCAGCCATTGAAGAACGGCAGCTGCCGTTTCCTCCGGCTTGGGCAGAGCCGATGTTTTTCCCGTGTCGAGGCGCATAGCTATATAAATTACCTTTTCTTCAACCAAATGGCCTTAAGGTCACCGCTACCGAATGAATGGAATCGGCCATGATGCGAGCTTATATCTCAAGGTGAGGCTTGCAAGGCTGGATGGGGATGATGTTATGCCCAAAAGGGTCATGATTGTCGAAGACAACGAGCTGAACATGAAGCTCTTCCGCGATCTGATCGAAGCCTCGGGCTATACGACGATCCAGACGCGCAATGGCATGGAAGCGCTGGATCTGGCGCGCAAACATCGGCCGGACCTGATCCTCATGGATATCCAGCTGCCGGAAGTTTCGGGGCTCGAAGTGACGAAATGGCTGAAGGAAGACGATGAGCTGCACGTCATCCCGGTCATCGCCGTCACGGCCTTTGCCATGAAGGGAGACGAGGAACGGATCCGCCAGGGCGGATGCGAAGCCTATGTGTCAAAGCCGATTTCCGTGCCGAAGTTTATTGAAACCATCAAGACTTACCTGGGCGACGCCTGAACAGGACTTTTGACAGATGACGGCACGGATCCTGGTGGTCGACGATATACCGGCGAACGTGAAGCTGCTGGAAGCCAGGTTGCTTGCCGAATATTTCGATGTGTTGACCGCGCAGGACGGCTTCAAGGCGCTCGAGATTGCGCTTGCAACCCATGTCGACATCATCCTTCTCGACGTGATGATGCCCGGCATGAACGGTTTCGAGGTCTGCGAGCGGCTGAAAGCCGACCAGCGCACCGCCCATATCCCGGTCGTCATGGTGACGGCTCTGGATCAGCCGGCCGATCGCGTGCGGGGGCTGAAGGCCGGTGCCGACGATTTTCTGACCAAGCCCGTCAACGATCTGCAACTGGTGTCGCGGGTGAAAAGCCTCGTTCGGCTGAAGATGCTGGGCGACGAGCTGCGCCTTCGGGCCGAAACCGCCCGCACCATCGGTATGGAAGAACCGCTGCGGCTGGACGCGATGGAAGGGCCGGGGCAGGTGCTGCTGGTCGATAGCCGCGCCAGCAGCCAGGAACGCATCGTCAAGGCGCTGAAGCCGGTGGCGGAGGTGACGGCCATGTCCGACCCGCAGGCGGCGCTGTTCGAGGCGGCGGAAGATCCCATCGACATGGTGATCATCAACGGCACCGGCGACGATTACGACCCGCTGCGGCTGTGCGCACAACTGCGTCTTCTGGAACGCACGCGCTTCCTGCCGCTGCTGCTGGTGACGGACCTCGGCGACGAGGACGCGATCGTCCGGGCGCTCGATCTCGGCGTCAACGACTACATCGTGCGGCCGATCGATCCGAACGAACTGGTGGCCCGCACGCTGACACAGATCAAGCGCAAGCGCTACAATGACCGGCTGCGCACCAATGTGCGCCAGACGATCGAACTCGCAGTCACCGACGGGCTCACCGGCCTCAACAACCGCCGCTACCTCGACAACCAGCTGAAGGTGATGTTTACCCGTGCCGCCGCCCGCAGCCGGGCTCTCTCGCTTTGCATGATCGATATCGATCGCTTCAAGCAGGTGAATGACACTTACGGCCATGATGTGGGGGACGAGGTTCTGCGCGAGTTTGCCCGCCGCGTCCGCTCCACGGTGCGCGGGGCCGATCTTGCCTGTCGCTATGGCGGCGAGGAGTTCGTCGTGGTGATGCCGGATACGGATGCCATCACGGCCGCAGCGATTGCCGAGCGCCTGCGCGCGACCATTGAAAACGCGCCCTTCGTGCTCGAGCGCTCCGGGCTTCGCCTTTCCATCACCGCTTCGCTCGGCATCGCCACCAATCTGCAGGGCATCGAGACGCCCGAGCAATTGCTGAAACAGGCCGACCGCGCCCTTTATGCCGCCAAGACGGGCGGGCGCAATCGCGTGGTGGCCGCAGCAGCATAGCGATTCGCCTCAAATTAATGCAGCGCTGTCGGCGGGCAGGCGAAATTATTGTGCATCAGGTTTTGACAACTAAAAACCGTCGGGTAGACAGGTTTGCGGAATGTCGAGCGATATTCTATTTTCTGAATACCTTTTCCTGATGTTGCCAAACCCGCCCTGCTTGCTTTTTAGCGCTTTCTACAGCCTGCAGTGATCTTTGAACCGCTCTGCGATGGCAAGGACCGGCAAGATAATACTTACCAATATTCAGATTGAATATAGCAATGGCCGTGATGTTTTTAACCATGTCGTGGGGAAAAGTGTTGGCTGGTTAAGAATAGGTTGATTTTAAATCTGAATTAGGCAAGTCTAGGACAAGCCAGATTGTTTCTGCCTCTTTCGGGGGTGCGGAAACTCAAATACCCCATGATGCTCAGGTCCGCCGCATCTCCTGGGTCGTGGGGTCGGTCGGTCGGTTCGCATGTCACGCGGTTCCTCGTGCCGCTTTGCGCGCCGACCGACCCCCTAAGGCTTTTCCCTCAGACTGATAAAAATTAAGCCGGTTTATACGCGCCAGTTGCTGTCGACATTTTCTGACGAAACGGGCGCTGCAGTCCAAACCTGATGATTGGAGAGGCAGCGCGGCGCGCTGTGGGCGGCAGGTGCGCTGCTTGCCTCCATAGGGAACCGGATCGGAAAAGGCCGCAGGAATGGACGCTGCCGTGACGAAACCGTCGCGGTGGCTTCGGACGGGCCCGGCACAGGGTAAGGCGGCTCGGAGAGGCAGTTTGCACCAACTGCCATCTGTCGCGCGCCACTGGGGCTTTGCGGTCTATGGCGGGTGCTTAAGCAAGACGGGCGGTAGTGGCGGCTATTGGCGTGTGCGCGGCTGATCCGTGCTGGCTGGGCGCACCTCCATCAACTGCCGAGGCGGGCGTGATCGCAGAGGCATCAAAACGAAAAAGGCGCGGGAGCCGGTGGCACCCACGCCTTTTTGAAGAAAGGAAAAAGATCAGGCTTACTTGATCTTGGTTTCCTTGAACTCGACATGCTTGCGTGCGATCGGGTCGTACTTAGTCTTGGTCATCTTGTCGGTCATCGTACGGCTGTTCTTCGTCGTGACGTAGAAGAAACCGGTATCGGCCGTCGACAGCAGCTTGATCTTGATGGTCGTAGCTTTCGCCATGGTCTTCCTGCCTCTAAATAAAAATCATGCCGCGGACGCCTCACGCGGTCCCCGGCCAAATCTGGCGCGAAACTACAAATCGCGCCCGAAAAGTCAAGCCTCATCTCGTCCGAAAGCCATCCGGCCGACGGATATCAGCACATAAAGGCCGAAGAAGCCCGTCAGGGCCCAGGCAAAGCCGTCATTTCCACTGATATCAATGGCTGCGCCGATCGCCTGCGGGCCGGCAACCGTGCCGATGGCATAGCAGAAAACGAAGGCCGCATTGGCGGCTGCAAGGTCGGCACCCGTGAGTCGGGAGCCGAGATGCGCAAGGCCCACCGTGTAGAGACCGGACACACAACCGCCCCAGACCAGCAGCACCCCCGCCATCAGCCACCAGTTGCCCATCAGCGACGGCAGTGCCAGAGCGCCGGCAAGGCCGGCAAGCGCCATCAGGAAGAGCATGGGGCGGCGGTCCTTCAGGCGGTCGGAAATCATGCCGAAGGGGATCTGGAAGACCATGTTGCCAATGCCCATCACCGTCAGGAGAAGGGCCGCGCTGGATTCGGGAAGGCCCATGCGGCTGGCATAGATCGGAAACAGCGACAGGCCACCGGCTTCGACGGCCCCGAAGACGAAGACGGCAGCGGTAGCCATCGGCACCAGATAGACATAGCGCAGGAAATGCCTCTGCGGCTTCTCGTCGAGAACCGGGCTTTCGGCCCGCGCGATATAGATCGGAATGAAGGCCAGCAGAATGGCGCAGGCGCCGATGATGAAGGGAAGCACGCCCTCGCTGCCGATGGCGGAAAAGATCAGCGGCCCCATGGCAAAGCCGATGGCAAGCACGGTCGCGTAGATGCCCAGCACCAGGCCGCGCCGCCTTGGCGGTGCCGCCGCATTGATCCAGAATTCCGACAGGATGAACAGCGTCGTGGTGGCGCCGTGGAAGACGAGGCGCAGCGGAAACCACATCCAGAAGGCGCTGGCATAATAGAAGCCGAGCGCGCTGATGGCCGACAGTACCACCGCCCACAGCATGGTGCGGGCCACGCCGAACTCATGGGCAAGGCGGGTGGTAATGGGGGCTGCAATCATGGCCGCAACACCGGCCATGGCCGAGTTGAGCCCGATCAGCGTGGACGAGATGCCGCGCTTTTCGAGAATGATGCTGAGGAGCGGAAGCCCGAGGCCAATGGCGATGCCGACCGCACTGATGGCGGAAATGGCAGCGACGAGGGACGGCCAGTGGATCTCTTCGGGGTGGTCATCACGGCCACCTGCCGCCTGGGACATCTGACGATCCTTCGTATGAATATCCATCGTTCTTACAACCGACTCCGGAGAAACGCGCCGTTGCGACTGGTGTATACCTGCACATCGCTTCCAAACGGCAAACAGCGGCCGGACTCAAGTGATTTTTTTAAGTCATCGGCTACGGCGAGAACGATTTCCGGAAGTTTCACCGCCCGGAGGTCGCAAAGATCGAGCCAGCGGAAGTCGCTGAGCTCGTCGCTTTCCCGCAATCGGGAAAGATCAATCTCAGCTTCGTCGATAAATGTGGCAAAGAACCGGTTGTCGAAACGCCTGACGGCACCGGGTGGCGTGACGGCGCGGGCAAGGTAGCGCAGGCTGGAGAGATCGACGCCGCGTTCTGCCACGGTATCCGGGTGGCCGAGCGTCAGTCCGGTTTCCTCGTGAAGCTCGCGTGCGGCGGCAAGGGCGAGCGCACGGGCGCCGGCCGTTGACTGGGGAGCGGAAGGTCCCGCCTGCAGTTTCTGGAGAACCGCCGGCGCAAGATCGCGGAAAAAGGGGAGGATGAAATCGCGTGGATCACGCCGCCCGCCGGGAAAGACGTACACATCCGGCATGAAGGCGTGGCCGCTGCCGCGCCGCCCGACCAAAATGCGCGGGGTTGACGCCGCACGGTCGATCAGGATCAGCGAGGCGGAGGGACGCGGGCGAAGGCCCGGCCGGGGTTTTGGCCCGGACGCCGTCGTTTCGGGCCCGTCGGGCTTGCTCATTCGAGAGGGCCACCGCGGCCGGGATCAAAGGTCTCGTCCTCGTTGCCGAAGCCGTGCATGCGCAAGGCCCATTGCAGGCCAATGACGCCGCCCTTGATCGGCTGCATCGACAAAAGCGCTGTCGCGATGGTGATCGGCGTCCAGATGGCAAGATGCGTCCACATCGACAATTGCCAGACCATGTCCGTCATCATGAAGCCGCCGATGGTGACGTGGCCGATGAGGAAGATGACGAGATAGGGCGGCAGGTCGTCGGAGCGCTGGTGGTGCAGATCCTCGCCACAGGCGGCGCAGCGATCCACCGGCTTGACGAAGCCGCGAAACAGTTTTCCCTCGCCGCAGGCCGGGCAGGTGCAGCAGAGGCCGCGCCAGATCGAGCGGCCGAGCGGACGCTCGGGGCGTTCGGCCTCGCCATAGTGCAGGATCGGCTTTTGCGCCTGAGGTGCGGATGCCTGGTGACCTGTCATGTCGCGTTCTCCCGGGCCAATGCGCCGACGTGCGGCGCTCGCCCTGTCCTTGATGTGCTTTTCGCATTCCGGCGCCGGCAGAGTGCCACAGGCAACTTCGAAATGCCTTAACGTCCGCGGCGTGGCGGACGCGTTCCGGGCGTTCTGCCGGTGCGTTGGCCGGGCTTGCGGCCCGACTTGTGGAAGGACCGCGTGGCGACGCCCATCTTCTGGCCCTCGCTCAGCATTTCGAACCGCAGCGCGCCGGCGAGCGGAATGGCTTCCACCAGCTTCACGTCCACCGTATCGCCCAGCTGGAAGCCAAGGGCCGTTCTGTCGCCGATCAGCGCCTGACGGCTTTCGTCATAATGGAAATAATCGGTGCCCAGCGTAGATATGGGTACGAAACCATCGGCGCCATAGGTGGGCAGTGCGACAAACAGTCCCGCCTTGGTGACACCCGAGACGCGGCCCTCGAAGGACTGGCCGACGCGTTCTGCCAGGTGATGTGCGATCAGCCGGTTGATGGTGTCGCGCTCGGCGGCCATGGCGCGGCGTTCGAAGGTGGAAATTTCAGCGGCGATATCCTCGAGCTGGGCTTCCTGTTCCGGCGTGATGCCGCCTTCGCCGAGGCCGAGGGAACCGACCAGTGCCCGATGCACGATAAGATCGGCGTAACGGCGGATCGGCGAGGTGAAATGGGCGTATTTCATCAGGTTGAGGCCGAAATGGCCGATATTGTCGGGGCTGTAGACGGCCTGGCTCTGGCTGCGCAGCACCATCTCGTTGACCATGATCTGGTGCGGCGTATCCTGCGCTTTCGCCAAGATGCCGTTGAACGAGTTGGAGCGCATCTGGCCGCCCTTGGCCATGGGAATGCCAAGCGTTGCCAGAAACTCGCGCAGCACTTCCTGCTTGGAGAGGGTCGGCGCATCGTGGATGCGGTAGACGAGCGGCTGGCGTTTCTTTTCCAGCGTTTCGGCGGCGCAGACATTGGCCTGGATCATCATTTCCTCGATCAGCTTGTGGGCATCGAGGCGTTCGGGAATGATGACGGTGTCGACCGTGCCATCCGGCTTCAGCTTGATCTTGCGCTCGGGCATATCAAGCTCGAGCGGCTGGCGACGGTCGCGGCCGCGCTTCATGATCTCGTAGGCGCTCCACAGCGGCTTCAGGATGGGCTCCAGAAGCGGGCCGCTCTTGTCGTCGGGCTTCCCGTCGATGGCGGCCTGTGCCTGCTGGTAGGAGAGCTTTGCGGCACTCTTCATCATCACGCGGTGGAAGGTGTGGCTTGCCTTGCGGCCATCCTTGGAAAACACCATACGCACGGCAAGTGCCGGGCGGTCTTCGCCTTCGCGCAGCGAACAAAGATCGTTAGAGATACGCTCCGGCAGCATGGGCACGACGCGGTCGGGGAAGTAGACCGAATTGCCGCGCTTCAGCGCCTCGCGGTCGATGGGCGAGCCGGTGCGGATATAATAGGCGACATCGGCAATGGCGACTGTGACGATGACGCCGCCTTCATTGTCGGGTGATGGGTCTGGTTCGGCATAAACCGCGTCATCATGGTCCTTGGCATCGGCGGGGTCGATGGTGACGAGCGGCACGTGGCGCCAGTCCTCGCGATGCGCCATGCTGGCAGGCTTTGCAGCGTCTGCCTCATCCATCACCGCCTGCGGAAAGATGTGGGGAATGCCGTGCGAATAGATGGCGATCATCGAGATCGCCTTTTCGCTCGCCACCGAACCGACGACCGAAAGCACCTTGGCCCGCGGCAGGCCGAAGCGGGCGCCGGTCAGTACATCGGCTTCGATCAGGTCACCGTCTTTCGCATCGCCGAGGTCACTGGCGGCAATCTGCATTTCCTCGCCGCGCCGGTCGATCGGCATCAGGCGCGCGCCACCCTCCGGCATCAGGCGGATGACGCCAAGGCCGGCATTGCGGCGCTTGTCGATGACTTTGACCACCCGGGCCGTATAGGCCGGACCGGCGCGATCCTTGTTCGGAAAAATCTTCGCCAGCACGCGGTCGCCAAGGCCGGCAGCCGGTGCCTTGCTTTTACTGCGGGCGTCCGACGACTGGCGGATCAGCACGGCAGGGGCAACGCCTGCCTCTTCCGGCCAATCGGTGGGACGGGCGATGAGATCGCCATCCTTGTCGCGGGTGGTGATGTCGAGCACGGTCATCGGCGGCAGCGCGCCAGGGCGCGTTAGCGTCTTGCGGCTTTTCTGCAGAAGACCTTCGTCCTCGAGATCGCGCAGCACGTCCTTCAGCTCGACGCGTGTCTCGCCCTTCAGGCCAAAGGCCTTGGCGATCTCGCGCTTGGAGGCGCGGTCCGGATTATCGGCGATGAATTCCAGAAGCACGTCGCGCGGCGGCACGACGCCCTGGATGATGGTCGCCCGCTCGGTTGGCGCGGATTTCTCCGCACGAAGGGAAAGGGTTCGGCCACCGGCCTTGATGCGTTTGCCTTCGCGCGGTTCTCTCGTCACGTGCCTGTCTTCTTTGCCTTGGGGGCCGCCTTCGGTTTGGCGGCTGCTTTCGTCTTCGGTGCGGCCTTGGTCGCCGTCTTCGTTGCAGCCTTGGCGGCCGGCTTGCGGGCCTTGGGCGCGCTCTCGGCACCCTCGGCAGAGGCGGCGGCCTTGGCGGAGGGCTTCTTCGCCTTGCCCTTGGCCGCCGGCGCCTTGCCGGCCTTTTCGGTGATCATGGCCAGCGCATCTTCAACGGTGACGGCCTGCGGATCCCGGCCCTTGGGAAGGGTCGCGTTGACCTTGCCCCAGTTGACGTAGGGGCCGTATTTGCCCTCGCGCACGGTGATGGCGCCGCCGCTCGGATGCTCGCCCAGTTCCTTCAGCGCTGCGGCCGTCCGGCCACGGCCGCCGCCCTTCGACTGCTTTTCGGCAATGACGGTGACGGCGCGATTAAGCCCGATCGAGAACACGTCCTCGATGCTTTCGAGATTTGCGTAAGCGCCGTCATGCAGCAGGAAAGGCCCATAGCGGCCAAGGCCTGCGGAAATCATCTTGGCCGTTTCCGGATGCTGGCCGACGTCACGCGGCAGGTTGATGAGGGCAAGTGCCTTTTCGTGATCGATATCCTCCGGCTTCCAGCCGCGCGGCAGCGATGAGCGCTTGGCCTCCTTGCCGTCACCGCGCTGGATATAGGGCCCGAAGCGGCCCGAGCGCAGCGTCAGTTCCTCGCCCGTCATCGGATCGGCGCCGAGCGCCTTCGGTTCGTTAAGACCCGACGCTTCCGCCTCGTTGCCGTCCGACGACAGCTGGCGGGTATAGTTGCACTCCGGATAGTTGGAGCAGCCGACGAAGGCGCCGTATTTGCCAAGCTTCAGCGACAGGTTTCCGGTGCCGCAGACCTGGCAGATGCGCGGATCGGACCCGTCGTCGCGCTTCGGAAACACCAGAGGCGCCAGAGCCTCGTTCAACGCATCAAGCACATTGGTGACGCGCAACTCCTTGGTGTCCTCGATCTGGGCGAAGAAGTCGTTCCAGAATTCGCGTAGAACCTGTTTCCAGTTCAGCTCGCCGGCCGAAATCTGGTCGAGTTTGGCTTCGAGGTCGGCGGTGAAATCATATTCCACATACTTCGTGAAGAAGTTCTCGAGGAAGGCCGTCACCAGCCGGCCCTTGGAATGCGGCACCAGCTTGCGCTTGTCGATGACGATATATTCGCGGTCGCTCAGCGTCTTCAGCGTGGCGGCATAGGTGGAAGGGCGGCCGATGCCGAGCTCTTCCATCTTCTTGATCAGCGAGGCTTCCGAATAGCGCGGCGGCGGTTCGGTGAAGTGCTGGCTGGAATTCACCTTGTTCTTGTCGAGCTTTTCGCGGGCGTTGATTTCCGGCAGACGGCCGTCCTCATCGTCATCGCCCCCTTCGCCCTCCTCGCGTTGGTCGACATAGGCGGCCAGAAAACCATCGAAACGCACGACGGAGCCGACGGCGCGAAGGCCAGCGCGATCACCGGCGTTCTCGGCCAGGATCTCGACGGTGGTGCGTTCGATTTCGGCCGACGCCATCTGGCTCGCGATGCCGCGCTTCCACACCAGTTCGTAAAGGCGCAGCTGGTCGGCGTCGAGATAGCGGCGCACCTTGTCCGGCGAGCGGTTGAAATCGGTCGGGCGGATGGCTTCGTGGGCTTCCTGGGCGTTCTTGGCCTTGGTGGAATAGAAGCGGGCCTTTTCCGGCAGGTAGCGCGCGCCGAACTGGTCGCCAATGGCGCGGCGCGCCGCATCGATCGCTTCCGGCGCCATCTGCACGCCGTCGGTACGCATATAGGTGATGAGACCGACGGTTTCGCCGCCGATATCGACACCTTCATAAAGACGCTGCGCCACCTGCATGGTGCGCGAAGCGGAGAAGCCGAGATTGGAGGAGGCCGCCTGCTGCAGCGTCGAGGTGGTGAAGGGCGGGCCGGGATTGCGCTTGACCGGCTTTGCCTCGACGGTATCGACCGTATAGGCGGCACCCTCGAGCATGGCCTTGATGCGACCGGCATCCTCGCCGTTCTTGATGCCCCGGGCCTGCACGCGCTTTCCGTCGGCCGAGACGAGGCGAGCTTCGAACTGGTCGCCGCGCGGGGTCTTCAGGAGGGCGGAAATGTTCCAGTATTCTTCCGGCACGAAGCGCTCGATCTCGCTTTCGCGGTCGCAGACGAGACGCAGCGCCACCGACTGCACGCGGCCGGCGGAACGCGCGCCGGGCAGCTTGCGCCACAGAACCGGCGACAGGTTGAAACCGACGAGATAATCGAGCGCGCGGCGGGCAAGATAGGCATCCACCAGCGGCGTGTCGATGTCGCGTGGGTTGGCCATGGCGTCCAGCACGGCCTTCTTGGTGATGGCGTTGAAGACGACGCGCTTGACCGGCTTGTCGCCGATCACCTTCTTCTTCTTCAACAGATCCAGCACATGCCAGGAAATCGCTTCCCCTTCGCGATCCGGGTCGGTTGCGAGAAAGAGGCCGTCGGAGCCTTTCACGGCATCGGCAATATCCTTCATGCGCTTGGCCGACGCGGCATCGACCTCCCAGGACATTTCAAAATCCTGGTCGGGAAGCACCGATCCGTCCTTGGCGGGCAGATCGCGCACGTGGCCAAACGAAGCGAGAACCTTGTAGCCGGGGCCAAGATACTTGTTGATCGTCTTGGCCTTGGCCGGAGATTCTACAACTACAACATTCATCTTTGTTCTCTGAAGCGGGCAAAACGGCGGTGTCACTCAACGCCTTCGCCGGGAAACTGACCTCCCGACATGGAGGGCGTTTGCCTCGCGGTCAAGAGGGTGGCCTGATTTTATGCACTGCGACATTGCAACCATTACAAGCTATAATCAGTATTGCAATCAAGAATAAACAATGTAGATTTGCGGGTGTTGTTTGTTAAATACACGCAAAGATGGAAATCTTTGCCCGAAGCGTGGGTGGGACGATGGTTTCAGAGAGAGGCGATTTCAGCAGCAATGATCAGAGCCGCGCCAAGATCGCATATATTCGCCAGATGCTGGGCGAGTTGCACCGCGTCGCCCATGAAGAAGGCGCCGATATGCTCTGCTACCTGATCGAGATGGCCTATGTTGAGGCGGGGGACCTGCAGCAGGGCCGCCGTCGTCTGTCAATCCATCATGGCCAGTGAGACGAGCCCGCCGACATGCCGGTGCAGGCGACCGGCGAGATCCAGTTCCAGGAGAACCAGATAGACGGTGGCCGGGGCAAGTCCCGTGTGTCGGATGATATCGTCGATTTCCACTGGCGTCGGCCCGAGTGCCGAGGCGATACGCTCGCGGTCGCTGTCATCAGGGGGCAGCATGTCGCCGGGCGGGCGCTCTCCGCCCGGTTCCTCGATCACCGGCTGGTCGAGTAGATCCAGTTGCGACAGCGGCGCCAGCGCATCGATGACGTCGGCGGACCCGGTGGTAACGATGGCGCCCTGTTTCAGCAACCCGTTGGTGCCATGGCAGCGCGGATCGAGCGGCGAGCCGGGTACGGCAAAGACAAGGCGACCGAAATCGCCGGCAAGGCGCGCGGTGATCAGCGAGCCGGAACGCTCCGCCGCTTCGATTACGACCACACCCAGCGAAACGCCGGCAATGAGACGGTTGCGGCGCGGGAAATCGCGCGCGCGGGGTTCCCAGCCGAAGGGCATTTCGCTGATCGCCAGGCCGTTGCCGGAGGTGATCTCATCCAGCAGGCCAACATTTTCCGGTGGATAGGGTTTGTCGAGCCCGCCGGCGAGGACGGCAATCGTGCCCGTCTCCAGGCTTGCGCGGTGCGCTGCCGTATCGATGCCGCGGGCAAGACCGGAGGTGATGACATAGCCGGCGCGGCCGCAATCGCGGGCAATCAGGCTTGCAAACTTCACTCCGTTGATCGAGGCGTTGCGCGAGCCGACAATGCCGACGGAGGGCGGAGAGGCGGGCGTCCGGTTGCCTTTCATGGCGAGAAGCGGCGGGGCGCCATCGATCTGGCGAAGTGCTGCCGGATAATCCGGCTCGCCGATGCCCACAAGGCGGGCGCCGAAGGCGCGGGCGCGGTCCAGTTCACGCTCGGCGTCTTCCACCGAGGCAATGCGGATGGCGCGGGCGGCACCACCGCGCCTTGAAAGCTCCGGCAGTGCCGCAAGGGCAGCTTCCGCCGAACCGAAATGGTTGATCAGGTCGCGGAAGGTGGACGGGCCGACATTGTCGCTGCGGATCAGCCTCAGCCAGGCGATCCTCTGCTTGTCCGATAGCGCAACTCCCTTTCGTCTTGCGCTGTCGGATGGCATGAATGTCTATCCCTTCTGGCCGATCTTGCTCTCGGTGCCGTTGATCAGACGCTCGATATTGGCCTTGTGCTTCCAGTAGGAAATCAGTGTCATCACGGCCATGATCACGGCAATCTTCTGTTCGCCCACTATCCACAATGCAACCGGAATGACAAGCGTTGCAACCAGTGCGGCAAGCGACGAATAGCGGCTGAGTTTTGCGATCGTCAGCCAGACGAAGGCAAAGACCAGCACCATGGCAGGTGCTACGCCGAGCAGCGTGCCAATATAGGTCGCGACGCCCTTGCCACCCTTGAAGCCGAGCCAGACGGGGAAGAGGTGGCCGAGGAAGGCGGCAAAGCCGGCAAGGACGCCTGCTTCCCGGCCAAGCTCCGGCCCGAAATAGGCCGAGACGATCAAGGCGGCCGCCGTTGCCTTCAAGGCATCGAGCAGAAGCGTTGCGGCAGCCAGCTTCTTGTTGCCGGTGCGCAGCACATTGGTCGCACCGATATTGCCCGACCCGATGGCGCGGATATCGCCAAGGCCGGCCGCCTTCGTGAGGATCAGGCCGAACGGAATGGAGCCGAGCAGGTAGCCGAAGGCAAGGGCTGCCAGCGCAATCGGCGCCGTGATCTGCCAGGTGAAAAGATCGGTCATGGTGGCGCCCTCTTAAAGCGAATGGACGAGCCGGCCGGCGACATAGGTCGCGACAGCCCGGCCGCTGAAGCGCGCATCCTCGAATGGCGTGTTCTTCGACCGCGAGATGATGGTGTCCTTGGAGACGAGCCACGGCTCATCGAGATCGATCAGCGTGATATCGGCTTTCGCCCCCGGCTTCAGCGTGCCCGCGGGCAGGCCAAAAATTTCGGCGGGGCGCGTCGACAGCGCATGGATCAGCCGCATCAGCGGCACCCGGCCGGCGTGGTGCAGCCGAAGGGCCGCCGCCAGCATGGTTTCAAGCCCGATGGCACCATCGGCGGCATCGGCAAACGGCAGCCGCTTGGTATCGACGTCCTGCGGATCGTGTGAGGAAACGATGATATCGATCGTGCCATCGGCGAGCGCATCGACCATGGCCTGGCGATCGTCTTCGGTGCGCAGCGGCGGCGACAGCTTGAAGAAGCTGCGGTATTCGCCGATGTCGTTTTCGTTGAGCGACAGATGGTTGATCGAGATGGCGCAGGTGGCGTTTGCGCCACGCTTGCGGGCAAGCCGCATGGCCTCTGCCGATTCGGGCACGGAAATCTTTGCCGCATGATAATCGGCACCGGTCAGCTGTGCGATGCGCAGATCCCGTTCGAGCGGAAGAAGCTCGGCTTCCTTCGGCGCGCCGGAGAGGCCGAGCCAGCTGGCATAGAGGCCCTCGTTCATCACGCCGTTGACGGCAAGATAGGGGTCGCGGGCTTCGAGCGAGACAACGGCACCGAATTCGCGGGCATAGGTCATGGCGCGGCGCAGCACCTGCGTATCGGCAAGGCAATGGCGGCCATTGGTGAAGGCAATGGCACCGGCTTCGGCAAGAAGCCCGATCTCGGTCATTTCCTCACCCTTCAGGCCGCGGGTCAGGGCGGCTGCCGGGTGAACATTGACCAGCGCCTTGTCACGCGCCGTCTTCTTGACGAATTCGATGAGCGCGATGTCATCCAGCACCGGATCGGTATCGGGCATCATGATGAAGCTGGTGACGCCGCCGGCAGCTGCCGCGCGGCTGGCCGATTCGATGGTTTCGCGATGCTCGGCGCCGGGCTCGCCAACGAAGACGCGGGCATCGACGAGGCCGGGCACGGCGATGAGGCCGCCGCAATCGCGCACGGTTGCGCCGTCTGGCACGCCCTGGTTCTGCGCATCGCGACCGGCGGCAAGGATCACGCCATCGGCGCCGACAATAATGGTGCCGGTCTCATCGAGGTTGCGAGAGGGATCGACGATGCGGGCATTCTTCAAGACAAGCGGAGTATTCATGCGCTCCATCCCTCGCTGCGCGGACCCTGGTTTTCAGAGACCAGCAGCGTTTCCATCACGGCCATGCGCACGGCAACGCCCATTTCGACCTGGCTTTCAATGACGCTCTGCGGGCCATCGGCGACTTCCGAGGCGATTTCGACGCCGCGGTTCATCGGGCCCGGATGCATCACGAGCGCATCCTCCTTGGCGGCCTTCAGCTTTTCGGCATCAAGCCCGTAGAAGTGGAAATATTCGCGCACCGACGGCACGAAGGAACCGGACATGCGCTCGCGCTGCAGGCGCAGCATCATCACCACATCGGCATCCTTCAACCCCTCTTCCATCGAATGGAAGACTTCGACGCCCATCTGCGCAATGCCCGAGGGCAGAAGCGTGGACGGGGCAACGACGCGCACGCGAGCACCCATGGCGTTCAAAAGCAGGATGTTGGAGCGGGCAACGCGCGAATGTAGCACGTCGCCGCAGATGGCGACGATGATGCGCGACAGCTTGCCCTTGGCGCGGCGAATGGTGAGCGCATCGAGCAGCGCCTGCGTCGGGTGCTCGTGCTGGCCATCGCCGGCGTTCACCACCGAGCAGGCGACTTTTTGCGCGAGAAGCGCTGCGGCGCCCGCCGAGGAATGGCGCACGACGAGCACATCCGGGCGCATGGCGTTCAGCGTCATGGCCGTATCGATCAGCGTCTCGCCCTTCTTGACCGACGAGTTTCCGACCGACATGTTCATCACATCGGCGCCAAGACGCTTGCCTGCCAGTTCAAAAGACGATTGTGTGCGGGTCGAGGCTTCGAAGAAGAGATTGATCTGGGTCAGACCGCGCAGCGTCGAGGTTTTCTTTTCTCTTTGCCGGCTGATCTTGACCGCCTCGTCTGCCTTGTCGAGAAGGAACGTAATGTCCTGCTCGGTCAGGCCCTTGATCCCGAGGAGATGGCGGTGGGGAAAGAAGACCACGAAATTGTCCTCCGCTGGTTTCCCGCGGTCTATAGAGAACGAGTGCGCGGGGAGCAAGCGGAGCAGGCGACCAGAAATTCCGATCCCCATGCAATTTGCCGAAAATTCGATTAGAAGCACCCTCATGAATCAGATGACCCGGACCGACGACACCTTATCCGAGCTGAACCAGCCGAGCCTCTGGTCCGGTATCAATGCCTATCGCACGGATCCGCTGATGGTGGATCTGACGGCCGGGTTGCACCGCGCTGTGCGCGAAGAGTTCGACGTGCTCGGCCGTTACGTCACCTCGCCGGAGGCGCAGGAACTGGCCCGCATGGCCAATGAAAGCCCGCCGAAGCTCAAGACGCACGGCCCGCGCGGCGAGCGGCTGGATATGGTGGAATACCATCCGGCCTGGCACGCGCTGATGCGTCGCTCGATGGCGAGCGGGCTCAATTCCTCGATCTGGGAAAACGCGCCCGAATCGCGCAATGCCCAGCACCGCGCGCGCGCCGCCCGATTCTACCTGACCGCTCAGCTCGAATGCGGGCATCTGTGCCCTCTCACCATGACGAGCGCCTCGGTCGCTGCGATGATGGCCTCGCCCCGGGTTCACAAGGAATGGGCGCCGCGCATCCTGTCGCGCAAGTATGATTCGTCCAACCGCCCGGCCATGCAGAAGAATGCCATCACCATCGGCATGGGCATGACGGAAAAGCAGGGCGGCACCGATGTACGCGCCAACCGCTCCACCGCCGAACGGGTGGGCGAGGGCGTCTACCGGCTCTCCGGCCACAAATGGTTCATGTCGGCGCCGATGAGCGACGGCTTCATCATGCTGGCCAAGACCAATGAGGGCATCGGCTGCTTCCTGGTGCCGCGCCTTCTGGAAGACGGCACCGCCAATGGCCTGCAGTTCCAGCGGCTGAAGGACAAGCTCGGCAACCGCTCCAACGCCTCGTCGGAAGTCGAGTTCACCGATGCCTTCGGCTATCTGCTCGGCGAAGCGGGCGGCGGCGTGCGCACCATTCTCGACATGGTGACGCTGACGCGCCTCGATTGCGCGCTGGCCTCGTCCGGCATCATGCGTGCGTCTCTCGCGGAAGCCGTGCATCACTGCCGGGGACGCTCGGTGTTCGGCAAGAACCTCATCGACCAGCCGCTGATGACGCGGGTGCTGGCCGACATGGCGCTCGACGTGGCGGCCGCGACGGCGCTGTCCTATCGGCTGGCGGAAGCCTTCGACAAGGCCGGCAGCAACCCGACCGATGCGGCCTATGCCCGCGTGATGACGCCCGTCATCAAATACTGGACCTGCAAGATCGCCCCTTCGCTGATCTACGAGGCGATGGAGTGCCTCGGCGGCAACGGTTACGTGGAAGAACGCCCGTTGGCGCGCCATTACCGCGAGGCCCCGGTCAATGCCATCTGGGAAGGGTCGGGCAATGTGATGGCGCTCGATGTGCTGCGCGTTCTCGGGCGCGGCAAGGATCTGTTCGATCTGGTTCTTGCCGGCATCGAGCGCGACCTGGGGCCGAGCGGACGAAAGACCACCGACGTGTTGCGCGCTGCCATGGCGCTTGCCGAACGCGACGAGGGCGCCTCGCGCCTTCTGGTCGAGCAACTGGCGCTGGCGGCGGGTGCTGCCGAACTGTTTCGCCTCGGTGCCGGCAAGATTGCCGATGCGTTTTTGGAAACGCGTCTCGCCGGCGGATGGCGCGCCACTTATGGCATGCTCGATTCGCGCTTCGATGCCTCCTACATCGTTGATCTGCTTTATCCCGCTGCCAGCTGACTGTTTCACCGGTCAGGCAAAACCCGTCTTGTCCACAGTCTTCGCCCCGCGATTAACCATGTCGCGGGGTTTGCGTTGCGTGGGCGGCGGTGAGGGCTAAAGTGGCGTTAACAGATTGTTAACCATCCGCGAGCGTGACGCCCTTGGCCGCCAACCGTCTATACAATGCCTGCCTGCTTCTGGTGTCGCTGGCATTTTTTGCCACGCTGGCGCTCGACATTGCCGTTCCGGCGCTGGTGCTGACGCTGATGGCGGCGATCCGGTGGGCGCTGGTCATTGCCGAAAACCTCGCACCGCATGATTTCCCGATGAAAGGGCAGGCCGCATGAAGTGGTTTCTCATCCTCTGGGCCGGGCCCGTGCTGCTGCTGGGCGCCTGGTACGGCCTGTCCTACTACGACATGAGTTTTGGCTTCTTCATGCTGACGCGCCAGACCCATGACCTGGTGTTCCAGATCTATGGCAATGTGCTCGGCATTCCGCCGGAAAACCTGCCGCCGCTGGTGGCACGCGCCATTGCCGTCGACAGCCTGATCGTGCTGTCGATCGTTGCCTTCCGCAAGCGTAAGCAGATTGCCGCCTGGTGGTGGGCGCGTCAGCTTTCGGTCGCAGCCGTGGCGAGCGACGACAGCCTGTCGAGAGCCCCCTGAAGAATGAAGCTTGCGGCCGCCGAATCGATGCGCTCCTTGCGCTTGGCCCGCGACACATCCATTTCCAGGAGCGCCCGTTCGGCGGCAACCGTCGACAGCCGCTCGTCCCAGTAGACGAAGGGAATGTCGGTCTTTTCTCCCATGGCGCGCACGAAGGCGCGCGTGGCCTGGACGCGCGGGCCTGACGATCCGTCCATATTGGTCGGCAGGCCGATGATGAAGGCCGCGACCTTTTCCTTTTCGGCAAAGGCAAGAAGGGTCAACGCATCCTGCGTGAACTTCACCCGCTTGAGGACCGGACGCGGCGAGGCAAAGCGCCGGCCGAGATCCGACATGGCAAGGCCGATGGTCTTGGTGCCGAGGTCGAGACCGGCCACGGCCTGTCCCGGCTGCAGGATCTCTGCCAGTTCCTCGATGGTCAGTGCTGCCATGGTGTCTCCTTCGCGTGCCGGAAATGCCCGGGCGCTGCTTTCCATTAACACCGGGGAACCCTATGTGCTAACCCTTGGGCGTGGTTCGTTGAGATCCGATCGCCGGCGCGATGCGTAACCGCAGCGTCCCCTGTCGTAAAGTCCGGCTTTCCCAGCCCAAGTTTCATTTTAGCAGAAAGAGGAGTTTTTCATGAAGATCACATGGCTTGGCCATTCCGCCTTCAAGATCGAAATCCAGGATGCCAAAATCCTCATCGATCCCTTCCTCACTGGCAATGCCTCCTTCGCCGACCTCGACCGCAAGGATGTGGCCGACGGCGTAACGCATATTCTTCTGACCCACGGCCATGGCGACCATGTGGGCGATACGATCGCTCTGGCCGCAGACACCGGTGCCGTGGTGCTGGCCAATGCCGATCTTGCCGCCTGGCTCGGCTCCAGGGGCGTCAAGAAGATCGAGATGGGCAATACCGGCGGCACCGTCGGTTTTGGCGGTTTCACCGCGACCTTTACCCAGGCACTGCATTCCTCGGCGCAGATTACCGAAGACGGCGTGTCGCATGCGCTCGGCAGTGCCAACGGCCTGATGCTGCACTTTGAAGGTGAGCCCTCGCTGCTTCACATGGGCGACACCGACATCTTCACCGACATGGGCCTGGTCAACGAATTGCACCAGCCCGATATCGGCCTCGTGCCGATCGGTGATCGCTTCACCATGGGTGGTGCCGTGGCTGCCCTTGCCTGCCAGCGTTTCTTCGATTTCAAGCATGCCATTCCCTGCCATTACGGCACTTTCCCGATCATCGACCAGACGCCGGAAAAGTTCGTGAAGGGCATGGAAGGCCTGAAGACGCGCGTCGAAGCGCCGAAGGTCGGCACGACGCTGTCGTTCTGATTTTTGTCAGAAGACGACTGTCGAAGGCGGTTGCGGGTCGAGGGCCTGCGGCCGCCTTTTCCGTTTCTGCGTGTCCGAATGGTCGTGATGCGGCCAAACCCGTTGCGAAGGCCGGAGCGGGCCATTATAGCGGGAGTGAAATTCCATCCGGAGAAAATGCATGTCCGTCGACCTAGCAACCGTCAAGCGCGTCGCGCGCCTCTCCCGCATCGCCGTCACCGAAGAGGAGGCCGAGCGCATGATGGGGGAACTGAACGGCATTCTCGGTTTCGTCGAACAGCTGTCGGAAGTGGATGTGTCCGATGTCGAACCGATGACGTCGGTAACGCCGATCCGCATGAGAGAGCGCAGCGATGCGGTGACCGATGGCGACAAGGCCGCTGCCGTGGTGGCAAATGCGCCGGCGACCGACCAGAATTTCTTCCTCGTGCCCAAGGTTGTCGAGTAAGCGCTCTCTTTGAAGCGACGCTCCAGCCCCGATCCGCACCCGAACGAGCCTTGAGAACATCATGACCGACCTGACCAGCCTTACCATTGCCGATGCCCGCGACAGACTGAAGAGCCGCGCCATTTCCGCCGTCGAGCTGACCGAGAGCTATCTGTCCGCCATCGATGCGGCCAATGGCGCGTTGAACGCCTATGTGGCCGTGACGCCCGACACGGCGCTTGCCATGGCCAAGGCTTCTGACGAGCGCCTTGCAGCCGGCAAGGGCGGTGCGCTGGAGGGCATTCCGCTTGGCGTGAAGGACCTCTTTGCCACCGAAGGTATCCACACGCAGGCTGCCAGCCACATTCTCGATGGCTTCAAGCCGAAATACGAATCGACCGTGACGCAGAACCTGTGGAACGCCGGTGCCGTGCTGCTCGGCAAGCTCAACATGGACGAGTTCGCCATGGGCTCGTCCAACGAAAGCTCCTATTACGGTCCGGTGGTCAATCCGTGGAAGGCCGAAGGCTCCGACGAGAAGCTGGTGCCGGGCGGTTCGTCCGGCGGATCGGCCGCAGCCGTTGCCGCCCGCCTCTGCGCCGGCGCGACCGCCACCGATACCGGCGGCTCCATTCGCCAGCCGGCCGCCTTTACCGCCACCGTCGGCATCAAGCCCACCTATGGCCGCTGCTCGCGCTGGGGCATTGCCGCCTTTGCCTCCTCGCTCGACCAGGCAGGCCCGATCGCCCGCGACGTGCGCGACGCGGCCATCCTGCTGAAATCCATGGCGAGCGTCGATCTCAAGGATTCCACCAGCGTCGATCTGCCGGTGCCGGACTATGAGGCAGCGCTCGGCCAGTCGCTGAAGGGCATGAAGATCGGCATTCCGAAGGAGTACCGCGTCGAGGGCATGCCGGAAGAGATCGAAAAGCTGTGGGCGCAGGGCATGGCCTGGCTGAAGGAGGCCGGTGCCGAAATCGTCGACATCTCTCTGCCGCACACCAAATACGCGCTGCCGGCCTATTACATCGTGGCACCGGCCGAAGCCTCGTCCAACCTTGCTCGCTATGACGGCGTGCGTTACGGCCTGCGCGTCGAGGGCCGCGATATTGCCGACATGTATGAGAAGACCCGTGCAGCCGGCTTCGGCAAGGAAGTGAAACGCCGCATCATGATCGGCACCTATGTGCTGTCGGCCGGCTATTACGACGCCTATTACCTGAAGGCTCAGAAGGTGCGCACGCTGATCAAGCGCGACTTCGAAACCGTGTTCCATGCCGGCGTCGATGCCATCCTCGCGCCGATCACGCCGTCTTCGGCCTTTGCCATCGGCGACAAGGAACTGGCCGCCGATCCGGTGAAAATGTACCTGCAGGACGTCTTTACCATCACCGTCAACATGGCGGGCCTTCCCGGGCTTTCGGTTCCGGCGGGGCTTGACCACAAGGGACTGCCGCTTGGCCTGCAGCTGATCGGCAAGCCGTTTGAAGAGGAAACGCTGTTCAAGACGGCGCATGTCATCGAACAGGCGGCGGGCACGTTTTCGCCGAAGGTGTGGTGGTAACGGGCCTCACCATTCGTGACATGGCGACCGCCGACCATCAGGCGGTCGCAGAGATCGGCTTTGCCGCGTGGATGAGCAGCGACGCCTGGCATGCCGGCCGGCCGGACGAGACTCTCATTGCTCATGTGAAATGCGCCTTCGATGCCTTTCCGGCGGAGGCGCCGGACCGGATTACGGTCGCCGCCTTCGACGGACAGATCGTCGGCTGGGCGGCGTTGAACGGCGATAAGAACCACATTTCCGACCTGTGGGTGCATCCGCAGCATCAGAGCAAGGGGATCGGCCGGGCGCTGATCGACACCCTGCTGCAGCGGATGATCCGGCAAGGCATTTCCCGCGTCACCATCCACACCCATGCCAGCAATTCCGGCGCGATCCGGCTTTATGAGCGGCTGGGCTTTCGCATCGTCTGGAGGGGCATGGAGTTTTCCAAAAGCGCCGGGACGGAGCTCGAGAAAGTGCATATGGAGAAGGGGCTGGGGTAGCGGTGGCGCTTGGTCGTTAAAACCGGGGTACCTGTTAACCGCGCTTCAGCGCTTTCCGTGCGTCAGCATATAGGCCTTCAGCACCGCGTTCATGCGGGTCTGGTATCCCTTTCCCTGCGCCCGAAACCAGTCCAGCACCTCGGCATCCAGCCGCATGGTGATCTGTGTCTTCTGCGATGGCTGCACCAGACGTGCCGTTTCGAAGAAGGCATCGTCCAGTTCGGGAATGTCGCTGTAGTCGATCCGGTCATCGGTCCGGTCCGCCAAGGCTTTCAGTCTCTGCGGTGATATGGACATGGTAGCGTATCCGTTCCTTCCTGTTTGCAAGTCTGGCCGAGATGAGCCGCGTGATGCCGTGGCGATCCGTGTGGACGGCGACGACGACGATCAATCCGGCGATGGCACCAAGCGTTATGAAACGATCTTCGCCGTAGTCCTGGCGGCGATCCTGCACCGTGAGCACAGGCCCGTCGAAAATCAGCCGCGCCTCCTCGAAGGAAAGCCCGTGCTTGCGCAAGTTTGCCGCGTTCTTGGCCTCGTCCCATTCAAAATGCATTGTCAAATGTAACGACACGGCGGCTTGTTCGCAAGGCGGGTGAAGACCGGCGCGCGGACGTGTCCGGCGCCGGCCTCCGGTTCAGCAATTGTCCTGCTGCGCGCGCACCAGAAACAGACCGCGCTCGGTGATGCGGTAGGGCTGGCCGTTGCGCGATGAGACGGCCTTCTTATGCTTCAGCTTGCGGAAGGTTTCGAGGTCGAGCCCGTAGAAGACCCAGCCTTCGCGGGTGATGAGCCGCAGCGCCTCGATCTTCCGGTTGTCATTGCGGATAAGGTCGATCCTGCCGCCCTGGGCGAGCAGGTGGAGAATGCGCTGTTCGGCGCGGGAAATATCCATGGTCGTGAAGTCCGACAGGTCCCCTTGGGGACGCAAGAAAACAGGTCCGGACGCAAGGCTTGCGCCGGGGCGTGGTGTTTTCATCGGGCGGCCGTGAGAAGAGGGCTTCTCAGGCTGCCCCGTGCCGGGACTCGGACGAATTGAACATCAAAACTCCTGCTGACTGTTAAGATTTACCGGGAAAGCTGCCGGCCATCAAGCGGTCGGCGCGCCGAGCCTCTTGAGATAGCGTAGCCCGGATGGTCTAATCGTGACGTCGCACAGAGGCTGTCATGCTGACCATTCGCAACGCTCGGGAAGACGAAGCTGGCTTATTGACGCAGATCGGGCTGCGCGCCTGGGCGCAGGCCATGGGCGCGATCGGTGGCAGCGATGCGTTGCAGGAGAGTGCCCTGTCCGCCTTTTCCAATTTCGTCCAGTCCTCCTGGCTGACCATCACCGTCATCGAGGACAATGGTATCGTCGCCGGCTGGGCGGCGCGCGAGGGGCTGGACGAGACGATCAGCGACTTCTGGATCGATCCCGATCACCAGCGGCGCGGGCTGGGCGCCGCCCTCATCGGCGAGGTGGAAAAGGAGATCGTCCACCAGGGATTTGAGACGGCACGGCTCGAAACGCACGCCCACAATACCGATGCCGTCAGCTTCTTTGAAAAGAGCGGTTATGCCGTCAACTGGCTGTCGGTTGCCTATGCGCCAAAGCTGGACCAGGATGTGCAGTCGGTCGGCATGTCGAAGCAACTGGTCGAGCCGCAGGCCCGGGCCTACGGGCAGGAATTTTGAGCCACCAAGCGCGGACGCTCTGGCCGGAGACGTCAGAAGCACAAGGGGCTGGCGGGATGGGGCGCTGTGGCGGCCCGGAAAGCTTGCACGCCTTCGCCATTTGCTCTACCTGACAGGGACGTCAATCCGTCCGCATGAAGAGCTTTTTCCATGACCCTTGTCGATGTTCGCACGCCCGATCCGAAACGCTTCATTCCCGGCGCCACCGGCGACTGGGAAGTCATCATCGGCATGGAAGTGCATGCACAGGTGCTGTCGAATTCCAAGCTGTTTTCCGGCGCCTCGACGGAATTCGGCAAGGCGCCGAACGCCAATGTGTCGCTGGTCGATGCGGCCATGCCGGGCATGCTGCCCGTGATCAACGAGGAATGCGTGGCGCAGGCGGTGCGCACCGGCCTTGGCCTCAAAGCCAAGATCAACAAGCGCTCGATCTTCGACCGCAAGAACTATTTCTATCCCGACCTGCCGCAGGGCTACCAGATCTCGCAGTTCAAGGACCCGATCGTCGGCGAGGGCAAGATCGTGATTTCGCTCGGCCCCGACCGTCAGGGCAATTTCGAGGATATCGAGATCGGCATCGAGCGCCTGCACCTGGAGCAGGACGCCGGCAAGCTGATGCATGACCAGCATCCGACCATGTCCTATGTGGATCTCAACCGTTCCGGCGTGGCGCTGATGGAAATCGTGTCGAAGCCCGACATGCGCTCCTCGGACGAGGCCAAGGCCTATATGACGAAGCTGCGCTCCATCGTGCGCTATCTCGGCACCTGCGACGGCAACATGGACGAAGGCTCGATGCGCGCTGACGTCAACGTTTCCGTGCGCCGTCCCGGCGAAGGCTTTGGCACGCGCTGCGAGATCAAGAACGTCAACTCGATCCGCTTCATCGGCCAGGCCATCGAATACGAGGCACGCCGGCAGATCGCAATCCTCGAGGAGGGCGGCTCCATCGACCAGGAAACACGCCTGTTCGATCCCGGCAAGGGCGAGACGCGCTCGATGCGCTCGAAGGAAGATGCGCATGATTACAGATACTTCCCCGATCCTGATCTGCTTCCGCTTGAATTCGATGATTCGTTTGTTGAGGCGCTGAAAAAGGATCTGCCGGAACTGCCGGACGACAAGAAGGCCCGCTTCGTGTCCGAACTCGGCCTGTCGGTCTATGATGCCTCGGTGCTTGTCTCGGAAAAGTCGATTGCCGCCTATTTCGAAGCCGTGGCAACCGGTCGCGACGGCAAGACGGCGGCAAACTGGGTTATCAACGACTTGCTCGGCGCCTTGAACAAAGCCGGCAAAGGCATTGAAGAGACTCCCGTATCACCGGCCCAGCTCGGTGGCATCATCGATCTCATCAAGTCGGAAACCATCTCCGGCAAGATCGCCAAGGACCTCTTCGAGATCGTCTTTGCCGAAGGCGGCGACCCCGCCGAGATCGTCGAAGCCCGCGGCATGCGCCAGGTGACCGATACCGGCGCCATCGAAAAGGCCGTGGACGAGATCATCGCCGCCAACCCGGATCAGGTTGCCAAGGTTCTGGCCAAGCCCACGCTTGCCGGCTGGTTCGTCGGCCAGGTGATGAAGGCAACGGGCGGCAAGGCAAACCCGCAGGCGGTGCAGGCGCTGGTGAAGGCAAAGCTCGGCCTCGAAGACTGATCAGGCCTCTATGGACTGCTCTGGCACCGGTCCGCGCCTGCCGCGGGGCCGGTGCCGTCGTTTCAGGAAGAAGGATGACGGATATGGTGTTTTTCGTACGCACCGCCGGTGACGAGGATGTGGAGGCCATCCGCGCGCTCCTCAAGGAAACCTGGCATGCAACCTATGACGGGTTCTACGGTGCCGACAAGGTGCGCGAGCTTACCGCCGCCTGGCACACTGCTGCTGCCATCAAGGCGCAGATTGGCAGGCGCGACGGCGAATTTCTGGTGGCCGATGACGGGCGCAAGCTCGGCGGTGTCGGCTATGCCGCCATGTCGCCCAAGATGACGAAGACCGCCGTCCTGCATCAGCTTTACGTGCGCCCAGCCTGCCAGAACGAGGGCATCGGCCGCGATCTCTTTGCCGAACTGGAAACCTGCTTTCCCGATGCGGAGATCATGCGGCTGGAAGTCGAGCCGCGCAATGCGCGCGCCATCTCGTTCTACACGCGCCTCGGCTTCGTCGAGGTGGATCGCACGCAAAACTGCGGCAGCGCCGATAGCGGCATCGAGGCGGTGATCATGGAAAAACCGCTCGCCGGCTGAGCCGGCCGGCTGGCCAACACTCTTAAATGCTGCCGGCGGCAATCAAGGGTGGAGGTGTGGCGGCGGACGGGGTAAAAGCTGAGCAGTGTTCGCAACTGGAGGAGTGGACGAATGACGGCCGAGACCCTGGTGATCCGCAAGGCGCGGGAAGACGATCTTGCCCAGCTGATCCATCTTCTGGCGGAAGATACGGTCGGCTCGCATGGCGATACGGCGGAGCCGGAAGCCTTCGAGGATTATCTGCGTGCCTTTCACGCGATCGATCAGGCGCCGCAGGAGCAGCTCTTCGTTGCCGAGCAGAATGGCGAAATCGTTGCCACCTACCAGATGACGTTTCTGCGCACCTTGCGCGGACGCGGCGCCGTGGATGCGCAGGTGGAGGCGGTTCATACGCGCGCCGACTGGCGCGGCAAGGGCATTGGCGCGGCCCTGATGGTCCATGCCGAGCAGGAGGCGCGCCGACGCGGCTGCCGGCTGTTGCAGCTGACCTCCAATATGGCGCGCACGGATGCCCATCGCTTCTACGAGCGGGCAGGCTTTTCCCGCACCCATGCAGGCTTCAAGATGAAGCTCAAATAAGAGTGCGTGGCCGCCGAACCACTGGACATCGCCTGCCCGAGATTGCATAAGCAGATCAAGGAAACATTCCTTGTCTCTCGCGAGGACGTTGGAAAACAGCATGAAAAATCTCCTCCTGCAAATCTTTACCTGGTGGAATGGCCAGACCATGGGCACCCGCTTGTTTACCTGGCGCAAGGGCACCCGCGTCGGCGAAGACGAGTTCGGCAATGTCTATTACGAAGGCCCGATGGCGTCTTACGGCGTGCAGAAGCGCTGGGTGATCTACAAGGGCTACGCGGAAGCCTCCGCCATTCCGCCCGGCTGGCATGGCTGGATGCATCACCGCACGGACGTGCCGCCGAGCAAGGAAAACTACGTTGCCCGCGAGTGGCAGAAGTCGCATGTGCCGAACCTCACCGGCTCGCCGCTTGCCTACCGTCCCAAGGGCTCGCTCGAAGCCACCGGCGAGCGTCCGCGCGTGACCGGCGACTATGACGCCTGGACACCCGGCGGCTGATCTTTTCTTTCTCCGCCTTCGCGCCACATTTGCGGCATAACCCCTGCCTGTCCCGGTTCTCGATCGGGATGGGTGTTTAATCGTGGTGAGATCGCCGATGCGACAGACTTTCCTTCGACCGCTGTTTCTGGGCCTGACGGTGGGGGCGACTTTGCTGTCCAGCCTTGCCCCGGCCTCTGCCGCGCGGATTGAAAACCCGGTGGCCGAATTTTCCGGCATCGACAAGATCACCGGCCGCATCACCCAATTCGATGTCTATGTGAACGAGACGGTGCAGTATGGCGCGCTGCAGGTGACGCCGAAAGTCTGCTATTCGCGCGATGATAGCGAGGCGCAGCGCATCGACGGGTTTGTCGAGGTCGACGAGATCACGCTCGACCGTAAGATCCGTCGCATCTTCACCGGCTGGATGTTTGCCGACAGCCCCGGCCTCAATGCCCTGGAGCATCCGATCTATGACGTGTGGCTGACCGGCTGCAAGCAGAAGTCCGACGTTCCGCCACCGGCTGCCGCCCGCAAGTAAGGCCCCGGATCCCGTTACTCGCCGCGCGTCGTCATTTCGTCATTGCGATGCGCAAGACGATCGGGACACCAAGGAGCCTTCCCATGCCACTCGCCGAAAAATTCATCGTGCTGCCGTTCAAGAAGACCCGCGGCCAGATCGTGCCCGGTGAAATGCGCCAGGCCTCCAGTGCAGCGTCGGCGGAAAAGATCGCAACGGCAATGTCCGCCCGCCATATCGGCGTTGCCGCCTATTCCGTTCAGGTGGACGAGGAAAGCGGCGACATGTCGAGCCCCAAGCTGATCATCGGTTTTGGCGAGACGGCGGATCTGGCGGCCAACTGAAGGCCGACACTTCTCCCTGAGCGGCCGCCTTCAGAACTGCCGCTGCTCGCCTTCCATCGCGCTTGCCAGAAGCTTCAGATAGTCAGCCTTCGGCACATCGATTGCCCCGAATGTCTTCAGATGCTCGGTGGTGAACTGCGTGTCGAGGAGGCGAAAGCCTTTGGCGCGCAACCGCTCGACAAGATGGACAAGGCAGATCTTGGATGCGTTGGTGCGGCGCGAGAACATGCTTTCGCCGAAGAAGGCCGCGCCAAGCGACACGCCGTAAAGCCCGCCGACCAGTTCCTCGCCCTCGAAGGCTTCGACGCTATGGGCGTGGCCCATGCGGTGCAGTTCCGTATAGAGCGTGCGGATGGTGCTGTTGATCCAGGTGCTCGGCCTGGCGGGCGCTTCGGCCGCGCAGCCCGCCATGACGGCTTCGAAGGCAGTATCGGCGCGAATGGTGAAGGGGGAGCGTTTGATCGCCTTTTGCAGGCTGCGGGAGACGTGGAAAGCGTCGAGCGGCAGGATGCCGCGTATTTCCGGCTCGACCCAGAAGATTTCCGGGTCGTCCGCCGATTCGGCCATCGGGAAGAGACCGATGGAATAGGCGCGCAGCAGAACATCCGGGCTGATGGCTGGATAGTATCTGCCGCGCCGCCCTGCCATGCGTCAAGCTTCGGGCTTGTCGCCCGCCAGGTACTTTTCCAGCCAGTGGATATCATAGTCGCCATTGGCGATATCCTGGTTGGAAACGAGGTCCTGGAACAGCGGAAGCGTTGTCTTGATGCCGTCCACGACGAACTCATCCAGCACGCGGCGCAGGCGCATCATGCATTCGACGCGGGTGCGTCCATGCACGATCAGCTTGCCGATCAGGCTGTCGTAGTAAGGCGGGATCTTGTAGCCGGCATAGGCGCCTGAATCGACGCGAACGCCCAGACCACCCGGCGCATGGAAATGCGTGATCGTGCCCGGAGACGGCACGAAAGTGCGCGGATCCTCGGCATTGATGCGGCATTCGATGGCGTGACCGGAAAAGACGATCTCGTCCTGCGTGACGGAGAGGCCGGCGCCGGAGGCGACGCGGATCTGCTCGTGCACAAGGTCGATATTGGTGATCGCCTCGGTGATCGGGTGCTCCACCTGAAGGCGGGTGTTCATTTCGATGAAATAGAACTCGCCGTTTTCATAGAGGAACTCGATCGTGCCGGCGCCGCGATATTTCATCTTGCGCATGGCGGCGGCGCAGATCTCGCCGATCTTCATCCGCTGCTCAACATTGAGGGCAGGGGAGTTCGCCTCTTCCCAGACCTTCTGGTGACGTCGCTGCAGCGAGCAGTCGCGCTCACCGAGATGGATCGCATTGCCGGCGCCGTCACCGACGACCTGCACTTCGATATGGCGCGGCTTGCCGAGATATTTTTCCATGTAGACGGCGTCGTTGCCGAAGGCGGCGAGCGCCTCGGAACGGGCAGTCGAGACGGCTTCTTCCAGCTCGGCTTCGGTGCGCGCCACTTTCATGCCGCGTCCGCCGCCGCCGGCGGTGGCCTTGATCAGGACCGGGAAGCCGATCTGGCGGGCAATCTCGAGCGCGTTTTCCGGCAGCACTTCGCCATCGGAGCCCGGAACGACCGGAATGCCAAGCTCGACCGCCGTCTTCTTGGCAGTGATCTTGTCGCCCATCAGGCGGATATGCTCCGCGGTCGGTCCGATGAAGGTGATGCCGTGGGCGTCGAGAATATCGGCGAACTTGGCGTTTTCCGACAGGAAGCCGTAGCCCGGATGAACGGCATCGGCGCCGGTGATTTCGCAGGCGGCAACGATCTGGTGAATGTTCAGATAGCTGTCACGCGAGGGCGGCGGGCCGATGCACACGCTTTCGTCGGCAAGGCGGACATGCATGGCATTGGCGTCGGCCGTCGAATGGACGGCGACGGTTGCAATGCCGAGTTCCTTGCAGGCGCGCAGCACGCGCAGGGCGATTTCGCCACGATTGGCAATGAGGATCTTGGAGATCATGGATCCGCCTTATTCGATCACGATGAGCGGTTCGCCATACTCGACGGGCTGCGCATCATTGACGATGATTTCCGTTACCTTGCCCGAACGGGGCGCGGGGATCTGGTTCATGGTCTTCATGGCTTCGATGATCAGCAGCGTCTGGCCTTCCTTGACCATAGCGCCGACTTCGACGAAGGGACGCGAGCCGGGTGCCGGCGACAGGTAGACCGTGCCGACCATCGGGGCCGTCACGGCATTGCTGCGGTCCTTGACGGCTTCGGCTGGTGCAGCGGCAGCAGCGGGTGCTGCAGCGGCAGCGGCGGGCGCTGCGTATTGCGGCACGGCGGCCTGCACATACTGTGCTGCCGGAATGTTGCGCGACACGCGGATGCGCAGCTCGTCCTGCTGCACTTCGATTTCGGTGAGATCGGTATCCTTGAGGATGTTCGCCAGATCGCGGATCAACCCCTTGTCGATACCGGTTTTCTTCTCAGACATGGTCAACCTATATGTTCTGTTGTTCTTAGCTGGTGATGTCGCGCAGGGCCTGCAAGGCCAACACGTAGCCGCCCGGACCCAATCCGCAGATCATGCCCTTGGTGGCCGCCGCGATCATGGATTTATGACGGAATTCCTCGCGCGCATGGATGTTGGAAATATGGACTTCCACGACCGGCACGGAAATGGCCCGGATCGCATCATGCAGCGCAATGGAGGTATGGCCATAGGCACCGGGATTGATGATCACGCCCACGGCGCGCTCATCAGCCTCATGCAGCCGGTCGACCAGCGCGCCTTCGTGATTGCTCTGGAAACACTCGACGGTAAAGCCGAGTGCCTGGCCTGCCGTGATGCAATCCTCTTCGATGTCCTTCAAAGTCTTGCCGCCATAAATGCCGGGCTCGCGCTTGCCCAGCATGTTGAGGTTCGGTCCGTTGAGGACAAAGATCGTTTTGCTCATGGAATACCCGTCAGAAAATCAGCGCCACCTATAGACCGGCCAGCCGCCAAGGGAAAGCCCCCGGCCACGAAAGCCGTTGATAACCGGGGGGAGCGGCAGTTTCTGACAGGGGAAGCGCGACGTTCAGCAGGAGGCTTTGCCGCAGGCGCGGATATTGGCGATCTTTTCCGACAGTTCCTGATGGCCGACCGCGCCAAACACCGCCTCCTTTCCGACCACATAGAAGGGGGTGCCGGTAATGCCCAGATTGTTGGCGAGTTCATAGGTGGCGCGAACCTGCGCGTCATTGGGGTTCTGCACCATCGAGGCGCGCAAGGCCTTTTCCGAAATGCCGAGCGAACCGGCAACTGCAATGGCCGACGCTTCCGTGGCACGCGTCTGGCCGCCGAGCAGGGCCCGGTGGAACTCGGGATATTTTTCCGGCGCGGTCAGGCGCACGGCATTGGCAACCCGGTGCGCCGCCATCGAATCGGGGCCGAGAATGGGAAATTCCTTGAGGATGAAGCGGACCTTCTTGTCCTCCGAAAGAATGTCTTCCATGTCGGACAAAGCCCGCTTGCAGTAGCCGCAATTGTAATCGAAGAACTCGACCACCGTGACATCGCCCTTCGGATTGCCGAGCGTGATGTCGCTCGCCGAGGCATAGATCGCCTCGCGATTGGCCTCGATGCCGCTGGTGGCCTGCGAGACGCGTGCCTCCTGCTGCTTCTTCTCCAGCGCATCCTGCACTTCCAGCATGACTTCCGGGTTCGCGATCAGATATTCACGGATGAAGGCACCCATTTCCTTCTTCTGCTGGTCGTCCAGCGCCAAGGCTGCACCCGCGAAGGGGACCATGGCGGTGCCGGCAATCAGAAGGGCCGAAAGGGTTTTGGAAAAAGGCTTCATCTTTGTCCTCGTCTGTCATCGTCGTCCGGCGCTGCCTGGCGCGCGCCAGGACGAATCGGGCCGGAAGTCTTGTTCTACCGCCAATCGGGCCACCATAAAGGCACAAAACGCCCGAAATAAACTCACATCTGTGTATGGCAGGCAGATGGCGCGGATTTCGCAGACACTTGGCGGCCAAGACGGGCGCAAAGCTATTGTGCGAGAGCGGCGGGGGGAGCCGCTTCCAAACAAAACGGCCGCGGGATGCGCGGCCGTCTTGTCGTCTCACTCTATCCGGTCTCTCAGAGGAAACCGCGGCGCTGCCACCAGCCGGCCTTCTTCGGCTTCGACGGATCGCCATCGCCTTCGGGGGCGGCGGCGGATTTGATCACCGGTTCGGATGCGGTGATGGTGGAGGCGCGATTGGCGCGGGCAGGCTTGGACTCGCCATCGTCTGACGATGCAGTGTCGGCTGGCGTCTCTGCCTGCTGCTCGATGCCTTCGGCCGGGGCCGTTTCAACAGCGGAAGGTTCTGCGACAGGCGCGGCCTGTGCTTCAACGGCGGCCGGTGCTTCGACCGGTGCGGCTTCCGTCGTTTCCGAAGCGGCCGTTTCTGTCACGGCAACGTCTTCAGCGACGGCAACGTCCGCCGGGGCAGCCTCGGCGACCTTCGCCTTGCGGCTGCGGCGCGGCCGTGGGGCCTTTGCTTCCGGTGCTGCAACGTCCGCGTCGGCAACCGCTTCTTCAACGGAAGATGCTTCGGCGTCGACGACAACGGCGGCATCCGCCGCGGTGTCGAGAGAGGCAGATGCGTCATCGGCGTCGTCGCCGCTGTCTTCGCCACCCTCGTCACCGGTCGTGTCCTGACCCTCTGCAGAGAGGCCGTTTTCCTCGTCTTCGCTGCGATTGCGGCGACCACCGCGCTTGCCGCGACGACGGCGCTTGCGGCGCTGGCCTTCCTCGGTGTCGTTGAGGCTGGTTTCGCCTGCCTCGGCGCGTTCGGATGATGCATCGCCGGCATCGGCTGCATCGTCCTCGTCCGTCTCGTCCTCGTCACCCTCTGCATCGCCGCGGGCTGTCTGCGAAAGGTCGGCGCCATTGCGATCGCGGTTGCGACGACGGCGGCGGCGCTTGCGCTTGCGGCCGTTCTGGTCGTCATCGCCACGGGCTTCCTGGGACGTGGATGCAGAGGCCTGCGCTGCAGCAGGCGCTGCGGCAACAACCTCCTCTTCCTCGTCTTCGTCCACCTCCGGCACGTAGTCGTCATCCTCGTCCTCGACGGGCAAGGCGGCAAACTGCATGAGGCTTTCGATGCGGACCGGGTTTTCGACCGGCTCGCCGCGATCGATGGCGAAGTGGGCAGCGCCCACGCCGGCATCGGATTCGATGAAGATGGACACGCCGAAGCGGCGCTCATAATCCACCACGGAGCCGCGCTTCTGGTTCAACAGATAGAGCGCGATGTCGGGCGTGGTGCGCACGGTGATGTCGTGCGTGGTGTTCTTCAGAAGATACTCTTCAACGCCGCGCAGGACATGCAGGGCAACCGAAGATTGCGAGCGGACGTGGCCCGTTCCGCCGCAATGCGAGCAGATCTGCGTGGTCGATTCCAGCACGCTGGCGCGGATGCGCTGGCGCGACATTTCCAGAAGGCCGAAATGCGAGATGCGGCCGACCTGGATGCGGGCGCGGTCGTTCTTCAGGCAGTCCTTCAGGCGCTTCTCGACAGCGCGGTTGTTGCGCTTTTCTTCCATGTCGATGAAGTCGACCACGACGAGGCCGGCAAGGTCGCGCAGGCGCAGCTGGCGGGCAACCTCATCGGCGGCCTCGAGATTGGTCTGCAGCGCGGTTTCCTCGATCGAGTGCTCACGGGTCGAGCGACCCGAGTTGACGTCGATGGCGACCAGCGCTTCGGTCTGGTTGATGATCAGGTAGCCGCCCGACTTCAGCGTCACCTGCGGCTGCAGCATGCGGTCAAGCTGCGCCTCGATACCGGAGCGGGCAAAGATCGGATGCAGGTCGCGATAGGGCTGAACCACCTTGGCATGGCTCGGCATCAGCATCTTCATGAAGTCTTTCGCTTCACGATAGCCTTCTTCGCCCGAGACGACGATCTCGGAAATGTCCTTGTTGTAGAGGTCACGGATCGAACGCTTGATCAGCGAGCCTTCCTCATAGACGAGGCACGGCGCAATCGAATTCAGCGTCAGCGTGCGGACGTTTTCCCAAAGGCGCATCAGATATTCGAAGTCGCGCTTGATCTCGACGCGGGTGCGGTTGGCACCAGCGGTCCGCAGGATGACGCCCATGCCCTGCGGAACTTCCAGCTCGCGGGCAATTTCCTTCAGACGCTTGCGGTCGGTCGGCTGGGTGATCTTGCGCGAAATGCCGCCACCACGCGCCGTGTTCGGCATCAGGACCGAGTAGCGGCCGGCAAGCGACAGATAAGTGGTGAGGGCCGCGCCCTTGTTGCCGCGTTCTTCCTTGGCCACCTGCACGAGCAGGATCTGCCGGCGCTTGATGACTTCCTGGATGCGGTACTGCTTGCGGGGCTTGCGGTAGACGCGATCCGGAACCTCTTCCATCGCATCTTCGGCGCCGACCGATTCGATGACTTCCTTTTCCTGGTTGTCATCGTCGTCGTCATCATCGTCGTCGCGGCTGCGACGGTCGGAGACTTCTTCGGAAATGGCGTCGGTTTCCACCATGGCCGCCATGGTGTCCGGCGTGGTGTCGTCGTCCTGGCCAACGGCTGCGATCTGTTCGTCGGCTGCGTCGGCGGCAGCGCTGCCGGCTTCGGCCAGTTCCTCGGCCGCCGGCTTCTTGCGCGAACGGCTGCGGCGCGGCTTGGCCTTCGGCTTTTCTTCGGCAGACGGTTCGGAAACTTCGGAGACGGCTTCAACGGCGGCCTCGTCGGCAACCGCGGGCTCAGGCGTCTCGGAGCCGAGGGCGGCATCCACCTGGGCCACGATGCCAATACCGGGGCCGACGTCCGGCTGCTCTTCCTTCGAAAGGTCGACGACCGGATCGGCCACATCGAAATCCGGGTGGCGGCGCTGGTCTTCGGCTTCCGCCTGCATCAGGGCCTGACGATCGGCCAGCGGGATCTGGTAGTAATCGGGATGGATTTCCGCAAAGGCGAGAAAGCCGTGGCGGTTGCCGCCGTAATCAACGAACGCGGCTTGCAGTGACGGCTCGACGCGGGTCACTTTCGCCAGGTAGATGTTGCCGCGTATCTGCTTCTTGTGCTGCGACTCGAAGTCGAATTCCTCGATCCGGTTTCCCCGAACGACGACTACGCGCGTCTCCTCTTCGTGAGACGCATCGATAAGCATTTTGTCTGCCATGAAAGTTCTGCTCCTCGGCGCGGACGCGCAGAGGCAGAGGGGCGTGTCGCAGGGACAGGCCGATCATGCGTCGCGTACGGGGCGCCGGATAAGAATATTCCCGTCGGCCGTCTCGGCGAGGGGATCAACCGGACGCAGACCGGAGCCATGGGCTCCCTCCGCTGTTCCAGTTTATGCAATCCGTGCCGCGACATCAAAGACCAGACGAGAAAGACGATACAATAGACCCGACCAGGGGTCCGATGAATTTGCTCCCGATGAGCGTGGATGGCGAGCCATCCGGTACTGTCTCCGGCCACCGCCGGTTCGGATAGAGTTTCAGGCCAAATGTAGAGACGGCGGATGTCTGTCGGTCTTTGGCGCCAGAACTGACTTGCTGGCAGCCTATCAACATACTATCCCGTCGACACTTAAACCCTCATAAGCCTTGTATGTTTTCTCGATAACAATAGCAAGGGGAAAGCCGGTTCTGCCTTATTATGGATCAATTTGCGCGCCTTAAGCCAGAGGTCAAACGGGCGGTGGCGCCGCATGCTGTGCCTCTGACCCCCGGCCGTCGGGCCGGGATGGGCAGGAGCCGGGCCAATCGCGCCTTATGGTTGGGCTTCGGCCGGCCTTTCGCCAGGCATGGCAATGGCCTTGAAAAAGCCGGAAGGGAACGCTTCGGGCAGGCGTTCTTGACAGCAGGCGTTCAGAATTGCGGCGCATGGACAGGCGGATACGGGGAGCGGACGCGCGGATGAAACGGCTTTCGACGGCACTTCCAGTCGGGCAGGCGGGCCTCTTGGGCGCTTGGCACGGTTCCGCTCGCGGATCGCTTCGTTTCAC
Organism: Neorhizobium fuzhouense; assembly: GCF_042611105.1. Lineage (NCBI taxonomy): Bacteria > Pseudomonadati > Pseudomonadota > Alphaproteobacteria > Hyphomicrobiales > Rhizobiaceae > Neorhizobium > Neorhizobium fuzhouense. The sequence continues at coordinate 13,592 of NZ_JBHFFP010000001.1, read as the reverse complement.
CCGGCTGTCTGCGCTGCTTTTGGCGTTGCTCATGATGGTCGTCTGCGTCGCCCGCGCTCATGCCACGGAGACGGAGCCGGCGACAGGCGAGGGCGAAAAGCTTCTGGCCTTCAGCGCCCGCATTGCCGGCGACGACGCCCGCACGCGTGTGGTGATCGATTTTGACGGAAAGCCGGAATTCAGCGCGCATTACGTCGCCTCGCCCGAGCGCATCGTCATCGATCTTCCGGCCACCGCCTTCGGCTTTCCCGCCGCCGACCTTTCCGCGCGCGGCCTGTTCAAGGACATCCGCTACGGCACGATGGGGCAGGGCAGTGCACGTATCGTCCTGACCGGCATTCGCCCGGTGCGGCTCGTTCTGGCCGAAGTGCAGAAGAACGAGGGGCACGGCTACCGGCTGGTCCTGGATGCGGAGATGACAACGCCGAAGGCTTTTGCCGATCTGGTGGCGCAGCAGAAATGGGTGCAGCCGCAATCGGGATCCGCCATCGAGGGGCTCGGCGCCAGCGCCCGCGATCCGGCAACGGATGGCGTGTTCACCATTGCCGTCGATGCGGGCCATGGCGGCATCGATACCGGCGCGATGGGGGCGACGTCGAAGACGCCGGAGAAGGAGATCACGCTGGCCTTTGCCGAAACGCTGGCCGCCCGGCTCAACCAGGAAAAGGGCGTTAAGGCGTTTCTGACCCGCGACAGCGACACCTTCCTGTCGCTTTCGGAGCGCGTGACGCTGGCGCGCCAGGGCGGCGCCGACCTGTTCATCTCGCTGCATGCCGACACGCTCGGCCAGAAGAACATCCGCGGCGCCACCGTCTATACGCTCTCCGACACCGCCTCCGACCGGATGGCGGCAGCGCTTGCGGCGCGTGAAAACCTGTCCGACCAGCTCGCCGGCTATTCGATCGAAAGCGGGCCGCCGGAAATCGCCGATATCCTGCTTGATCTGGCGCGGCGGGAAACCCAGGCCTTTTCGATCTCGCTGGCGGAGCGGGTGGTGAAGTCCTTCGACGGCCAGATCGGTCTCATCAACAATCCGCATCGCCAGGCGGGTTTCCAAGTCTTGCGCGCCCCGGACATGCCGTCCATCCTTCTGGAACTCGGCTTCCTGTCCAACCCGGCCGATGAGGCGCTGCTGCTCGACCCGGCCTGGCGCCAGAAGGTGGCCGACCGGATGGCCGATGCGGTGGGACGCTACCGTGCCGAGACGGTGGCTGGCGGCGGCTGACAAAGGGCAGCGCATGCACCGTGCTTCCGCTGCTACAGCGAGCCATTAAATGGGCCTTTAAAACCGCCGCGTGTCGGTCACGATCTGTGAAAGGCGCGCGGGAGCCCTATTTTACTCACATTCGAAAGGTTACTCGGATCTTAACCGTCACGGATGATGGCCCGGTTTTCAAGGCTTCAGGCTTGCGCTTGTCCGGCCGCCCGTGCAAAACGCCTCGAAACATGAGATGGTGCTGTTGTGCGCCAGACGATATTAAAGCGGTAGCTGCTGATGATCAGATTGCTTGGATACTTGTTCGGACTGGCCTGCGCGGGGTTCCTCGTGGTGGCCGCCGTCGCTGCCGTTTATCTCGGCGGCGTATCCAGGGACTTGCCCAATTACGAGGTGCTTGCCTCCTACGAGCCGCCGGTGGCGACCCGCGTGCATGCCGGAAACGGCGCGCTGATGTCGGAATATGCCCGTGAGAAGCGCCTCTTCCTGCCGATCCAGGCCATTCCCGACCGGGTGAAGGCAGCCTTTCTGTCGGCGGAAGACAAGAATTTCTACAATCATCCGGGCGTCGACTTCTGGGGCCTGGCCCGCGCCGTCCTCAACAACGTGCAGAATATCGGGTCCGGCCGCCGTCCGGAGGGCGCCTCCACCATCACCCAGCAGGTGGCCAAGAACTTCCTTCTCTCGGCCGACCAGACCATCGACCGCAAGGTCAAGGAAGCGATTCTCTCCTTCCGCATCGAGCAGACCTATTCGAAGGACAAGATCCTCGAGCTTTATCTCAACGAAATCTTCTTCGGCCTCAACGCCTACGGCATTGCCGGTGCAGCGCTCACCTATTTCGACAAGTCGGTGACGGAGCTGACGATTGCCGAAACCGCCTATCTTGCCTCGCTGCCCAAGGGCCCGGCCAATTACCATCCGTTCCGGCATGAAAAGGCAGCGCTTGAGCGCCGCAACTGGGTCATCGATCGCATGGCCGAGAACGGCTACATTACGGTTGGCGATGCGACCGACGCCAAGGCCCAGCCGCTCGGCGTGAAACTGCGTCGCGGCGGCACCTCGCTGTTTGCCTCGGACTATTTCTCCGAGGAAGTCCGCCGCCAGATCATCGGTAAGTATGGCGAAAAGGCTCTGTACGAGGGGGGCCTTTCGGTGCGCACCTCGCTTGACCCGCAGATGCAGATCATGGCGCGCGCCGCGCTGCAGCACGGGCTGGTGGAATACGATCAGCGCCGCGGCTTCCATGGTCCCATTGCGACGATCGCCGTTACCGGCGACTGGGGCGTGGAACTTGCAAAGCTGCAGCCGCTGCGCGACGTGCCGGAATGGCAGCTGGCGGTTGTGACCGCGGTTTCGGCAAACGGCGTCGACATCGGCCTGCAGCCGGAAACCGTGGCCGGCAAGGTGGCCGACGAGCGCGTGCGTGGCCAGATCCCCGCCGACGAAATGAAGTGGGCCTATCGCGATTCCAAGGGCGAGCGCAAAACCGCCCGGTCGCCGGACGGCGTGCTGAAAGCCGGCGATGTGGTCTATGTGGAGCCGATTGAAGGCAAGACCGGCAGCTTCCGGCTGCGCCAGCCGCCCAAGGTGCAGGGCGGCATGGTGGTCATGGATCCGCATACGGGCCGTGTGCTTGCCATGGTCGGCGGCTTTTCCTACGCCCAGTCGGAATTCAACCGCGCGACGCAGGCCATGCGTCAGCCGGGTTCGTCGTTCAAGCCCTTCGTCTATTCGGCAGCGCTCGACAATGGCTATACGCCGGCCTCCGTCATTCTCGATGCGCCGATCGAAATGGTTTCGGGCGGCCAGGTGTGGCGTCCGGAAAACTATGGCGGCGACAGCGCCGGTCCCTCGACGCTGCGCACCGGCATCGAAAAATCCCGCAACCAGATGACCGTGCGCCTGGCGCAGGACATGGGCATGGATCTTGTCGCCGAATATGCCGAGCGCTTCGGCATCTACGACAAGATGCTGCCGGTGCTGGCGATGTCGCTGGGTTCCGGTGAAACCACCGTGCTGCGCATGGTCTCGGCCTATTCGGTCATTGCCAATGGCGGCAAGCAGATCAAGCCGACGCTCGTCGACCGCATCCAGGACCGCTACGGCAAGACCATCTTCCGGCATGAGGAGCGTGGCTGCGAGGGCTGCAATTTCAGCCAGTGGGCCAATCAGGACGAGCCGACGCTGGTGGACAACCGCGAACGCGTGCTTGATCCCATGACCGCCTACCAGATCACCTCGATGATGGAAGGGGTCGTGACCCGCGGTACCGCCGCCGGAAAGATCCCGGTCAAGGACCGTGACGTCGCCGGCAAGACCGGCACGACCAATGACGAGAAGGACGCCTGGTTCGTCGGCTTCACGCCGGATCTGGTGGCGGGCCTTTACGTCGGTTTCGACACGCCCGCACCGCTTGGCCGTGCCGGCACCGGCAGTGGCCTTGCCGCGCCGATTTTCGGCGATTTCCTCGCCCAGGCCGCCAAGGTGACGGCGCCGAGCAAGTTCATCGTGCCGGCCGGCATGCAGCTCATTCCGGTGAACCGCAAGACCGGCATGTTTGCCTATGAAGGCGAGCCGGACTCGATCATCGAAGCCTTCAAGCCCGGCACCGGCCCGGCCGATTCGCTTTCGGTCATCGGCATGGGCGACCAGCTGCCGCCGGAAGAGATCCTGAAGACGTCGCCGCAGGCCCAGCAGGCGGTGACATCCGGGGCAGGCGGGCTTTTCTGAGCCCCACCGGACACCCCCCGCGCCGGCCTCACGGGCTCGCGCGGGGTTTACTTCGCCCGCGCCTGCCACTATTGACGGCGCAATTTCCCCCGAAAGGACGAAGCATACACAGATGCGCAATGAAACCCTGAATATTGTCGACGAAATCAAGCAGGCCATAAGCCTGCTGAGGAGGCATCTTTGACTGGGATCAGGCGGTAAGACGACTGGACTGGTTGAACAACAAGGCAGAGGACCCGAGCCTCTGGAATGATGCGGGCGAAGCCCAGAAGCTGATGCGTGAGCGCCAGCAGCTGGACGATGCGATTGCCGGCGTCAAGGCGCTCGAACAGCGCCTGAAGGACAATGTCGAGCTGATCGAGCTTGGCGAGGAAGAAGGCGACGACGGCATCGTCGGCGAGGCCGAGGATGCGCTGAAGGCGCTACGGTCCGAAGCGGCGCGCCGGCAGGTGGAAGCCATGCTGTCGGGCGAAGCCGACGGCAACGACACCTATGTGGAAGTGCATTCGGGCGCCGGCGGCACCGAAAGCCAGGATTGGGCGAACATGCTGTTGCGCATGTACACCCGCTGGGCCGAGCGTTCGGGCTTCAAGGTGGAACTGCTCGAAGTGCATGACGGCGACGAGGCCGGCATCAAGTCCGCGACCATTCTGGTCAAGGGCCACAATGCCTATGGCTGGATGAAGACCGAATCGGGCGTGCATCGCCTGGTGCGCATCTCGCCCTATGACAGCAATGCGCGCCGCCACACCTCGTTCTCATCCATCTGGGTCTATCCGGTGGTCGACGATTCGATCAATATCGAGATCAACGAGAGCGATTGCCGCATCGATACGTTCCGCTCGTCGGGCGCCGGCGGCCAGCACGTCAACACCACCGATTCGGCCGTGCGCATCACGCATATTCCGACGGGCATTGTCGTGGCCTGCCAGCAGGAACGCTCGCAGCACAAGAACAAGGCCAAGGCTTGGGACATGCTGCGTGCGCGCATGTACGAAGCCGAGCTGAAGAAGCGCGAAGAGGCCGCAAACGCCGAAGCCGCATCGAAGACGGATATCGGCTGGGGCCACCAGATCCGCTCTTACGTGCTGCAGCCCTACCAGTTGGTCAAGGACCTGCGCACGGGTGTCGAAAGCACCGATCCGGACAGCGTGCTGAACGGCGAGCTGAACGATTTCATGGAGGCAGCCCTTGCCCACCGCATCAGCGGCGGCGCCGGCGCCGAAGTGGCCGATATCGACTGAGGGTCTTCGACCTGATCCATCAAGGTGGCGCGTCTCCTGAAAGGGCGACGCGCCATTTTTTCATGCGCGCCTTGCTCAGTCGGAAAACTGCTCGGCCAGGATGCGTTCCGACCAGGAATGGTCGGGGTCGGACAGGATGCGGGCCGTGCGCGCATTTGACTGGGCGATGCGCACATGCAGCACGTCCTTGACCTCGGTATTGTCGGCCACCGCATTGGTGGGCCGCTTTTCCGGCTCCAGCACATCGATTTCCACGCAGACCTTGTTGGGCAGAAGTGCACCGCGCCAGCGGCGCGGACGAAAGGCCGACACCGGCGTCATGGCCAGAAGCGGTGCTTCGAGCGGCAGGATCGGTCCGTGGGCGGAGAGGTTGTAGGCGGTGGATCCGGCGGGCGTGGCAATCATCAGCCCGTCGCAGATCAGTTCGGACAGACGCACATGGCCGTCGATGGTGACCCGGAGCTTCGCCGCCTGATAGGATTGGCGAAACAGGTAGACCTCGTTGATGGCAAGCGCCACCGAGCTTGTGCCGTCGGCATTCACTGTCGTCATCTGCAGCGGGTGAAAGTCGTTTTCCAGCGCGTTGTCGATGCGCTCCTGCAAAAGGTCGACGCGGTAATCGTTCATCAGGAAACCGACCGACCCGCAGTTCATGCCGTAGATCCGCTTGCCGCTGTTGATCGTCTGGTGAAGCGTCTGCAGCATGAAGCCATCGCCGCCAAGGGCAATGATGACATCGGCGTCCTCGACGCTGGCATTGCCGTAAAGCCCGGTCAGTTCCGACAGCGCAATCTGCGCTTCGGGCGCCGACGATGCCATGAAGCAAAGACGTTTGGAATTCGATGACATTGGCGCACCTCTTCTGGTGCACCTTGGTACAGGAAAAACGGCGGTGGAAACAAGTGCTTGGGCAGGGGAATGCAGGTGGTCGCCGGTGCGCGCCTGAAACGCGGTAGCGGAAGGGGCGTAAAAGGGTGAGGCGCCGGACTGGGAAGTGGAATGGTGCCCCCGACAAGGTTCGAACTCGTGACCCCCTGATTACAAATCAGGTGCTCTACCAACTGAGCTACAAGGGCATTCCGAGGTGCGAGTTACCATATTCTGCGTGTGTGTAAAGAGGAAAGTTCACCAGTCCGGCCCGGCAGCGGCGAAGGGGGCTGTGCCGGGACGATGTCGCAGACTGTGTCATATTAGGAAATACTGAGAAAAAGAGGCAGTTGAGGCTTTTCCTTCACTCTTGGTTAGAGACCTTGCCCTAGATTTGGAAAGCCGGGTGATGCGGTCTTGCGTCCCTTCCGAGATGAATGCGGACCCGGCCTGGAGAATGCTCTGCACGAGCCTGCCCTTTTACCGCGGGCCGGCGGGAGAGCGGAGCGCCGCCCAGATCATTCGCTTTTCAACAGTTTTCGCAAGCGCTTCTGCGGCCGGTGAGCGGTCGCTGCCCTGCGCCGATCTGCCCGCCTTGCGGCGGTACCGGTTCGCGAACGACACGAGAGGGACTGTCCGCCATGGCGTCATCCGACATATTCGAGATCATTGCCTTTCGGCTCGGGGAGCAAAACTTCTGCATTCGCACCACCAGCGTGCGCGAGATCCGCGGATGGGCGCCCTCCATGCCGATCCCCAATGCGCCCGGGCATGTTCTGGGCGTGATGAACCTGCGTGGCACCGTCATCCCGACCATCGATCTGGCCTATCGTCTCGGCATGTCGCCCGCCGAGCGCAGCGAACGCAGCGCTATCGTGGTGGTGGAGGCCGGAAGCGAGATCATCGGCCTGCTCGTCGATCACGTCACGGACATGCTGTCGGTTTCGCAAGACCAATTGCAGCCGGTGCCCGATGTCGTCTCCTCCTTCGACAGCCGCTTTTGCGACGGCATCATCACCCATGCAGACGGAATGATCTGCTTCATCAATGTCCAGCGCCTGTTTGGCGTCGACGGCCTGTCGGACGCTGCCTGACGCTGCTGCCGCCAGGATGGCGGTTGTCCTGACCCTGTTCCCCGAACCATCGACCCGAGCGAGTGACTCATGCGTATCCTTGCACATCTTGCCGTTCTCCTTGCCGCCCTGTCCGTGTCCGCCCCTGCCGCCTGGTCGCTCGACAAGCCGACCGGGCCGGTCATCCTCACCGTGAAGGGGAAACTTGCCACGCCCAATGTCGGCGAAACGGCCCAGTTCGATCTTGCCATGCTGGAAAAGCTTGCCGGGCGCACCGGCAAGATGAAGACACCGTGGACAGAAGGCGAAACGGAGTTTTCCGGACCTCTGGTGCGCTCGGTGCTGACGGCTGCCGGCGCACAGGGCAATACCTTGCTGGTGCGCGCCATCAATGACTATTTCGCCACCGTTCCGGCCGAGGACGCGCTGAAGCATGAGACGATTCTCGCCACCCGCGCCAATGGCAAGCTGATGTCGGTGCGCGACAAGGGGCCGCTCTTCCTCATCTATCCCTTCGATCTGGAGCCGGGCCTCTACAACGAAGCCTATTTCTCCCGCTCCGTCTGGCAGATCAAGGAGATCGAGGTAAAACCCTGATGGCTCACACCCTTTTCAGCGGTGACGTGATCCGCAAGGCGAGCCGGATCACGGCGATACTGCAGATATTCGCAGTCGTCCTGCTGGCGATCCTCGTCTCGGTCTATGTGGATATTTCCACCCGCCAGCGCGACATGCGCGATGCGGTGCGGGAAAACGCCATGTGGTCCGTCTACCAGCTGAATCGGGAAAGCGGCGAACTCGTTCACGACCTGCAGCTGATGCTGTCCAGCGGAAATCTGGGCGAGGATCGGCTGCAGGGACTGTCCTTGCGCTATGACGTTGTGTTTTCCCGCATGGACATGCTGAAGAAGGCGCAGTTCGAGAAGAATTTCGCCATCGATGTCCAGGTGGGCAAGCACCTCAACCAGATCCAGAAGATCATATTTGAAAGCCAGCCGGTCTTCGATGCCATCGCAGCCGGCCAGCCGGTGTCGCTGGAGGAACTGCAGGGTCTCAGCGGCCAGTGGTCGCGGCTTGTCGATTCCACCAGCGAACTTCTCGTCTATACCAATACATTCGTCTCGAGCGAACGCGCGAAAGCCCGCATCGAGCTGGAGGGCCTGCAGCGCAAGTCGATCGTGCTGATCGGCCTGCTGGTGCTGTCGGTCGCCTTCCTCATTCTGACGCTGCAACGCCAGTTGCGCAGTGTCCAGGCCGCCGGCGTCAGTCTTGAGGCCATGGCCGAGCAACTCAGCGTTTCCTACCAGGCGGCCGAGGCCGGCAACCGGGCAAAATCGCAGTTCATGGCCACCATGGGGCACGAGATCCGGACCCCGCTCAACGCCATCCTCGGCATGGTGGAGCTCCTGGAACTCGGCCGGCTTTCGGCAGAAACGTCCGCCCATATCCGCACCATCCGCCGTTCCGGCGAGGCACTGCTCGACATCATCAACGAGATCCTCGACTACGCCAAGATCGAGCACGGAAAGCTGGAACTCGAACGACGCCCGGTCGATCTGCAGGCGCTCGCCGAAACTTGCACCGACATGATGCGCGGCCGTGCGGCGGAAGCGGGAAACACCGTGACGCTGGAAATTGCCGGAGAGTGGCATGCCCGCACGGTGCTGTCCGATCCGACGCGGCTGCGCCAGGTCATTCTCAACTTCATCAGCAACGGGGTGAAATTCACCCAGGGCGGCCGGGTGACCCTGCGCCTGTCCCAGACACGGCGCAAGGGCGGGCTCTGGCTGCGCGTCGAGGTGCAGGACACGGGCATCGGCATCGACGAGGAGGGCAAGGCAAAACTCTTCCAGCCCTTCTCGCAGGTCGATGCTAGCATCAGTCGCCGCTATGGCGGAACCGGGCTTGGCCTCATCATCTGCAAGGAGATCATCGACCGCTTCGGTGGTTCGGTCGGCGTCGACAGCACGGTGGGCGAGGGCAGTACGTTCTGGTTCGACATGCCGATCGAGGCCACCGAGGCCGTCACCTCACAGCAGGGCGAAAAGGGCAATGCACCGCTTGCGGCGCTGAGGCGCCTCAGAATCCTCGTGGCGGAAGACAACAAGGTCAACCAGCAGGTGATTCTGGGTTACCTCGATCATCTCGGCCAGGACGCGACGCTTGCGGAAAATGGCGCGCTGGCCGTGGAAAGGGCCGCGGCCGAACCTTTCGACCTCATCCTCATGGACATGCAGATGCCTGTGATGGACGGCATCGAGGCGACGCGACAGGTGCGCGCCGGCGGTGGACCATGCCGCGATGTGCCGGTGGTGGCGCTTACCGCCAATGCCTCGGAAGAAGACCGTCGCCTGTGCCTGGAGGCCGGCATGACCGGCTTTCAGGCAAAGCCGATCGGCATCGCCGTTCTGCACCGGCTGATCCGCGAGGTGGAGCGTGAACTGGGCGAGGATGCGGGAATTGTGTCCGCTGCGCCGCCTGCCGCGGTATCAAGACCGCAGGTCGCTGCGCCGCCCGCCGCGCCCGTGGTGTCCGCTGCGCCGGTAACCACGCCTTCTGTCACAGCCACCGTCTCGGCGCGCCGGCAGGAGATCGCCGAGATCCTCGGCGAGGACGGGTTCCAGGAACTGCTGGATGCGTTCTTCGAGGATGCCGTGGACATTCTGGCGGGTCTTCAGGCGATGCTTGCAAGCGGCGAGCGGCACAAGCTCGATCCGCTGCTGCACAATCTGAAGGGCTCCGCCTCCAATATCGGGCTGATGGACATTTCCGACCTGTCGCAGGCGCTGCGCCACTCGGATCCGTCGCCTGCCGATATCGACTTGCTGGCGCAGATGGTGAACGCCGCGCGCCAGTCCCTTGCCGCCCAAGACCAGACCGTTGCTGCTTAAGGACAGAGAGACGATGAAAATTCTCGTGGTCGACGACAACAAAACAAACCTCATCCTTCTGAAGAAGCTCGCCAGCACAGTGTCCGGCTGCACGGCCATCGCCTTTTCAGGCCCGGAAGAGGCGCTCGGCGCCATGCCGGATCTCGATTTCGACATCGGCGTCATCGATTTCCAGATGCCGGTCTATAACGGCGTCGATCTGCTTGTCGAAATCCGCCGCTTCGAAAAATACCGCGACAAGCCCTTCGTCGTGGTGACCGCCGATGGCGATACGGAAACCCGCATGACGGCGATCAATGCCGGCGCGATCGATTTCCTGACCAAGCCGATCAATCCAGCGGAATTCCAGGCGCGCATCCGCAATCTGGTGGCGCTTGTTCAGGCGCGCAACCAGCTGGCGGAGAAGGCGATCTGGATCAAGACCGAGGTGGAAAAGGCGGTGGACGAACTGCGCGAGCGCGAGCAGGAAATCATCTATCGCCTGACGCTTGCCGCCACCTACAAGGATACCGATTCGGCCCTGCATACGCTGCGCGTCGGCGCCTATGCGGAGGCGATCGCCAAGGCCTATGGCCTGCCTGCCGCCATCTGCAGCGATATCCGCATTGCCGCCCCGATGCATGATATCGGCAAGGTCGGCATTCCCGATGCCATGCTGCTGAAGCGCGGCACCTATGTCGATCCGGAAGTGACCTATCTGAAAAGCAACAGCGCCATCGGCGGACATATCCTCGGCCAGTCACGCATCAGCCTGCTGCAGCTGGCCGCCGATATCGCCAGCGCCCATCATGAGCGCTATGACGGCCAGGGCTATCCGGAGCGGCTGGCCGGAGACGAGATCCCGCTTGCCGGGCGCATCGTCGCGATCGCCGACAGTTTTGATGCGCTGACCATTGCGCGACCCTACAAGGCAGCCTGGACGCTGGAGCGCGCCGTCCAGCACATCCAGGAGCGCGCCGGATCGCAATATGATCCGCTCTGCGTGGCCGCCTTCATCAAGAGCCTGCCGGCAATCCGCCAGATCATGGCCGTCCACCCGGATCAAGCGTCCGAGGATCTGGCGGAGGCAGGCTAGCCGGCCAAGCCGGCCCACGGTCAAACCGTTGCGGGAACCATTGCCGGGATCACGCGTTGCGCGTACAAATAAGGCAAAACGAGGGGGCCATGGCGTTTCGAATTCTGGTCGTAGAGGACCAGCTGCTGATTGCGCTTCACATTGAGGAAGCGGTCCTTGCACTCGGCCACGAGGTGGCCGGGATTGCGGCCAATCGCGCCGATGCGCTGCGCTACTCCGATGCCTGCGATATCGCCTTTGTCGACGTGCAGCTGCAGGATGGCCCGACCGGCCCCGACATCGGTCGGAGCCTCGCCGCCAAGGGCGCGACCGTCGTGTTCATGACGGCCAACCCGGAAGCGCTTTCGGGCGGCGTGCCCGGCGCGCTCGGCGTCATTTCCAAACCCCTGTTCGATCTGGAGCTGATCGGCTCCATCCAGTATGCCGCAGAGGTGCGCGCCGGAAACGACGCGCTGCCGCCGGAGCGGATGCGTCGTTTTTCGGCGTGATGGACAGTCGAGCGCGCGACTGCGCCGATCAATCCGTGGGTTGGGCAAGATGCCGGCGTGATGCATAGAGCGCAATCGCGGCGGCATTGGAGACATTGAGCGACTTGATGGCGCCGGGCATGTCGAGACGCGCAAGCGCTGTGCAGGTCTCGCGGGTCTTCTGGCGAAGTCCCTTGCCTTCGGAACCCAGCACCAGCGCCACCTTCGATCCGGCAAAGGTGCCCTCGAGCGGCTGCGGTCCTTCCGAATCGAGACCAATGGTCTGGAAGCCGAGCCGATGCAGTTCGCCGAGCGCATCGGCAAGATTCGTCACCTGGATATAGGGGATCATTTCAAGAGCGCCGGAGGCGGATTTTGCCAGCACGCCGGATTCAGTCGGGCTGTGGCGCTGCGTGGTGATGATGGCGCCTGCCTCGAAGGCGACAGCCGAGCGCATGATGGCGCCGACATTGTGCGGATCGGTCACCTGATCGAGCACGAGCAGCAGCGGGCTCTCCTTCAGCGCCTCCAGCCGGCGCATCGGAAGCGGCCGGGTTTCCAGCATGACGCCCTGGTGAATGGCATCAGGACCCAGAACCTTGTCCAGATCCTGCGGCGACACGAACTCGACGGGGTAGGGCAGGCTTTCGGGCTGCCCGATATCGAGGCGCGCAAAGGCGTTCTGGGTGACCGACAGCTTGATCAGCTTGCGCGCGCGGTTGTCGAGGGCGGCACGCACGGTGTGAAGGCCGTAGAGATAGACGACGTCGGGCGCCAGTTGCGGCGGCGTCCAGTCTTCCTTGCGGCGACTGCGGCGGTCCTGCTGCGGGGTCGGGATTTCGCCACGCTCACGCTTGGCGTCGCGCACCTGTCGGCGTAGCGTCGCGTAATGGGTGTCGCGGGCGGATTTGTCGGGGCGATCTTCCTTGCTCATGGCCGCCTTATACAGATGCGCCGCCATCCGGCATAGTCCCGGCCTCTGTCCACAGGCCGCCGGAGAGATTTAAATTTTCTGTCATTTTTCGTTTCCAGTCGTGTTGACAGAGGCGAACGGGGCAGTCATATACGCCGCCGTGACTGAGGCAAACGACTTCGCCGCAGACACAGACGAGCTTGGTCTTCGGTCCAGACAGAATACTGGAGGGATGCCCGAGTGGTTAAAGGGGACGGACTGTAAATCCGTTGGCTCAGCCTACGTTGGTTCAAATCCAACTCCCTCCACCATTCTGATCTTCGACCGACAAGCCACCCCGCGGGTATAGCTCAATGGTAGAGCAGCAGCCTTCCAAGCTGAATACGCGGGTTCGATTCCCGCTACCCGCTCCAAGTTCCCCAGGCACCACAGACCCACTCTGACGATGCGCCGGAAGCGCCGGGCCTTGTAGACGGCGACACCGTAATTATATCTTGCGCATCGAACGGGAAAGCCGTACACGGCGACACCAAATCCGCACGCGCGGGTCCATCATTCTTTTTGATCACAGGAAGCATCAATGGCAAAGAGCAAGTTTGAGCGCAACAAGCCGCATGTGAACATCGGCACGATTGGCCACGTTGACCACGGCAAGACGTCTCTGACGGCAGCGATCACGAAGTATTTCGGCGAGTTCAAGGCGTACGACCAGATCGACGCTGCTCCGGAAGAAAAGGCGCGCGGCATCACCATCTCGACGGCGCACGTCGAGTATGAGACGGCCAACCGTCACTATGCGCACGTTGACTGCCCCGGCCACGCCGACTACGTCAAGAACATGATCACCGGTGCTGCCCAGATGGACGGCGCGATCCTGGTTTGCTCCGCCGCCGACGGCCCGATGCCGCAGACCCGCGAGCACATCCTGCTCGCCCGTCAGGTTGGCGTTCCGGCCATCGTCGTATTCCTCAACAAGGTCGATCAGGTTGACGACGCCGAACTTCTCGAGCTCGTCGAGCTGGAAGTTCGCGAACTTCTGTCGTCCTACGACTTCCCGGGCGACGATATCCCGATCGTCAAGGGTTCGGCTCTGGCTGCTCTTGAAGATTCGGA